>JBCCGT010000007.1:0-233109 GCA_039029135.1 Pseudomonadota bacterium | reverse complement strand
GGGGCGCGGCCGGCCCCGCCGGCGCCGACCGCCATACGGGTCGCGAATAGCTGGCCGAAACTCTTGGTCATGCCGCAGGCCGCGGTCGCGAGACTCCAGAACGCGACGGAGCCGGCGACGATGAACTTGCGCGAGAAACGATCCGCCAGGCGGCCGAGCGGCAGGCTGGCGACGGTATACAGCAGCGAGAAGGCGAGGCCCTGAATCAGGCTGAACTGGAAATCACTGATGCCGAAATCTTCGCGTATCGGCCCGACGAGCAGCGCCAGGATCGATCGATCGATGAACGAGAGGATGTAGGCGAGAAACAGCAAGGCGAGGCAGTAGGACGCGGTGCCCAGTCCGGGATAGTCGCCCTCGGCGTCAGCGGTCGCGTCTGCTGAGGGCGCTGCGGTAACGTCTGCGTTCATGACGGGGCCTGCGCCGCGCCCTCAGGCCGCCGCGCGCAGACGCCCAACTCTCAGCGGCATGCTGGGATATCGATGCCAGCCGGGCATCGCCGACGGCTTCAGCGCGCTTGGGTCGACGTCCAGCGCGATATCGGGGAAGCGCGCCAGCAGCGCGTTGATGGCGATACGCGCCTCCGCGCGCGCCAAATGCGCGCCGAGGCAGAAGTGCACCCCGTGGCCGAAGCCGAGATGGCGGTTCGGGTCGCGTGCGATGTCGAACGTCTGCGGATTATCGAAGGCGCGGGGATCGTGATTCGCGGCACCGAACAGCGGCATGATCGGCTTGCCCTTCGGGATCGTGACGCCGCGCAGTTCGATGTCCTCGGTGGCGAAACCCGGCTTGGTGCTCTGGATCGGGCCGCGATGGCGCAGAATTTCTTCCACCGCGCTCGTTACAAGATTCGGATCGGCGCGCAGCCGCTCTAGCTGCTCGGGGTGCTGCAAGAGCGTCAGCACGCCGTTCGAGATGAGATGCACCGTGGTTTCGAACCCGGCGACGATGAGCAGCATCACCATGGCGACCAGTTCGTCCTCGGTCAGCCGATCGCCGTCCTCGTCGCGAGCCTCGATCAGGCCGGTGAGTATGTCGTCACCCGGATGATCCTGTTTTTCCCGCACCAGCTCGCGCGCGAAGCCCACGGCGCGGGGCAGATCGAAGATCATCGTTCTCAGCGCCCGCAGGCCCGAGAAACCGTCGGTGACCGTCTCGATCACCTTGCGAAACTCAGGCACCGCGCTTTGCTCGATGCCCACCATGTCGCCAATCATGCGCACAGGTATCGGCAAGGCGTACTGCGATTGCAGGTCGAAGCGGCCGTTCGCTGGCAGCGCATCCAGCAGTTCGTCGGCGTAGGCGGTGATGCGCTCTTCGATGCGCGCAATGGCCTGCGGCCGAAACGCCCGGCGTACCAGGCCGCGCAGGCGGCGATGATTCGGATCGTCCTCCTGAATCATGCTTTCCATTAGGACGCGGACCGACTTCGGAATAGGCATGGGCACCGGAAAACGGCTGCCGCCGGTCGCGGTGGTGCGATTCCGCACGACGCGCGGATCTTTCAGAATGTCCTGGCAGTCTGAGTAGCGCGCGACCGTGTACACCTTGATGACGCTGATCTTCGCCTGGTGCACCGGGCGCTCTTCGCGGATGCGCTCGAGGTTGTCCCACAGGTTATCGAGATACTCGGCGCTAACCAGATCGATGGGTTTGTCGAGATTCAGCACGATTACCCCCAGTTTCCCCTGCGGTTTAGAGTAGCATTTGGCACGAAGCGTTGTTTCGTCGCAGAAAAGGGGACGACCTGACGGCCAGTCCCCTTGGATGGCGATCGGAGGCGGTTCGCGCCTCCGGCCGGCCTTTTAGCGCCCGAGAGTCAAGCGGTACTGCACGCTGAACGTGCGTCCCAGAGGCGTTGTGGCAGCCTGGTCGAGGCTGTTCGGGCCCGTGTCGTTGCAGGCCGGGGCTCCGCTCGAGAAGTCAATGTTCGGGCAGCGTCCGGGAATCGCTCCACCACCGATGGCATATATCTCATCACCGATGTTGCGACCAATCACGTTAAGCTCGTGACGGCCATCTGCGGAATACAGACTGATTGCGGCATCGAATATCCAGAAGCTGTCTTGGATGAACGGATCCAGCGTGGCGGTCCAGGGGTAGTCATCCGTGAAGCGAGCGTCCGCAGAGAGGTTTACCCGCCAGTTCGCCGAGAGTTCACGATCGAGCGAAAAGCCCACGAAACCTGTGATTTCTGCGTTGCCGGCGCCTCGCTCGCCCTTTAGGTTTTCGTTCGTAGCATTGATGAAGTCTTCCGAATACACCGTGTCCGTAAAGGCCCAGGCACTGCGCAAAGACAACCCCGGCACATTGGTATTCCAAAGCAAATCGAACTCTACGCCTTCGGTTTCCAAGGCAGACGCGTTGAAGGTCTGAAACTGGATGATGGTGGAGTCAAACAGCTGTACCTGCAGGTCGCTGTACTCGTAGGTAAACGCCGTCGCGTTCAGGCGCATGGCACCGTCGAGCAGTTGAGCCTTCATACCGACTTCGAAGCCTTCCGCCTCCTCTGACTGGTAAATCAGGAAGTCGGGAAACGCGGGGTTTGTCGGCTGCAGGGCTGCGGTTGGCAGCGCGCTGTTGTCGATGCCGCCAGACTTGAATCCCTGCTTGTAGGCGACAAACACGCTGGTGTTGTCGTTGATATAGAAGTTTAAGGCCGCTTCCGGCGACAGATTGTCGTCGTCGAACTTGAGATCGTCGATCAACTCGGGCGCGCCAAAGCCGAAAAGCAGAGCAGCAGCGTGCAGATAGGGTATCTCGATGCGACCGTCTTTCTGTTCGTCCGTGTAGCGAGCGCCAACCGTGAGTTCTGCCCGATCGGTGATGTCCCAGTACAAGGCGAGGAAGCCGGACCAGACCGTGGTGTCGAGGAAGTGATGCTTGTTGTAGTCATACTCGTTGCCCGTTATTGGATCCGGGCCGATGATCGTTGCGTTCGGATCGCCGCCAACAAGAGCGTAGGCCGGACCGAAGATGTTCGGCAGGATGGGTGCATTGAAGGCGTACTGATAGGCATCGAACTCCTGCTCGATGTCCTGGAAGAACAAGCCTGCCTGGAAATTCAGCGGGCCATCGAACTGGCTCGCGACGCGAATTTCCTGGCTGAAGCTCTTGTAGATGTTGTTGTGCAGACCGCCGAACACGCCTGCGCCATAGCTGTAGTCGTCGAGCTCCCAGTGGTCGAGATCGACGTAGCCGCTGACGGCGGTGATCGAATAGTTGTCCAGATCCAGCTTCGCCGTAAGCGACAGGAAGTGCGTGTCCTGCTCGAGTCCTGAGACGCCGTCATCGTAGCCGTTGGGCAAGCCTGCGCGCAGCCCGGGATTCAGGTTCAGCTTCGACGTGTTGCCGTTGAGCCGGCAGTCGTCAACGCCCTGGAACAGACCGAACACGGCCGCGGCCGAAGGAATCGCGGTTGGCTGGACGGCGCCCTCGGGACAGACGTCTTCTGTCCATGCGGTACCGGCGCCAGCGTTGTCGTACTCCGAGTAGTTGTACTTGAGCTTCAGCTCCAAAGTGTCGGTCGGGTTGTACTTGAGGGTCAGGCGCGCGTTGATGGAATCGTCACCGAGATATTTTTCGGCGCCATTGATGGGTGCGTTGACCAGGTCGTTTTCGGCCGAGTAGTTCTCGAACAGCTTGTCGTTGGCGGTGAAGCCAACCGCCAAGCGCGCGCCCAGCTTCTCCGACAAGGGGCCTGAGATCACGAACTCACCGAAGATCCCGTCGTATTGGGTCTCGAAGCCGCCGCCGGCCTGGAGCTCGAATTCGTCGCCGGGATCGTTCGTCGTGATGGACACGACGCCGGCTGTCGCCGACTTGCCGAAGTACAGCGACTGCGGACCTTTCAGTACCTCGAGCTGGCCCATGTCGAGGTAGGAGTTGTGAATAAAGCGGCCGCGATTGACCACCACGCCGTCGAGGTTCAGCGCGACCGAATGGTCGAATGCCGCCGAGATCGAGCTGGAACCGATGCCGCGCAGGCGCAGGCTGGAACCGTTGCCCGAGCCGCCGTGCGCGATGACCATGTTGGGCACCATCTTCGCGGCATCGACGAGGTTGTTGATGTTGTAGCGGTCGAGGTCGGCCTCGGTCAGTGCGGCGATGGTCACCGGCACGTCTTGCAGCGTTTCTGCCTGCTGGCGCGCGGTGACGATGATCTCTTCGATCGTAGCCTCTGCCGCGAAGCCCGACGCGCTGATCAGGCTGCACGCTACGAATGTGGCTGGCAGCAGCAAGCGCCCCGTCGCTGTGGGTTGATACGGTCTCATTGTCCCCTCCCGGTCATGGCTGACCATGTGTGCTTTACGAGTTGAGTTGTGCGAGCGATCTCGCAGGAGTCTCGGTACGCTGCGTCGATCTCCATCGTCGCTGTCCGAGCATGCCCGGCTAGCGACGATCGGCCGACAGATGTCGCCGTCGCGCGATTACGCACGACGGGCGGATACTTCAGGATTTATTAGGATCTTCGGGTAGTCTGCGTAGCGCGCGATCCTGTACACCTTGATAGCGCTGATCTTCGCCTGGTGCACCGGGCGCTTCTCGCGGATGCGCTCGAGGTTGTCCCGCGGGATATCGGGATACTCGGCGCCAACCCGATCCATTGGATTATCGAGACTCAGCACGGTTGTTCCCCCCTCACCGTCGCTCTAGGGTAGCACGAGCTGCGTGATCTATGGAGGCCGTGGAATTCGCAGAGGCGGGCGCAACAGGTCGTCTTAAGGGTAAACGACAGCCCGCGTAAAGCGGGCTGTCGCTCTCGGACGGCGGGTGCGTCCGGCTTTTTGCGGACGGCGTTTGCGGCTAGAAGTTGAACTCTAGCTGTGCAAAGACCTGACGACCGCGGCTGTAGTTCAGCACCGTGTCAGAGAGCCCGACGCCGCCCGGAAGCAGCGTGTTGTTCGTGGTGTCCGCAAACGGCCGGCCTCCACTCGTGCTGACATACAGCTCATCGCCCAGGTTGCGACCCATGATCGAAGCCATCCAGCGACCGTCCGCTGCGCCGATTGAGACGCGTGCATTCAATAGCCAGAAGGAGTCTTGCACGAAGCCGATAGGATCTTCGTTCTGTGTTTCGTAGTCATCTGTCCAGCTCGTGTTGATGCCGAAGCCCCACTCGAGGTTGGAATTTGGAATGTTTCTATAGAAGTCCAGACCAACGTTGAAGGCGAAGTCGGCTGCACCCGAGGTGGCGCGGCCGTCCAGGTCGTACTGCGCGATGATTGCCGGATCCGTGATGCCCGCGGGTGGTTCGGGAATGAACGACTCGCTGAACGCGGCATCCAGGTAAGAGAAAGCGCCATACAGGCTTAGCCCATCAACTGGTGGTAGCCATGTAAAGGTTGCCTCGATGCCCTTGGATTCCAGCTCGCCCGCATTGGCCGTCGAGAACTGTACAGTTTGGGCGTTGAAACTCTGCACCTGCAGGTCATCGTAGACGTAGCTGAAGGCGGTGACGTCGAGGCGCAGGCTGCCGTCCGCGAAGCGGCCTTTCATGCCGACTTCGAATCCCTTGCCTTCTTCCGTGGCGTAGATCAGGTCAGCGAAGTCACCGCTGGCCGCAGCCGCGGCCAGCGATGCGCTTGGCAGCGCGCTATTGTCGATGCCGCCGGCCTTGTAGCCGGTCTTGTACGCTGCGAAAACGTTGACGTTGTCATTCAGCCGGTAGAGAAGGCTCGCCTCGGGCGACCACAGGTCATCATCGAAAGATATGGTCCCCGAGTTGAAGCCGTTAGGCACAAAGCCAAGCATCAGCACCGTGTTGAATATGTAGTGGACGTTGCCGACATCGATCTCGTTTCTGCGCTTTTCGTCCGACCAACGAACACCGCCGCTGAACTCAAGCCGATCGGTGAGTTGGGCGGTAATGCTGCCGAAGAATGACAGCGTTTCGGCATCGGTCGTGTGGGTCTTGCGCCAGTCCTCGGTCAACGCGTTGGGGTCGGTGCTTGGAGCTCCTCCCAGCGAGCCGGTGGGAAGACCGAAGAGTAGCGCGAGGTTTGCCCCGCCGACCGCCTCCTGAGAGGTATCGAAAATCAGCTCGCGATCCTGATAGAACGCCCCGAGCTGAAGATCGACGCGGTCGCCAAGACTCGCCGCCAGGCGGAATTCCTGCGCAAACGCCTCGGTGCTGTTTGCGGTGTAGTTGCTGCCGATTCCGTTGATATCGTAGCCATAGCTAGCCGCGCCTTCTTCTTTCATCTCGAAGTAGCTAGTGACCGAGGTCAGGCTAACGTTGTCCGAAAGAAGCCAGTCGGCGCGCACCCGAGAAAGCAGAGTGTCCAAGTCTTCGAAGGGTGTGATTTCGCGGATGCCTGCGACGTTGTTGTTGAAGGGATCGTTGTGACCGGCGAGTTGGGTGACGCCATCGCCGATGTCGCAGTCGTAGCCTGAGGGCCGCGAGAGCCCGGCAAAGTTACTCGGCTGTGGATCGCCCGGTACGATGCACAGGATGTCCGTATTGCCGATCGCATCGTCGGCCTTGTGGCTGGTGACGGTGGTTTTGAAGTTGGCCGAGAAGCGATCGCTCGGGTCCCACACCAGGGTCACCCGTGCGTTGATGTCCTCTTCGCCGCGATCTTCGGGGAAGCCTGGCGCTTCGTTTTCCCAAATCTTGTCGTTCTTGACCCAGCGTAGCGCCACGCGAGCGCCGAGGTTGTCAGTGAGCGGACCGGAGAGCATCGCGTCGATATATGTGCCCTCGAGTTCGAAGTCGTAGCCACCGCCGAGTTTGCCTTCTACCTCTTCGCCAGGATTCGCCGTTCTGAACGACAGTACCCCGGCTGACGCGCTCTTGCCGAAGTACAGTGACTGAGGCCCCTTCAGTACGTCTACCTGTTCGATGTCCATGAACGCTGACTGCACCATACGCATGCGCGAGATCACGACATCGTCGATCTCGATGGCCACCGCCGAATCAAATGCGGCGCTGATCGCAGAACTGCCGACCCCGCGCAGGTTCAACGTGCCGCCTGAGCCAGACCCGCCGGCCTGGATGTTGAAGTTTGGAATGCGTTCCGCAATCTCCAGCGGTTGGTCCAACTGGAAATTTTGCAGTTGATCACCCCCAACAGACGTGATGGTGACTGGCACGTCCTGCAGGGTTTCGTCTTTGCGACGTGCGGTGACGTACACCTCCTCGATCACCCGTTCCGCAATCTCTTCTGCTTGAGCGGCGGGGGCGATGCTGAGGTAGAAACCGCCAACAGCGGCGGCGCATAACAAGAAAGTTCGCGCGTCTCCGTGAAAGGCGCGCGTGCGATTGGCAATCATTCGTTGTTCTCCTCTCCTGACTAAGGCCCCGACATGGACGCCGGAAATGGCTAATCGAATCTCTTATCGTCTTATTGGCCGTGTCTCGTCATGTATGACGCAGTCGCGACGCGGCTTCGGGTGCCGCCAAGGTGGACGACACTCTGGCCCGTAAGCTATTGAAATCAAGGAGATTAGTCAACGTTCCGCGGATTCGGTGCGGTCCCTGCTGTCGTCGCAGCCTGTGCCTCAGCCACCCTCAAGCCGCGGCATCAGGAACACCTCGGCGCCGGCGTCGATCGGCTGCGAGCGATTGTCGCGGAAGATCTGGCCGTCGATGGAGACCGCGACGCCGGCGTCGACCTGGGCTGCGAACGCGGGATAACGCTCGCTCAGGCGGTTCAGCAGGTCGCGGATGTTGTCCGCTTCGATCTCTACCATGTCCGCCCCGCCGAGCGCATCGCGCAGGGCACCGGAAACGCGCACGAGATGGGTCATGGCGAGTCGAACCCAGGCGCCGCCCTGCGCAGAAGCAGGGCGGCCCCGGCTCGATCAGGACGCCCTGTGCGCCTTGAGCGCCGCGAGGATTCGCGGCGGCGACATCGGTACGTGATCGAGACGCACGCCGACGGCGTTCGATACCGCCGTGCCGATCGCCGCGAGCGGCGGCACGATCGACGTCTCGCCGACGCCCCGAATGCCGTACGGATGGTTCGGGTTCGGGATCTCGAGGATCTCGGTATCGATGAACGGCAGGTCCGAACAAACGGGTATGCGGTAGTCCAGAAAACCCGGATTCTGCAGTCGGCCGTCTTCGCCGTAGATGTACTCCTCGTTCAGCGCCCAGCCGATGCCCTGGGCGGCGGCGCCCTGGAACTGGCCCTCGACGTAGGTCGGATGAATGGCCTTGCCTGCATCCTGAACGACCGTGTATCGCAGCACCCGAGTCGCGCCCGTTTCGGCATCGACCTCGACGTCACAGATGTGACTCGCGAAGGACACGCCCGCGTTGTCTGCCACGACCTCGTTGTGGCCGGCAATCGGCCCCCCGGTCGTCGGTGACTTCGCCGCGATCTCCCTGAGCGACAGCGGCGGCAGGTTCGAATTTTCGATGCCCGTCGCCCGCGCCTCGCCCTCTTCCCAGACCACGTCGTCGACCGAGATGTCCCACATCTTGGCCGCGCGTTCGCGTAGCTCGCCGATCGCCTGACGCGCGGCGAAGATCGTCGCCATGCCTGAGCTGAATGTGCCGCGGCTGCCTTCGGTCGTGTCGTTGTGCCCCAGCGAGCCGGTGTCCGCGACGTTGCACTTCACCTGCTCGTAGGGGATGCCCAACTCCTCTGCCGCGATCAGCGACATGGACGCGCGGGAGCCGCCGACGTCGACGGTACCGATCGCGAGATTGACCGTGCCATCCACGCCGATGTTCAGGTCCGAGCAGGTCTGGCCGCCGAAATTGAACCAGAACCCGCACGCCATGCCGCGGCCCTGATTGGGGCCCAGCTTCGCCTTCATGTGCGGGTGTTTTTTCACGGCCTGCAGCGTGGCCTCGATCCCGATGGGTCCATAGACCGGCCCGTAGGAGGCGCGACTGCCCTCCTTCGCGCAGTTCTTGAGGCGGAAGTCGACTGGATCCATGCCGATTTCGTCGGCGATGAGATCCATGACGCTCTCGACGCCGAAGGCGGCCATGGGGGCAGAAGGCGCCCGGTAGGCCGCAACCTTCGAGCGATTCGTCAGCACGTCCCAAGCCACGGACTGTACGTTCGCGATGTCGTAGCAGGCGAAGCTGGTCATCGCGCCGAGCATGCCCCAGATGCTGGGATACGCGCCGTCGTTGTAGCGCAGGTCGGCGCTGGCTGCCGTTATGGTGCCATCGCGCCGGGCGCCGATCTTGATGTCCATCGAGGTGGCGCAGGTCGGTCCGGTGCTGCGGAACACCTCGTCGCGCGTCATCACGAGCTTCACCGGGCGGTTGGCCTTACGCGACAGGGCGAGCGCCAGCGGCTCCATCCAGACGTGGGTCTTGCCGCCAAAGCCGCCGCCGATCTCGCTCGACGTTACCTTGAGCTTGGCGATGTCCATGCCTAACAGCGACGCGCACATGTTGCGGTAGCTGTAGTGGCCCTGCGTGGTCACCCACAGCTCGCCGGAGCCGTCTGGACCGACGGTCGCGAGACAGGCGTGGGGCTCGATGTAACCCTGGTGGGTTTGTTCGGTCTTGAAGCTCTTCTCGATGACGACGTCGGCCTCAAGAAAGCCAGCCTCGATATCGCCGTGACCGAACTGGGAGCGCTGGTGCACGTTGGTCGGCACGTCGGGCGCGTCGGGAACGCCGCTCGTGCGCAGATGCGGCTGCACGATCGGCGCGTCCGGCTTCATGGCCTCGTCGACGTCGGTGACGTGCGGCAGCACCTTGTAGTCCACCTTGATCAGCTTGAGCGCTGCCTTCACGGTGTCGGCGTCGATCGCGGCGACGGCGGCGACCGCGTGCCCGTCGTAGAGCGCGCGATCGCGTGCCATGCAGTTCTCCAGGATGTCGAACTGCTGACGGTTGCCGCCCGTGAGATCCGGCAGGTCCTTGCTCGTGATGACCGCCTTAACGCCGGTGAGCTTCTCGGCCTTGGAGGTGTCGATCTTCTTGATTTTCGCGTGGGCGTGGGGTGAGCGCAGCACGCCGGCGGCGAGTTGGCCGGGTGCGAAAGCGTCCGCGCCATAGCGCGCGCGACCGGTGACTTTATCGATGCCGTCAGGGCGCTCGGGGCGCGAGCCGACGACTTTGAAATCCTGATTCGTGTAGCTGGTATCGTGGTCCAGGCTCATCGGAGTGTCTCCTTGAATATGGGCGAATGCGGGTTTGAGGCGCGCCTTACTTCTTCTTGCCTTTCGCTTTGCGCATTTCTTTTGCGGCGGCCTGGACCGCGCGAACGATCTTGTCGTAGCCGGTGCAGCGACAGAGATTGCCGGCTAGCGCGTAGCGAATTTCGGTCTCCGTGGGATCCGGGTTCCTGTCGAGCAGCGCCTTGGCCGCCACCAGAAATCCCGGGGTGCAGACACCGCACTGGAGTGCTGCGTGCTCGATGAACTTGGACTGCAGCGGGTGCAGCTTGTCGCCGTCGGCCATGCCTTCGACCGTGTTGATTTCCCTGCCGTCTGCCTCGGCACCCAGCACCAGGCAGGAGCAGACCAGACGATCGTCGACCGTGACGCTGCATGCGCCACAGTCGCCTGTGCCGCAACCTTCTTTAGCGCCGATCAGGCCGAGGCGATTGCGCAGCGAATCGAGCAGGACCTCCCCCGGCGGGCAGACGAACTCGACGGGATCGCCGTTAACGGTTGTGCTGACGTGTATACCGGCCATGATTACTTGCCCCCCGCGCGCTGAAACGCGATCTTGGCGGCGCGCTTCGCGAGCACGCCGGCGACTTCTGTACGGAACGCGACGGTGCCGCGCTTGTCGTCGATTGGATTGCACGCCGCCTCGCAGGCGGCCGCCATGTTGCTCAGGGCGTCGTCATCCAGCTTGGTGCCAATGATGGCCTTGGCCGCGTCTTCGACGATCACCGCGGTCGGTGCGACCGCACCCAGAACCACGCGGGCGGTTTTTACCTTGCCGCGTTCAAGCGTCAGGTTGACGCCGGCGCTGCACACGGCGATGTCCATCTCGGTGCGTGGGATAAAGCGCAGGTAGGCGTCGCCGTTCTTGCTTGCCGGCTTGGGCAGCGTGACCGATTCTATCAGCTCACCCTTGGCGAGCGACGTTTTGCCGGGACCCGTGACCACCTTTTCGATCGCGATGGTGCGACGACCTTTCGGTCCCACGATCGCCACCTTGGCACGCGCCGCGATCAGCGCGGGGACGCTGTCGGCGGCGGGCGAGGCGTTGCACAGATTGCCGACGACCGTGCAGCGGCCCTGTACCTGGTCGGAGCCGATCAACTCGGCCGCTTCGACCACGCCAGGCCAGGCCTTCTTCAGCGCCTTGTTCTCGCCCAGTTCCGCGCAGGGCACGCCCGCACCGATCTTGAAGCCCTTGTCGGTCTTCTTGACGTCCTGCACCGCTGGGATGCGTTTGATATCGACGATCAGGTCCGGCTCGACAAAGCCGCCCTTCAGCCGCACCAGCAAATCGGTGCCGCCCGCGAGGACATAGGCGGCGCCTTTTTCCTTCGCAAGCAGCGCCGCTGCGGCCTTGGTGGTCGTTGGTGATTCGTATCTCATGGAGTATGGGCCCCCTTCATGAAGCGTGGTGTTTCCACATGGCGACAAGCCAATACGGGCGGCCCTCCCGGCAACCCGTTGGTCGATACTACCGGCCGAGGGGAGGCCGGCTCAAACGGTCCCTGAGCAACCGCTCAAAACGTGGGCATGCTGCCGGTTGCCAGCCACGGCAGTCCAAAGGCCAGCGCGACTGATACGACCAGACCCAGGGCCGCGCGGGCGAGATCGCCTGCGACGTCACGCATGGCTTCTCCGGTGGAGCGGGCGCCGATCGCCCAGGAGATCGCGATTTCGCGGCCCGCGAGCAAACCCAGGAAAACCCAGGTCGTGCTCATGGGGATGTCGTTCCATTCCTTGAAGATCATCAGGATGACACCGTAGGAGAAGTCGATCAGGGTCGCCGCGCGAATATCGGTGGTGTTGGTCTTGCGCAAAACAATGCGCTGGATGGTGCCGCCGCGGGTGGCGAACACGTACGCGTGCAGCACCAGCATGACGAAGGTGGCAAGCAGCAGCAGCTCCCAGCCAAAGCTGACCTGGGTGGCGCCGTCGACGACGGTCGTCGTGCGCGGCAGATAGACGAAGATGTTCGCCAGATCCTGCATGAGCCACTGGGACCACAGGTAGGCCGTCGACAGCCACTGCAGCACCACCCAATAGCTCGCGGGGGATTCATCGCGGGTGTCGCCGATCCAGCGCTCGAAGCTCCGCGAGATCGCGAGGTACAAAAGGCCACCCGCTGTGACGGCGACGACGTAGCCGAGCGCGGACTTCGTCAGCATCTTTTGCAGCACGCCCTCGGTGGCCGCGCCGCCGGTCATCGCGAACAGCGTCAGTACGAGAAACGTCGTTGACACGGGAACGCCGAAGCGCGTCAGGAACAGCAGGACAAGCGGCGGCACGGCGTGCCACCACTGGATGCCGGTTTCGGGATAGGGGATGCGATTCAGCCGCGAGAACGCGATGTCGCCATCGAACGCGAAGTAGCCGTAAAACAGCACCGCGGCCAGGATCGAACACGCGTAGAGCCACAGGATCTGCCAGGAACGCTGGCTGTTGGAGGCCATGAAGGTGCCGAGCGTCTGAATGACGTCGTTCGCAACGATGGAATAGGCCGCCAGCACAAAACCGACGAGCGCAAAGAGCTCGATGTCCACAGTCCCCCAACCGGGCTCTGACGGCCCGTACCACGTGCAGCGCGAACCTTAACTAGATTGGCGGAGTTTGAACATCGCCGCGCGGCGACCGCCAAGTCTTGGGCCGCGTTAGAAAAACCAGACGTGGCGCAGATAGGCCTGTCGGCTCGTGCCCGTCAGCAGCGGCGCGGCGCCGTCGTCCGCTGGCACCTGTCCCAGCGTGATGCCGCCGAACTCCTCGCCCGCGTAGCCCGTCGGCACGATGACTCCGAATTCCAGGGTCTGATTGTCGCCGGGCTGGTATACGAGCCCGGCCTGCAGCAGCGGCGCCTGATCCTCCAGGTTGAAGATCGCGGCCGCGTTCAGGTTCATCAGCGGAGTTAGTCCAAGCTGCGTGCCCATCGCGAAGTAGTGCTGTTCCAGCACGAACAGCTCGCCGCGGGCGAGGCGCTCGAGCGCCGGCTGACTGAGTCGCGGTGGTTCCTCCGCCGCCGCTGGATCGCCGAAGCCGTTGTAGTAATACTCGAAGAACGCATAGCCCGCCTGGTCGCGGAACCCAAACGCGAAATCGATGTTGGCGACGGCGCTGTGGGTACTGGTCGAAGCGCCGTCCGGTCGCTTGTGAAAAGTGCCGAGCCAGTTGATGCGCCACACCGCGCCGCCGATCGGGCCGGAGGCGCTCGCCATGATCAGGTCGTCGTCGTAGTGGCGCGCGGCGCCCAGCTCTAGCTCCAGAGCGCCGACCTGGCGCCGGTGGCGAACGCCGAACGAACTCGCCGCCGCGGATAGACCCTTTTCGCCGGGGCGGCGGCGGGCGACGCCGATCAGCTCGGTCTCCGAGCCGCTCGGACCCAGATAGGTAATGATGAGCGCATCGTCGCCGGTCTTGAAGTCGCGATCGACGGCGGTCGGCGCGAAGGGGCTGTATACGTCCAGCGGATTGAACACGATGCCGCCGCCGAGGCTGAGCGCCTGGCGACCGGCGCGCACGCGCACCCGGCCGCGCTGCCACGCGAGCACCGCGCGATCGACGCGCTGGCTGATCGCGTGACGACCGCCGCGGTCGATGATGTCGGCGAGATCGACCGCGCGGCCCGCGTCGCTGATGAACAGCGCGCCCTCGCTGCCGCCGTTCGCACCGAACGGGACCAGCGCCTGGTTGCGCACTAGATCGCCCTGCAGCGCCGTGATCTCGCCCGCAATCTCCCAGGACAGCTTGCCGAGCGAGTCCCGGTAGCCGAGGCGCAGATCCGCGTTCAGGCCGTAGGCCGGGTCGATGCCGCTGCGCGCGACTATGTCTTCGTTGGTCGCGTCGAAACCGGACGCGACCAGCTTCCAGCGGCCTTCGAATTCGGCGGCTAGCGCGCCGGAGGCGACACACAGGACGCCCAGAACAACGCGACACAGCTGCGGCCCGTGACCGTAGAACAGCGGCCTGCGACCGCTGGACGCGGCGCCAGGCTGCCGTTCTTTGGCGCTGCAGCCCAGGATCGTGTCCCGCGCGGATGCCTTCACGGCGTCCCGGTGTCTTCCACGATGCGTCCGTCCCGCATCGCAAGCTTGCGTTTCGCTTCGCGCATGACGTCAGGGTCGTGAGTGACCATGATGATGGTGGTGGCCCGCTCTTCGTTTAGTCGTGCGAGCAGCGCCATCAGTCCGGCGGTGGTGGCCGTGTCGAGATTGGCGCTCGGCTCGTCGGCGAGCAGGATGTCGGGCTGCGAGGCCAGCGCCCGCGCGATCGCGACCCGCTGCTGCTGGCCGCCGGAGAGCTCGCCCGGTCGCCGATCTTCCATGCCGCTCAGGCCCACCTGCGCCAGCATCTCCTGCGCGCGATCGCGTCGCTCGTCCTTGCCGACACCCTGTAGCTGGGCGATGAACTCGACGTTTTCCACGGCCGACAGCACCGGTACCAGGTTGTACGCCTGGAACACGAAGCCGATGCGACGCAGGCGCACGTCGGCGAGCTGCGCCTTGTTCAAACCCCCGAGCCGCTCGCCGCCGATCCAGATTTCCCCGGCATCCGGCGTGTCGAGCGCGCCGATCAGATTCAGCAGCGTCGATTTGCCGGAGCCCGAGGGGCCCGCGATGCTGACGAACTCGCCGGCGCTGATGTCGATGCTGACGCCGTCGAGCGCGCGCACCTCGATCTCGCCTTCGCCGTAGATGCGGCTCAGGTTTTCCGTTTTCACAACAGACGTTTGGGTGCCGGACATGGTGATCCTAGTGACGGTTCAGTGCGGTGATGGGGTCCAGAGCCACGGCCCGGCGCGCGGGATACAGGCTGGCGAAAAAGCCGAACAGGGCGATCACGCCGATTAGGCTTACGACGTCCACGGCCTGGACGATCGGATATAGCGGGCGCGTCATGCCGGGCACGTCCATGCCCGGTGCCAGTGCCGCGACGTCGATACCGTCGGCGAGCCAGAGATAGATCAGCGCGGCGATGACACCGCCGACGATGAGCCCGGCGAGCAGAATCAGCCAGGATTCCACCAGCACCTGCTGCAGGATCGCGCGCGGCCGCATGCCGACCGCCTGCAGCAGGCCAAACTCTCGCGTGCGCTCCAGCACCGCCGCAACGAGCGTGTTGACGAGACCGAAGGCCAGGGCGGCGAGAAAGATCATCTGCCAGATGACGACCATGCCCTCGGTGAGCTGGTACATCGCCCAGATGGTCGGTTGTACGCCGCGCCAATCGCGCACGCGAGCTGTGGGAAACGCGGCTGCGACTGCTTCGGTCGCGGCCTCGGTCCGCAGCAGATCGGGCGTCGAGATCACGATCTCGCTGGCGCGTCCCGTCATGTTCAGCAGGCGCTCGACCGCCTGCCGCGGCATGAAGATGCGGGCACGCTCCGCGGCTTCGGTCGGCGCGTGAAAGACGCCGACGATCGTCAGGCCGATCTCGGCGCGCCGTTCCTGCGCGTCTTGCGTCATCAGCACGATGCGCTTGCCGAGTCGTGTCTCCAGGTCTGCCACCAGGGCGGCACCAACGACGACAGCGTTGGTGCTCTCCGCGTCCGGCCACGCGCCGTCGATCCGATAGCGTGCGAGCACGGTCTGCTCGAGCTCGGCCGCGACGTCGATGCCGTGCAGCTCGGCGCCGCGGGTCTCGCGCTCGCTCGACAGCGACACGTTGGCCCGGATGCGCGCGAGCCACGGCCGATCCAGGTCGTTTAGACGCTGGCGGTTGGTGGCGTCCAGGGCGACGCTGAATCTCGGCTCCGGCTTCGCGCTCCAGTCTGCGTGTTGCACGACGATCGTGCCGCCGAGATTGTCGACGGCCTCGGCGATGCTCGACATCTGCCAGCCGCGTATTAGAAATCCCCCCGCGAGCGTTGCCGCCATGCCGATCGCTACGGCGATCAGAAGCGATGTGTTGCGCCTGCGCTGGCGCCAGAAATTGCGCGTCGCGAGCGCAAAGATGAGAGCCCAGCGCTGCACCCGCTTAGAGCTCTTCGCGGACCGCGTCGACGATGCGCATGTGATGCACACGGCGACCGGCGATGAACGCGGCGATCTGAGTCACGGCGATCATCAGCAGCGGCGCGATCACGACGATCGACCACTGCACGCCGAAGTACATGCGTTCGGGCATCTGAAACGCGGCCATGATCTGCTGCGACTCGGCCCCGAGAGAGATGCCCGCCAGCCCCGTGTAGTAGGTCGCGAGCACGCCCAGGACGACGCCGATTCCGGCCCCCAGCAGGGCGAGCAGCAGCGTCTCGAGCTGCACGGTGCCGACCAGCGTGCCGGGACGCGCGCCCATAGCGAGCAGCGTGCCGAATTCCTGGGTGCGCTCGAAGATCATCATCACGAAGGTGTTGGCAATCGAAAACGCGACCAGGGCGACCAGGATGCCGTACATCACGAAGGCCGAGGCCTTGTCCATCGCGATCATGGTTTCGATCTCGGGCAACAGGCGTCGCCACAGCGCCACGTCGGTCTCTGCATCACCCGCCGAGTTGTCGATCACCTGCCGTATCGCGCCGGCGTCCGCGGCCTGGTGGTGTTCGTACATGATCGCCACGGTGTGCGCGGCGTCGGGCATCTCGAAGGCTTCCTGGAACAGCCCGAGCGGTACGTGGGCCAGCGTGCGATCGAGCTCAGCCTGCTGGGATTCGACGATGCCGACCACCGTCGCCGCGAGTACCGCCATGCCGTCGTCGGGCGTGACGCCGAGCAGCACCAGTTCGTCGCCGAGCGTGAGGCCGAGATTGCGGGCCAGAATCCTGCCGATCACAGCGCGGTCATGGTCGCCGAGCTGCAGGTAGCGGCCCTCGAGTACGGCCTCGGGCAGCCAGGAGACCAGCCCCTCGTGCGCCGGGTCGACGCCGACGACCAGCGCGCCGTAGCTTGCTTCTCCTGCGGACGCGAGCGCCGTGCCGACGGCGCGCGGCGTTACGGCGCGGACGTCGGGTAGCTCGCGCAGCGATGCGGCCAACCGCTCCGCGCCGGGCAGCGTGAAGCGCATCCGCGGATTGTCCACGTACTCCGGATGTTGGACCTGGGCGTGGCCGTTCATCACGCCCGCGCCGTGATCGATCATGGTGTCGTAGCCGCCGAACTGCATCGACAGCGCGAAGATGAGCAGCAGCACCATGAAGGCGATCGCGCCCGCGGCCAGCAGCGTGCGCCGCGTGTTGCGCCACAGATTGCGCCAGGCGAGCGCGAGGGTCAGGCGCATGGCGCTAGTGCCCTCACGGATTCTTCAGCGCGAATTGGGTGAACGTGCGGTCGGCTACGTCGACGTCGAACTTGATCGTGTCGTAGCGGATCTCGGTCCAGTGATCGTCTTTCTCGAGCGTATGCATGCGCATGCGCATGGCCAGCCAGCGCCCGTCGCCGGCGTCCGCGAAGTCGTGGCCGGTCATGCGCTTAAGCGGTTTCAGGTCTTGATCGAAGAACAGCTGCTCGATCAGCACCAGGTCGGCGCGGATGGTCAGCTCCTGCTTGCCCCAGACCACCGGCGCGCCCGGGCGCGGTATCGACGTCACGCGGAACAGCGCCTGGCCTCCGGATTCGCCGGCCGCCTCGATCCTGTGATCGAAGTGCTCGCGCAGTTCGTCCGAGCGCGCCAGGTCGTTGTAAGAAAAATCGGAGCCGCCCCAGCTCTGGGACATCATCGAACTCGGCAGCCGGATGACGCGGTTCAGCTTGGGCGTGTAGGTCCACATCTGGCTGCCCTTCTTGAGCGTGCCGTTGCCGGCGTCGCGGGCGGGTGCGATGAAGCGAATCAGGCTGTCTGCCTCGCCGCGCGTCCACGATTTGAGGCTCGAGTTGCGCTCCCAGTCGGGGCGGTGCACGGTCATCGAGACCTCCGAATAGGACGACAGGCCGCGACTGCGTTCGAGCAGACGATCGATCAGATCAGCCGCATCGGGTAGCTCGGCAAGCCCCACGGTGTTCGGCGCTGCCTCGGCTGCGTGACTTAAACCCGTGAGGGCAGGGAACCACGGCAGCAGTGCGAGTACTAATAGCGTCAGCCGCCGCGGACGAGGTCCGATTCTCTGGAACACTCGTAAACCAGGCGGCGAGTGCAGTGGCTGTTGCGACCGAGAAGCCATATGTTCGGCCTCAGGTTCCGACAATGCGCCTGATAGTACAGCAAGACGAAACAGCGGATTTGACCTTGAGTTGCGTCCCGGCGAGCGGGACGCTTGAGCGGTCTTTGAGGAGCAACGCCCATGGCTAGCAACACGCGTATCGAGTTCACCAACGACGCGGGTGTGCGTCTGTCAGCGGCCCTCGTGCAGCCCGATGGCGCCACGCGCGGCTACGCACTGTTTGCCCACTGCTTCACCTGCAGCAAGAACATCGCGGCGGCGTCGCGCATCAGCCGCCAGCTCGCGGCCCAGGGCATCGCAGTGTTTCGCTTCGACTTCACCGGCCTCGGCAATTCGGCGGGAGATTTCGGCAACACCGATTTCGCCTCCAACGTCGATGATCTCGTCGCCGCGGCGCGCTTCATGACGGCCGAGTACGCGGCGCCGGATCTGCTGATCGGCCACAGTCTCGGCGGCGCGGGCGTGCTGGCGGCGGCGGCAGCGATTCCGTCCGCGAAGGCGGTGGTGACGCTCGGCGCGCCGGCGTCAGCGGAACACGTCGTCGAGCGGCTGGGGCGCGCTGATGGCACCGTGCAGGTGGGTACCGAGCGGTTCAGCGTCGATGCCAGCTTCGTGGCCGACTATTCGCTCGCGCTGATGCGTGAGCGCATCGCCGGCCTGCGCAAGGCGCTGCTGGTGATGCACGCGCCGCTGGATGACACCGTCTCGATCGAACAGGCCGGCATCATCTTTGGCGCCGCGAAACACCCGAAGAGCTTCATCACACTCGACGACGCGGATCACCTGCTGTCCTCGGCCGAAGACACGGAGTACGTCGCCCAGACCCTCGCGGCCTGGTCCTCGCGCTATCTGGCCGCACCGGCGGCGGCGACGCCGCCGGTGGTTGCAGCGGGCAGAGTGACAGTTGGCGAGCTCAATCGACAGTTTCTGCGCTCGGTGCACACGGACGATCATCACTGGCTGGCGGACGAACCGCGCAAGCTGGGCGGGCATAACCTGGGTCCGGATCCCTATGAACACCTGCTTGCTGCGCTGGGCACCTGCACGTCGATGACCCTGCGCATGTACGCCGAACGCAACGACTGGCCACTCACGGACGTGCAGGTGCATCTGCGACACAGTCGCGAGCATCGCGTTGACTGCGACGACTGCGAAGACGGCAATCGCCGCATCGAGGTGCTGGAGCGTGCGATCGAATTGCAGGGGCCGCTGACGGACGACCAGCATCGCCGGCTGCTGCAGATCGCCAACCGCTGTCCGGTGCATCGGACGCTGGAAGGGGATCTCGAGATACGTTACGCGGCGCCGGGACGGGCGCTCGACTGAGGGCGCTGGCCCGCGGGCGCGCGAGAAACGCGAACACTGTTGTTGAATCAATTGCTTTGTGCGGACATTCTGACGTTCTCAGCCGCCTCGGAGCACCGTCTTGAGCACCCCAGCCGCAGCCGATCCACGGATCGCCCCGCTCGCCGATATCGATGTCAGCCGCCCGGAGCGGTTCATGGAGGATAGCTGGCGGCCCTGGTTTGCACGGCTGCGCGAGGAGGCCCCCGTGCACTTCCTCGAAGACAGCGTCAACGGACCGTTCTGGTCGGTCACGAGTCACGAGCTGATCAAGGCCGTCGACATGAACAACGCGGTGTTCTCGTCCGCTGCCGGCCTGGGCGGCATCGCGATCGCGGATCCGCCAACGGCGCGCGAGGGCGAGATCCAGGGTGAGAGTTTCATCACCATGGACGAGCCGCGCCACATGCCCGAGCGCATGGCGGTGGCGCCGTCGGTGTCGCCGCGCAATCTGGCCGGCATGGAGGCGCTGATTCGCGAGCGCGTGGTCGACATTCTCGACAACCTGCCCGTGGGCGAGACCTTCAACTGGGTGCCCGCGGTGTCGATCGAACTGACGGCGCGCATGCTGGCGACGTTGCTGGACTTTCCCTACGAAGACCGGCTCAAGCTGATCCACTGGTCCGATATCACCACGGCGGTACCCGAAGTCACGGGCGACGACAGCATCGACATGCAGGGTCGCTACGATGAACTGATGCAGGCGGCGGGGGCGTTTTATCAGCTGTGGATGGCGAAGGCCGGCCAGGCGCCGAGCTTTGATCTGATTTCGATGCTGCAGCAAGACCCCGCGACCGCGAAGATGAACGAAGACCCGGAGCGTTTTCTCGGTACCCTGCTGCTGCTCATCGTTGGCGGTAACGATACGACCCGCAACAGCATCAGCGGCGGCGTGATCGCGCTGAACGAGTTTCCTGGGGAGTACGATAAGCTGCGCGCGAACCCGGCGCTCATACCTAACATGGTGTCCGAGATGATTCGTTGGCAGACGCCGGTCATACACATGCGGCGCACGGCGCTGGAAGACACGCTGCTCGGCGGCGAGCGCATTCGCAAGGGCGACAAGGTCGTGATGTGGTACCTGTCCGGTAACCGCGACGAGTCCGTGTTTCCCGACGCCGACCGGCTGATCATCGACCGTCCAAACGCTCGGCAGCACGTCGCCTTCGGTTTCGGCGTGCATCGCTGCATGGGCAATCGGCTGGCGGAGATGCAGCTGCGGGTGCTTTGGGAGGAGATTCTCAAGCGCTTTCGCTCGGTCGAGCTGGTGGGCGAGGTCGAGCGCCTGCCGAACAACTTCATTCGCGGCATCAAGAACGTACCGGTGCGACTACACCCGCACTAGCGATCCGATACCGGCGCCTCCAGCGCCGGCGCAGGCGGCTATGTGCCGGCCGCAGCCAGCGCCGCACCCGCTTCGCTCAGCGTCGCCGCGGCCTGGCGATTGGCCCTCGCGATCGTTTTCATTCCCCCCTCGATCGCGTTGATGTCGCCGACCAGGCGCCAGATCTCGTGGGCGGTGTCGTGGTGCGGAAGTCGCAGCATGCGCTCCAGCCAGGCCTCGATCGCGGGGTAGGGCGTGTAGTCCTCGCAGTTGGCGAAGCGCGGCTGGTTTTGGCCCAGCTCTTCGTAGGCGACGATGTCGGCGAGGCTGGGTGACGCGGTTGCCGCAATGAACGGCGTCCGCTGCAGCCAGCCGTCGATGATCTCGAGGGTATGGGCGCGGACCTCTGCGTTGTTCGTAAGACCCGGAAAGGTGTTGCGCGCGAGCCACCCTGGGCTCGGATCCGCCTTCTTGAACACGCTCGGCCACAGCGTGCGGCTCCAGTTGATCACCAGTTCACGCGTGTTGCGGTGGTGGAAGTGCAGATACTGATTGACGCGCGCTCGCGCCTGCGGATCGGTCGGCCACAGATCGTGCCAGTCGTGTTTCTCGGCGAGATAGACGAGTATCGCGTGGCTCTCCCACAGCACGAACCCGTCGTCATCGATCGCGGGGATCGTGCCGCGTGGGTTCACCTGGGCGAGAAACGCGGGCGTTTTCGCATCGCGATTCTGACTCGTGAGAATGAGCTCGAAGGGCAGGTCCTCGATGAGGCAGGCCCACAGCACGGCGCGCACCGGCTGGGAGTTTGGCACGCCATAGACGCGCAACGCTCGATTCATGCTGAGACCTCGGTGCTCGTGATCGCGACCCGCTCGACCGCCTGGCGGCGCGCCCGGCTGTCCCCGTCGTGTCCGGCAATCCGGCCGGTCGGATGGTGCGTTGCAGACGCCCTGCGAATTATGCGGTACCATCACACGCGTTGAGAAACCCCGCTCCGATCTTCTTTTACGAGACTAGTCCCTCGCCCAGTTCATCGGCAATCGCTTCAAGACAGACGCCCGTCGGCATGGTGCCCCCGGGGTCGCAAATCGCGCTCGGCATGATTGTGCCCCGGGAACGCCAAGCGCTCACTGGCTCCGATGAGCTATGGAGAATGAACACGTGAAACTATATGTAGGTAACCTGCCCTGGAGTACCACGGACGCGGACTTGGAAGAGATGTTTGCCGCCATCGGCAGCGTCTCGTCTGCCCGGGTCATTACGGATCGCGATACCGGTCGCTCGCGCGGTTTCGGCTTTGTCGAAATGTCGAACGAGGACGGCAATCGCGCGATCGCGGAGCTGAACGGCACGCGGATCGACTCGCGCGAGATTCGCGTCAACGAAGCGCAGGAAAAGCCGCGCCGCTAACGCGCGGTAATTCCGGCCCGGTGCCGCCGCTCCCTGGCAGCACCGAGTCGGTTTGAGACGCGGCGGACAGTCCGCGTCTCACACCGTCCTGAGGGGACAAGACCTCAAGACGGCTACGGCCAGTTTCCCGGCCATCGGTTGGGCGTTCCGTTCGCCCGTGAACTGTGTCTGGCGCGAGCTGCTTTCGCGCCTCGAACTTCGTAATCACCGGTCGCGCTTAGCTTTCCGCTTTGCGGAAAGCCCTGGCGCGAGCTGCTTTCGCGAAGCGAAAGCAGCGACCCGGACGCGCATCCTTGCGTCTTGCACCACTTATGGCCCTCCTGCGCCACCGGTGTCTTCCCTAAATACCGGTAGGTGCATCTTCCGTGACCTGCCCGAGTACGGGACAGAGAATAGGGCGTCGCGGCGCCGCCTTCTGTCATCCTCTTGACGTAACGTCGGAGATTGCCGGCGATGGACCGGCGCGGGTGCGCTGCTGCAGGTGCGGCGCGTGAAACGGCGCACGTTGCGCTGCGTTTGTCCGGGCCGCGGTGGTCTGCCTGATCGCTAGCGCGACGCGCCAGCGGACAGCGGACGCCCAGGGCCACCGGGTCGCCGTCAGTCCAGCGTGGCGCTCTGCCAGCGGCCGAAATAGGGGCGCTGTCCGGGTCGAAACACGACGCCGACCTGGTACTCCAGGCGCCGGCCATCGATCGCGCCGCGCGGCAAGGACACCTCGATCGTATCGCCGACGGCGATTCCCGAGCGCCGCTCTTCTGCGGCGGGCAGCGTCAGGCCGCCGTTGTCGCGGATGCGCGCGATCACGGTATAGCTGTGCGCCTGCGGCGGGCCTTGCAGTGTGATCGCGATGAGATAGTTGTCACCCGCTGGTGCGATGCGCGCGCCGAGGTCGGGGACCGTCGCCAGTGTCACAGCAGTTGCCCGCTGCCGGGCGGCAAAATTCTCGTTGACCGTGCCCAGATTGCACTCGGCGCTCTGCAGCGCGTCCTGCCAGTAGCCGCGCGGGCCCAGACGCTGCACCCCGCGCGGATCGGCGAACGCGCTGAGCACGCGAGCCGGCGCGTCGACCCCGCAGGTCTCGCTCAGGCTACCCACCCAGGCCTCCCCCAGAGCATAGACCGCGTTCTCGTCGATCCGCCGGCCGAATGCCGCGCCGTTGGTCAGATCGCTAAAGCGGAGCTCGTGGCGGGTCCAGGTCAGCGCCGCCAGGTCGCGCAACCCCGCGCGTTCGAGCAGCAGGGTGGGGTGGGTCGCACCCAGAATTTCATAGGACAGCCACTCGGCCAGACCTTCGTTGAAGAACCGGGTTGCGCTATCGCGTTCGTCGAGGCGTCGGTCCGCCGCGTGCGCGATGGCAACGTGCGCCGCTTCGTGGACGAATACGTGCTCGCGCTCTGCGCTCTCGCGCAGCGCGTCGCGCTGAATGCGCAGCTTGTTCCAGCCGGCGATGCCGAGATGATTCGGACTGGTGTCCGTCAGGTCCGCGAGTATCTGGCCCTCGTGTTTCGCCTGCAGCCGCTCGAAGACGGCGGCGCCCAGGCCATCGGCGCGCGCGAACAGCGGTGCGGCCAGCGACGTATCACGCGCGTCGTAGATGAAGCGAAAGCGCTCAGTGGCGTGGGTCTTAAGATTGCCTTCCGTCGCCGTGTTGCTGCCGAGGCCTGCAAGCACGGCGATGATCGCAACGGCAACGCTGCCCGCGACGCGCCAGTAACCGCCGCGCTGATTCCCGGCCGTCGAGCTTGGCGTGTCGGCGCTGGCGGTCCACAGCGCGCAGCCAATGGCGGCGGCCACGCAGGCGACGATGCCCTGCAGCAGCCAGACGCTGCCCGGCGCCACAAAGTCACCGCGCACCCATTCCCCGTCGAGCAGGCGGGTTGGTGCGAGCGGTGCGATCTGCGGCAGAAACTCGGCCAGCGCGACGCCGACCACCAGCCACAGCAGAAAGAGCGCGGCACCAAACAGGCGCAGGTGGCTCAGGAACGCGCCGTAGCCGATCCCGACCGCGATGGAGCCCCAGCCCAGCAGCGCGCTGAGGAACAGTTCCGACCAGCTAAAGTGCGCCGCCAGCATCGAGTGCTGGTTGAACGAGAAGAACGCTGCTGTGGACGCGGAGTCCCAGACGACCAGCGCGGCGGCGACGACCAGCGCGACCGCGAGCTTCAGAGCGTAGAGCGCCTCGCGGCGGACTGGCAGCGCCCACAGCAGCCCTACGGTGCGTTCGATACGCTCGGGCACCAGCAAGACGTAGGCGAGGCCGAAGCCCAGCAGCAGATACAGAAACGCTACGTCCGGCTGGTCGAGCAGGGACAGCTCGCTCCAGGGTCGCTCATCGGGCGCGGCCTCGAACAGCAGCACCGCCGCACCGGCGGCCCAGAGAGCGAGCCACACCGCGACGGCGGGCAGCGTCAGTCGCACATCCTTCAGCGCTGTCGCGGCGAGCGCGCGGGCATTCATGGCATTAGCACTCGTCGGCGTAGCAGCTGAGCGCCACCGCGCAGATAGGGGAACTGGCATTCGATCGCGGCGTACACGTGTTCGCCCGGACCGTACTCGCCCGTCAGCCGATGCTCGAACAGTCGGTCCGTGCCAGTGCGCCCGCGCGCCACCAGCTCGATCTCCTGCAGCGCACCGCGCGCCATAGGCATCGCGAGGCGCCCGGTTTGGTCGTGCAGGGCGAGACAGTGCACGTCCGGCGGCGGTGCGGCGTCGAACTCGAGCCGATAGATCAGCGCATCGTCGACCGCGGCGATGTCGCTGCGGGGTATAGGCAGGCGCGCCAGCGCCTGCGCGTAGTCGTCGCGCGCGCGCAGCCTAGCGGCCGCCGCGCGAAAGCGTGCGAGCAGATCGGACCACTCGAGCCCGGTTGCCTGCGCCACTCGATCCTGCAGCGGATGACGTTGATCGGCGAGCCAGTCCCGCACGTCGCCGTATTCGGGTCGGGTGAACTCGGCGCGAGCAAGCCGCAGCAGCGCGTCGTGTCCGGCCGCATCCTGCAAGACCCGCCAGCCCAGATAGCCGTAGGCCATCGCGAGATCGTCGCCGAGCGCGTCGCCGGTGCTGTCCCAGTAGCGCAGCGGATCGCCCTTGATGCCGCGGCGGCCCACCGCGAACAGGGCCTCCACGAGCCGGGCTTCGAGGGGGCCGTCTAACGGCGGCGCGGGTTGATCGGCGTGGTAGGCCCACCACAGCGAGAAGCCGTCGGTCAGCCAGTGTCGCTGTTCCACCGTGACGCGAAAATTAGAGGCGGCCGACAGCCACTGGTGCACGCCGAACGCAACGAAGGTGGTCAGGCTCCAGTCGGCCTCCGATCCCGCAAAGTTTGCCTGAGCGTCGACGCCGAACACCTTGTCGGTGCGCGGGGTGAAGTACTGCCAGGGTTCGATGTCGGTGTTCAGCGTAATGTGCAGGCGGAACCCCGGCGGGCTGTCCAGCAGCTTCGCCAGGGGCTCGAAAAAGGGCGTGAGCTCCGCAAGCAGTTGCTCTGCCCGGGCGGCGTACGCCGGATGGTGATAGCTGATCGCGACCTTCGTGGTCTCGCTCACCGCCTCGCCTGTGAAGGTGAACGGCACCGGGTCCTCGCGCTCGGGCAGCATGACCAGCACGCCTGTCAGCACCACAACCAGTGCGCCCAGAAACGTCCGCGCCCGGGTGGTCAACGGTCGCGCCAGCGCCTCGGCAAACGAGCCGTCGCGCAGTCGTCCCAGACCCATGGCGAGCGCCGTTATCGCGGCGCTCAGGATTAGCGTGATGCCGAGGTCGCGCCATGGCCAGGCGTGACGTTCGAACGCGAACAGGTTTGAATCGATGAGTGTCTGCGGCGGCGCGCGGGAGAACTCGAAATCGCTCATGAGCGTGATCAGGTAGTAGCCGACGCCCAGCACCGCGGCGCAGGCCAGACGCCAGCGGCCGAGCAGCGAAATCAGAAACACCACGCTCCAGACGAACAGCAGCCAGACCCCGAGCCGCGCGCTCATCAGGGCGATGAAGCGCGGCTCCAGAAATTCCGCGCGCGCGGCGTAGGCACCTAGCCCGAGCGCGATGCCGCCGAGCAGCCACAGGGCACCCAGGCCGCTCACGAACTTCGCGCCCAGAATGCTCGTCCGCCGGATCGGCAGCGCCTCTAAAAAGCGCTGGGTGTGGCTCAGATACTCCGAGCTGACGAACAGATGGCCGACAATCAGGGACAGCACGATCGCCGGGGCGCCGGCGAACAGCGTGACCGTACCCAGATAGCTGAGCACCGATCGACCCAGGTTGATCTGCGCAATGAACGCGAGCATGGCGAGGGTGGTCAATAGCACCAGGCCGCCAAGCGCGAGGCCGTTGGCGCTCAGGTCCTTGGCGATCATGGCTCGCACGGCGTTCGGCCTCAGCCGCTGTTGCCGACGAGGGCCACGAAGCGATCCTCGAGTGAGAGCGCCACCGGCTGCCAGCCGAACACCGGGCGCGCCGGCGGCAGGCCGGGCGGCGTCTCCAGCGTCAGCGTTCGCGTCCCGTCGTGCGTCTCGTCCGCCAGCACGGTCACGCGCGCCGCTGCCGCGCCGAACAGATCGGTTATCGCGGCGCTGGGTTCCCGCCCGGTCAGCGCTCGGCTGCTGTGGAATTGCTGCACGGCACCGCGCAGCGCATCCAGGCTGCCCTCGAAGCGCGCCACGCCGGCCTCGATGATGCCGACCTGACTCGCGGCGCGTTCCACCTCGTCGATGAGATGGGAGGAAAACACGGTGGTCCGGCCGTCCTCGCGCGCCTGGGCGCGCACGATGTCGATGAACTCGCGGCGGGCCACGGCATCCATGCCCGCGGTGGGCTCGTCTAGAACCAGCAGCCGCGGGCGCGCCGCAAGCGCGAGCGCGAGCGCGAGCTTCGCCGTCATGCCGCCCGAGAACGCGCGGATGCGTCGGTCGGTTGGGACCTCGAGACGCGCCAGCAGACGCGCGAACTCCTGCGCGTCCCAGTCTGGATAGAAGCTGCCGACGAAGCGACCCGCGCGGGGCGCGGTCATCCAGTCGTAGAAGTGTTGTTCCTGGGCCACATAGCCGACGTAGCGGCGTGGCAGCGGATCGCTTGCCAGGACCGGCTCACCGAACAGTTCGATGCGGCCGGCGTCGATGCGGTTGATGCCCATGACCGCGCGCAGGGCGGTGGACTTGCCTGCGCCGTTGCGGCCGAGAAAGCCGTAGACCTCGCCCTCGCCGACCCTGAGGTCGAGCCCGCGCAGCACCTGGATCTCGCTGTAGGACTTGTGAACCTGATAAAAGCTAAGTGAATTCAATCGGTTGTTCTTGTTATTTCAATTTGATTCTGCTTCTTCTTGCCACAGCACACCGCGCTCGAACAGGTCCGCGATGGATTCAGAATCGTAGCCCAGCTCGGTCAGTATCGGTTTCGCATCGGCGCCCGCGAGGGGCGCCCCGGCCAGCGGCAGTTGCCGGCCGTCGAAGTGCAGCACGGAACCCGGGCGCTGATAGTCGCCCCAGCGCGAGTGTGACACGGGTGCGCTGTAGCGCCGAGCGTGGGCGTCACGCAGCCAGAATTCGTTCGGCGGCGGGCCGTCGGCGCGCACGCAGCCCAACCCTGCGTCGGCGGCCAGCAGTGCCTCCCAGTCGTCGGCGCTGCGGGTCGCAAACAGCGCGGCGAGCGCGTCCGCCGTTGCCGCATCGTCGCCGCTCTGCAGCGCCAGATCCGGCGCGACGAGACCTGCGCGCGCCAGGACGTCGCGAAAGCGCGCGCGTTCGGTGTCACTGACCAGTGCGAGGAAACACCACTGACCCGCGGCACACGGGTATAGGCGGTAGGTGGGACTCAGACCCAGGCCCAGCGCATCGGGCAGCGCACGGGGTGGCTTGCTCGGATAGTCCAGGAAGTCGTCGCTGTTGGCGTAGGCGTTGGCGCCGTACATGTCGATGAGGATGCGCTGGCCCGCGCCGGTCGCCTCGGGGTCGCGTCGCAGCGCATCGCGTGCGGCCAGTCCGAGCAGCGCGCTGGTAGCGACCACGGCCGCGGTGTTCGGATCCGGATTGACCTCGTTCGCGCGCATGATGCGCGGACACCAGGATCGTAGGGCGTCGATATCGAGACGCTCGTGGGGCACGCAATCGCCGAGCTGCAGCAGCACGCCGCCGAGCGCCGCCCCGGGGATCGGGTGGGTGCTCGGCCGCTGTGCGCCCGGACCGTCGGGCCCGTAGCCGTTGACCTGCAGATACACCAGATCCGGATTGATGGCGGCCAGACTGTCGAAATCGATGCCCAGGCGCTCGGGCACGCCCGGCCGAAAATTGTGAATCAGGACGTCCGACTCGGCGGCGAGCCGGCACACGATCTCAAGCCCCGCGGCCGACTTCAGGTCGAGGCTGATGCTGCGCTTGCCGGCGTTGACCCGGGTCGATCCGACGCCGAGGCCGAGGCCGCGATAGGGATCGCCACTGAGCTGCTCGACCTTGGTGACGCTGGCGCCCATGTCGGCCAGATTGGCGGCCCCCATAGGCGCGGCGATGATGGTCGCGATTTCGAGGACGCGGATGCCGGTCAACGGCGCCTGCCGGGCAGTCGTAGCCGCGGGTGTTCCCTGGGTCTTCTCTTGAGCCTGGGGTAGCGGACGCGGACTAGCCGCCCATTCGCTCGCCCAGCCAGCGCCCGTCGGATCTACTTGCTCGGCTGCGCCGGGCCGCCCCGGCGTTCGGGTCAGGCGCGCGAGCGGGCCGATCTGGACCCCGCCCTCGGCCCGCTCGACGACGTGGCCGTTGGCCACGATGTCCGGGTCGCGCAGCGCCTCCTGGGTCGTCTGATAGGGCCCGCCGACCACGCCGCCGTTGGCGATCATGGCCGCCTGCCAGTCCGCTGCCGTGCGCTCCTGGACGCGCGCGAGCATGCGTTCGCGAAACGCTTCCTGCTTTGCCGGCGGCAGCGCGAGCTGCGCCGGCTGCCACTCGGGGTCGGCCACGATGTCGATCAGTTCGGTCACGAGCAGGAAGTTGTCGAACAGGTGCGGCAGCAGGTTGCCGAACTGCAGCCAGCGACCGTCGGCGGCCTGCGCGGGGTGATAGTAGAGGCTCGGCGTTGGGACGACGTCGGGTGCGGGCACCAGCCGCTCGTAGAGTTCGCCGAGTTGGTCTCGAAACTGGGTGGCCAGCATTGCGCCCTGTTCGTAGGCCTGGATGCCCTGCAGCAGGCTGGTTTCGACCAGCCGCCCGGGACCGTCGCCGCGAGCGATGAGCGCGGCCAGCAAGCCGCTAGCCAGCGCCTGGGCGCTCGCGTGCACGGCGACCTGCAGGGCGGAATAGACCGGCCCCTCGCGTTCCACCGTCCCGGCGAACAGCCGCATGCGGCCGGTGACCGCGGCGACCACATGCTCGTAGCCCGGGTAGTCGGCCAGCGGCCCGCTCGAGCCGAAGCCCGTGAGCTGACCGACGATCAGATGCGCGTGGCGGGCGTGGAGGGCGTCGAAATCGAGCCCGTGGCGTTTCAGCGCCCGCGGCCGCAGGCCGGTGACCAGCACGTCCGCCCCGGCGCAGAGGCGCTCGAAGCGCGCCGCGTCCTCTGTCGAGCGCAGGTCGAGCGCCAGCGTGCGTTTGCCGCGCCGCCACATCGGGCGGGCCGGCAGCGCATCGAGTGGGGCCGGCTCCGGGCCCTCGATGACGAGCACGTCGGCGCCGAAGTCCGCCAGCACCATGGTCGCAATGCCGACCGCGGGTCCCTGGCTCAGATCGAGAACCCGGAGGCCGGCGAGCGGTAGCCTGTGAGGGGTGGTGCTGGTCACTTGCGCGCGCCTGGCCCGGATGTCGAGCGGCGAACCGCGCTAGTAGCCGGTGCTCTCACGCGTTTCGGGCAGCGCGCCGCGCACGTCAGCGACCGCCTTGCTTGCGCCGCCCATCAGCCAGCTGGCGTCGCTGCCCAGAGGGGCGAAGTCGAAGCCCATCTCGAGGCGCTTGAGCGCATAGGCCGTGCTGCCGGCATGGCAGCCGATCGGCAGCGAGCGCGCGTGGGCCGCCTCGATCAGCGCCTCGCAGGTAGAGCGATGCAGCGGATCGTCGGTGTCGCCCTGCGGCGGCAGACCCAGGGACAGCGCGAGATCGGCCGGGCCGACGTAGAGGGCATCGAGCCCCGGTGTCGCGGCGATCTCTTCGATGTTGTCGATCCCGGCCCGGGTCTCGATCATGGCGATGCAGGCGATCTGCTGGTTGCTCTCGGCCGCGTAGCCGCGCCCGCCGTAGAGCGCTGCGCGAATGGGGCCGAACGAGCGGCCGCCATCCGGCGGATAGCGGCAGGCGGCCACCGCGCGCTCGGCCTCGGCACGATCGTTGACCAAGGGCACGATCACGCCCATCGCCCCGAGATCCAGCACCTTCATGATCTCTGCTGGGGCGTTGTCTGTGACGCGCACGAACGGCATCGTGCCAGTGGTCGAGATCGCAGGCAGCATATTGCGCAGATCGGTGTAGTCGATGAGGCCGTGCTGCAGATCGATGCAGAGCCAGTCGAACCCGGCGTGCGCCAGCATCTCGGCGGCGTGCGTGTTGCCGAGGCTGATCCAGCCTCCGATTGTGGACTTGCCTGCCCGCAGGGCCGTTAGTGTGGTGTTCTCTCGCATGCTCCTCTCCCGCTTGCCTGATTCGCTCTCCGATCCCACCAGTGTCGCATGCGGCGTCCCCCGTCGCTCGCAAATTTGCGAGCGCGGAACTTCCGCCTGCTGACTCGCTCCAAGCCTGCAAGATCGGCCCAACGCGCACGCAAACGTTGCGCGAACGGGGTAGTGACCGAGTGAACTACCCGGTGCGCCACCAGCGTTCTGCACGTTCGGACTGAACCGGTAGAGCCAATCTGTACCAAAGTTTCGTACCCTACTCGTACCTTAAAGGAGCGATCATGCTGAATCGATTCGTCTCTGCCCGGGCTTTGGCCGGGCGCGCCTGCGGCGGCGCCTCGCGGCCGCGGCGAGCGACCCGGCTACTGGGTCTGGGGCTCATGAGCGCGGCGCTGTGGTTGACCGCGAGCCTCGCTCATGCGGCGGACAGAGATGTCTTCGCGGACACCACGGGAGCGGTTCGCGGCGTCGATGTGGTGGCGTATCATTCGCTGGCGGCGGGCGCGCCGGCGGTGCGCGGCGACCCGGCGATCACGTTTGAATACATGGGCGCAACCTGGCGCTTTGCGAGCATCGAAAATCGCGAGCTGTTCTCTGCGGACCCGGCTCGCTACGCACCCCAGTATGGTGGCTACTGTGCATTCGCCGTATCGCACGGCTTTACGAAATCTGTTGATCCTGATCTATGGCACATCGTCGATGGCAAGCTGTATCTGAATTTCAACAAGCGTGCGGATCGCAAGTGGCTGCGCAATCGAGATGCGGCGATCGGCCGAGCAGACTCGAACTGGCCCACGGTGCTGCTCGCCTGTGAGAAGCACGACAACTGCAATACCGAGACATAGCGCCGGCGAGCGCGACGCCGCGGCGAGCCCTGCGATCGGGGTGGCGCGTGGCGTCGCGTTGGTCGTTGGTGTCGCGATCGGCGCCACGCTGATCGCGCTCGCGCGCCTGTGCCGGCTGCCGACTGCGGCGCTGCTGCGCGGGCTGCACGAACTTATTCTCTGGTGCTTCAATCTGCGTGTGCACTGGCGGGGCGCCGCCGGCGAGGCCCTCGCGCCGCCGGGTAGCGCGCCGGTGCTGTTCGTGGCCAACCACGTCTCCTATCTCGACGTGTTCGCGCTCGGCGCGAGCCTGGATGCGAGCTTTACGGCGAAGTCAGAGGTCGCCGGTTGGCCGGTGCTGGGAAAGCTCGCGACGCTGCAGGACACGCTGTTCTTGCGCCGGGATCCGCGCCGCGCGCGCGAGCAGGTCGCGGTCCTGCGGACCGCGCTGCGCAAGCGCAGTCACGTGCTGTTCGCGGAAGGCACCAGCACGCCGGGAACGATGGTCGAGCCTTTCCGATCGAGCCTGCTGGCCGCCGCGGACGAGGCCGCTATAGTGCCGCTGACAATCGCGTACACCCACTATGACGGCGAGCCCATGACGGATGCAGAGCGCGATCGCTATGCCTGGTACCTGCCGATGCCGTTCGGCAGCCACTTCCTCCACGGTCTTGGGCGGCGTGCGGCACGGGTGGAAGTCACGGTACACCAGCCGGTAACGCTGGCAGAATTTGGCCTTACCGGGGCGGGGCGCAAGGCCTGTGCGCAGCACTGCGAGACGGTCGTGCGCGGCGCGCTGTTGAACTCGCTCGGCCTTGAGCGTGAAATCGTGCCCACACACTATCTGGAGGCAACCGGCCGTGGCTGAGCCCGACGACGGGGTCGACAACCCGCAGCGCAGCATCGAGCGGGTCGCGGAACCGGAACTGCGAGCGGGTCCCTTCGTTGCCCGACTCGCCCGCGATGGCAACGAAGTGCGCCAAGCCCAGGCTCTGCGCTATCGGGTGCTGCTGCGAGATAGCGGCGGTCAGCCGGGCGATGAGGCCGATGCGGTCGAGGCCGACATCGACGAGTGGGACGACATCGCGAGTCACATCATCGTTCGGGACACGCGCAGCGATGACGGTCTGGTGGTAGGCACGCTGCGCCTGGTCAGCAGCCGCGAGCTACGCCCTGGACAGTCGTTTTACACCGAGCACGCCTTCGATGTCTCTGCGCTGCGCTCGCGCTTCGATCATCTCATCGAGCTGGGTCGGTTTTGCGTCGATCCCGAGACCCGCAACGGGATTGTGCTTGGCCTGATCTGGAAGCTGGCCGCGCAGCTCATCATCGAGCGCGAGGCGGACGCGCTCTTCGGCTGCGCGAGCTTCGCCGGGGCCGACGTCAACCTGCACCTCGACGCGCTGGCGTTTCTGTATCGCGAATGCATGGCGCCTGAGGAACTCAACGTCACGCCGCGCATTGCGCACGTGCGGCTGAGCGAATTGAATCTGCCTCCGGCGGCGGGTTCCGAGCGCAGCGTGCCGACGCTGGTACGGGGTTATCTGAAGCTCGGAGCGCGCAGCAGCGACGCCGCGATCGTCGATGCCCAGTTCAACACCACCTTTGTTTGCCTCTACGCCGACGCGCGCGCGATGATCGAGGGGCAGTCAATCCTGCGTCCACGCTAGGGCCGCTGCGCCGCCAGGCGCTCAAGACGACAGATCTGCCAGGCGCTCAGGACGACAGATCCGCCAGGCGCCGCCGCAGACTCGCCTGCGCCTCGCCGACGGTGATCCCGCTAAGCGTCAGAACGTAAGAGCGAATGCGTTCGTCGATGATCGCTTCCAGCGGGATCGCGCCAAAGACCCAGGCCCAGATCACCCCCCAGCCCTGGGCGACCAGGTGCGTACACACCGCGTCGAGATCGATCTCGGGCCGCAATTCGCCGTTGTCGCGCGCGATGGCGAGCTGTTCAGCAACCAGCGGTTCCGTGCGCCGGTAGAGCTGTTCGATCAGCGGATCGCCGGGGGATGCGTTGCCGAGGCAGCGCGCCATCGCCTCGGCGTAGCGCGGCGTGCGGACGATCTGCTCGCTGGTGACCACGATCATGTTCAGGATGGCGTCGATGCCGGGGCGGGGCCGTCGGCGCAGCGCCTCGGCAGCGAGTCGATCCAGCAGTTCGACCACCGCCGCCAGAATCAGCGCGTCCTTGTTCTCGTACAGGTTGTAGAGCGTGCCCTGGGCGACGTTCGCGCGTTTGGCGAGGTCCCGCATGGTCATGCCGGCATAGCCCACTTCGTCCAGCATGTCGCGCGCGGCTGCCAGAATGCCGCTCTGGCGTCTGAGCTGTCTGGGCGATGCGTATTTGCGCCGCGAGTAGGTCGCGCGCGTTTCCGCGGTGCCAGCGAGCGCCTCGGGTTGGGCGGGCTCTTTCTCGATCACGCTCAATCGCCGACGACCTGGCCGTACTTGTCGTGGAAGTGGCGTAGCTTCAGTTCGTTGTAGTCGGCGAGGCGCAGGTGTTCGCGCACGGTCGCCTTCATGCCCTGATACACGAACGGCAGGTTGCGCAGATCCTGATTGAAGATCTTGGCCAGCTGCCCGAGCTCGGGCGCGTTGGTCCAGTCCTCGTCGATGCCGAGCCAGTGAATCTCACGCACGGGCTCAAAGTTGCCGTCCTCTGGGATCGGGGCCAGGAACATGCACTCCATGATCGCCTCTTCGTGGTTGTCGCCGTTGGGGCGGAAGCGATAGTTGATGAGGTTGAACGAACCCCACGGATGCCAGTTGGGGAATACGCTGAGATAGATCGACGAATACAGTTCGACGTCAGGAATGGTCTGGGCGATCGACGGCACGACGCTCGCGAGCATCTGCCGCTGCATCTCGGCGTTCAGCGCGTTTGCCGATGCCTCCGGTCCCAGTTTTTCGCGCACGGCGTCTGGAATCGCGTTCTCGCGAATGCGCGCGGTCGGCTGCTGTTGCACCTGCTCGCCGCCGGCCCACAGGCACAGGTGCACGTTGCACTCCTTTAGTTCGCCCTCAAGCCAGGTGCCGTCGGCGTCGAACAGCCCGGTAACGCCCTTGGTCGTCGTAACGCGGACGCGCCCGGGCTCGATGCACTCGTAGGTCCAGCCGTTGAGCGGATGGCGCAGAAAGGTTGAACCGTTCTCGCCCGCCTCGGGATCGAAGCGCGGCATCTCGTCCCCTTCCAGCGCGCCGCAGCGGATCGCACGCGAGTAGTTTTCGAACGCGTCGTACTTGGTGCACAGGTCGTTCGCCCCGCCGGTGAGAATCTGCGGGTGGGTCATCAGCACGTGATAGCTTTCCATGAACGCTTCCTGGACCGTCTTCCAGTTGGCGCGGATGACCTTCGCAACGTGCGCCTGCTTGTAGCGGCGCTCGTACGGCAGCAGCGTAAACTGCTTGCCGAGATCCCCCAGAAACTCCGCCAGCGGTTGGGCATTGGGATCGGGATTGATGAAGATGAAGCGTCCCCAGATCTCAAGCCTGACCTCCGGCAGCGATTCTTCGGAACGATCGAGCCCCGCGTAGTCATAGGCGCAGGGCACCTGTTTGAGCGTCCCATCCAGGTTCCAGGTCCAGCCGTGGAACGGGCAGCGCAGTTCCGACAGGCCGCGTGCGCGAATCTCGCGCAGCTTGCGACCGCGGTGCAAGCAGGCGTTGTAGTAGGCCTTGTAGCCGCCCGCATGGCGCACGATCAGATAGGACTTGTCGGCGATGTCATAGGGGACGACGTCGCCGACGCTGGGAAAATCGTCCTCGTGCGCGGCCATCTGCCAGGTGCGGCTCCAGAGGTTGGCCTTCTCAAGCTCGTGATACCTGCGATCGATGTAGCGCGCCACGGGTACCAGAGACGGACCCGGCGGCAGAGGCGAGTTGATTCTGAGCGCCGGGTTGATGTGCTCCGGATGGGTGTCGGCTTCGAGCAGTTTGGCGAACGATTCGTCCATGGTCCGGACTCGATTGTCTGCACCCATGGTTTCCCCCTTTTCCTGAGTGTGTTGGCTGCTGCGCCGACGTTATAACACGTCTGTTTTCACTCGGTTGCCTCACCCATCAGGCGGCTGTGATTGGCTTCCAGCGTGCCCGCGCTGCGACCTACGGCGGCGATAATTTCGCGATAGGAGGCTAGGGACATCGACTGATGCCGCTGCTCGGTGGCGGCACGCAGCAGATGCCGCGCGTGCTCAAAGAAAATTCCGTACCCACGCGCAAGACTGTGCCGCGGATCGAACATGTGTGTGGGCAACGAGGCGACGCCATTGACCTCGATGACGGTGAACTCGCCGCGCCAAAAGGCGTCGACGCTGGCCGACTTGACGTCGATGCGGCCGAAATTAAAGCCGGGCTGGGTCTCGAAGAGTGCGAACACGGCCGCTGCCAGTTCCGGGGTGAGCCCGGCGCTGTCGTCGGTGAATTTGCAGCCGAGCGTGTGGGAACCGATAAACGATAGCTGCACGGTCTCTCCCGCGGCCGGTACGCGCTGCAGATCGTGGTACTGCAAAAAGGCGTGCCAGTGATGGGTGAAGCGCTCGTGGCGGCTGGCGAGTTCGCCGAGCGCGGTTGTGCCATCGCCGGTGACGCGAGGGAAGTGCTTGCGATTGACGCCGGTAATGCGCGGCTGGCCCCAATAACGGGTGTAAAACACCCCGTGCTCGACAGGCAGGGTCGTGAACTGCTGCAGCAGGTAAGGACCGGTGATCTGCTTGAGGCGGGCATCGAGCTCGGCGGGACCGTCGATGCGGACGATGCCCTTGCCGACGCTGCCGCGATCGGGCTTCAACACCAGCGGGTAGCCCGTCGCTGCGGCGAAGGCCAGCCCGCGCGCGCGCCGCTGGCCGTAGGTTTCGTCGTCCGGTAGATGCTCGGTAGGCAGAAAGCGCTCCTGGGGAAACTGGAACTGTGTCTCTGCCTTCGAGCCGATGCCGATCTCGCCGTGGTCGAGCGCGTAGTTGGCGCGCGCGAGGTCTTTCGGCTGCAGGCCGCGCAGGGCGCAGCCGGCCAGGAGACCGACGTAGTAGGGCAATTCGAACAGGCGCGGCGGCCAAAACTCGAAGTGGCGCATCGGGGATCGTCCAGTCGCGGATCAGCCGGATTGACGGCGCGTGTGCTGCGCTCGCTCAGGGCTGGTCGGGTTTGGGATCGACGGCAAAGGTATAGGACTGTTCCAGGGTCTGGGCACCCGTCGTGTCGCGTGCGAGCAGGCGCAGCTCATAGTGGTCGATCGCGAGCCCCGGCACGACGAGAGAGATCGTCTGCTGATCGATCTCGACGTCCACAAGCGCCTCCACCAGTTCGCCGTCCTCGGTCATCAGTTCGACGTCGTACGCCTGTCCTTCTGGATACACGGGAAAGACGCGCAACAGCAACGTATCGGCCTGGTTGGTGCGAAATTCGGGTTCGGCACCGCGAAACGTCTGCAGCGTCAGCGCGTTCGCGGTGGTGATGCGGACGCCGCCTTCGTCGCTCTGGGAACCTGGGTTGAACGCGAAATAGCCGAGGATTCCCAGCGCCACTACGGCCGCCTGGGACAGGCGCTGACCCAGCCAGCCAGCGATGCCGTCCGCTAGTCCGGCGCTGGGCGTCTCGTCGATCTGCAGGTCGGCGTCGCGCAGCACATCCCGCAGGCGCTCCTCGGCGTCCACCGCCGCGATCAAATCTGGATCTTCGAGCAGCGCGATCTCGAACGCGTCCAGCTCCGCCTCGTCCATCGCGCCGTCGAGATAGCGCTGCAGCACGACGGTATCCACCGGCGTCGTGGCGGTGTCAGCGGACGCTGTTACAGGGTCTGACACTGGATCAAGTCCAAGTACGTCTGTTTACTACTGTCTGTCATCGTGGCTCCTCTTGCAGCACCTTTCAGGGGCATGCGCGGCCGCCGTTGGTGGCCTGTTTACCAGTTCGTTACCGAGAATTCAGCGCCGCCGTGGGACGCGAGGGGTGTGCCGGAGCGAATTCTCCTCCGCCCCTTTTTTTGTCCTACAATCTCTTGTCCCATAAATAGTGTGACTGCCCATCACGAATCCTGTCCGTCCGCGTTGGCGGCGCGCACCAGTCGCTGCCGGGCCCGACTGATCACCTGGTCAAACTGGCGCGGCGTCAGCGCCAGCTGCTCGCACACCTGCGACTTTGGCAGTCCGTCGATGTAGAACAGCTGCAGTATTTTCCGGTCGCGCACGTTGGGCAGGGCATCGATCAGGTCACGCAGTAGGCGTCGACGTTCGAGTTGGTCAACCGTCGCCTCGGGCGTCGGCGTCGAGCTATCGACGGCGCGATCGATCTGGTCCGAATCCGCCGCCGTCTGGCGCCGCTCGCGCTTGCGCAGTTCGTTGATCCAGAGATTCTTGCTCGTCTGGTGAATGAAGCCGGCAAGTTGGTCGGGGTTGTCCAGTTCGCGCTCGCGGAGGCGTTTCAAAACGACGATCAGCGCTTCCTGAGACAGGTCCTCTGCGAGCTGCGGGGACGCGCCGCGCCGCTTGATGATCGATACCAGTCGCGGGCCGAACATCTTGGCCAGCGCGGTCTCTGCGCCGGGCAGATCCGCGTGCACCCCGTCGGCTATCGCCGCCGGCGTTGCAAACTGTGCTGCTTCTTCGTTCGCTGACATCAGGGGTTGTTTCGTCGCCCGTGGATTCGAATCTCAGCCGTTCACGTCCAGCCAGTAGCCGCCGGCCGCGTTGTGCCGCACCTTGCCGGCGCTCGGCGTGGCGAAGTGGGTGCCGATAATTAGCACGTCGCTGTCGACGTACCTGGCCATCAGGCGCTCCCGCGTTGCCTGACCCTCGCCCCGGTCGTAGTCGGCGCTGCTGCACCAGTCGAGTCGCGTCATCTGGCACGGATGATGGAAGCAGTCGCCGGTGATCAGCGCTTCCTCAGCCCCCGAGACGACGTGCACGCTCACGTGTCCTGGCGTGTGCCCGGGGGTGGGTTCGAGCGTGACGCCGGGACATACCTCGTAGGTTTCCGGCACGAAGGTCGCCAGGCCCGCGGCGATGATCGGACGCACGGAGTCAGAGAGCACCGGTCCGTAGTCGTCGTCGCCGACCGCGTCCCAGTAGGCCCACTCCTTCTCGGCGATCAGATAGCGCGCGTTCGGGAACGTCGGCAACCACTCGCCGTCCACCAGCCGCGTGTTCCAGCCGACATGATCGACGTGCAGGTGGGTGCACATGACCGTGTCGATGGTCTCAGGCGGATAGCCGGCCGCGCTGAGATCCTCCAGGAACGATGTCTGCAGGTGGTTCCAGGTCGGGATGGCTCGCTCTTTGTCGTTGCCAACACAGGTATCGACGATGATGCGTCGGTCACCGGTGTCGATGACCAGCGCGTGGATGCTCATGATGAGCTGCCCCTGCTCGTTCGCGAAATGCGGCATCAGCCAGTCCATCGGCAGGACGGCGTCGCGTGTGGCGTCGGGCAGGATGAAGCGCGAGCCGCCCGCCGTTTCCATCTCGACCACCCGTGTGATGCGGAAGTCCCCGATCTGCCAGGTCTGTGTGTTCATCGCTCTTCGCTGCCTCCCCCTGCGCCTTGCGTCCTATCGTACAAAATAGGCGCGCACCCGCCAGGCGTTGTTCTCTTCGGTCATCACCAGCACCTCCCGCCGCGCGCTTTGGTCGGTCGCCGCCTCGCCGCCGTCGAATTCGGTCTCGAATTCGACCACCACGTAGCTGCCGGGCGGCGTATTCGGCACGGTGGTCGTCCCCGTGACCTTCGCCAGTCGTCGCGCGCTGACCGCGCCCAGCGGCGCCCGGACGCTGCGATTCAGGCGACGCCAGTCGTTGGGACCCATTTGCTCACGCAGGTTGCCGGCGGCGGACTCGTAGCTGTCGTCGTAGCGCTGTGCGTCCATCAGTGCGAGCCACTGCTGCGCCGCCGCCGTCGCCAGGGTGCTCGCGCCGCTGCCCGGCAGGCCCGCCCGGTCGGCGTCGCGCCGGGCGCGGAACTCGTCGCCCTCGCGCCAGTTGGGCCAGGCATCGGACTCGGCGAGCTGCCGGCCGACGCTGTAGTAGATCTCGAGATCCTGCATCACGCCGCGCCAGTCCCAGTCGGGGTCGAACTCGTCTTTCGGACCGTGATAGCGATTGTCGGCATAGTCCTGTGCCGAGGCGCGCCCGGCTTCGACGCCGCCCTCGAGGAGATCTTCGCCGCCGTCGAAATAGATCATCGGCACGCCGAGCTTGGCGAAACTGAAGTGGTCCGAGCGGTAGTAGAAGCCTTTTTCGGGCGTCGGCTCCGGCCGCGCGACCCGCCCGGCGGCCTCGAGCGCGGCTTCCAGATTGGCATCGAGCTCCGACTTGCCGTAGCCGACGACCACGACGTCGCGTGCCGGGCCCGTCATCGGAAAGGCGTCCATGTTGACGCCCCCCACCGTGGTGCTCAGCGGATACAGCGGGTTCTCGGCGTAGTGTCTGGAGCCCAGCAGTCCCGATTCCTCGGCGGTCACGGCCAGGAACAGCAGGCTGCGGGGCGCGGGTCCGGCCGCGGCGTGTGCCTGCGCCAGCGCGGCGAGCGCCGCCGTGCCGGTGGCGTTGTCGACGGCGCCGTTGCAGATATCGTCGCCGTCCGGTGCTGGGCTGCAGCGGCCCAGATGGTCCCAGTGCGCGGTGTACAGCACATGTTCTTCGGGCCGCGTCGTGCCCGGCAGTCGGCCGACGATGTTGTTCGATGTTGTACGCGCGAGCGTGTTGTCGAGCGCGATGCTTGCCGTGACGCCCAGCGCGCGCGCCCGAAAGCTCGGCTCGCGCGCGGCGGCCGTCAGCGCATCGAGGTCCTCGCCCGCGCTGGCGAGAATGCTGCGCGCGGCCTCAAGCTGCAGCCAACCGTTGACGAGGGTCTGCGAGGCGCCGCCGTCGGCAGTCGCCGCGTGAAACTGCGGGCCGGTCCAGCTCGACGCCACGACGTTCCAGCCGTAGGCGGCGGGCGCGGTGTCGTGGACGATGAAGGCCGCCGCGGCACCCTGACGCGCCGCCTCCTCGTACTTATAGGTCCAGCGGCCGTAGTAGGTCATCGCCCGGCCCCCGAACGGGCCAGTGAGTGATTCCGTGCCGAAGTCGGGATCGTTAACCAGCACGATCACCGTCTTGCCGGTCACATCGACCCCGGCGTAATCGTCCCAGTCGCGTTCGGGCGCGCGTATGCCATAGCCCACGAACACGACCTCGCTGTCGTCCACGCGCACCGCTTCCTGCTCTCGGTAGGTCACCGCCACGATGTCCGTTGTTGGGGCGAAGCTCAGCGACTGAGTCCCGCCGCCGATCGTCAGCGGCGTGATGCGCGTCGATTCGATGCTCACCAGGGGCACGCTCTGCAGCCAGGAATCCCCGTTGCCGGGTTCGAGACCGGCCTCGGCGAAGGCCTTGGTGAGCGTCGCGATGGTCTTCTGTTCACCCTCGGTGCCGGGCGCGCGGCCGCCGTAGGCGTCGCTGGACAGTTCCTCGGTGAGGCTGCGCATCAGGGATTCGGACAGGGGCGGCACCGCGGGCAGCGCCGATGTCGCAGCCGGCGAGCTGGCCTCGGGGCCCGTCGCGGGGGCGTCGGGCTGCGCGGTTTCGGTTTCGCAAGCGGCGGTGCAAACCAGCGCCAGGATACCCAGCGCAGCGAACTGGCGAGGCGTGGAGCGGCGGCGCGGCGGGCGAGCGCGATCGATCATGAAGGCTGTTCTCCGGGGGTAGGCAAAAGCGGCGCTAGCGGCCGTTTGGGATACGGCCGGCTAGTGTCGCAACTAGTGTCGCAAATTGACCGGCTCTGCGCGTCAATCGCGCCGCCGCCCCGGAGAGCAAGGCGCGCGGCGTCCGTTTGCGCGTGGGGCGTCTCGCTGGCCTGAATGTTCCGCCTAATTGATCGCGCCGCTCGCGTACGCCTCGGCGATCGCCTCGTCGTCCAGTCCCAGCAGCTCGCTGAGAATCTCGAAGCTGTGCTGCCCCAGTGCGGGCGCCGGACCCCGCGGACCGTTATCGTAGTCGCTGATTCGGTATTGATGGCCGGCATAGGGGATGTGCCCCATTTCCTGATGCTCGTAGTAGCGATAGAACCTGCGCTCCTGGTACTGCGGGTCGACCAGCAGGTCGCTCGAACGCTGCACCGGTCCGGCCGGCACGCCGGCGCGCTGGAGGCTCTCTGTTGCCGACGCTCTGGATCTCTCACTGGTCCAGCCCGACAGGGCGGCATCGATCGCGTCGTGATTGGCCATGCGGGTGGCGGTGTCCGCGTTCTCCCAGTCCCGCAGCGCGCCGTCCGTGGCCGCGACGAGTCGCGACCACTGATCGTCTGTGTCGATGCCGATCGCGAGCCACTGATCCTCGCCGCTGCACGGATAGCAGCCCTGGGGTGCGCAGCCTGGCAGGCGGTTGCCCATGCGCGTGGCGCTGCGGCCGGTGAGCTGTTCGTCGAGCAGCTCGGGCGTGAGAAAGTGCAGGGCGGTCTCGATCTGCGCCAGATCGATGTGACAGCCCTCGCCGGTGCGGCGCCGGTGATCGAGCGCGGCGGTGAGGAGCGTCGAAATGAAGCGCGGCGCGATCGTGTCGGTGTAGGCGGTCCAGGGACCGGAGGGCGCGCGGTCTGGCCAGCCCGTGACCTCGTAGAAGCCGGCGAGGGCGGCGGCGTGATAGCCGTAGCCCGCGAGGCCCCGTGCCGGTCCGGTCTGGCCCATCAGGCAGGTGCTGATCATGATGATGTTGGGGTTCAACTCGCGCACCTGCGCATAGTCGAGGCCCATGCGCGCGATCGCCCCTGGGGCCATGCTCTCGATCATGACGTCGCTGCGCTTGATCAGTTCGCGCGCGAGCGTGCGCGCGTCCGCCAGCTTCATGTCGAGCGCGAGGCCGCGCTTCGACGTATTGAAGTCGCCAAAGAACTGGCTGCGGTTGATGTCCTGGATTCCGTCCTTGAACGGGCCGCCGCCGCGCAGCACGTCGGGCCGGGTAAGCGACTCGACGCGGACGACGTCGGCGCCGTGATCCGCGAGGAACTTGGCCGAGATTGGACCGACGCCGACCCAGGAGAAATCGGCGACACGCAGGCCCGCGAACGGCAGCTCGCCGTCGGGCTCGGGATAGTCTTGCGCGGTCAGCGGCGTCGCGAGTTCGCGGCGAATCTCCTCGCCGTGCTCGTCGAGGCTGGGGGCGGCGTGACGAACCGTTAGCGCCGGCCCGGTCATCTTCGCCCACAGCCCCGGCGTGCGCAGCGGCGTGGCCGCACCGTTCGATAGCCGCAGCTCGCGCCAATAGTCTCGGGTATGAAGGTGCTCCAGCGCCTGCAGTTCGCGCAGATTCAAGATCGGCGCCAGGCTGATGCCCCGTTCCAGGCCAAAGCTCAGCAGCTCGGCCTTGGTGTGCAGCGCGAAGAACCGCCGCAGGATGACGGTCATCTCTTCAAGCGTGCAGGGACTGGGGTCTGGCTCCATGATCGCGAGATCCCACGCGGCCCAATCGACGTCTGCAAACGTCGGATCGACGATCTCTGCGGCAAGCATGGCGTCCATGCAGCCGGTGACGACCTTCGACAGCGGCAGCGCGACCAGATGGCCGTCCTTGCAGGGATGCACGAGCTGGATCGCCACGCGCGCGTTGTTCATATACGAGTCGTTGCGCTCGAAGTCCGCACCCTGAATCGCGTGTGCGTCCATCGCCTGCAGCATCGTCCAGGTCATGCAGCTCTGCGCGCTCAGGTCGACCCGCTGGGCGCGTCCCGTGCGCAGCATGCGCGCGTGCCCCGCCATGGCCGCGGCGGCGGCCTCGGCCCCGGCGTGACGCCAGACCTGGGGCACGCTGATGCGCAGTGGCGCCCGATCCGGACTGCCCTGCAGCGATACCGGTCCCCCCATCGCGGCGATGACCAGATCGTTGCCGAGCATCTGGCGGTACGGGTCTTCGCTGCCGAACGCTGAGACGACGACGTGCACGATGCGCGGCTGCGCGTCGCACAGCGCCTCGTGCGTCAGCCCGTAGCGCGCCAGCTCGCCCGTCGATTCGACGACGATGTCGGCCCGGTTCACGAGCGCCAGAAGCGTCTCGCGGTCGGCGGCCACGCTTTCGTCCAGAACGATCGAACGCTTGTTGCGGTTATATGCCAGAAAATCGAGGGTGTCCGCTGAGCCTGCGTTGCCGTCCGCCGCATCGATCGCGATGCCGCTGCGGCGCGCCGCCGAACCGGACGGCGGTTCGATGCGGATCACGTCTGCCCCCAGATCGCCGAGCAGCATGGGTCCGAGCTGACCGCGCTCGTCGGTCAGGTCCAGCACGCGGTACGGTGCCAAGAGCCCCTCACGCGTCATTGTTGGTTCCGCCACACTACCCCCCTCGGACTGTGCCCTCGCTGCGATTGAAAACAATCCGCGTGCGTCGTTCAAGGCGACCGGCGAAATCGACTGGAGCGATACGCGCACGGTGTCGATAATGGCGCGATGCACTCGGAGACCAGCACATGAGCCAGCCCAACGCCGCCACGACGCCGCTCGGCGTCACCTTCGGCAGCCTCGCGGTCCTCGGACCGGCGGCCGTCATCGACATCGCACGCCGCGCGCGGGAGATGAACTACCGTTCGCTGTGGACGGTCGAGGCGAACGGAACCGATGCGTTTACCCTGCTGGGCGCCGTCGCCGGCGCCGCGCCGGGCATCGATCTGGCGACGGGGATCGTGCCGATCCAGCTGCGCACGCCGCCGCTGGCGGCCATGACCGCGAGCACCTTGCAGGCGCTGACCCCGGATCAAGACGTCTGGCTCGGCATCGGCGTGTCTGCGCCGGGGATCCTGCGCATGCACGGCGAGCAGCCGGCGACGCGGCCCATCGCCATGATGCGCGAATACGTCGCGCTCCTGCGCGAGTGTCTGTCTGGCGAGGCCGTGACGTTCGAAGGCGATTTCTGGAGCGTCAAACGCTTTCGGCTCGGCATCCGTGTCGGCGAGCGTCGTCCGAAGATCGTGATGGCCGCGCTGGGACCGCAGATGCTCAAACTCGCGGGCGAAATCGCGGACGGCGTGCTGCTGAACTATCTGCCGGCCACGCACGTCGCGCCCTCGATCGCCCAGGTGCGCAAGGGCGGGCCGGCGACGATCTTCGCCTACGTTCATGCCGCCGTCGGCGACTTCGAGCGCTCCGCGAAGTCCGCGCGCCGGGACCTGTTCAACTATGCGATGGCCGACGGCTATGCGAACATGTTCCGGGCCGCTGGTTTTGCCAGCGAGGTCGACGAACTGCGCGCGCGGCAGGCCGAGCGCGATCGCGATGGCGCGCTCGCGGCGATCACGCCGGAGATGATCCAGGCGATCGACTTCATCGGCTCCAGCGACGCCGTCACACAGTTCGTGCGCGGCTACGTTGAGGCGGGCGTCGAGCACCCGGTGCTGATGCCGATGCCCTGGGGCGAGGACCGGCTCGGCGTCACGGTCGAGACGATGGCGGCGGCGGCGCGGGCGCTAGCCTGACGCCTGGGCTAATCGGCGGCGGTCCAGGGTCCGCCGATCACGCGCGATTCGCCGCGATAGCGGGCGTCGGAACCGGCGTCCCAGCCGTCTTCGCGACGCCACAGCAACTGCATGTCGCCGTAGATGCCCCAACTGTTGGGCTCGACGCGATAGCCGCGCGCGCGTAGCTGCCTCTGGGTCTCGTCGGGCAGTTCCAGGCTCATCGAGATCAGGTCGGGGGGCAGTAGCTGGTGGTGGAAGCGCGGCGCGCTTGCGGCCTCCTGCGCGCTCATGTCGAAATCCAGCGCGTTGAGCAGCGTCTGAAACACGGTGGTGAAAATCGTCGAGCCGCCTGGCGTGCCCAGTACCATGGCCGTGCGTCCGTCGCGCAGCAGTAGCGTTGGTGTCATGGAACTCAGCATGCGCTTGCCGGGCGCGATCGCGTTGGCGTCCGCGCCGACGACGCCAAAGATGTTCGGTACGCCGGGCTTGGCGCTGAAATCGTCCATTTCGTTGTTCAGCAGAAAGCCGGCATCCGCGACGACTACGCCGTTGCCGAAGCCGAAGTTGATGGTGTAGGTGTTGGCGACCGCGTTGCCCCAGCGATCGACGACCGAGTAATGGGTCGTATCCGTCGATTCCAGTCCGGGATCGATGGCCTCGAGCTTAGAGATGGCGTGCCGATCGACCTCGGCCGCGCGGCGCTCGATGTAGTCGTCGGCGACCAGGCGAGTCACCGGTACAGAGATAAAGTCGGGATCGCCGAGATACTCGGCGCGATCGGCGAACACGCGCTTCTCGATCTCGGCGATCAGATGCACGTACTGCGCGGAGTTGTGCGCGAGACCCGCGAACGCATCGCCCAGCGCGTCGCGCATCTTCAGCAGCTGCAGCAGCGCGATCCCGCCGGAGCTGGGCGGCGGCGCGGTATTCACTTCATAGTCGCGCCAGCGGGCAACGAGAGGCTCGCGGACAGCAGCGGTGTATCTCGCCAGGTCTGCCGCGTCGATCAGGCCGCCATTGCGCCGCATCTCTGCCGCGATCAGCGCGGCGGTGCGGCCCCGATAAAAGTCCTCTGGCCCGTCCCTGCTGACGCGCCCAAGCGTCGCCGCCAGGGCCGGCTGCTTCAGCACGTCGCCTGCGTCCATCGCTCCGAAGTGGGCGCGCAGATTGACGACAATGCCCGGCTCGATCTCGCCGTGGCGACGCAGCGCGCTGCGATAGGACGCTGCGAGGTCGGGATGCACTTCGAAACCGTCGCGGGCGAGCTCGATTGCGGGCTCGAGCAGCCGCGCCCAGGGGAGGGTGCCGGCGCGCTGATGTGCGAGCCAAAATCCCGCCACGGTGCCCGGCACGCCTGCGGCGCGGTGCCCCGTCAGCGTCGAGCCCTCGATGACCTCGCCGTCGGCATCGAGAAACATGTCCGCACTCGCCGCGGCTGGGGCAGTCTCGCGGTAGTCGATGAATTCGGACACGCCGTCGACGCGCAGCAGCATGAAGCCGCCGCCGCCAATGTTGCCCGCCTCTGGATAGGTCACGGCGAGCGCGAAGCCGGCGGCAATTGCCGCGTCGACCGCGTTGCCGCCGGCGCGCAGGATGCGCTCTGCGGCGGCGGCGCTGTAGCGGTCGGGCATCGCGACGGCCGCCGTTCCCGTCTGCACGGTTTCGGGAGCAGCGGACGCCCGGGGCTGCGATGTGGGATCGGCGCACCCGGTAAGCGCGGCCAGTGTTGCAGCCAGCGCGCAGTGCAGGGCGAAGTTGCGCCGCGAGCGTCTTTGGTAACGATGCGTCAAAGTCATTTGATCCTGCGTGTTGTGTGCCGTGCGGATGATCGTTTAGCAGGGCTGCGTCTGTACTCCTGGGCGCTGCGACGACGGGACACCCCGGTTTGCAGCGGCGGGCTCAGGATGGATCGAACGCGTCACCGTCGAAGTGTTCGCGCGTAACGAACTCGCGTACCGCGTTGCGTGACAGCTTGGTTAGCTGCTTCACCGGCTTGCCGAGAGGCATCAGCGCCGCGACCGCGTAGTGCGTTGGCAGGTGCAGCAGCGCCTGCAGCTGCGGTTCGTTGGCGATCGCGAGCGTCGTAATCGTACCGCCGTAGCCCTCGGCTCGCGCCGCCAGCAGGATGTTCCAGGCCAGCGGATAGATCGACCCGCCGCTGACCACGCCGACCCGATCGAGCAGGGCATCGGTGGAAGCGACCAGCTTCAGGTTGACCGTGATTACCAGTACGACCGAGGCCGTCTCGAACGGCCGCGTTAGCATGCCCGGTGCCTTCTGCGCCGCGATCGTCGCCGCGTCGACCTCGCTCGGATCGATGGTGTTCCAGGGGCTTTCGCCCGCATCGCGCTGTGCCATGTAGCGCTGCGCCGGCTCGCGGCTCAACGCGGCGATCTCGGCCCGCGTGCCTGGGTCACGTACGACGATCACGTGCGCGCCCTGCCGATTACCGCCGCTCGGTGCGAAACGCGCGTTGTCCAGAATGCGGTACAGCACCTCGTCAGGCAGCGCATCGCCGGTGTAGTCCCGCGCGGCGAACGTCGTCCGCATGGCTTCGAATAGTTCCACGGCCGCCCCCAATCCTCGGTGTGGTGGAGTGCGAGAGTCTCGCTAAGGGCGCGCTTGCGGGCAAGCTCGCGATTCGAAAGCGTGGTTCGGGGGGCGCCCACGCCTTACGTATCAGCATTTGTCGAGGGTCAGCACCTCGTCGGCCGCCTCGATGGCGAGCGGATCGTGAGTCGCCAGCACGCACACGCAGTCGCGCTCGCGCGCGCATTCGCGCAAGAGGTCCATGAGCAGGCGCGAGGCGGCGGCATCCAGCGCTGCCGTTGGCTCATCGGCGAGCACGAAGCGAACGTCGCGCATCAGGCACAGGGTCATCGCCAGCCGCGCCTGCTGCCCGCCGCTGAGCTGATCGGGCAGATGTCCGTGCAGTCCCGCCAGACCTAGCCGCTGCAGATAGCGCTGGCCGCGCCGCCGAATCGATGCAGGATCTCGCGCGTTGCCCGCCGCGAAGTCGATCTGTTCGTCCACCGTCAGTCGCGCGAGCACCCGCATCGTCTGGAACAGCACGCCGATCTGCTGGCAGCGAAAGCGTTCCCGATCGTCCGCTGCCATCGCGGCGGTCGCCATGCCGTCGAACAGGATGTCACCCGTATCGAACGGGACGAGCAGTGTGAGCAGCGACAGCAGCGTGGTCTTGCCGCTGCCCGATGGACCGGTGATCGCCGTCACGGTGCCGGACGCAAACCGGTGGTTGGCGGCATCGATCAGCGGCCGGTCGGCGCCGGGCAGGCGGTACCCGATGTCATGCAACTCGATGGTCACGGGGCGACGATCACTGGACGAGAAACTCGACGACCGCCTGCCGTCCGATGACGAGCTCTGGGGCCTGCGCCTCGATCCGGACCAGCGCCTCCAGCGTATCGCGATCGAAGCGATCGGCTGGATCGTCGCTGCGAGTGTTCGTCCGGCCCACCTGTCCAGCGATCTGATAGACCGTGCCTGGGTAGTCCACCGTGGATCCGCGCAGCCGAATGGCTGCGGCCGCGCCGACGGCGACGCGCCCGATGTCGCGTTCGTCCAGCTCGGCCTTGATGATGAGTTCATCGCTGCCCGCAAAGGCGAGCACCGCTTCGCCGACGTCCGCCGCAACGAACTCGCCGGGTCGTTTGAAGATCTGCACGACGCGCCCGTCGCTGGGGGCGCGTAGCGTGCAGGCGTCCGCCGCCGCGCGCGCGGTTTCGAGGTCGGCCGCCGCCGCGGCCACGCGCGCGTCTGCGAGCGCGAGGTCTACATCGCGTGGCCCGGCCTGCAGATCGCGCACGCGGGCGCGGGCGGCCTCATGCTCAGATGCGCGCGCGCGCAGTTCGTGAGCAAGGCCCCGGACGGCGCGTTCGTCCTGAAGACCCGAGCGCTGCAGCGCCGCTAGACGCTCGAGCTGGTCTCGTGTATCCAGCATGCGCTGGCTGCTTGCGGAGGCATCCGCCTGTGCCGCACTGACGGCCTCCCGGCGCGCGCCGGAGCGCAATTGATCACGCTGGGCTTGGGTTAGCTGCAGGGCGGCAGTCGCGGCGGTCATGGACGCGCTCTCGGCCTCGCAGTGGAGACTCGCGAGCAGCGCGCCGGCCTTGACGCGACTGCCGACATCGACCGTCAGCGTCTCGATAACGCCGCGGCGCCGCGGCGCCAAACGACGCGTGTGACCGGCAACGTCGATGCGCCCGAGGGCGGAGACGGCAAACTCGCTCGTCCGCGTCGGTGCTGCGTTGGCCTGCGCCGGGAGGCGGTCGCAGGCGCCGAGCAGCAGGCAGGCGGCGCCGAAGATGACAAACCGCATCACGAGCGGAACACCGCGGCGAGATCGAACCGCGCCATCTCGCGGCTGGCAAAGCGCAGCGCTATTGCGATGCTTAAGCCGCCCAGCGTTAGCGCAAATGCCACGTCGATCAGCGACGGGCTGACCCACGGCAGCATGGGATAGGCGATGGCCGCCATCAGGGGCAGTCCACACAGCGCGGCCAAGATCGCGATCACCACGATGGTGACGGCCGCGCGCGCCACAATCGCGCGCAGGTCGCCGGCGCGCATGCCGAGTCCCAGCATCGTCAGGAAGTCCTCGCGATAGCGCTGCGCGAAGCGGGTGATGCCGGAAACCAGGAACAGCAGCATCAGCGCGCTCGCAAGTATCGCGGCCAACAGCACGGCCGCCCCGGCGCCGGTGCTGATGAGCCAGTACAATGCGGTGCTGCGATAAAACTGCGCGTTCGTCCGAATCGTCAGCTCGGGATAGGCCCCGCGCGCGGCGGCGAGGACGTCTGCGGGCACCGCGCTGTCACCGGGCAGGTCGAACACCAGGAAGGATACGCGGTCGACACGCTGTCGCAGGACAGCGTTGGCATCTTTCAGGCTCATTAGCAGATAGGGCGCGCCGAGAAATCCCGCCAAGCCCGTGTCGGGTATCAGCCGGCGAAAGTCCACGCTGCCCAGCTCCGGTATGCCCGCACTCGCCTCGAGATTGTCCAGATCCGTGCGGTCGGCGACGAAGCTTCGTCGGCCCGCACCAAAGCCGTCATAGCCGACGGCGACCATGCTGCTCTTGCGTCCGGTCGCGGTGCCAAACGTCGTGAAGCCGACCTGTATGCGCCGCAGGGTTGCGCCGGGGAAAAAGCGCGCGAGGCCGGCGCCGTAGTCTTCCGCGATGGGGTGGGGGAAGTCGAACGCGCTGACACCGCTAGCCATCACCCAGACGTCGGCATCGAGCCGCTGCGGCACCACGTAGGCGACGGCGATAAACGACGAGAACACACAGAACTGAAAACAGGCGATCAACGCGGCGGTGGCGCATCCGCAGGTCGCGAAGAGCTGTGCCCGCCAGTCGCGTCGGATGATCGCCAGCAGGTAGCGATTCACGGGCACGGCCCATGGGGTGCGCGTTGCAGCCGAGGCCCCGGCGGTCAACTGAGTCTGTTCGCCGGTCGTTGACGTCAGCGTTTCCAAAGCGGTCGTTGCCTCCGTTTCTCGGTGAAGTTTCGCGTCGAGTTGCGTGCCTATCACCGTGTTGCCTGTCACCAGGTGGCGCTTTCTCTCATACCGCAAACAGGGTAGCGCGCGTTATCGGGCTTGCTGCATGGGCTATTCGAAACTTCTTTGCGCGACTTTTGTTTTGCGCGGCATTTATTTCGCGTTTTTTTTGCTCGACATTTTTTGCTCGACTTTTTTTGCATCGACTGATGCAAGTGGCGTGCACGCGACAGAAAGGGGGCAGTAATCGCGAACGAAACCCGGTTTGCGATACGGACCCGATGTGAGGTGCAACCAATGAAACCGAGGATTTCAACCGCCGCATGCTCTGACGACAGTCTGGTCGAAGAGATCGGTCGATTTCGCTATGACATCTATGTCGATCAGCTCGGCTATCCGCAGTCGCACGCGGATCATGCCCGTCGGGTGATCGTCGATCCGCTTGATGCCACCGCAGTCAACTTCTACGCGCGCGCAGAAGGCGGCGAGATCGTTGGCGTGTGTCGACAGAATTTTTGCCGAGATGGCATGCCGGACAGCTACGTGGCGCTGCATCGCCTGCAGGCACCGGAGCATCCCCAGCATACGGCTCTCACGACTCGACTGATGGTGCGCGAGGACTACCGACTGACGCGACTGCCGTTCGCGCTGATGCGAGCGTGCTATGAGGCCTGTGTTCAGGCGTCGATTAAGTACTGTCACGTCGACTGCTACGCGCCGCTAGTGGAGACCTTCGAGCGGTTGGGCTTCGAGTTCCAGTTTCGCGGCCGGCACGGCGACTACGGCGACGTGCACTGCATGCGTCTCGACGTGGACAACGGCGAGCGCCTGCGCTCCGTCCGCTCTCCCTTCTATCCCGTGTGGCGACGGCTGCGAGGGGTGGGGTAACGATCACGCGGCGCCGGTGGCGCCCGATTCACGCTCTGTCGAACGCGATTCGACGGGCTTTTCTTCAAGGCTCAGGAGGGCCACCGATGACTCAACTGGATAACGAGTTCAATGCCGTGTACGACCGGTTCATGCGGACGAACGCCATGCGGCGGCTGCTGAATGGCTCGCTCACGGTCGCGCACTACAAGCAAATTCTCAAAGAGATCTACCACTACGTGAAGGTCAACCCGCAGCTGCATTCGCTCGCGTCGGTCTTCTTTCGCGGTTCGGACCGCGACATGGTCGTCACCTTTCTGCGCCACGCGATCGCGGAGAGCGGGCACGACCAGATGGCGTTGGACGATCTGGCGGCGCTCGGCGATGACCCCCGCGATGTGCCGCTGTCGAACCCGCTGCCGCACACGATGGCGCTGACGAGTTTCGCGTACTACCAGATCAGCGTGCTCAACCCGATCGGTTACCTGGGCTACGCCTACTTTCTCGAGCATCTGCCGACTCGCGGCGGCGAGGAGATCGGCGCCGCGCTGGCGTCGATCGGCGCACCGCCCGAGGCACTCACGTTCCTTGCGGAGCACGCCGAGGTCGATGTGGCCCACAACGCGCTGATGAAGCGCTATCTGGACAAGCTGGTTCACGACGATGCGGATCGAGCCGCCGTCGTCTACGCGATGCAGACCACCGGCGCCCTGTACGCGCAGATGCTGCAGGGCGCGATCGACGCAGTCGACGCCGACCTGGGGAACGTCGAATACGGCGTCAACTATCCGGAGAAAGAGCGCCTGGTAGTCGGTCTCTGACGGTTGTCGCAGCGACTTTGCGAAGTCGCGCTGCGAGCGTCTGGGTGCGCAGCGGTTGAAAGGCGTGGTCTGGTGCCGCCTGCGGTGTGATCCGCCGCTCATCGCGCCCGGTCGGTACCGCGCTGAAGGGCGATTCCGCTGCGCGCACGCGCGAGCGGCGGGTACCATGGGCAAATGGATTTGCTCGACTCCATCATCTTGGGGATTGTGCAGGGACTGACCGAGTTCCTGCCGGTGTCCAGCTCTGGTCACCTCGTGATGGCGCAGGAGCTGCTCGGCAGCGCGCCGGGCGGCGGTATCGTGTTCGAGGTGGCGGTGCATCTCGCGACGCTGCTGGCCATCGTCGTGTTCTACTTTCGGCGCGTGATGGCGCTGGCGGGCGGTGCGTTGACCGGTCAGGCAGACGCGTGGCGCTACATCGGTAAGCTGGCCGTCGCTACGCTGCCAGCCGTGATCGTTGCGCTGCTCGCCCGTGACTTCATTGAGGCGCAGTTCGCCTCGCCGTGGGTTGCCGGTGCGTTGTTGTTGGTAACCGGCGCGATTGTCTGGTCGACGCGCTACACGCTGGGACGCGGTGATGCGCAGGAACCGGGCTGGCGCGCGGCGCTCATTATCGGCTGCGCGCAGGCCGTCGCGATTCTGCCGGGTATCACGCGCAGCGGGACGACGGTGGCCACCGCCCTCGCACTCGGCATGGCGCCGCTCGCGGCGGCCGAGTTCTCGTTCTTGCTGGGCGTGATCGCGATGGCGGGCGCGGCGGTGCTGCTGGCGCCCGAGATCGCGAGCGCGTCGCCGGAGCTGCTCTCCAGCATCCTCGCAGGCGGCGCGGCGGCGCTCGTGAGCGGCCTCGCTGCACTCGTGGTGTTCGTCTGGCTGCTCAAATCCCAGCGGTTCTATGTGTTCTCCTGGTATGCATGGGTGGCGGGGGCCTGCTTCCTCGGCTGGCTCGCGCTGCGTTAGCGTCAGCGCCCGACGGCACCGGCGCGCCTCGCCGTCTCTGCAGCGCTCTCGCGCTCTTCGCACTCTCCCCACTCCCCCAAGCTCCCCACGCGCCGGAGGCAAGCCGAGACGCAGACAAGCTGCTAGTCTGTTGGCTCACGTCATCGCTGGGAAAGACTGTTGCGCACTATCACGGCGAAATTAATCGGTGGCGCTATGGCGCTGCTGCTTGCCGGCGCGGCCGCGGCAGACTACGCCGCGCCGCGGACCGACTTCGGTCAGCCCGATCTGCAGGGCACATGGACCAACGCGACCTTCACGACGCTCGAACGGCCGGAGCAGTTCGATGCCTTGGTGCTGACGCCCGACGAAGCACTCAGCGTGGTGGACGCCCGCAACGCGCTCTACGCCGACAACGATCGTCCGGACAAGGTGGACGGCAAACTCACCGTTTCTAACGACCCCGGGGGTTATAACAGCTTTTGGATGGACGAGGGGGAGGGACTCGCGGTCATCGACGATGAGATTCGCTCGTCGATCATCGTCGAGCCTGCGGATGGCCGGATTCCATACAGCTTCTTTGGCCGCCTGAACTTCTATCGCGCCTTCATGCAATGGACCCGCTTCGATGGCCCCGAGACGCGGCCGCTCGGTGAGCGCTGCATCGTCGGGTTCGGCTCGACGGGCGGACCGCCGATGTTGCCCGTGCTGTACAACAACCACTACCAGATCGTTCAGAACGAGGACCATGTATTGATCCTCGTCGAGATGAATCACGATGTGCGCACGGTGCGCCTCGGTGGTTCGCATCCGCCCGCCGATGTGCGTAAGTGGATGGGCGATTCGATCGGCCACTGGGAAGACGACACGCTCGTCGTGGAGACGACGAACTTTCATCCTAGCCAGAGCGTGCGGGCCGCACTCAAGCACCAGCTTTATGCGAGCCAGGATCTCAAGGTGATCGAGCGCTTTACGCGTATCGCCGACGACCGCATTCACTATGCGTTCGAGATGCACGATCCACGCACCTATTCGCAGGTCTGGAAGGGCGAGTTGCCGTTTCGTCGCACGGACGCCCGTATCTACGAGTACGCGTGTCACGAGGGCAACTACGCCATGGGCGGGATACTCGCGGGCGCGCGTCGCGCCGAGCGCGACGGCGAAGAGGTGCCGTTCGTGCGGCGCTTGGACGCCTGGCTAGGACCGCCGGCGCCCTGATGCCGATGGCGCGCCGCGATCAGGCGAGCGCGACGACCATGGCCAGCCCTGCTGCGAGTCCTGGAAACTGCATGACCCCTGGCGACTCGAGCTGGGCGTTGAGTTCGGTTTCGAAAGCGCCGCTGCGGCCGGTGCGCAGAATCACCGGAATTTCGAAGATGCTGGCGTTCAACGCGCTCGCGAACACGGTTGCGAGCAGTACGACGGACACCAGTGAGTCGAGTGGCACACCAAGGGCGAGCACGGCGAGCAGGCCCCAGCTGCCCAGCAGCCCGCCCCAGCTCATCCATATGGCCTGGCGCGGCGAATTCGCCTGCATGTCGAAGGTGAACATGAAGAAGTAGCGAATAGGCTGCTTGGCGACCTTGAGCCGTGAACCGCCGAGTCGCGCGCCGCTGTAGTGACCCCATTCATGCGCGATGGCCGCGATCACCGTGCCGGCCACGTAGGCCGCGACGACACCCACCAGCGTCGCCAGCAACCAGCCGCTGGCCTGCGCCCAGGTGTGGGCGGCGCCGAACAGCGTGAGTGCGGCGACGACCGCCACGAAGTGAATCCTGCCGACGGACTTCAGGTTGCGGCCGTTGGTGCCGGACTTGGAATCCCGCCTTGCCTCGACGCTGTCCTCAGGATTCTGTTCTATAACGCCGTCGTCGGTGCCTGCTGCCTCGCCCATGACTGTGCCCTCTGCTTGACGTCATTAGCCTACACCAGCCGTGGCCGGGTGATCCGTCTGGGTTTGCGCGTGTCGATTAGCGCCTTTCTGATCGGAGATGCCCGTACTGCAACTCTTCGACGAACTCCACGCACTTGAACTGCTGCAGCTCGGCGTCCTTGCCGATCCTGCGATAGAGCGTCATCGCCATCGACCAGGGTTCGGTATAGGTTGCCGGATCGTCGATACGCGCCTCGTAGCGCATGGTCATGTCTCCCGTGCGCGTGTAGCGCTCGGTGACCTTGAGCTGGTCGCTGTGGTGATTGCCCGCGCGATCGAACCAGGTCTGGTCGTTTTGACCCGTCACCTCGATGACGAAGGTGTCGCCGTCCCAGCGACCGAACGACTGGCCCATCCAGGAGTCGATCGGCGCCTCACCCGGGTCGGCCAGATAGACGTTGCGCGCCGCCCCGGCGTACTCGTAGGAGAAGAACACGGCGCTCGCGCTGTGGACGATCTGAAACGGGTAGGGCATGTAATTGGCGCGTGGAATCCCCGGCAGATAGCAACGAATCTCGGGGTCGCGCTCGAGCCAGTTGGCCTGATTGTCGCGCTGCTGCCGCCTTGCCGCGGGCTTGTACGGCAGCCGTTCCCGATCGATCACGCCGGCACCGCCGGGCACCGCGCCGACGGCGCCAAGCGCCACGATCTCCGGCGCCGGTACCGGGCCCAGGTCGCCGGGAACCAGGGCCAGAGCGGCCCGTGCGGCGTGCGGCTCGACGTCGTAGTTGGCGCGATTCAGCACCTGCCAGACGCCGTTGAGGTCCGGTTTGCCGTCGGCGCCTCGCGGCACCTCCGCCACTGGTTGGGCGCTGAGCGCCAGCGTCAACAGCGCGCAGACGACGAGTGCGCTGTCGCGCAGATGGTGAGAGCGGCCTGCTACCACAGATCGTACTTCTGCATCTCGGCCCGGCCGACCACCATGTGGTGCACCTCATCCGGACCATCGGCAAAGCGCAGATGCCGCATGTCGGTGTACATGCCAGCGAGCGGCGTCCACTGGGACACGCCCGTCGCGCCGTGCATCTGGATGGCCATGTCGATGATGTGGCAGACCTTCTCGGGCACCATCGCCTTCACGGCGCTGACGTACACCCGGGCCTCCTTATTGCCCAGCACGTCCATGGCCTTCGCCGCTTGCAGTACAGCAAGCCGCATCCCGTTGATCTCGATTCGGGCGCGGGAGATGTGCTCCAGGTTGCCGCCGAGCTTGGCGATCGGTTTGCCGAAAGCGACACGGCTGCCCGCGCGCTTTACCATCAACTCGAGCGCCTTCTCGGCCTTGCCGATCGAGCGCATGCAGTGGTGGATGCGTCCGGGACCCAGACGAACCTGAGAAATCTCAAATCCGCGACCCTCGCCGAGCAGGATGTTCTCTTTCGGGACCCGCACGTCGTTGAACTTGATGTGCATGTGGCCCCGCGGCGCATGGTCCTGGCCAAAGACCTGCATGCCCTCGAGGATCTCGACGCCGGGCGTATCCTTCGGCACCAGGATCTGCGACTGCTGCCGGGAGGGCGCGGCGTCCGGCGACGTCTTGACCATCGTGATCATGATCTTGCAGCGCGGATCGCCCGCCCCGGAGATGTAGTACTTCTCGCCGTTGATGACCCATTCGTCTCCGTCCAGCACGGCCGACGTGGAGATGTTCTTGGCGTCCGACGAGGGCAGCGCCGGCTCCGTCATGGCGTAGGCCGACCGAATCTCGCCGTTCAGCAGCGGCTTCAGCCACTGCTCCTTCTGTTCTTCGGTGCCGACTCGCTCCAGCACTTCCATGTTGCCCGTGTCCGGGGCGGAGCAGTTCAGCGATTCGGAGGCGAGCGGCGACTTGCCGAGTTCCGACGCGATGTAGGCGTAGTCGAGGTTGGTCAGACCCTTGCCGAACGCATCGTGATCCGGCAGGAAAAAGTTCCACAGGCCGGATTCCTTCGCTTTGTTCTTCGCGCCCTCCAGCAACTCAAGCTGTCGCGGGTGCCAGTCCCAGCGATCGGTCTTTTCGTTGTTGAGGGCGTAAAACTCCTCGGTGATCGGATCGACGTTCTGGTCGATGTGCGTCAGCACCGCGTCCATCAGCGGCTGTGCTTCTTCGGACATCGCGAGGTTGTATAGATCGGCGTCCAGGTCTGCGCTCATGTCTCCCCCTTGCGCTTGAGTGTCAGGTGTAGGACCACGTTACCGAAGCCGGCCCCTGCTGAATAGTCCCGGCACCTATCCGGGAACGACCTCCGCCAGATTCGAGTGGCGGCCATCAGCTTGGCGCTTGCCCGAGAGCGGAGGTTTTTTGGGGCGGGGGGCGTTGGGCGGCGTTGGGGGGACGTTGTAGGCAGGGCTGTCGCTGCCTGTGCTAGCCTCAATCGCAGCGTAGCGCCGACGGTTGTGCTCTCGGGCGCAGGCAAAGGTGATTTTAATCTCGATCTCCATCTCATTAGCCGTCGAGATAGCAATCCTCACAGCAACATCCCAAGGAAGGGCGTGACCTATGGACGGGTTTACCGATGAACGCAAGATTCGTAGTCGCGGGCCTGATCGGCCTGCTTGTGCTGATCCCTATGTCTTCCGCCTTGCAGGCCGCTGTGTTCAGCGTGGCCGCAGGCGATGCTTCCGGTCTCGTCGCGGCGCTTAATGCCGCCAACGCCAATTCAGAAAGCGACCTGATCAAACTGTCGGGTGGGACCTATTCGTTCTACAACGCGGACAATGCAACCGCCGGAAACAACGCCCTGCCCGCCATCACGACTGAGGTTGTGATCGAAGGCAACGCAGCCACGCTGCAGCGGGTCGAGTTGCCACCATTCCCGAAGTTTTTTCGCTTCTTCTACGTCGCGCCCGGCGGTTCCCTGACGCTGAAGTCCCTGCACTTGACCAAAGGTGCGCTGAGCGGCGATTCCGAAGGCGACCCGGCGAATATCGCCAAGCGTGGCACCTCGATTGCGAGCCTTGGCAAGCTGGTGCTTGAGGAGGTCGAGATTAGCCACTCCTATAACGCCGTTCCGGTCGATTCTCCGCATACGGATGACGCCTTCCAGGAAGGGGCTGTCTATGCCTCGGGTGACGAACTGTTGACCATTGAAGACTCTCTGCTGCGGGACAATGGCGCTGCGGTAACCGTTATCGATACGGGGGCGAGAGTTTTCGGTACGCAGTTCTTAAACAACGACACCGCGCTTTCGTTCTTCGCGCACAATGGCATCTATGAGATCTCGGTGGATGGTAGTCAGTTTGCCTCGAATGGCAGGGCTCTGCTGGGTAGTAGTGATGGTCTGGTTCGGGTGACGCAGTCGCAGTTCACCGACAACGGCAACCGACCACCGAATACCGACACCTGGCCGGTGGTTGGGGTTTGCGCGCGACCGCTCGTTCTAGACAGCATCGGCTTTACCGGTAACGCCGGTCCCGGCGTCATAAACGGCTTCTACGGCTGCTCGGGTCCGACCGGCACAGGCACGATGATTGTCGAGAACTCCACGTTTGCCGCCAATGACATCCGCTATGACTTGAAGCCGCTGATCGAGCCCGGTGATCGCTCACCTGTACTGGAAAACCGTTTCGGTTTTCTACAAGTCGTAAACACGACGATCAGCGGCAACACGGGTGTGGCGGTGTTGAATCAGGATCCCCAGCCAACCGATGGCAAGATCGCGGTCACCGCGATTCGTCACGCTACCATCGTCAACAACGCAGAGCCGCTCGCCGCGGTCACTGGGCTGCACAATCGTGGTCAAGGCATTGTGCAACTGTCCAACACGATCATCGCGCGCAGTGGCGTCAGCCTGGATTGTCTGGATCAGGGCAACGTGGTGATCAACAACGGCAGTCTGATCGAGGACGGCACCTGTGCCACCGGGTTGGCGACCGACCCGCTGCTCTGCCCGCTCGCTGACAATGGCGGTGAAACCGCAACGCACCTGCCGGCGACGGCCAGCCCCGTTGTCGACGCGGCAGATCCGGTGTACTGCCTCGACACCGACCAGCGGGGTGCGCTGCGTCCGTACGGCGACGGCTGTGACATTGGCAGCGTCGAGCAACAGCCGAGCGACGCGCTGGTGTTCGGCGAGATCGACCTGCCCATCTGGACGCACCCGGAACCCTTCATCTTTCTGTGCGACCCAGTGCCCGCGGCGCTTACGACCTACATGTTGGGTACCCGTCACCTGCCGATTCAAGACATCGACCCATCGTCTCTCGAGCTCGGCAACGCGGGCTTTGCGGCGGATCTGAACCATGCCAATCGCCCGGTTGATGTCAACGCCGACGGACTGCTCGATCTGCCGGTGCACTGGTCATTCGAAGCGGCGTTGGGTGAAAGGGCGTGCATCGGCACCAATCACTTTCTGTTGTCGGGACAGACACGATCTGGCGAGCGCTTCGCTACGATCCTGCCCGTTTATCAGGTGAGCGAGCAGCCCGCGGAACGCTAGGGAGTCATAGAACCAGCGCCACACGCTGAACGCGTCACATTCGAAGCGTCCCTGGTCGAGCGACAGGGTTTTCCATCATCGCGCCGATACCTGCGCTCTGCGGCTGTGTTCGGGATGGTGCCGTCATACCGGTTTGCAGCCTGTATGGCCTATGATGCCTGCAGGCTTGATGTGGGAGAGGGCAACATGAACGATGGCGTCAATCCGCTTCTTAGCGCCGAGAAGCCTGGTAAGGAATCGCCGCTAACCGGCCTTAAGGTATTGGACTTTTCTCGCGTGCTGGCGGGTCCGTTTGCGGGGCGGATGCTTTGCGATCTCGGGGCCGACGTGGTCAAGGTCGAGCCGCCCGACGGCGACGTGACGCGGCTGTGGGGCAAGGTGATCGCCGATCTGCCCGGCTACTACCACCAGCAGAATGCGGGCAAGCGCGACATCTGTATCGACCTGCGTGCGGACGGGGCTCGAGAATTGGTGCACAGCCTCGTGCGCGAGGCGGATATCCTCATCGAGAACTATCGCCCCGACGTCATGCCGCGCCTCGGATTTGGATTCGACGATCTGCACGCCGTCAATCCGCGGCTGATCATGCTGTCGATCTCGGGGTTTGGTCAGGGCGGACCGGAGTCACACCGCGCCGCCTATGCGCCCATCATCCACGCCGAAGTGGGGCTCATGCATCGCCAGGCGGAGCGCGGCGGTATCCGGCCGACGGACATGCCGCTGTCGATCGGCGACACGAACGCGTCGCTGCACGGTCTGGTCGGCCTGCTGTCGGCGGTGATCATGCGCGAGCGAACCGGGCTCGGGCAGCACATCGACATTGCCATGCTCGATGCGACTCTCGCGACGGACGATCAGATTCACTATGCGCTCGAAGATTCGGAGGGCAGCGGTCCGCTCAACAACATCGTCTGGCAGACGGGCGGTGGTCCAATCCTGCTGTCCGCGGATCTCCGTTTTCTCTGGCACCTGTTCACGACCCGGCTTGGCGTCGAGGACACGACGCAAGACCTGCCGTTTGACGCGAAGATCGCACGGCGCGAAGAGATCGTCGCGGACTACCTGGCCGCGTTGCCCGACATCGAAGCGGTCGAGGCGCTGATGGCGAAGATCAACGTGGCCTGGGGGCGGGTGCGCGCCCCGGCCGAACTGCGCGAACACCCCACCGTCGTCGCACGCGGCGCGGTCACAGAGGTGGCTGATCGGGCAGGGGGCGTGCGTCCTATCACGCAGTCGCCCTACCGCTTCTCTGGCGCGAGCAGCGGCGTACGCGGCCCGGCGCCGCACCGGGGCGAGCACAACCTTGAAGTCTTACAGCAGTGGCTCGGTCATTCACCGGCGCAGGTTGAGGCGTTGGTCGAGGGCGGTGTGCTGCAGACTGCGCTGCCTCGTTAAACGCCGACGCTGCCGTGCCCGCATTTGTTGTTGTATCTGCATCGAAAGTCTCGCGATAAAAACTGCCTGATCCCTTCGCCTGACAGGAAAAGTTGAGAAAAAAACTAGAAAAAATGAAGACTTTTGCTTAGCGTTGAGCTGTCTACGACTGGGCTCCGCGCGGTCCGGTGCGCAGATGACGATTGCAGTCAGTGGTCGCATCGTCAGGGATTAGAGAACCACAAAGACAGTAAACCAGAGAGGGTTTCTATGAAGTTTCGTAAAGTCGGGCGCCTTTTGGTGCCGTCGACGGCGTTGCTCATTGGCTTAGGCCATGGGTCCTTTGCGCTAGCGGAAGAGGCGATGGAAGAGGTCGTCGTTACCGGTTCCTTCATTCGGGGCACGCCGATCGACTCGGCATCTCCCGTTACGACGATCGACGAGGAAGACCTGTTTAATCAGGGCTCGCCCAGCGTCGTCGAGATCATCCGACGCCTGTCCGCCAGCTCCGGCGTGGACGGGGAGAGTAACCAGTTTCAATCCAACGCCTCCGAAGGCATCTCCAACATCAACATTCGCGGCCTCGGTGCCCAGCGGACGCTGGTGCTCCTCAACGGCAAGCGCCAGGTTCCCGTCTCGCAGCGTCTGCCAGCGGGCCGGTTCGTGGACATCAACAGCTTTCCGCGCCTCGCGATCAAGCGCATTGAGGTGCTGAAAGAAGGTGCGGCCGCGACCTATGGCTCTGACGCGATTGGCGGGGTGGTGAACTTCATTACCCGCGATGATTTTCAGGGGCTGGAGTTTACCGGCGGCTACACCGACATCGATGGCAGCGACGGCAATCACAACTTCGGCGTCATCGGCGGCATGCAGCTAGGCGAGTTCGATTGGGTGACGTCGTTCGGCTACACCAAGCGCAACGAGCTTAGCCTGCGAAACATCGACAACGCGCAGCTGCCGTTCAGCGAAAACCCGCGCGGCGGTTTCTCAAGTATCGGCAACCCCGGTGTCTTCTACGATCCTACCCAGGCGGGCCTGACGTTCGCCGCGCTTGCGGGTGGCGTCAAAGACCCGAACTGTGAAGCTCTGGGTGGGGTCGACAACAGCCTTTTCTGTCGCTTCCGCTATACCGATTTCGACAACGCCATTGAAAACGAAACGCACTACCAGGCGTTCTCTGAAATCAACGGCGAGTTCGGCAACGGCATCAACCTGCACGCCGAACTGCTGTACGCCAAGGTCGACGTCCCTGAGTGGAAGACGTCGCCTTCATACCCGCCGCAGGCTTTGTTCGGTGACGTGCAGTTCGTCCCTTCCGATCATCCGGGCCTGGTCGACATGGCCTCGCGCTATCCGCAGTTCCAGCAGTTTATCGACTCCGGCAACGGCGCGAACTTCTACGGTCGCATCGTCGGCGTTGGTGCGGATCAAGGGCGGGAAGCTGCGCGCGAATACGATACCTATCGGGCGGCCGTCGCGATCGACGGCGCGTTCGAGAACGGCATCGGCTACGACTTCGGCGTGACCTGGTCGCGCTCGGAGGGCCGGCTGGAAGGCGTCGACGCGCAAATCGGTCGCACCAAGCTCGCCTTCCAGGGTTTTGGCGGCTTTGGCTGTCCGGCGACGCTCGATACGGCGGGTAACCTGGTCACCAACGGCGCCGTCGCGGGCCAGGGCGGCTGCCTCTATTACAACCCGTTCTCCAACGCGATCCAGACTTCGCAGGCCGAAGCGACCTTTGGCGTGGTTAACCCTGATTTCAATCCGGCGGTTGCCAACAGCGAAGAGGTCCTGCAGTACCTGGACGATCTGTCCACGACCCGCTCCGAGGCCAACCAGATTGTCTTTGACGCCGTGTTCCAGGGTGACCTGTTCGACGGCAGCGCGGCCTGGGCCGCGGGTTATCAGTATCGTCGGCTCGATCTCGAAACTCAGCTCGATGACCTGATCAATATCGCGATCAATCCCTGTCCGTTTGTCGGGCAGACGGACTGTGCCGCGCAAACCGGCCTGCGCAGCTTCCTGGCCGGTTCGCGTGAAGTTAACGAAGACGCCGACGTCCACGCCGTGTTCTTCGAAACGGCGCTGGATGTGAGCGAGAACATCGACGTTCAGCTCGCTGTCCGCTACGAGGACTATGGTGCGACGGATACCTTCGATCCGAAGCTGGCCATTCGCTACGACGTGACGGACTGGCTGACGCTGCGCGGATCCGTGCAGACCACCTTCCGCGGTCCCGATCTGGATGCGACCAACCCCAACCGGGTGACAGCGCTGTCCTTCGTGGGGCCGACGGCGGCGTTTAAGGCGATCGACATCATCGGTAATCCGGACGTCAATCCTGAAGAAGCCTTTACCTACAACATCGGCGCGATTTTCGAGCCGATCGAAGGGCTGACGCTGACGGTCGACTACTGGAGCTATGACTTCGATAACCCGATTGTTGTCGAAGACTTCAACGCGCTCGTCAGCGCCTATGTGTCAGGCGGCGCCGCTCGCACAGCGGTTCAGGAGCAGATCTTCTGCACCGGTACCGGCAACGATGGCAGCTGCGATGGGGCCGGCATCGAGCGAATCGAGGTTCAGACGATCAACGGGCCGTCGATCAAAACAAGCGGTATCGACATATTCGGTAACTATGTGTTCGCCCTCGGCGGCGGCCAGGCCACGATCGGCGTGGATATGAGCCACACGATCGAGTACGAGCAGGATGCCTATGTGAAGAACGGCATTCAGGTGTCTGATTCTTTCGACGCGGCAGGCTTCCTGAATGCCGGGCGCGGCGTACGTTCGCTACCCGACTTCAAGGGCCGCGGCTATGTGCAGTATGACTATGGTCGCCACACGGCGAGCGTGTGGGTGAACTACATCACCGACTACATCGACGAGCGCGACGATTTCAAGGTCGACAATCAGACGACCGTGGATGTGCACTACAACCTGCGCCTACTCGAAGACAACCTGCGCTTGACGGTTTCTGCGAACAACCTGTTCGACGAGAAGCCGCCGCTGGCGCGCGTCGATCTGGGCTACGATGCGTACACGCACAACCCGTTCGGCCGTATGGTCAAGGCAACCTTGACCTACCGATTGGGCCAGTAAAGGGCGCCCTGCCTGTCAGTACATGCAACCGCGCGGTGCGCCGCGCGGTTGCTGCTCTTCCTTCCTTTCTTTCTTGTCCATTCCTTGCTGCTTGTATGCCCGTGCGCTCCGTGCGGCTTGAAGCGCCTGGCAGCGCGACGTAGCATTCCGAAGGGGGAGTGCTTGTGGGGATTGATAGGCGCTTAGCGATCCTGTCCTTGACCCCGTCGTCGTTTGTTCTCATCTCGTTCTCGTCTCATTCTAGAAGGCGTGTCCATCATGTCTGATCCTTATCTGTTCTCAGTGACCAACCACGTGGCCTGCTTCAGCATCAACGACGCGCCGTGGAATCTGATGAGCGTTGATTACATCGACCGACTGGAAGAGCAGCTTCCCGACGTGCTGGCCGACAACAACATCCGCGCTATGATCTTCACGGGCGAGGGGCTGGCGCACTTTTCAGCCGGTATGAACCTGAAACAGATTCCAGAAGGCATGCGCAGAGCCGGCAGCCCCGAGGCGTTTTTCGGCCAGCGACATCGCGTACTGAGCATGATTGAAACCGGCGGCACGCCGGCGATTGCCACCCTCTACGGCTATTGTCTGGGCGGTGGCCTGGAGTTGCCGCTTGCCTGTCACTTCCGCATCGCGGCCGATCGCGATGCGCAGATCGGATTGCCGGAAATGGATCTTGGCAGCGTCCCGGCCTGGGGCGGTTCTGCGCGGCTGCCGCGCGTTGTCGGCGGCGCCCATGCCCTGGATATGATCCTGCGCGGCCGCAAGATTGACGGCGCCGAGGCCTATCGGATCGGTCTAGTGTCGGAATTGGTGCCGCTAGAGGAGATCAAGACGCGCGCTCAGAGTCTCGGGGAAGAACTTGCCGCCCAACCTCGCCAGGCCGTAAAGAGCATGCTCGATGTCATCGTAGGCTTCGAGACCAAGACGCTCGCCGAATCGATGGCCGACGAGATGACCGCAGTTGCCGCCAATCGGGGTTCCGCTGATTCACAGGAAGGTATGCGAGCGTTCATGGAGAAACGCAAACCGGTCTTCAATCGATAGCCGGCGCTAACCGCAGCCTTCTGGAGATCGATCGCTTGACCCGGGCGCTTGAGGCGAGAACGCTGCGAAAAACGCAAAGCAGGCATGGGGGTAGCCATGAAGATCGCACTGCAGAAGACGCCGTTTAACCGGGCAGACCTGTTTCATGCCGCCGGATACACGGTGGTCGAAGAGCGCGTTCGCTCGGAAGACGAGCTGATCGACTTGCTCAAAGATGCAGACGGGGCACAGGTGGGTGTATTGCCGCTGACGACTCGGCGCGTTCTGGAAGCCTGCCCCAAGCTCAAGGTTCTGAGCCGTATGGGCGTCGGCGTCGATTCGATCGATCTGGATGCCGCGACAGAACTCGGCGTCCTCGTGTGCAACGTTCCGGGCTCGAACACCGCCGAGGTGGCGGATCACGCCGTCGCGATGCTGCTGTCCTTAACGCGCTGCCTGCATGAGGCCGTCCCGACCACGCGCGCCGGTGCCTGGAGCAGCGACGGGCGGCTGACGCTGCGGTACATGCGCACGGTGCGGCGCATCGCAGGGCACACCGTCGGCATCATCGGCTTCGGCGATATCGGCCGCGCGTTTGCCCAACGCATCAGGGGGTTCGGCCCCGGTCGCATCATCGCCGCAGATCCCTATGTCGAGCAGCATCAGGCAGATCTTTATGGCGTGGAACTGGTACCGCTTGAGTCCGTGCTGGCAGACGCTGATTTCGTATCCATCCACTGTTCCGCCACCGAAGAGACCCATCACCTATTAGACGCGGACACGCTAGCGCTGATGAAGCCCGACGCGGTCTTGGTGAACTGTGCCCGCGGCCCGATCATCGACGGCGAGGCGCTTGCTGAGGCACTGGCGACGGGTCGACTGGGCGCAGCCGCACTCGACGTCACTGAGCGTGAGCCGATCGATCCGGACGATCGGTTGCTCGGTCTCGACAACTGTATTGTGACCCCGCATCTGGCGGGCTTTTCGCCTCTGTTTCTCGACCAGTGCCCAATCGCCCAGGCGGAGAACATCATTCGCGTGCTGGACGGCGAGAAACCCCACGGGCTCGCTAATCCGGAAGTCATCAAAACGATAGCGGTTATGCGCGCCACCGATCCCGGACGCTGGGCCGGCGTGCCGGACTTTTCTACGGCTCTGATGCTGTAGCGCATGCCTTTCGCAGGATTTTTGACGTGAATGAGTCGGCGCTTCTGAGTGATGCGGATTATGAGCGCTTTCTAACCGACGGCTATGTTGTCGTGCAGCCCAGCGCGATGACGGCGGATGATCACGAGCGACTATTCGTGCGCGCTCAGCATCTCTATGCGCAAACGCGCGCCACCAAGGATCGCTTGGCGCATCTGGAAACGCTAGGCGATAACCTGCGTGCGACCGTTCCGGAAGTCGACCGTATCGTCACAGACCCGGCCGTGGTTGGCGTCCTGACGAGTCTTCTCGGGTCCGACTATCTGCTGCATCCCCACCACTTCGTGCACAGAAGCAGCGATGTCGATCAGGGGTTTCATCAGGACGGCAATCTCCCCTGGAACGAGCGCGGCCACTACCGCTCGCATCGTCCGGACTGGGCGATTCTCTTCTATTACCCGCAGGATGTTTCGCGCGCGCTGGGACCGACCGAAATCGTCGCGGGCTCGCAGTACTGGACCAAAGACTTTGAGGATGGTGAGCGCTGGCATCCCGGTGATCCGATGGACCGCAGTTTCGATCGCGCTGCGATGACCGCCACCGATCTCGACTATCGCGATCGGCGGCTGGCGGCGGCGCTCGACACGCTGGGCATACCGAATCTCGATCGACGCTTCATCGAGGTGCCTCGCGGTTCGATCGTGATCGGCAACTACGACCTCATACATCGCGGCACGCGGGCCGAACCGGATGCCCCGGATCGCTTCATGTACAAGTTCTATTTTGCCCGGACTCGGGAGCCTCGAGGGGCGACTTGGCGCAATACACGCGCCGCACCAGCTTTGAACGCGACGCGCCCCGAATTGCGGCCCGTGGTGTCCTCGATCTGGCGCTGGGCCATAGGCCAGATCGGCGCATCGACGGCGGCAGTCGATTTAGTGGCCGCTCGCAGCGATCTTTATACCGGCCGGGAAGATGAGCGGGTCGCCGCGGCCTATCGATTGGGCAATGTTGCCTCCGCAGATTGCGTCGCGCTGCTCGGCGATGCTCTGGCCTGTCCGGAGGAGGGCGTTCGTCGCGCGGCTGCCTATGGATTGCGTGCGGCGGGTTCTGCCGGTATCGAGACGGCGCTAAGCCAGGTCGACGCCCCGCTTCCCGGCGTCCGCCGTATGGCGGTGTTTGCACTCGGTCATTCGGCGACGGCCTCGGTCCCAGAGGCCCTGTTTGCGCTCACGACCGCCGTTGCGACTGACGTCGATGTGCTAGTTCGCTCGAATGCGGCCTACGCGCTCGGCCAGGCGCTCAGGGCCGCGACCTGTTCTATGGATACTTACATCGGGACGCTCATCGAACGACTCGAACCGGGTCAGGAACCCGATAACACCGAGGTTGCGCTGCTACCACGCTCCACGGTGCGCCAGAGCGTCGCTTACGCGCTGGTTTTGGCCGCGGCCAACGATCAGCTATCCACCGAGCTGTTCTCGTGCCTGTTTGAGGTCGCGCTGCCCGACGATGATCGCTACGTGGAGGGCTTTGTCGTCGAGGCGGGGCTCCGCGGCCAGGCCGCCGGCGTGTTGTCAGCGTCAGACACACAGCGTTTGCTGCGGCATCTCGCGGGACGTCGCTTCAACCAGCGACCGCGAGAGGTGGACGGGGCAGCCCCATTGAGCAGACCGTGACGGGGTGGTGGGTTACCGGCCACTTCTGATGCCGCTAGCTCCCGACCGGCCGCTGCCGATGGACACCGCATGACGCCCATCGCCGCAATACCCCTCGGTGCATGCCGATTAGGGCCGATAGGGCGCAGGCGGCGCGCCTAGCTGATTGGTCAGTACGCGTTGCGCATCGGCAACAAACTCTGCGGCCAGCCGCCGGGTTGCGCGCGGATCGATGATGTCCTGACCGGTTGCCTCCGCGGTTCGAAACGGCGACCCCAGGGCGTTCAGCCGTGCCTCAATTTCAGCGCGTTTCGCGGCCGGGTCCGGCGCGCTGTCGATCTCGCGGCGATAGGCCGCGCTGGCACCGCCCGCGATGTGCATCGAGCCCCAGGACGCCGAAGGCCAGGCGTAGCGCCGAAACATGCCATCGGGCCGGTGATGACACTGGCCCGCGACGCCGTACAGTCGCCCCATCACGACCGTCAGCCAGGGCATGCGAGTTGCGCAAACCTGCGCAACCAGCGCAGCCCCCGCGCGTTCGATGCCCTGCTTCTCCGACTCCAGCCCCACCATGAAACCGGGTTCGTCCGCTAGGCTGATCAGCGGCAGGTGAAACACATCACAGAGCTGCAGCAGCCGCATCACCTTGCTGCCGGCGGCAACGTCCGTCGAGCCGCCGTTGAATTTCGGGTTGTTGATCATAATGCCGACGGGATAGCCATCGATACGAGCTAGCCCGAGCATGCGGGCACGACCGTAATTGGGCGCGATCTCGAAAAACGAATCGCGATCGACAATTGCCTCGAGAATCTTCTTCGCGTTGTAGATCTTGCGTCGATCACGGGGCATCGCCGTCAGCAGTGAGTCATCCGCGCGCTGCGCCGGATCGTTCGATTGCACGCGCGGTGGCAGCTCGTGCACCGAAGACGGCAGATAGGACAGGAAGCACCGCACCATGTCGAACGCCTCTGCCTCGGTATTCGCAAGGTTGTCCACCACGCCGGATATTCTGGTGTGAATCTGGGGGCCGCCCAGATCCTCTTTGCTGATGTCATAGCCGAGCGCCGCCTTGACCACCGGCGGTCCGCCGGGGAATAGCTGACTCGTGTCTTTCACCATCACGTTGAAGTGCGCGAGGCAGGCGTTGATCGCCGGCAGACCGGCAACCGAACCCAGCACCGCTGCGACCACCGGCACTTCGGACAGCAGCCGCGCATCTACGGCGGACCAGATGTTGCCGTCAGGCAGATAGGTGCGGCCCATCTCTTCGAAACCCCGAACGCTGCCACCCGCCGCGTCGAGCAGGCGCACGAGCGGCAGTTGCCAGCGGCTGGCGCGTTCGTTCGGCGGCAGCTCTGCGCCCAGACCGCCACCCGTTCCGCCGGAGCCGCCGCGCACCGTAAAGTCCCCGGCGGTCAGCACTACCTTGCGGCCGCCGATCTTTGCCATGCCGTCGACCGATGCCCGCGGGACGAACTCGACCAGCGCGTTCGCCTCGTCATACCGGCCTTCGCCGGCCAGCGAATAGAACTCTTCGAAACCGTCGTCGTCGACCAGTGCGGCGACACGTTCCCGGACGGTGAGCTTGCCGCGCTTGCGCTGCCGCTCGATGCCCTCTGGTCCACCCATGGCGGCGCGCAGTTGTCGCCGCTGTTCGATCTCTTCGACTTCGTCCTGCCAGCTCATAGGCCCTTCCTCCTCGCGCCCCGACGGTCCCGTTAGCAACGCTGCCCGGTCGCGACTTGGGTGTCCAGAGGTGCGTCGATTGGGATGCGCGCTGGTTGGGATGTCCCTTAAACGGTTTTCGGAAGCTAGGGTGCTCGCGGTTGAGGCGCCAGCTTTCAGACGTTGCGGTCCTTAGTGAGCGCTAGCGATGATTCCACCAAGCAAGATCCGAAAAGGTGCGAAGGTCGAGCTCGTGCGTCCATGCGGAGCGATGCTGCTGCGAGAGGTGGAAATAGGTCTCGGCCATTTTCTCCGGCAGCATCAGCCCGTCGTGTTCGGCGCCTCGTTCTTCGCGCAGTTTCCTGAAGGCCTCGTCGCCGAGCATCTTGCCGAGGGTGTCGGGCGCGTCCACGGCGCCATCGATCAACACGTGGGCAATGTGTATGCCCCGGGGCGCGAACTCGGCGTTCAGGCTCTGACACAGCATGCGCCGGCCGCCCATCGCGGCGGCGTGAGAGTGTTGGCCCGCGTTGCCGCGCACGGCCGCGGTCGCGGACGTCACCAGAAAGGTACCGCCGCCGCGCTCGACCATCAGCGGCATGAGCTCCTTCGCCATGCGAAACAGCGCGAAGGTTGCCATGCGCCAGCCGAGTTCGAACTGCTTGTAGGTGAGGTCTGCGAGCGATCGATTGCCGATCTGTGCACCCAGATTGAACAGCACCACCTCGATCGGGCCGATGTCGCGCTCCACCTGCGCGATGCGTTCCTCCAGCGCGTCGCCGTCTACGGCGTTGAGCAGATAGCCGCTCGCGTCCCCACCGTCGCGCTGGATGCCCTCCACCAGCGTGTTCAGGCCCTGCTGGTCGCTGCGCCGACACAGCACGGCGTGATAGCCCTCGCGCGCGAACTTGGCGCCCACCGTGCCGCCGATGCCGGCGCCGGCGCCCATGACGAAACAGACGGGTTTCATGCTAGTGCTCCTTGATTGTCTATTGAGACGCTGTCTATTGGCGCGCCGTCTATCGGCGCACGGCTTGTGCTCAGGCGCCGATTGTCCCGTCGCCACGCAGCGCATCGATCGCCGCCGTGGTGTAGCCCAGATCTCGCAAAATAGCTTCGGTTTGCTCGCCGAGCTTCGGTGCCGGGCCTTTGATCCGGGTCGGCGTACCGCTGAATCGAGCGGCGGGTCTGACCTGACGGACGTCGCCGAAGCCGTCGTAGTGCGTTCGCTCGATCGTGCCGCTTGCGATGATCTGCTCGTTGTCGGGTAGCTCCGAACGACGCAGCAGCGGGGCGCTCGGTACGTCGTTGGCGGCCAAGCGCGCGAGGATCTCCTGCGACGACCACTTGGCGATCTCGCCGAGCGTGATGGCCTTGCGCTCCTGCACGTGTTCGAGGCGCGCGCCCGCGGTCGCAAAGCGTTGGTCTGCCAACAGATCCTCGCGATCCAGCGCCCTGCACAGTCCCGCCCATTCCTTGTCGGAAATGACGCCGGCAGTGATGAATCCATCCTTGGTCGGATAGATGAGATCCATGGATCCGGACGTGGCGGCGGGGTCGTACTCCGCGTCGGCATAGGTGATGCCACCCATGCCTTCCGGCCAGAAGAACGCGAGCATGGCGTCCAACATGGACAGGCTGATGTGCTGTCCCTCGCCGCTGCGCTCGCGGTGATACAGGGCGCTCGAAATCGCCTGGGCGGCCGTGAGTGCGGCGACCTTGTCGGCGATGATGACGCGGAACATCTCCGGGTCGCGCGTGGTGCGATTAGCCTGAATGTCTGTTGCGCCGGACAGCGCCTGGATGACGGGATCGTAGACGCGCTGCTGCGCGTAGGGTCCGCTGTCACCAAAGCCGCTGATCGAGACGAAGATGATGCGTTCATTGCGTGCCCGCACCGCCGGTTCGCCGAAGCCCATTCGCTCGATCGCGCCCGGGCGAAAGTTCTGCAGCAGCACGTCGGCCTCGTCGAGGAGCCGCCACAGCACCTCGCTTCCTGCCTCGCTCTTCAGATCGAGTGCGATCGATCGCTTGCCGCGATTGCACGAGAAGAATGTCGCCGGCACGCCGTTCACCGGTCGGCCGAGGTGGCGCATCTGTTCGCCATGCAGCGGTTCCACCTTGACGACGTCCGCGCCCTGATCGGCGAGCATGACGGCCGCCACCGGCCCCGACACCATGCTCGTCAGGTCCACCACCTTGATGCCTTCCAACGGTCCCATGATTACGCCTCCTGTTGTGATATCAGCTGCGGATAGTTGCGGGCGAACGCCCGCTGGTATGCGCTGCGCTCCGCGAGACCGGCTCGATAGGTCGCGAGCGGTTGCGGCAGCTCGAAGTCATAGAAGTGTGCCCAATCGAGGCAGGACATCAGCATCACGTCCGCGAGGCTGAGACCGCCGTCCACCAGGAATCGGCGGGAATCGACCCGCGCCGCGATCAGATCCAGCTGGCGTGTTACGTGCGCGCGCGCGGTGGTCACCGCCGCTGGGGCGCTGCCGTAGATCGCCTTCAGATCCTCGTGGCGGCGCAGGACATACAGCGCAGTCTCGTCCAGTTCGCCGTAGACGTGCGCGACCCACTCGTCCTCGCGGGCGCAGGCCTCGGTGGTCTGAGGCGCGGACAGGGTACGGTCCGCGCCACCGTGACGGCGGATGAGATAGCGACTGATCGCCACGCTTTCAGTGAGCGTGAGGCGGTCGTCGACAAGGCAGGGGATCTTTTGTTTCGGGTTCAGCGCCTGGTACTCGGCCGTCTGGGTCTCGCCCGTGCGGGACTCGATGCCGCGGTGGGTGTAGGCCAATTCGAGTTCCTCGGCGACCCACAGTGGCCGAAACGTCCTCGGTGTACCCGTGCCCCAGATCGTGGTCATGCGCTGATTCTGCTTCATTGGTGGCCTAAGCCTATGGGCTGCTCGAATAAGAATAAAATGAATTCATTTGAGATAGGTGGTAAAAAATTGGAATATAACCAGGCGTAACACGGCCACAGAACAAGGCACCTCATGCTCGACATCGGCGATTTTCGGTTGCTGACCGCCATTTGCGAGCAGGGCAGCATCACACGGGCGGCGGAAGCGCTGTTTGTCTCCCAGCCAACCCTGAGCAAACGGCTGGCGCGGCTGGAAAGCCAGCTCGATGCGCGGCTGTTTCATCGTTCGCAGGCGGGTCTGCAGGCGACGCCGCTGACCCGCTACCTTGTCGACAGCGCGGCTCCGATTCACGATCGCTTGGGCAGTATTCAGCGTCAGGTTGAACGCATCGTGGCCTGCGACGCGGGCGAAGTGCACGTTGGGGTAGGGCCGATCATCGAGCAGGTACTGTTACCAGACGTCCTGCGCGTGTGGACGCGGCGTACCGGCGCTGTGCATACGTCCATTGTCACGGCGAGCAGCGAGGTGCTGTTGGACGGTTTGCACGCCGGTCGTTTCGACGTGATCGCGGGGCCGTTCGGGGTCGACGATGCCGCGCAGGCAAGCCAGCTGCACGGTGAATCGCGTCTGGATCTCGAGGGGATCAGCTCGTTCGAGCTGATCCGGGAACAAACGATCAATGTGGCGCGCGCTGAACACCCGATCTTCGCCGCGGCGGCGTCCGATCTGTTCGATTACGCCTACGCCGCACCGCCCGTACAGGGGTCCATGGCACCAGCCGCGGACCCCCGCGGCCAGCGACGCGGGCTGAGCACCGACAACTATGCGTTGTTAAAGCCGTTGCTGCTCGACAGCGACTACATCTGCGGCGGTCCGCGGGCAGTGTTTCGAGCTGAGCTCGCGTCAGGTGTCCTGCGCGAGATAAAAGACTCGCCCTCGATGGCGTGGCGCAGCGCCTGCTTGGTCCGCACTGAGGCGCTGGCGACACCGCTAGTCAGTCTGTTCGTCGATGTGATCTCGGAATGTCGCGACCGCTATCTGCAGGGCGAAAGCGGCTGGCCAGGCGCAGTTCATGAAGCCCACAATAGCGACCGAGCAGAGGGGGCATTATGAACGCATTCACCATCACTCCCAGCGGCCAGGCCTGCGGTGCCCGCGTCGAGGGGGTGGATCTCTCGCGGCCGCTGGGCGACGCGCTCCTGCAGGCCGTCCGCGCCGCCTGGCTCGAACACCATGTGCTCGCGTTCCCCCATCAGTCGCTCACGCACGACCAGCTCGAGGCGGTCGCCGAGCAGTTTGGGGCGCTGGGCGAGGATCCGTTTTTCAACCCGCTGCCGGGGCGCAAACATATCGCGGCCGTGCGCCGAGAGGCGCAGGACACGAACCCCATATTTGCTGAGTACTGGCACTCGGACTGGAGCTTCATGCCGGAACCGCCGCAGGGCACGCTGCTGTACAGCATCGAGGTGCCGCCTCAGGGCGGCGACACACATTTCGCCAACCAACACCTCGCGTACGAGTCGATGCCGCAAGACATGCGGGCGCGGTTCGAGGACCTGCGGGCCATACACTCACCGGCGAAGGGCTATTCGCTGGAGGGCGCCTATGGCGACGTCACTAAGAACGGAGCGATGGACATCAGGCCGTCGGCAGAGGCCGCGACCATGCGTCACACCCATCCGCTGGTGCCGGCACACCCGGAGACGGGGCGGCGCGGTTTTTTCAGCGGTATTTCCTACATCGTCGGCTTCGAAGGCGTGGAGCAGGACGCCGCGCAGGATCTCATTTTCGAGCTCCACGCGTGGCAGTCCAAAGAGGAGTTCCTCTACTGCCATCAGTGGGAAAATGACATGCTGGTGCTGTGGGACAACCGCAGCGTCGTGCACAAGGCGACCGGCGGTTACGAGGGCTTCAGGCGCGAGCTGCACCGGGTGACGGTGTATTAGCGCCGGGGGCGCGCGTCAGCCGATAAACGCGCCGCCGTTCACATCCAGCACTGCGCCCGTGACATAGCTCGCATCGTCGGATGCGAGAAAGGCGATCGCGGCCGCCATCTCGTCTGGATGCGCGCCCCGGCGCAGCGGTATTTCAGCAAGACGCTGTTCGAGAAATCCTTCTGGCGCCTGCTTCAGGCCCGCTTTGACGAACTCGGTTTCAGCTAAGCCAGGCGCGACGACGTTTGCGGTAATACCGTATCGTCCCTCATCGAACGCTAGTTTGCGGATCAGGCCGATGACGCCGGCCTTCGCCGATGAGTACGGCAAGCCGGTCCACACGCTTGCGGTCCGACCGGATGAAGAGGAGATCGCCACGATCCGACCGTAGCGCTGTTCGCGCATCGAGGGCAGCAGCGCCTGTGCGACCAGGAACGGATTGGTGAGGTTGATCGCCAGGAAACTCTGCCACTCTTCGAGACTGACCTTCTCGATTTTCTTCCGCGGCTGGCTCAAGCCCGCCACCATGGCGAGTGCGGCAACCGGGCCGTCTGACAGGACGCGGTCTGCGGTCTGTTGAACCTGATCGGGTTCCGTCAGATCGACGCTGTGATAGGCCAATCGGTCGCGGTGGTCGCCAGATTCATCGAACAGCACTCGCACTGGATCGCTGTCCGGATCGACTTTGTCAAAGACCGTCACCCTGGCGCCCTCGCGGAGCAGCCGCCACGCGGTCGCGCGCCCTATGCCGTTGGCGCCGCCGGTAACGACGACGGTTTTGTCTGCGAATCTTGCGGTCAACGTCTGCTCCTTGTTCTGTATCGGTGCATGATGGTCGAGTGTCCGCCAGACGCGCTACGGAGCCGGCAGCAGTAGCTTGGTCAGGAAGCACATTGCTTCCTTGCTCGAACCCTTTAGAGCACAAATCGAAGCTAGCGGCCAGAGTAATACGCAGCTCGCCCACTTCTTTGTCACGAGTGGGATGGCGATGAAGTATCGAGCGCAGAGCCGGCGCGATCTGAATCGGCTGCTCGACACTCTTAAGGTTTCGACGATTGTCCTCGCGGGACAGAACGCTCGACGGGGTAACGTTCAGGCCGCGCCTGGCGCGTCAGGCGACGCCAGTGCTTCGCGTGAACAACGCGGACGCGTTGCCTAGCGCGACCTTCACCAGCAGCGCGAACATGGGCAGGTACGCGAGGTTGAACCAGCCGCCCGCGAATATAACGTTCAGCGGCTGAGGCAGCGCCAAGAACAGTTCGCCCAGCGGGATCCACAGCACCGGGGTCAGCAGCAGCGACCAGCGCGGCAACAGGGTGCGCCCGCGGAAAACGAGCACGGCCAGCCATATCCACGCCGCGCATCCGCAGCCTATGTAGGCCGCCGACAGCGTGTTGAGATAAGCCGCAGATAGCGCGCCGACGGCCGGAAAGTGCTCGGCCTCGGGCAGCGCACCCGCGAGCACCGCATCGGCGTGAAACGCGAACAGGGGAAACAGCGCGTGATAGGCGCCGCCGACGGTCATCATGCAGGCGAACAAGACAAAGATGCCGATCCGACTGCGGCGGCAGTCCGGATCGATGAACAGCACGATCACCAGGAATGACGCCATGTACAGCACGGCGGCAATGGGCCCGAACAGGCCGCCGAGCGCAAGCCGCGCGAAGGGCATGTCGCTCATGATCTCGGCGATGTGGCTATCGAAATACTCGGAGCTGACGCTGGTGTAGTACAGCAGCATGTCGCCGGCGAACATCGTCAGCGGACCCAGGAGGCCGACGCAGGCTAATGTCACCAGCGTTCTTGGCTGAATGAATGCTTCTGCCGGGTTTGTCATCGCTACCAGTCCAGGTCGTCCGGGACCTCGAACTGCTTGTAGTAGTCGTCCATGGCCTCGTCCGGTGCATCCTCCGCCTTGCTCGCATCCGCCACGATCCAGCGCGGGTCGCGTTCCTCGATGCGTTTGGCCACCGCCTGGGATACGAGGTGGTACAGCCCGTCGACGTTGACGATGACCAGCGCGCCGCGCGACAGGGCGTCTAGCTGCGCCGGTTGGACGTAGATGCGCTTGATCTTCTTCTTGTGCAGGAAGTTGTACGGCACGTCGGACTCGGCCTTCTCGCGGCGCTGATCGTGCTTGGCGACGAGCTGCTTGATCTCGGCCAGCTTGGCCTTCTCTGCGGCCTTTTCGTTGCGCTCGCGCGCCAGCGCCCGATCGCGCTCGGCTCGCACCGCTCGCGCCTTGTTGGCGCGCTGCCGGTTCTTCTCGCCCTGCGTCGGTGCCGCGCTCTTGCCGCCGGGTTTCTTCTTGCGCTGGCGCTGGGCGTTGGCCTCGGCGTTCTTTTGCTTATCGGCCTTCTTGGCCTGGCTCTTGGTGGCGAGCCCGGCCTTGATGAGCTGATCGCGCAACGAGTCGGCCATTGAGAATCCCCTCCTGTGTGGCAAGTGCCGGCGTGGTTTGTGGGCGAGTGTTTGAATCGCGAATTGTCCGCATCGCTCCGGCAAAGACAAGGGTGTGTCGTGCGCAATGCCGTGCCCCGTGGACGCAGCCGCGCCCCATCGGCGCAGCCGCGCGGAGGCGGGACTGGTAAACTTACCGATCAGGGGCGCGTTGAGCAGGCGAGGAGAGAACAGATGGCATACGACCTACCCATTCCACGGCGGGGCACGCACACGCAGCCGTTCTGGGACGGCACCAAAGTCGGCAAGCTGATGCTGCCGCGCTGCGAGGACTGCAACCGGGTGCACTGGTATCCGCGCTTCATCTGTCCTTACTGCCACTCGCGGAATATCGGCTGGATCGAGGGATCGGGCAGGGGACGCATCCACACCTACGCGGTGCAGCACCTGGCGTTCGGTCCCTGGGCGGCCAAGGCGCCGTTCGTGACCGCGTACATCGACCTCGACGAGGGCGACCGCATGCTCACCGTGCTGCGTGGGGTCGATCCCGAGAAGCCTGAGGATATCCACATCGGGGCAAGCGTTGCCGTGGAATTCGAGGCGGCGGACGACGACACGCACATTCCGTTCTGGCGCGTGCTGCCAGATGACGCGGCGGGAGGGGAGCACTGAGATGCCTGGACCACTGTACAAGAGTGCCGCGATCGTCGGCGCGGCCGAGGCCAACGAGATCGGCTTCCTGAAAGAACCGGTCACCGCGCTGCAGCTCCACGTCGAGGCGATTACGAATCTGTGCGAACAGACGGGCATCGCGCCGTCGCGCATCGAGGGCGTGTTCTCGACCGGGTGGTCTTCTGAGCTGTCGGAGCACATGGGTCTGAAACCCAAGTACATCGACACGACGGCGGTCGGCGGCTGTTCGTTCGAGATGCATGTGCATCACGCCATGGCGGCCATTCACGCCGGCGTCATCGACATCGCGCTCGTCACGCACGGCGAGAACGGACACTCGGCGAACAAGATCGGTGGCCGTGGGCCCAGCAACTATGGCATGGGGGCCGCCGGCGGTGGCGTCGTCTCGCCGGGCACTGAAATGACCATGGCCTATGGGCTGGGCAGCGCGCCGTCGCAGTACGCGCATGCGATGACCCGGCACATGCATCGCTTCGGGCTCACCAGCGCCGACTATGCGCCGATCGCCAAGGTCAGTCGGGACTGGGCCTGCCTCAACCCGCGCGCGGCGATGTACTCCAAAGAGAAGCACCCGTTCGGCGGACCCATCACGGTCGAGCAGGTACAGGAGTCGCGCATGATCGTCTGGCCGCTGACGATCCTGCACTGCTGCATGGTCACGGATCACGGCGGTGCCGTCTTTGTGGTCAGCCCGAAGGTGGCGGCCAGCCTGCACACTAAGCCCGTCTGGCTCGCGGGCGCCGGCGAGGCGATGAGCCACCAGACAATGCTGGAGATGGACGACTTTACCGCCACCTCGGCGGCTCGCTCTGCTGAGACCGCGTACACCATGGCCGGACTGGGTCCGGCGGACATGGAGATGGCGCTGGTGTACGACTCGTTCACCATCACCGCGGCCATGACGGTCGAGATGCTTGGGTTGGCGCCGCGCGGTCGGGGACACGAGCTGTGGTCCAGCGGTCGGGCCGCGCCCGGCGGCGACTTTCCGATCAACACCAACGGCGGCGGCCTGTCGTTCAACCACAGCGGCATGTACGGTATGCCCTTGCTGATCGAGGCCTACCGACAGCTCGCCGGTATTGCCGAAGACGGGGTCAACGGCGACCCAGGCAAGCAGCAGAGCGCGCGCACCTGCGTGGTCAACGGTACCGGCGGCGCGCTGTCGACCACGGGTACGCTGGTGCTGATGGCCGACGACTAGCGGTGGTGCTGCCGGCGCGCTTTAGACCGCGCGTGGAAGATCCGTGTGTGGGAGGCCGCACTCAGCAGGGATTCAGGTTTGGGCGCTATCATGGCGCGACCCAACGCCAAGGAATCTCCATGCGCACCGTTTCCATCCCGAGTTCCATCTCGAGTTCTGTCGCTCGCGTTTTTGCGTCGCGGCGCTTGGCTGCGGCCGCGCTGGTCTGTGTCGCGAGCGCAGCGGCGAACGCGGAGTGCAGCAAGGACGCGCTGCTTGCCGCGCAGCAGGGCATCACCAGCTATCGCTCGACGCTCGATGCCGCGGGCCAGACCATGACGCTCGAGGTCGACCCGCGGGGCCGCGTGCGCATGTCGGGCAACGTGCTGGGCACCGGCGCCAATCTCAGCATGATCCGGGTCGACTCGAACATGTACATCCAGCACGACGGGGCGTGGAAGCTGCTGCCCGCGGCGGTCGGCGGCGATATGGCGAAGGGCTTCGAGGACATGTCACTCGCCAGTTTCACCGAACAGCTCGGCGATCTCGGCCCGCTCAACCCGCGCGCCTGTCCCGACGGCAGCGCCTGTGTCGCGAGCGATTTCGAACAGGGCGGACACAAGGGCACGGTCTATTTCGACGCCGCGACCTGTCGCATGCGCCACCTCGGCAGCGAACGCGCAGAGACCAGGCGCGAAAATCTCAGCTACACGCTGGACGTCAGCTATCCCGAGATTACGGTCGATGTCCCGACGTCGAGCGGTAAGGTCGACATGATGGATCTGATGGGTCTGCTGTCCGGCGGCATGTCGGGACCGGGGGCCGTGCCGCGCCCGCCGGGCTGATCTCTCGCGCCGGGGCGAATCGGCTCACGCGCTACGCGAAGCGAAAGCCCTCGTAGCCGTTAGCGACCACGGCCGCACACTTTTCTCGATAGGCGCCGACGCCGCCGATGTAGGGCATGAACAGTCGCGTCTTGCCGGGGATATTGGCGCCCAGATACCAGGAGTTGCAGCTCGGCGCGGTGAGCACGGTGCCCTGCGCGACGGCGTTGACGTGTTCCACCCAGGCGTCTTCGGCCGCCCGCTCGGGCTCGATTAGCGCGTGGCCGTTGTCGCGCATCGCGGCGATGCAGTCGGTGATCCAGTCGCAGTGCTGTTCGATCGACACCAGCATGTTTGATAGCACGGAAGGACTGCCCGGACCGGTTACCGTGAACAGATTCGGGAAGCCGTGCGCCTGCAGCCCCAGGTACGAGCGCGGTCCGGCCTCCCAGTGCTCGCGCAGCGCGCGATTGCCGCGACCGCGTATGTCCACGCGAGTCAGCGCGCCGGTCATCGCATCGAAGCCGGTCGCGAAGATCAGCTGGTCGAATTCGTAGTCGGCGCGCGACGTGCGGATGCCGGTTGCGGTGATTCGCTCGATCGGCTCCGCGCGCAGATCGATGGCCTCGACGTGGGGCCGATTGAAAGTCTCGTAGTAGTTGGTATCGACCACCTGGCGCTTGCAGCCCAGCGGATAGCCGCGCGGCATCAGCGCGCTCGCGGTGTCCGGATCCTCTACCAGCGATGCGATTTCTTCGCGGAACAGATCGCAGGCGGTCTCGTTGGCGGTGAGGTCGACCGCGACGTCGGGGTAGCGACGCAGCGAGGCGAGACCCTCGGCGTCGAGCCGCGCCCGGCGCTCCTCGACGCTGAGGTCGAGGATGTTGGCGGCCCCCATGTCCTGCACCTTGCCCTGCACGCCGTACAGCACGAAGCCGGCCATCGATGCGCGCTGAGCCGCGCGTATGCTGTCGTAGCGCGCCTTGATGTCGGCCCGAAACGCATCGTCCAGCGGATGGTTGTTGGCGGGCATGCTGTACACGGGCGTGCGCTGAAACGACAGCACCTGTGCCGCGGTCTCCGCGATCACGGGAATCGCCTGTACCGCAGAGGAGCCGGCGCCGATGATGCCGACCCGCTGGCTGCGGTGATCGACGCCCGCTGCTGGCCACAGGCCCGTATGGAAGACCGGGCCGGCAAACTCGTCGCGGCCGGGTATGTCCGCCCAGTGGGGCACCGACAGGCAGCCAGTCGCCATGATCAGATAGCGCGCGCGCGTGACCGCGCCATCCGCCGTCGTGATGCGCCAGTCGGCCCTGTTCTCGTCGAACGCCGCCGCGGTGACCTCGGTGTCGAAGTCGATATCGCGGCGCAGGTCGAAGCGCTCGGCGAAGTGGTTGGCGTAGTCGAGGATCTCTGGCTGGCCCGCCATCAGCTCGTGCCAGTCCCAGCTCTGTTCCAACGTCTTGTCGAAGCTGAACGAGTACTCGATGGTGGGGATGTCGCAGCGGGCACCCGGGTAGCGGTTCCAGTACCAGGTCCCGCCGATATCGCCGCCCTGTTCCAGCACCCGCACGCTCAGGCCTAGCGCCCGCAGACGATGGAGCTGATACATACCCGAAAACCCGGCGCCGACGATCACGGCGTCGAACAGGCGTTCAGTGGACGATTCGGCGGCTGGCTCTGTCACGGTGTTTTCCCCCTTCCGGTCAGTGTAATCGTCGCGGTCAGGCTGCGAAAACACTTCTCCCGCGCGCCTCACGGTCCTTGGCCGGGGTCGAGGGTTCGCTTGTGCCTTCTCAAAGCGCCTTGTCTAAGCGGCAGGCGCGTGTCTGACGAGCCTCAGCCGGTGCCCCACGAATCGGTAAAAGCAATTAAACTGCATATATGCATGGGAATGCCGGTGAACAGCGCTGATGAAGCTTTGGTGGAATGGACTCTTGCGCCCGGCCGGGGCGCTGCTGGCCGCCTTGGCCTTACTTGGACCCTTGGACGCCGGCGCGGTGGCGGCTCTGGGCGAGCCGCGCGAGGTCACGCAGCCCGATGGTCGCACGCTCACGGTGATCGAGCGCGGCGACGAGTGGTTGAGCTGGCACACCACAGCGGCGGGCTACTGGGTAGAGCGCGCGGCGGATCGCTACTGGTACTACATGCACTCCGCAACGGGCGATGCCCGCGTGCTGTCTGCCGTGCGCGCCGACGCGCCGGCACCGTCGTTCGCGCGTCGGTCCCCGCCCAGGACCCAGCGCGCTCGTGAGATTCACCGCCCGCACGGCCCGGCGGGATCTCACGCTAGAGGCTCGTTGGCCATCGCCGACACCACGCTGGGCGGCGTGCCGGTCACAGGCAAAGTGCTCGTCATACTGGCGGACTTCGGCGATCGGCGCGGCTCGACGGCGGTTGCCGAGTGGCGCGCGCTGCTCGCGGGCGAGGTCGCGAACTACTTCGCGGCCGCGTCCTTCGGCGCGGTCACTCTCACGGCGGCGAACGAGACCTCGCAGCAGGCAAACGACGGCATCGTCGGCTGGGTCGAGATCGGTACCAATCATCCCAACACGGCGGCCAATACGGGATCGGCGAACCGCGATCTGACCGTCGCTGCGCTGCACGCGGCCGATCCGTTCGTGCGCTTCGCGGACTTCGACGTCGACGGCAACGGCCGGGTAACGGCGAACGAGCTGGCGGTGGTGGTCGTCGTCGCCGGCTTCGAGCGCGCCTTCAGCGGCGCCACCCCATCGGTGTGGGGTCACAAGTGGTCGATCGTGCCGCAGCTGCTCGACGGGGTCTGGGTCGGGGGGTACGAAAACGGTCTGGGTGGCTACGCCCAGTTCGGCGAGATTCAGGGCGATCACCGCGCCACGATGGGTATCTTCGTGCATGAGCTCGGACATCTAATCTGGGGGCTGCCCGATCTGTACGACATCGATGGCAGCTCGTCCGGCATCGGGACCTTTGGCGTCATGGGCGCGGGCAGTTGGGGACAAGCGCCCGCGGATCCCCACCCCGGCATCACGCCGGTGCTGCCCTCCGCCTGGATGCTGCATCGGCTCGGCTGGGCGGCGGCCAGTCGCGGCCCGGGAGCGATAAGCCTGGTGGCGAGCGGCTCGCCGGCGGCGACGGGTCAGGACGTCATCGCGCTGGCAGAGACGCCGGATCCCCAGCAGTACTTCCTGCTGCAGAATCGCGCGCCGCTGGGGTACGACCGCGGTTTATCTCGGCAGCTAGGCGCCTTTCAGGGCGGCATGCTGCTGCTGCACGTCGACGACTCGAGAACAAACAATGCGAGCGACACTCGGCGCTGGGTCGACGTAGAGGCCGGCGACGGCACGCCGCTGGCGAACAGTCGCGGTCGGGCTACCGATCTATGGATCGGAATGCCCGGCAGCGGCTTCGATGCGAACGGCACGCCGAACAGCCGGCTCTATGGGGGGGCGGACAGCGGCGTCGTCGTCAGCGACATCAGCGTCCCGGGAGAGGTGCTGAGCGCAACGCTTGGCCGCGATCTGACGATTCTGGAGGAAGCGGGCCTGTCGGGGGCAGCGGGGAACCGGCTGCGTTTCCAGGTCGAGGTGCCGGCGGGTATCGCCAGCGCTCGCTTTGTGCTCGACGGCGGCAGCGGCAACGCGGATCTGTATGTACGGCGCGGCGGTCGCGCGAACTTCAACAGCAGCGACTGTGTGTCCAAGGGGCCGGCGACCGCCGAGAGCTGCGCGTTCGCGCACCCGCAGCCGGGCATCTATCACGCGATGGTGCATGGGGTCAGCGGCTTTGCGGGCGTCCGGCTGAGTGTGTCGTTCGCGGACGGGGTCGCCAACGAACCGCCCACGGCCGCGTTCACCAGCGCGGTCGATGGTCTCAGCGTCGCCTTCGACGCGACAGCCTCGGCGGACGCCGAGGGCGCCATCGCGACCTATCTTTGGTCTTTCGGCGACGGCTCGGTCGGCGAGGGCGCGACGCTCACCCACACCTACGGCGGCGCGGGCAGCTATGACGTGACGCTCACCGTCGAGGACGCAGCCGGCGCGAGCGCAAGCGTGAGCGACGTGGTCGAGGTCAGCGAGGGTTCGGCGCAGCCGATGGTGCTATTCGAACAGAGCGGTCTCAAGCGCGGCGCCGGGGCGAGCCTGCGACGGACGATTTCGCTGCCCGACGTCGCCACCGGCGAAGCGCGTCGTCTGCAGGTGGTCACGCGGGGTGGTTCGGGCGCGCTGGAACTGTACGTCAGCATCGATTCGCGCCCGACGTCTTCGGCATATGACTGCCGCAGCGCCGCCGCGCGCACGGTTACCCAGGTCTGCGGCGTTGCCGTGCCGGCCGGCGCGCGTCGCGCGCTGCTGCTGCTGCGCGGCGTCGGCGGCTTCGAAGGGGTTAATCTGCAGGCGCTGCTCGCGAACGGCTCGGGTCCGCGCGCCGAATTCGTGGCTGCCCTGAGCGAAGGCAGCCGCACGGTCGGGTTCGACGCCGGCGACAGCGCCGGCGACATCGTGGCCTACGACTGGAGCTTCGGCGACGGCAGCGAGGCGACTACCCAAGGCGCGCTCACGAGCCACACCTATGCGGCTGACGGGCCCTACGAGGTGACGCTGCGCGTGAGCGATGCGGACGGGTTGATCGACAGCGCGCAGTCCGTCGTACCGGTCGGTACGCCGATGCCCGTGACGCTGCTCAGCGAGGCGGATCTTGCGCGTTCCGGCGGCGGTGCGCTGCGACGCAAGGTGTCCCTACCGGCCGAACCGATCGCCGAGGTCAGCGTGCGGCTTGCGGGCGCGGGCAATGCCGATCTCTACGTGCGGGTCGGCAAGAAGCCGTCGCTGAAGCGATTCGACTGTGCCAGTCGCGACGCGACTAGCGAAGAGCTGTGCGTGCTGACTGCTCCCGGTGCCGGAGTCTTGCACGTTCTGCTGGTGGGCGATCAGGACTTCAGCGCGGTCGCGCTCGACATTGCCTATCTGCCCGACTGGTAGCCCGCACTGCGATTGAGCAGATACCCGAGCTCGGCCGTGGCAGACTCGTCGAGATAGCGCTGCGCTGCGGCGCGCTCACGCGCCGACGAGGCGAAGGTAGCGTCGAAGAACGCGCCCACCACCACCCGCGTTGCGATCTGCTGCAGCCGCGGATCGATCACGCGGCCGACCGGCTCGGTCTCGCAGATGTCGTCTGCGGCCTGCGTGTCTATGCCCTCTGCAGGACTCCCCAGACCCGCAAAGAAGGCGATCTGCTGGGATGCATCCACGTTGCCCCGCACGAAGTAACAGGTCAGATCGTCTGGCCGCGACAGCGCGCGCAGTAGACGAGCCGGTCCGGAAAAACCGATGTGCGACCCGCCGCGCAGTTCGAAGACGCGCGCGTGGGGCGCGAGCTTACCGGCGCGATCGCCGTGCGACGTGGGCGGCAGCACGCCGTCCTGCGCGGCGGTGAGTATCAACAGCGGCAGCGGCCGGTGCGCGAAGTAGGTGGTTGTGAAGGTACTGAGCGGTGGCGCCAGGGCGGCGACGGCATTCACCCGAGCGTCTGCGAGCCGCGGATGGAAAGCCACCAGCAACGAGGTCATCGCACCCAGCGACACGCCCGCGACGCCGATACGCTGTGCGTCGATCGCACCGCGCAGTGCTGGCGCGGTCTCCGCGCGGTCACCGGCGCTCAGCGCGAGCAGCTCGTCCAGCAGAAAGCTGATGTCACCCGGTTGATTGACGACATCCAGCAGCGTGGGGTCGCCGGGCGCGCCGAAGTGCGTCAGCGGGTATACGGCGGCGGCGACGACATAGCCGCGACTCGCCAAATAGCTGGCCAGATAGGCGCCGCCGCGCGGGTGCGCCGAGAAACCGTGACTGAAGACGATGAGCGGACGCGGCCCCGGTGCGTCGATCGGGTGCCACAGCAGCGTCGGCAGGGTGCGAGTTTGGCTGCCGGCATAATCCCGGTTGGGGGACGTTTCCCGGTCTGTGTCGATGAAAGTGAGTTCCAGCGCCGCGACCCGATAGGGCCGGTCCTCGAACAGCGCCCGCGTGTTGGCGCCAGCAGGCCGCGGATCCGGCGCTAACGCGTAGCCGCAGATCAGTGCCGCGGTGAGTACGAGCCCTGCCAGGACCAGTCGTTTTACCAACACGGCGGCGTTTGGGTAGTTCGATGATGCACGTTAGTCGCGCGCTTCGTCGCGCTGGGCGCGAGCGCGCAGGTCCGCCTGGATCAGGCGCAGACGCGAGCGCGTCAGGTCGTAGCGCAAGAGCAGCGCGATCGGCACGAAGAACAGCAGGTGGAGGAGAATGCCGTCGACGATGGCGAGCCGCACCAGCGTTTCCTGGGCAACCGCGCCAGGCTGCGCCTCGAGCGGGAAACCGATGACGTGATCGAGCAGCAGACCGCCGGCGATGAGCCCGACGCTGCTGGTCGCCTTGGCGGAGAACCCCAGCGCGGAGCTGAAGACGCCCTCCTGACGCAGGTTCACGCGCGCCTCCTGCTCGTCGACGATGTCCGCGATCATCGATGCGAACATGATGCCGGCGGCCGTAAGGAGGAACACCTGTACCGCCGAGTGCGCGATCAGCATGGGCAGCAGCAGCGGATCCTGGTTGGGCGGCCACACCTCGATGAAGCGGAAGATCACCCGCAGCATGCCGTTGATCATGACCGCGGACAGGGTGGCGACCAGGATGGTCTGCTTCTGATAGCGCACCTGCAGCAGGGGCACGGCGCCGAACGCGAGGAAAGCGCCGATGATCGTGGCGCTGAAGAAGCGCAGGTCATCGGTCGTGAATTCCCAGAAAAAGATGTTCATGTAGGGATCGAACGTTTTGCCCACGCCGTCGATCGCGGCGAACAGCAGCACGGCCAGGAACAGGCGCCGGAAATTGTCGTTGGCGAGCGCCAGCCTGACTTCATGCAGCGCCGTGCCGAAGCGAAAGCGCGCGGGCGGTCCGGCGGGCTGCGGCAGGAAGGCAACCTGTGAGCGCGTCATGTGCGTGGTGATCAGCGCCCACAGGCTCATCAGGCTCGCGATGACCAGCGCGAAGGTGGCGTAGTTCTCGCGGACCAACAGGCCGTTCGTCTGCTCCTCGGTGGGCGGGAAGATGAAGGAATACATCAGGAGGGCGAAGGTTGCGCCGCCGATCCAGCCGACCAGATAGCGGTAGGTAATGATCGACGTGCGCTCTTCGTAGTCCGTGCTGTACTCGCTCGCGAGCGCGTTCCATGGCACGACAAAGAACGTGAATATCAGCCGCACAGCCAGCGTGGCCGCGAGCAGCCAAGCCAGCAGCGCGCCTGATGATGCGGCCACGCTCGCGGGCGGACTGAACAGCGCGTACATCGCCATGCCCAGGGGCAGGGCGGCGACGTACATCAGCGGATGGCGGCGCCCGAGACGCGAGCGAAAGCTATCGGAAAACGAACCGACCAGGGGATCCGTCACGGCGTCGGCGACGAGCGCGATCGCGAGTGCGATCGACACCCAGGTCGCGGGCAGGCCGAGCACCTGGGAATAGAACAGCAGCAGACAGACGTTGAACGCGAAGTCCTTGTGGCTGCCCGGCAGGGCGCCGACGCCCTGATACAGCTTGATCGCGACCGGCACCGGGCCAACGCGCTCGCGCGCGCGGGCGAAGCCGGGAACCACGGTCGCGTCGCTCAATCGAGCAGCTCGTGCAGTAGCTCGGGCGGTCTCGCGATCAGCGCGCGGCCCTCGGTCGCGACAATCGGTCGCTGCATTAACTGAGGGTGGGAGGCCAGCAGCGCGGTCACCGCGTCGGCGTCGACGTAGGCGTCGGGATCGAGCCCCAGCGCGTTGAAGTGCTTATCGTGGCGGACGAGCTCGGCGGGTGCGTTGTCCAGCAGGCGCAGCAGAGCGCGCAGCGCGTCCCGCGACGGCGGCTGCTGCAGATACTCGATCACGTCGAAGCTCACCCCGCTCGCGCGCAGTAGCTCGAGCGCGGCGCGGGACTTACTGCAGTCCGGGTTGTGATAAAGACGAAGCGTGGCCATCGTTGGGATCTCTGACGATCAGCCAGTTAGCTTCGCGGCCGATGCGTCGAGGGTCAACCGAAGGTCGTCCCGTCCGTGCGCGTTAGTCAGTGCGCTTCCGGCCGTGTCCCGGGCCGTGTCTTCGGCCGGGACTTCTGCCGCAAGAGGGAATTCGTGACAGACGCCGGCGAGCCGGCGGCAGATTAGACCGAGCTCGCCGCGATAGCTCTGCGGGATCGGCATCGTGGTCGTCCTGATCGGGGACTTGGGCACCCGTTCGCCTGATCCACGCGGCCTGCCTGCAACTGCCAGCCATCCGGTTTGGCGCGGCTCCGGTTCACCACCGGCGTCGTCGCAACGGATAATTCAGGTTTCGTGCCAGGCTTGCGTCGCGGTCCGCGCGTCCGCACGCGCTACGTTTATGGTGCCAATAGAATCATAGGCTTAGCCCGCTATCTTCAGTCGCGTTAGGTGGTTTGAGCGATCGGCTAGGAGCGATTCAGCGTGTCTTCGATCGCATGATGTCGTGCCGGGTTGGTGCGCAGGGCGCCCGGATCTGGTGCGGTGGGCTAAGCGCTCGCGGCGTGCGTTCCGGCGGGCATCGGAGGCCACCGACGGCTAGGATTTGCGCTGGTCGGCCGGTTCGTCCGCCGCTCCGGGGTCGTCGCTGCTGGTGCTCGGGGAAGACCGCTCGCCGTCAGCGCCGCGAGCCCCCATGCCGCCGGGCCAGGCGCTCTCGAAGGCCTTCTTCATGGCCTCGAACGCAGGGTTGCTTTGGGCGTTGGCGAACGGATTGAGGTTCTGCATGCGACGCAGTTGGGTCTGCGCCTGGGCCTGGTAGTCCAGGAAGGTCAGCACGCTCTGCTCGATGTAGCGCGAGGCGATCGCGCCAAAGGCGTCGTCGTACAGCCGTATCAAATGCTCCATGACGCGGTTGGTCAGGATCGCCCCGCGTCCCTTGGTCTCCTGCTCGCTGATGATCTGCAGCAGGATCAGGCGCGTGATGTCGGCGTCGTCCTTAGAGTCGGTTACGCGAATGCTCTCACCCGCCATGATGGCCTCGCGGATGCCTTCCAGCGTGACGTAACGGCTCTCGCGCAGGTCATACAGGCGCCGATTGGGGTATTTCTTAAACTCTCTCATGTCGCCGGGATCGGTGCTGCGCCTATGCGTAAGTCATTGGAGGCGGTTGGCGGATTGTACGTGACTCTGCCCGTGCCCCGATAGCGGCACCGCTTTCGGGTGCCGCAGTATCGCGACTAGCGCCTAGATCGTTGATGCTGCAACGCAAAATCGGTGTCAAATGGCGCTCCTATCGCTACACGGCGTGCAACAAGGCGAAAAAAAGGTGCATTTGGGGCTTGCAATCGATTTTGTTGCAGTGCACCATGCGCCCCGCTGAATGTTGCGGTGCAACAAGACGCAGTACGCACCGAGACGACAACAACGCAAGCGCCGATCGGCACGAGTCGACCGGGCAGCGATCGAAACAACCGATTAGGAACTCAGTCATGAACATGATCGAAAAGCAGATCAAACTGCAACGCGAACTGGTCGAAGTCCAAACCAGCGCCCTCAAGCAACTCGTCGAGCTTGCGCAGGACGGCTCTTCCAAGTACGTCGCCCTGAACCGCGACTTCGCGCAGCGCCTGCCGTCGTTCGGCGATCTCGGCGCCTGGGCGTCGCTGCAGCGCGAATACGGCGAGACCCTCTGGGGCGGGTATCAGGAGTACCTGAAGGCCCAGGGCGAAATCCTCAAGGGTGCGTTCAGCCAGTCGAACGACCTGGTCAGGGGCGCCTTCAGCACCGCTGAGCCGGCTGCGACGACCAGCAAAGCCAAGAAAGCGGCTTAAGCGAGTCTCGCGTCGTGACCGCTCCCGTCGCCGTGATCACCGGTGCCTCATCGGGCATCGGTCAGAGCCTCGCCCGCGTCCTCGCGGCACAGGGCTATGAGCTCATTATCGGTGGGCGACGGGAAGCGCGTCTCCAGGCGTTAGCTGACGAACTGGAGACGCCGACGACGATCATCACCGCCGATCTCGCGACCGCACGCGGACCGCGAGATTTCGCCAGGCGCGTTCGCGCCGCGGCACCCGCCGTTGACCTGTTGGTCAACAATGCGGGCGTGGCGGACAGCGGCCGCTTCGCCGAAGCCGATCGCGCCCGAGTGACGGGCATTGTTAACGTTAATGTGCGCGCCGTTGCGGAGATCACCTACGATCTGCTGCCGGCGATGCTGGAACGCGGTTCGGGGCGCATCCTCAACGTCGCCTCGGTCGTGTCCTTCAGCGCGGTCCCCGGCATGGCCGCCTACGGCGCGTCCAAGGCGTTTGTGCTGTCCTTCAGCGAGGCGCTGGCCGAAGAGGTCCGGCATAGCGGTGTGACCGTCACCGCCCTGTGCCCCGGGCTCACGAAGACCGAGATGGTGGATGACCTACACGGCGATCTGCTCGGCGACTGGCAGCTGCCAGAGCAGCTCATGGCCGACCCCGACGACGTGGCCCGTAAGGGCGTTGCTGCCGCTATGCGCGGTCAGGCGCTGTGCGTGCCGGGTGTCGCCAATCAGGCCTTCGTCAACTGGCTGGAACTGCAGCCGCGCTGGTTGGCACGATCTCTCGCCGGGGTCGCGATGCGTTCGGCGGACGCCTGGCAGACCCTGACGACGCGGCAGCGCTCGACCGCCGACGCTTAGCTGGCCGCTGACGGACCCACACCGTTGGGCCCACTCCGACTCTACTAACCCTTCGCTCCACAGCCACGCCTGAACCCGCGGCTGCTAAACCGGTCACGGCGGGTGCGTTCCTGCTCTACACTCGGGATCGGCGTCGCGGAGAACTTGGGTTATGCCTCATCAGATCATCGAATACTCGACCAACCTCGAAGCGCAGCTGCCGATTGATGCGCTGGTCGCGACCCTGCACGCCCACGCCCGCACGATCGACGCGCTGCCGCTCGCCGGCCTGCGCACACGTGCGTACGCCGCGCGCAGCGCATTGATTGCTGACGAACATCCGGAGAACGGCTTTGTGGCCGTGTATCTGCGTATCGGCAAGGGGCGGGATGAGGCGACTCGCGTCGCGATTGGGGAGTCCCTGTCTGGCGCACTGTTCGAGTTTTGCGCGCCCCTGCTCGAGCGTCTGCCGCTGGCGCTGTCCTATGAGGTGCAGGAGATTGAGCCGGCGACGCGCTGGAACCACGGCAATCTGCGGTCATACCTGGCGCGGCGGCAGCAGGGGACCTCTTAGCGACCTTAGCGCCGCCGGAACAGATCGCTCAGCGCGCGCGCCAACAGCAGACCCAGCAGTCGTGCGCGGTCGGGCCAGTCCAGACCGGCACCGCGCTGCCAGCGGCCGAAGTGCGGTGCCAATCGCGGGTGCCGCTCTAGCTGCCGACGGATGCCCGGCGACGCCGCCGCGAAACACAGTCCCGCCAGCAGCAGAAACAGCAGACCGGGTGCGAAGGGCAGCAGCAGTCCTAGCAGGCCCATTACCGTGAGCACGGCGCCGGCCAGCAACAGCGCACCCCGAGCCAGCCAGTTCAACGGTCGAATGCCCGCTTCCCGGCGCGTGGCAGATCGGGAGCGGTAATCCGCACGGTAGCCCGAGCGGTCTCGCGAACGAATGCGGTGGGGGTGGGACGGTGTTCCCAGGGTTGGCGCGTTCATCTTGTACCTCCTTTTGACCTGTCGTGGTGGCTGCGCTGTCGCGTCTGTTTGATGGTGCGGCGCCGCTGCCGTGCCTGGTGCAGTACCGTCCTGGACTGCCGCCCGCCGCTGTCAGCCGCTGTTCTTCCTATAGCGCTAGCCAAGAGGACTGCAGGCTCCGTGCCAGCAAGCGGCAGCATCGCCGACGCTCGAACGAATGCCGAAATAAACCTTTAACTTATTGAAAGTATTGATAAAAACTATGTTACTGCAGCGCAGCGTCCCACGCCGCTGAGACGAACTGCGGCGTGGTTCGCCAACATCTGGCCAGCCCCAGGGCTGGGGTCAGAGTCCGGGGTCAGAGTCGGGGTCAGAGTCGGGGTCAGAGTCGGGGTCAGAGTCGGGGGTCAGAGTCAGGGAGAACCAGCCCGAACAAATGTAAACCAAACGCGAGATCCCTCAGACAAAGTCGGCATAGCCCCCTCGGGGGCTGTCGGACATGATGCCTTCGCGGTTGTTAAGTCGCCTCTGGCGAATCCAGATCGACCGCAGCCTGCGGCGGCGCCGGGCAACGGTCGTGCGAGTCCAGGTTTGCTTTACGATTTCGATAAAAGGCCGCAAAATTGACACCTTTATTGCATTTTGCATGTCGGCACTGACGGTATCGCGAGCCCCGCGGGCTCGCGGATGTACGGCGGAGGGAACTATGAGGCTGTTCGGTACTGGGATTGGGGTGCGCTCGGCGCTCTCGACGATTGGCCTCGCGCTACTGCTCTGCGGCGGCACCGCCGCGGCGCAGGAGGCGCCACCGGCACCGGCCTTTTGTCCGCCGCTGACCGAGGCGATGGACCTGGTCAGTCAGATCGCGGCGACGGTTCCAGGATCCGATAATCGCGAACGGGCAGTGGCCGCGAACGGCGTGCTCGGTGGCATGTTCGAGTCCTTCTGCCTCGGCGGCGGTGAAGACGACGGTGACGACGTACCGACCTTTGCAACGCTGGACGAGTGCATCGTGTACATACGCGCCGAGCGAGGCGTCAAGCGCAAGGAAGCGCGTACGATCTGTCGCGAAGAGTTCGGTTTCTAGTCGTGCTGGTCCGTCTCTACGTGCGCCACACGCGCTGGGTACGGCGGCGCACCGCTTCGGCGCCGTCGCTGTTGTTGGCGCTGTGCCTGGCGGCGCCTGCGCAGGCGCTGGATCGGTTTGTCGAACTCTGTGCGCTGTACCCGGACAACCCGTACCTAAGCGAGCGCTGCCCCGCGACGCTGAGCAAAGGCTATGTGGCGGATCTAACTCGTTCCGGCGGCCGTCTGTTCATCGAATCGACGCGGCCGATAGACGCGACCCATCCGCTCGAGATCGCCGTGCACAAGTGTTCGCAGAACGTGCTGAGATCGGCCAACACCGTATACGAGTCCTGTTCCGAGGTGCCGTGCCTGATTGGCGGTCAGCGCGCCGGACAAAAAAACCTCTGCGTGAGCGCGCGGCACCGTTTTCAGGGCTGGGACAATCCCGGCGTGACGACCCAGTCGTTCGCGACCGTCCCGGCCAAATCCTGCGAGGTCGACTATCTCGGCGACAAAGTCGAATCAGGCTCGTCCGCGACGGATAACGTCGTGTTCTCGGTGCCGGATCGCGTCATCGAGCTCAATCAGCAAAACAGCGAACTCTTCCGCTCGGGCTTTGTTGACGCGACCTGGTGGAATCGCGCGGACGGCCTGGTGGTCGACAAGTCGGGTAAGAAGGTATCGACCGGCCTGCAGGTCGCGATCAACGAGGCGCACAACTACGACCTCGCCGTGTATCTGCCGCCCGGCAAGTATCTCGTCGATCGCACCCTCGAGCTGCGTCGCAACATTAATCCCGGCAGTACTTGCAGCAGTTCTTCGTCAAAGTCCACCGTGCTGTACGGCGACCCGAAGAACAAACCGAAGATCATTCTCGCCAAGCAGCCGGCGGTTAACTTCGACGATCCAGACAACCCACGCCCCGTCGTACTCATGTGGGCCTGGACGGGTCGCGTGTGTCCCGGTAACGGGGTCACCAACGTCAACGATGAGTTGCTGCCTTCGGAAGGCAAGAACGGATTTCGGCAATCCATCAAGAATGTGATCGTCGATATCGGCGAAGGGGCCAAGGCGGGTGCGATCGGCATCCAGGCGCCGGTGGCGCAGGGCAGCAGTATCGAGGATGTCCTCGTGGAGGGGCGCTCGGGCCTCGCGTGCTTCGGTCAGATCCCCGGCCGTTCCGGCGGGCTGTTCGACTCAGAGTGCAAGGGGGCGACGCACGGCGCGCTGCTGGGCTCGGGCACCAACCCGCTACTGGTCAACGTCAAGTTTTCCGGGCAGACGGGCCCCGTCATTTTGACGCACAGCCGCACGCCCACCACGCTCGTGGGTCTCGAGATCAAGCACAACATCAGCAAGAGTCCGGTCTTTGCCTCCGATGTCGGCGCTTCGCATTTTCGCAGCGGCGCCGGCTCGCTGATCGTTGTGGATACCCGGATCGATCTGTCCGGGGCCCAGAACTATCCCGTCATCGACAACAGCCTTGGGCGCATCCTGCACCTGCTGAACGTTTATGTTCGCGGCGGCGATCGCTTCGAACCGTTCGTCGACTCCGAGGGCGAGCGCGTCGATCTGCTCTCGGCGAGCTGGAATCGCATGGTCGAATACGTCTATACGCACAAGGACGGTCAGTCAGATCCGGTGCCGCTGAGCGACACGAACCCGCTGAAGGTGGGCTACGCGAGCAACGAGGCCTATCGCCTGATCGACGGTGAGGCGCTGACCAAGTCGACCTACCACACGCTCGACCTGCGAGCGCCGCCGGCAAGTTTGCGAACACGGCACGAGCTTGCCAACGATCCCTGGTTCATGGACGCGGGGGTGTTCAACACCCTGACGGATGGCTGCATCAGCAATCGCGGAAACTATGACGCGACGGCGGATTTGCAGGCGGCACTGGATGCTAAGCCAAAAGTCTACGTGCCCCGTGGCATCTATTTCGTTAGCGATACGCTGAGCCTCGGCGCGCAGCAGACGCTCTTCTCGCACAACCTGTCGTACACCCGCATCCTGGTGCACCCGGAATGGACGAACCCGGAGCAGGTTGCCGTGTTCACCACCGCGAACGACGTGGAGGCGACCACCCGGCTGGAAGGGTTTCGCATCTATCGCTACGGCACGCGTTTCGACGGCGTGCGCCGACATGCCTATTGGGACTGGCGTGCCGGCCGAAAGTCCGTCATTGCGCGGATGCAGTCGGAGATCTATCGAGGCGCCGACAACGATGGCGGTCACGCGATCGCGGCGCACGTGTGGCGCGACAACGGCGGCGGCCGTATGCACGTCAGCTACTTCGTCCAGGACAGCAAAACGGATCACCCCGACTTTTATGGCTACCTCGTGGAGGGCACGACGGAACCGCTTACATTCGTGTCGTTCAATCCCGAACACTACGACAGCCCGAATCCGTTTTTGACGGTCCGCAATGCGCAGAACTTTCGCTATTTCGGTCAGAAGGTCGAGTGTCGCCGTCAGTTTGTATCCGTCGAGGCCAGTTCCAATGTCGGCCTGTTCGGTCACGGCGTTGGCTGCCGACCGGAGAGTCCGAATGGGGTAGAGGTGATCAGCCTGTCCGGCAATAGCGACAACGTGCTCGCGAGCGCCATCGCACCCACCCAGTTCCACCCCAATGCGAAGATCCTTGTCGAGCGCCGCAACGGCATCAGCTTCGAAGTTCCAGCGGGCCGCTCGGTCAGCCTGTTCAAGCGCGGCGCATTCGACAACGACGCCTTCCAGCACCAATAATCTTCCCTCTTGATCGGCCAGCGGGCCCCTTTCTGGAATCCGCTGGCCGAGCGCACTGCATGCAGGCCGAAGCGAGCGGGAGCAGCAATGGACGTTGAGATCCTTGACTATGACTCGGAGCGTGACTTCGAGGCCGTTAAGCGCATCTGGTACGAGGTCGGCTGGCTGGAGGAGGAAGACGCCGAACCCGGACTGCAGGCCATGCTCAAGGCGGGCACCTGCGCCGTCCTGCCGATCCACGGCGAGGCCGAGTGTTCCGTCATAGGCGTTCCAGGACGCATGCAGTATCTCGATGCCGACCTGAATCTTGGCGTGATTGCGGCCGTCACAACCAGCCGCATCGCCCGCCGCATGGGTGCTGCGCAGTCGCTGACGGTCGACGTGCTGGGCCAGCAGGCGAGCGCCGGCGCGCAGGTTGCGGCGCTGGGGATGTTCGATCAGGGCTTCTACAATCGCGTGGGGTTCGGGACGGGTCCATACGTCATTAGTCACAGCTTCGATCCGGCGACGCTCCGCGTCGACGTGCCGCAGCGCCCGCCGGTGCGCTTGGGCAAGCAGGACGCCGCGGCCATGCACGCCGCGCTAGCCGGGCGTAAACGCGGCCACGGCGGCTGCGTACTCGAGCCGGTCGAAACCGTAGAGGCGGAGACCTACTTCACCGAGTCGTCCTTCGGCTTTGGCTTCTGCGACGGTCCCGACGGCGCGCTCAGCCACTTCATCTGGGGGGATGCCGAAGACGTCGAGCACGGTCCTTATTCGATCGACGCGATCGCCTATCGCAATACCGATGAGCTGTTTGAACTGCTCGGATTGATCCGTTCGCTGGGGGATCAGGTCAATGCCGTGCACATGAACGAACCCGAGGAACTGCAGCTGCAGGATCTGCTCGCCACGCCGTTTCGGAACCAGCGGTCGACGCTCGGTTCCACGCACACGCAGTGGCAGGAGGCGCTGGCCACCTGGCAGGCGCGGATTCTCGATTTGCCCGGCTGTATCGAGCGGGTGAGGCATGCAGGCGAGCCGCTGCGTTTTGCGCTTTCGCTCGACGACCCCGCCAGTCAGTGGCTGCGTCGGGACCACGGCTGGCGCGGCATCGGCGGCGACTACATTGTCAGCCTCGGCGAATCGTCCACGGTAGAAACCGGCAGCGATGCTGCGCTGCTGAAGCTGACGGCGAGCGCCGGCGCCTTTAGCCGCTGGTGGCTGGGCGTCGGGCCTGCCTCGCGGCTGGCCCTGAGCGACGATCTGTCAGCGCCACCCGAGCTGCTCGAGCAGCTCGACGGCGTAGCGATCCCGAAACCGTTCTTCGGTTGGGATTTTTAGTGCCCGGCGGCGTCGTTGCGGCGGGAGCTGTCGCGGCCGCTAGCCGGGCTGGACGCCCCAGATCTCGCGCGCGTATTCGCTGATGGTCCGATCGCTGGAAAACTTGCCGGTCCGCGCGATGTTCAACAGCGACAGGCGACGCCACTCCGGCTGGTCCGCGTACGCGGCGTCGACCAGCTTCTGGCAGTCCACGTAGCTGCCGAAGTCTGCGAGATTCAGATAGTAGTCGCCCTGCGCCAGCAGCAGGTCGTGCATGGGGGCGAATAGCCCGGGCTCGTGACGCGAGAACGCATTGCCCGCGATGGCCTCCAGCACGCGGCGAATGCGCTCGTCGCGGTCGAACCAGTCGTAGGGGTTGTAGCCCTCGCGACGCAGGTCGGCGACCTCGTCTGTCGTCAACCCAAAGATGAATATGTTGTCCTCTCCGACCTCCTCACGGATCTCGACGTTGGCGCCGTCCAGCGTGCCGATCGTCAGAGCGCCGTTCATCGACAGCTTCATGTTACCCGTGCCCGATGCCTCGTAGCCTGCCGTAGAAATCTGCTCGCTCAGGTCGGCGGCCGGAATGATGCGCTCGGCGACCGAGACCTTGTAATCCGGTACGAACGCCACCCGTAGCTGGTTGTTCACGCGTGGGTCGCTGTTTACCGTGCGGCCGATGTTGTTGATCAGTTTGATGATCAGCTTGGCCGTGTGGTAGCCCGGCGCGGCCTTGCCGGAGAACACGAAGGTGCGCGGCGACGCGAGCTGCAGGCCGTCCTCGGTGATCGCGAGATACAGATGCGCGATGTGCAGCGCGTTTAGCAGCTGACGCTTGTACTCGTGGATGCGCTTGATCTGCACATCGAACAGGCTCGTGGGGTCCACGTCGATGCGCGTCGTGCGCTTGATGTAGTTCGCCAGCGCTGTCTTGTTGGCCAGCTTTACGTCGTGCAGCGCATCCAGAAAACCGCTGTCGCCGGTCTTGTCCTCGAGATCGCGCAGCCGGTCCAGGTCGGTAATCCAGGCAGGACCGATCGCGTCGGTAATCAGCGACGATAAACCCGGGTTGCAGGACAGCAGCCAGCGACGCTGGGTGACGCCGTTGGTCTTGTTCTGGAACTTGCCGGGATAAAACTCGTTGAACTCCGGCACCAGGTTCGCCTTCACCAGCTCCGAGTGCAGCGCGGCGACGCCGTTGACCGCGTGGCTGCCGACGATGGACAAATAGGCCATGCGAATCTGCTGGCGATCGCCTTCTTCGACGATCGACATGCGACGCACCCGGTCCTCGTCTCCGGGGTAGGTTTTTCGGACTTCGTCGAGAAACCGTTGGTTGATCTCGTAGACGATCTCGATGTGGCGCGGCAGCACGCGCGCGAACAGATCGACCGGCCAGCGTTCCAGCGCCTCCGGCAGCAGGGTGTGATTCGTGTATGCGAGGGTGTTGGTCGTGATGTCCCAGGCGCTGTCCCAGTCCAGCGAAAACTCGTCGAGCAGCATCCGCATCAACTCGGGCACCGCCAGGGCGGGGTGGGTGTCGTTCAACTGAATCGCGGCGTGGTCGGCCAGCGTACGTATGTCGCCGTTCTGACTCTTGTGCCGCTGGACGATGTCGCGCAGCGCGCAGGCGACGAAGAAGTACTCCTGGACGAAGCGCAGCTCCTGACCGGCAGCGAACTCGTCCGACGGATAGAGCACCTTGGACACCGTCTCGGTCTGAATCTTCTGTTCTACCGCGCGTATGTAGTCGCCCTGGTTGAAGATGTTCATCTCGAAGTTGCTGGACGACTGCGCGGAATACAGGCGTAAGTAGTTCACGGCCGCGCCGTCGTAGCCGACCACTGGCATGTCATAGGGAATACCCATGATGCTTTGCCAGTCGAGCCACACCGGCTGGTAGTTGCCGGTCTGATCCAGGGTGTGCTCGACGCGCCCGTAGACGGGAATCTGCACGGTCTGATTGCGCCGCTCGATGTACCAGGGGGTGCCGTTCGACATCCAGTGATCCGGATGCTCTCGCTGGAATCCGTCGACGAAGGATTGTTTGAACAGACCGAACTCGTAGTTGATCCCGTAGCCGTACCCCGCAATACCGAGCGTGGCCATCGAATCCAGGAAGCAGGCGGCAAGTCGGCCCAGGCCACCGTTGCCCAACGCCGGGTCCAGCTCGAACTCCATCAGATCGGCTAGTTCGAGGCCTTCGGCCTTGGCGGCCGCCTCGCAGGCGTCGAGAATGCCGAGATTGACCAGGTTGTTCTTGAGCAGTCGGCCGATCAGGAACTCCATCGATAGGTAGTAGACGCGTTTGGCGCCCGCGTCCCGGTAGCGACCCTCGGTCTCGGCCATTGCGCGCATGGCGTATTCGCGGATGGCGTGGGCGACAGCGCCGTATTTGTCTTCCGGCGTTGCCTGCTCGGGCTCTACTCCGATCGTAAAGGTGAGGTGATGGTGAATCGCACGACGCAGGTATTCGGTAACCGTGGACTGGTCCGACTGGTCGATTAACGCCGACATGGGCAATGCTCCGATTGGACGGTGACTTCACAGGAAGTCATAGCAGCCTTTTGCCGCCTTGCACGCTCATCAGATGCTATAGCGCGCCGCGCGCAGGGCGGTCGCGCAGGGCGTACAGGCTGAGCAGCCCTGTCGTATTCCATGACAGCCGATCGCTGGTCTGATACGGCAGCTCGATGATGGCCTCATAGCTGTTCGGCAGCACCTCGTTGCGCAGTCGCCAGGCGAGATCCGGATCGAAGCGGCCGTCGAGATACACCAGATCGAACTTGCCTTCCCACACCGCGTCGATGATGTCCTGCTCGGTGGTCACGCCGTCCGCATCGTTGTCGAAGCTCGAGAAGTCGCTCAACTGAGTGAGTCCCAGCCGCGGGTACCAGGCGTCGCGCATCAGGTAGGGGTTCTCGCTAAGCACGGTGGTGTTTTCGTCGACCAGCGACAGGGTTTGTTCAATGACGGAGCGGTGATCCGGAAACGCATTTTCGAGCTGCGTAACCTCCTGCTGCTGCCACCAAAAGCCGCCGCAGAGGACGAGCGCGGCCAGGAGCGCGTGTGACCAGCCGGCATGAGCCAGGTGCCACAGCCCAAGCGCGGCGAGAGGGGCAATAAAGAGCTGGGCGTAGATCAGATGCTTCGACAGGGCGATGCCGTTGCCCGACGCCAGGTGATAGGCGATCAGCGGAATGGCGAGCAGGGCCAGCGGGGCCACCCAGCCGCCGCCAATCGGCGTCAGCAGGTGCCGCGCCTTCCAGGCGAAGGCGGCTGGCAGCGCCAGGGGCCAGAGATCCAGCAGGGTCCGCCACGCGATGTCCAACGGGAGTGTGTTGCTGCGATGTACGCCTGCGAGCTGCTGCTCGTACAGCACCTGCAGCTCTGCCCAGTTCACGTAGAGGTAGTTCACCAATATGAATGCGACCCCCGCCCCGAAGGCGATGCCGCGTTTGCGATCCACCAGAAACAGCAAAACGCAAATCAGCGGCGCATAGACCACCACGACGTATTTGAACAGCACGGCGAGCCCGAGCGTCATTCCGGCGGCCAGGCTGCGATAGCCCTTCGGCTGCGGCGTTGTCAGCGGCAGCAAGAGCAAGTTCAGGCTCGCAACGAACAGCAAGAAACACCAAATGTCGTAGGTCGCGAACTTGCTGACGAATATGTGATTGGCCGTGAGCGCCAGTAGCCCTGCGCCGATTAGCGCGACGGGGCGCGGCATGCAGCGGGCGTAGAGCGTGAACACCAATAACAGCGAAGCCACGCCTGCCAGAGTGCTCGCGATCCTCGCGCCCGTGAGGCCGCCGAGATCGGCCGCGAAGCCGATGATGTACAGGGGCAGATCCGAACTGAACACGTAGGTGCGCGACGGCCAGGTACCGCCGTCGAGCAACAGCCGACCGACGAACGCATAATCGCTCTCGTCGACGTGGGGGCCGTTGAAGTCGAGCTGCAGGCGCGCGATGCAGGCGACGACGCACAGCACCGCGAGCAGCGCGAGCACCACGAGCGTCGCGGGTTTGTTGCCACTGGTCTGCTGGTTAGGGATGCGGCTGGCCTGCTAGAGCTTTCTTCTATCAGCCTAGCAGTCGTAGCCTCGCCCGCAGGCGGCGAGAGTGTCGGTGCCGCGCGGCGTGTCTGCGCTGTTTGTCTGTTCCTTGTGCTATCCCTCGATCTATTCCTTGATCTATCCCGCGATGTCCTCCATCGCGTTCGCGAGACGAAAATCGAGTTCGGTCAGGCCATCCGCGTCGTGGGTCACGAGCGCCACGTCCACCGTGGCGTAGACGTTCGACCATTCGGGGTGGTGGTTGAGCTGCTCTGCGACGAGACCGGAGCGCACCATGAAGCCCAGCGCTGCGGAGAAGTCCGCAAAGCGGAAGGTGCGGGTCAGCTTGCCGTCGACAAGCGACCAGGACTGTCCGGCGCGCCCGTTTAGGGCCTGCAGACTGGCGTCGATGTCAGCGTCGGAGAGTCTGTTTGGCATGGCCGAGGATCCTTGCGCGGGCTTGTTGGAACGACGCTGCAAGGGTACACCGCCGGATGAGCAAGCGCAGGACCCGCCGAACTGTGATGCGGCACCCGAAAGGGCTTTGCGCGGGGTGCGGCGCGTACTGAGCGCTGGTTAACGTTTCTTGATCCGCCGCGTGCGCGCGCCCTGGGGTCGCTAGTTGCGTTCGGGACGTCATGCTACCGTCGGCGTAACGATTAGCTCGATAGGGATCGCACATGCCGCAGCAAGCCACGATGGCGCGCCGAGCCCGACGCTTCCTGCGCCGTAATCCGGTTGGACGCTGGTTGGCCGGCAAGCCCCAGAGTCCGTTCGCGGATCCTGCGAACGCGCCTCGAGTCATCGTCCATACGGCCCACCATAAGGTCGGGACAAGCTGGTTCAGCGCCATCTTTCGTGCCCTGTCCGAGCACTTCGCGATCCCGCTAGTGCGCGATCCCGACGAACTGCCGGCAAAGGGTACCGCGTTTCTCCTGCAGCACCGCGTGCTGGTCGAGCCGGCGAAGCTGGACAGCTACAAGGGCTCGCACATGATTCGCGATCCCCGCGACGTCGCGATTTCCGGTTATCACTATCACCTGTGGACCCGCGAGGGCTGGGCCAATCGCAAGATCAAGGATCTGCCGGAACAGATGCGGCAAAAGTGGCGTCGACTGCCCCTCGACGAGATCGGCCACATGTCGTATCAGGAATATCTGAATTCGCTGCCCGAAGAGGCAGGTCTGCTGACCGAGATCGATCGCTGCTCGAATACGGTCAATCGCGACATCTTCGACTGGAACTACGACGATCCGAATGTCTTCGAGTTTCGCTACGAAGACGCGATGGTGGACGAGACGCCCATCTTTCGCGCGATGTTCGAGCACTACGGCTTTCACGCCCAGGCCGTCAACGAGGCGCTGGACGTGGCCGCACGGTTCAGCTTTGCCAATCGCACGGGACGCTCGGTAGGTGAGGTCGAAGGCGAACAGCATATTCGCTCCGGCAAGCTGCAGCAGTGGCGCGAGGAGTACACGGCGGAGCATCGGCAGTTGTTCAAAGAACTGCACGCCGATGAGCTGATAAAGTTGGGCTACGAGACCGACACCGACTGGTAGTCGCGCGCCCTATCTGGGCGCACGCAAGCGCTCATCACCTGGCGCTCGCAGCGCGCGCAGCGCATCCCTCACCGGCACCCAGTAGGCCTTGCGTAGGTCTGTGTGCGGGTTGCCGTCATCTCCGAGGCCAATCGCGAAGGTCTCGCGCTGCTCCGGTATGTACAGCGTGCCGAAGAGCCAATCCCAAACTGCGAATATCTCGCCGTAGTTGCAGCGCATGCGCCGCGGGTCGTGATGGATCTGATGCATGGCGGGGCTAATAAACAGATAGCTCAGCGGCTTGCCCCAGGACAGCCAGATGTGGGAGTGGCGCAGGTTCGCGCCGCAGAAGTTGTACACCACATAGAGCGCGTTCAGACCGAACAGCACCTCGAACCCAGGGCTGCCATAAAACGCGAACAGGAACAGGCCCTGAAAGGTGCCCGTGAGCACCATCGTGAGCAGATTCGCACTGAAGTTCCACAGCGGATGTTTGCGGAACAGCGTCACCGGCGTCATGACCTCCGCCGAGTGATGCAGCGCGTGGATCGGCCATAGGACGCGATTCGCGTGATGCCAGCGGTGGATGATGTAGACCGACAGATCGGCCGCAAGCGTCATCCCCAGCACGAACACCGCATAGACGCCGACGCTCCAGTCGCCGCGGACGATGGGCGCACCGTCATTCAGCGCGATGAGCGCGTTGCCGATCTGGATGGACAACCCGGTCTGTACCGCCACGCCGAACGCGGATGTGACCGGTCCGATGAACAGATTGGCCAGATATACCTTGTAGTCGACGATCGCCGAAGGATGCGTGTAGATGCGCTTCGGGAACACATATGACCAGAAGCCCGGGCGTGACCGCGGCGCAGCGCCCTCAGGGCGCGCGGGGTAGAGCCGGTAGCTCAGATACGCAAGTGCGATGAACGTCAGGCAGTACGCCCAGTAGAGTTTCTCGCCCGGCAGCGTCGGTATCGCGAGCAGATAGCCCGCGTAGTCCGCTACGTACAGCCATGCGCTTTCCCACATGAGCGGTTAGGCGCCTCGTTCTAGCTTGCGCTATTTGATCCGCTTTACGCGGGTGCCCACGCCGTCTGCGTTGCGCAGCATGTAGCCGCCCACCAGCGTGCTCTTTATGGTCACCTCATCACCCACCTTTATCGGCAGGTTGCGGGGCGTGCTCTGCATCCAGACTTCGTCGTTTTCGAGCTGGAACAGCATGCGCTGTTTGTCGCGGGTCCGGACCGCCTTGATGGTGGAGGCGAAATCGATGGGTTCACGCCAGCCGAACAGCTTGGTGTCGCTGGTCTTGGGCGCCCCCGATGCGCCGCTGCCGTTCGCCGTCGCCGTCTCTTCGGCAATCGGCTGGCGGGCGGGCTGCGTGACTGCGTCGGTCGTGATGATCGCGATCGACTCGACCGTCGGCGGGGCGTCGGGCGCGGCTGCGGCGTCCATTTGCTCCTGAGTCTCTTCCTGAATCGCTTGCTGCGCTGACTCCTGCGCGGCCGCGGTCGGGTTGGCAGGCGCGGGCTGTTCCGCGGGCGAATCGAACAGCGCATCGAAACAGGCGAGTCTGGCGGCCTCGTTGGTCACGGCGGCGCACTGCTGCGCCGCGTCGCCGGGTTCTTCGGCGGCCACGCTCAGCGGGCACGCCAGCAGCAGGCCGGCGAAGACGCCAATCGATGTCTGCACCGCCGCGCTCCGGGTTCGTTTCAGGCGCTGCTGCTGCAAAGTTCGCGAAGGCTGTGCCCACATCTCGCTATCCCCGTTACCTCGTTAGGATGTTTTAACCCGAGGCCGGAGTTTGAGCAAACCTTGGTCGGCCCGGGCGTCGTTGTCTGTGGCAAGACCGTGCCGGGGCCTGTCCCTAAACAAAAAAAGCCCCGACCGTGGCCGGGGCTTTGGCGGGACTCAGGCGCGCGACGGCGCCTGAGTCCTTAGGTGCGCAGAAATCTGCGCGCTGCTTCTGGCTAGAGGCTTGCGCCCAGCCGTACGAAGAACAGCCGACCGCGCGGATCGTGCAGCGTCGCCTCGAAGCCGGTGTTCACCGGCGCCCAGGGCGGCTCCTCGTTGAAGAGGTTCTTCATACCCAGTGTGACGTTGCTGTCTGCGAGGAAGCCCCGCTCACCGAAGTTGTAGTTGTACTGCAGGTCAACCGTGGTGAAGCTGTCGATATCGCGGGTGAAGAACTCGGCAGCGGTTTCTGCACCGTGTGCCAGCGTGACCGTGGCGTTCCAGAAGCGTGCCGCGCCCTCGCCGGGATCGGTCGCCAGGTCGAAGCCGTAATCGATCTCGTCGGTGTGCTGCACCAGCAGGAACGCGCGATGGTTCTGCCAGGACCAGTTCACCGTACCGTTGATCTTAAACTCGGGCAGGGGGCGAGCCACCGGGTTGCGGTGGTTGTACTGACCGACCGCGTCGAACACGGTCTCGCCGCCGGCGCCATCGGGTACGGCGACCTCATAGTCGTTCACCCACGCCATCTGTGCACCAACGCGGAACTGGCCGATGCCGGTGTCGAAGGTGTAGGAGGCGTTGAGATCGAGACCCGAGATGTCCGCGCTGTTCGCGTTGACGAAGTCAGGCAGGATCCGCAGGAACGCGCCCTGACCGTTACGCACCACCTGACGGCGGTTGCCGGCGCCGGAGTTGACAGCGTCGATCAGCGCTTGGGGATCAGCCAGGTCGCCACCAGCGGCGAGGATGGCCGCCTCGAGCGCCTCGTTGTCGTCCTGCAGAATCGTTCTGGACGCTTCACGCGTGATGATGTCTGTGTACTTGTAGTCGAAGTAGTCCAGATCGACGTTGATACCCCAGCGGTTGAACGTGAATCCGATGCTCCAGTTCTCGGAACGTTCCGGGCTCAGAGCCGGGTTACCCACAGAGATCGACGGGCGGAAGGCGGAGTCGCCGCCGAAGTCCGTCTGGTTGGCAACCGTCGTGATCGTACCGAAGAGTTGCTGCAGCGACGGCACGCGGAACGACTCACCCCAGCTGGCGCGTATGGACAGCCAATCGTTCGGCTGCACCAACAGATTGATCTTCGGATCGAAGGTGTCGGTGTTGAGCTCGTCGAAGTCCTCGTAGCGGCCTGCGATGTTCAGGGTAGCGATGTTCGTGATGGGAATACCCACCTCGATGAACGCAGCCGTCGTGGTCAGCGCACCGTCCCAGTCACCCGCGCCGAACGCGAAGTCCAGGTTGTTGGTGTTGGCCGCCGCGTCGAAGACAACGTCTGCCGTGTCGCGACGACGCTGGAAGCCGATGGCCGCGCCGATCGGGCCCCAGTCGGTGGTTACAACGTCACCCGAAGCGACCACGTCGATGACCCGCTGGCGGAACTGGGAGTCGTTCGTGATTCGGCCGAGCAGCCACTGGTACAGCTCAATGGGATTGCGCAGCGTCAGATCCGTCTGCTGGCCACCACCTTCGGTGAAGTTGGAGTTGCCGAACGGATTGAAGAAGTAGCACTGACCGGCGTTGAAGTCGCCACCGGACGCGGCGTACGCCGCATTGCCTTCACCGGCCACCGCGGTCGGATCGGTCGGGTCACACTCCGGCCCGCCGAAGCCGCTGATCGCGAGCTCCATGTGGGTCGAGAGCGTGTCCTGCACCTGGGAGGTCGCGGAGTCGTGCTCGGTCGCCGTATAGGACGCATCGATCGTCCACTCGCGATCGCCTACGACGAAGTCGTAGGTGCCGCCGACCATCATGCGCTGGTCCAGGCGGCCCGTGTCGGTAAAGGTGTCGACCGGACGATCCAGGCTGGAGGCAGTCTGACCGACCAGGCGCGTTCTGTTGATGACGGGTACCGGGACTATGTTGCGCCGCCGGGCGTCCTCAATCAGACCGAGGTGGTTGGTCGGAATGGTCAGGTTCAGTGCGTTCGGGTTCAGCGAGTTCTTGCGATCGAATTCGGACTCGTTCGAGGCGAACTGGAAGTAGGCCTCGAAGTTATCCGTGAAACGGTAGTCGCCCGAGACGTTGATCTTGCGCAGCGATTCGTCCGCCTGCATGGCGAAGAACGAGCCGAAGTCATAGGCGCAGATGAGGTTGCCGAATACGGGACCGAGCGGGCCGCCTTCCTCGACCGCGGCAGCGTCTTCGCAGTTGACGTCGGCCTGGCCGAAGTTGGTCCCCGATGCGTCGCGCGGAAACAGACCCGGTGCCAGGACGTCGCCGGCGCTGTAGCCCGGGCCATCGGTGGCCCATTGAATGACGCTGCCCGCGATCGGCGTTATGCGTCCGGGCTGACCCGTGGACGACACGGACGAGCCGCCGAAACGATCGTAGCGATCGCCGATGGTGATCTCGTCGCGATTCAGTACCGAGGCGCTTGCCACGATGCCGCCGCGGTCACCCTGTACGCCGAACATGATCTCGGCCTGATGGGCGTCGCCCCTGCCGGTCTCGTCGTCGGTCGTGAACTGATAGTTGATGTCGAAGCCTTCGAAATCGCGCTTGGTGATGAAGTTCACCACGCCCGCGATCGCGTCGGAGCCGTACAGGGCGGACGCGCCGTCCTTGACGATTTCGACTCGCTCGATGGCCAGCGTCGGCACCAACGCGTTGACGTTGACCGACGCGTTACCGCGCGGGTTGAACCAGGAGGCGACCGTTCGTTTGCCGTCCACCAGGATCAAGGTCGAACCGTGGCCCAGACCGCGCAGGTTGAAGCTGTTGCGGCCGTCGGCGCCCTCGCCCGAGAACGTGGTCGCACGCGCCTGGCTACCGGACTGCCAGGGCAGGGTCTGGACCAGCTCCGCGACGTCGGCGATGCCGAGGTCTTCAATGTCGGCGGACGAAACCACAGACAGCGGTGCCGGCGAGTCCTGCGCGGTGCGTTTCAAGAATGAGCCGGTGACGACGATCTCTTCGATCGCCTCTTCGGCTAGCGCCGGTGGCGCAAAGATGAGCAAGGCGGCCAGACCGCCAAAAAGGGCGCGTGCCCTGATCCCTATCCCTCTTATCTCTCTCAAGATCTTCTCCTCTTACTGTGCCTCAAAAGCCTCTCTCTCGTGCGGCGCATCACCACGCCAGGACCGACTGCTTTCTGGCCCGAGGTGCCGCTGACGCTGACGCGCAGCGGCGCCCGATTGGTGCACTCCAACCGGGCGAAACAAGAATCGAAATTGATGGGTTGCCGTTTGTGTCGGGGGCATCCCTCCGCCTCCGTGATCGCTGCAACTACAACAATGTGTCCGGCTAGTGTCAAGCTTTCGGCGCGAGTGCGGCCTTGCGCTGGCTGGCTTTCTGGCGGCCAGCCGCTGGACACCCGGCACGGGTCCTGAGTGCGCCGGGAATCTATCGCTTCGCCCAGGCGCGCTCGTGGTGCGCTCGATCGCGTCCCGCGCCCCGCGCCGAGGCCCCTCATAAGGCAAATGGTTGCCCACAATGGCGGGTTCGGTGGACCGGTCAGCCTGCTAGAATCACGGCTTGCCCAGTTCGAACGCGCATCCGTGTCTGAGTTACGCCAGTCCCTGACGCTCTGGATCGAGAGCGCGCCCGTGACCCGTCTGGTCACCATTCTCATCGTCATCAACGCAATCGCTCTGGGCGTCGAGACATCGAGTGCGCTCAGCAGCAGTTATGGCGATGTGCTGCTGTGGCTCGAGCGTGTCGTCATCGCGCTGTTCACGCTCGAGATCCTCATCAAGCTCTACTGTTATCGGCTCGACTTCTTCCGCAGCGGTTGGAACCTGATGGACTTCGTGATCGTTGCGGTGTCGCTCGTCCCCAACGCCGGCCCCTTCGCCATCCTGCGCAGTCTGCGCATCCTGCGCGTACTGCGACTGCTGTCCACGGTGCCGCGACTGCGCCAGCTCACGGAGTCGCTGTTGTCGGCGCTGCCGAGCATCGGCTGGGTGGTGTTCATGCTGGCGCTCGTCTTCTACGTCTTTGGCGTACTCGGCACCGAGCTGTTCGGCGAGCGCTTTCCGCAGTGGTTCGGTTCCCTCGGCGCCAGCATCTACTCGCTGTTCCAGATCATGACGCTCGAAAGCTGGTCGATGGGCATCGCGAGACCGGTGATGGCGCAGTATCCCTACGCGTGGGCCTACTTCGTGCCCTTCATCCTGATCTCGGCGTTCACCATCCTTAATCTGTTCATCGGTATCATCGTCAATTCCATGCAGGCGATGCACTGGGAAGAAGAGGAGGCGAAGCGCCTGGAAACCGAAGAACAGGCGCATCGCGAGCGCGAGGAGATGCTGGCGCTGATCCGGACCACGGCGCGCACGGTGCGCGAGCTTGAGGCCCGGCTGTTGGTCGACGCGCCGCTGGATCAGCCAGAGGGGCCGGAGAAGGGACCAGGAACGGCGCCGGGGACAGGGCAGGGGGCGGCAGAGCATGACCACGGAGAATCTGGGCGGGACTGAGCGCATCAGCGCGGCCGACCTGGCGCACTATCGCGAGCACGGTTTCGCGATCGTCGAGAACTTTCTGAACCCACAAGAACTCGCGGCGGCGCACGCGGACATCGAGGCGCTGCTGCCCGGTTGGCTCGACTACGCGCGACGGCCGCGTGGCGCGCCGCCCCCGGATCCGCTGCCCCCGCCGCGCAGTCGCCGTGAGACGCGCTTTCCGTTCGCCAGCGCCACAGCGAACGACGGCGGTGCCGGACTCAATGCGATCTCGCTGCACCCGGAACTGCGGCGCTTCGCGGCGACCATGGCGGGGACAGACGAGCTCTTCTGCGAGCAGGCCGACCTCACCTGGAAGCATCAGGGGCATCATTTGGATCAGGATCAGATCCTGCACTGCGACTATCCGAATCACACGCTGGCGTACCCGCCCGCGAATCCGGCCTACTGGCAGACGACCTATCTGCTCTATTACACCGATGTCGTTGCCCGTAGCGCCCCCACGGCCGTCGTCTCGCGCGCGCACTACCGCGACGAACTGCTGTGGCCACCCGTGTACAAACGCGACAAGCGCCCCGATCTGTACGCCAACGAAGTCAAGGTCACGGTACCGGCGGGTTCCCTGCTGATCTACAGCGTCCGCACCTTTCACCGGGGCACGGCGTTTACGGCCCCGGGTGCGCGCATCGCTCAATTCATCAGCTACACACCCGCACGCGCGCGTTGGACAGGCATCGTCGGCTGGTCGGAGCAGGCCAATCGGAAGGAATTTGCCCGCTGGATGGCCGGTGCGACGACCGCCGAGCGAGAGCTGTTCGGCTTCCCGCCGCCCGGTGATCCGTTCTGGGACGAAGAGGCGCTGGCGGGCGTCGCGGCGCGCTACCCCGACATGGACCTGACGCCCTATCGGATGCGCGCTTAGCATCATGCTGAGCGCCGACCCCGAGGAGTTGGCGACGATCGTCAACCAGCGCATGCCGTTTGGGCGCTACGAGGGCGAGCGGCTGATCGATCTGCCGCAGGCCTATCTGGTCTGGTTCCACGGCGAGGGTTGGCCGCGCGGCAAGCTGGGTGAGCGCATGGCGGTGATGTACGAGATCAAGATCAACGGCCTCGAAGGCATGCTGCAGCCGTTTATTGAGCGCGAATGAGCGCGCAAACGGATGCGAACCCCGCCACAGGGCAACCGTGCGGCGCACCGTGTGGCATTCGTCTAGAACCCCCCAATTTCGCTCGCCATCCCCAAACCATGGGATGGGGCGAGCGCCGGCTTTAGCCATCAATAGCCGCCTTCGACGCAACTCGGCAAGGAAGGTTGGCCATGGTTTTATCTCTAGGCACGCGGCTGCGCCCGCTGCTCGCGAGTGGTTTGTCTATCGCGCTCTGCGCCTGCGGGGGCGGCGGCCCCGCTGAGCGAACGGGTTCGCTGCTGCGCGGCGCGGTCGGCATCGCGTACACGACGCCGACGCGCTCCGGCGTCACGGATGCGAACGGCGGCTTCAAATATCTCGACGGCGAGACGGTTAGTTTCGCGATCGGTGCGATCGATCTGGGTTCTGCGCCTGCGGCCGCAGAGCTCGACCTGTTTGACCTGTCTGGCGTCGTCCAGCCACCGGTCGATCGGGTGGCGCTGTTCGCGCTCATCTCGACATCGATAGAGCCCGACCATCAGGTTCTGGAAAACGTTGCGGCCCGCGCCCGCGTGCTCTTCTCCCTGGACGCGGACGCGGATCCGAGCAACGGGGTGCAGATCGATCAAGCGACGCGCGAGCACTTTGCGACGCTCACGGTGCCGCTGCAGTCGGGCAGCACGATGCCCGGCGTTGGCGCGTTCCCGGCGCAGCTGCGCGACTGGAGCATCGCCACCGGTCTGCCCGCCCGACCCCTCATGGCCACCGGGCTGGCGCTGGCGCTGGCGTACGAGACCGCGGGCCTCGACCCCGCGATCAAGTCCGTCGCCCGGCAGCGCACGGATCAGGGGGCGGACGGCTCGATCGAGTATGAGACGAGCTATACCTATGACGGCGACGGCAACCGAACCAGTCAGCTCAGCCTGAACGCCGACGGCGCGGTGAGCGCACAGACCGTAGAGCAGTGGGGCGCGAACAAGAATCGCGAGCTCTTGGAACGCGACCGGGACGGCGACGGCGCCTGGGACGAGATCTGGGACTATCAGTACAACGCCTTCGGCGACGTGACGGCGAATTCGCGGCGCGACGGCAGCGGCGAGTTGCTGTCGGAAGAGACCAACGAGTACGACGAACGTGGCCGTCGCGTACTGCGTAGCTGGCAGAGCTTCGAATCGGGCAGCGGCGGCGGCGGTCGCTGGAGCTACCCGGAGGACGGCGTCACCGAGGCCTTCGACAGCAGCGGTCGGCTGCGAACCATCACCTACCGCAATACGCTCGGAGCCATCGAGCGCGTCGAGCGGATGGACCCGGACGACGGCTCGGTCAGCTCGATCACAACCCACGAGTACGACGCGCGGTGGCGGCTGACGTCAAAGCGCGTGACGTCGTCCAGTGGCATGTTGCGCTCGGAGGAACGGCGCGAATACACGCCCGGTGGGGGGCTTTCGCTGCTATGGAACGACACCAATGGCGACGGCGTCGCCGAGTCTATCGACCGACGCAGCTACGACGCGCAGGGATACATGAGCGTGAGGGAGCGCGATGCCGACGCGGACGGCAGGGCGGAGCAGCGCCACGAATGGTTGCACAGCGCAGCGGGCCTGCTCACCGAGTATCGCCGCTTTGACGAGGGCGAACTGGCCTACGAGCTTGCCTCGACCTACGACGCGAGCGGCGTGAAGCTCAGCGAGGTCTACGATGTCGACGGCGATGGCACGATCGACACCCGCACCGACTATGTTGCGGATGCCGATGGCTACCTGAGCGAGGCGCGCACCGATGCGGACGGCGACGGACTTGCGGACAGCATTCGCTACTGGACCTGGGAGCCGAACGTGATCTCCGCCTGGTACCTCTTTTGAGAAGCTGGTTCTGACGTTTTCGCGGACCTCGGGGGACAAAGGCTGACCTCCGCGGGCAAAGGCGGACGGGGCAAGTCTGGGGCTTGTCCCGCGCGTCGAATCGAGCACAATGCTAAGCATTAGCGCGGTGGTCCCACCCAGCCGCGATCCTTAGCAAGCCAGCTCTTATCCAGTACACGGCGCGCGCCGCGACACCACAGCAGTATGACCCCAGCCAACATCCCCGTGATCGACGCCGCCTCGCTTGGCACCCACGAGGGGCGCGAGCGGCTCGATAGCGCGCTTCGCGAGTGGGGCGTGTTTCGCCTGCACGGGCACGGCCTTAGCGCGCCGCTGTGCGCCGACACGCTCGCCGTCGCGGCCGCGTTCTTCGCTCAGCCGACGCCGGCCAAGCGCCGCTACGAGCGCGACGCCGACAATCCCTGGGGCTTCTTCGACCGGGAGCTGACCAAGAACGTGCAGGACTGGAAGGAGATCTTCGACATCGGCGCCGCGCACGACGCGCACGCCGTTCCCTGGCCCGTCGAACCCGCCGAGTTTCGCGGCGCCATGCTGGAGTACTTCGCCGCCGCCGAGGGCGTTGCGCGCCGCATCGTCGGGGCCATCGCCGACCTGTTCGGCGTCGATTCGTTAGATGCCTCGTTCGCGGGGCACACCAGCTTTCTGCGCCACAACTACTACCCGCCGTGCGCCGACGCGGCGCCGGCCGACGCGCCGACGGATCAGCTCGTGCCGGCGACGGGTCGGCTTGGCATCGGCCACCACACCGACGCGGGCGCCGTCACCGTCCTGCTGCAGGACGATGTGCCCGGTCTCGAGGTCTGGCAGCAGGGCCGCTGGCAGCTCGTGCCGGCCGATCCCGAGGCGCTCATCATCAACACCGGCGACGTGGTGCAGGTGTGGTCCAACGATCGCTACCCGGCGGCGCTGCATCGCGTGCGCGCCAATAGCCGACTGGCCCGCCGCAGCTGCGCCTTCTTCTTCAACCCCGCGCCGCACGTCGACTACGCGCCCCTGCCCGGCGCCTGCCTGACGGAACCGCCGCGCTACCGGCCGATCAATTGGGCGGAGTTCCGCGGCCAGCGGGCGGCGGGCGACTATGCGGATGTCGGCGAAGAGATTCAGATCGGCGCCTACCGAATCTAGCGCGCCGCGGCGGGTGTTAGACTGATCGGTCGCTGCCACGATGCGGGAGGTCGTTTAGCGTGCACCAACTCATTATTCGAAACGCTCATTTGATGGATGGCACGGGCGCGCCCGGCCGCGATGCGGACGTCGTCGTGGACGAGGGCGTCATCAGCGCGGTGCTGCCGGCGAAGTCCGCGCCGACCGAGGCGCGCCGCGTCATCGATGCCGGCGGCGATCTGCTGACCCCCGGCTTCGTCGATATCCACACCCACTACGACGGCCAGGTCTGCTGGGACAAGCAGGTGACGCCGACGAGCTGGCACGGCGTCACGTCGATCGTCATGGGCAACTGCGGCGTCGGCTTCGCGCCGGTTCGACCCGGCACCCAAAACGAGCTCGTCGAGCTGATGGAGAGCGTCGAGGACATTCCCGGCACCGCGCTGCACGACGGCATCTCGTGGAGCTGGGAGTCGTTCCCGGAATACCTCGATGCGATCGACACGCCCTACGCGGTGGACGTCGGCGCCCAGGTGCCGCACGTGGCGATACGCCACTATGTGATGGGCGAGCGCTGCTACGACGACGCGACGGCCGGCGATCTCGAAGCCATGCGCGCCATCACCCGCGAGGCGCTGCAGGCCGGCGCCCTCGGCTTCTCGACGTCGCGCTTCTATGGGCACGTGGACAAGCAGGGCAACCTCGTGCCCGGCACGCGCGCCTCGGCCGAGGAGATGAAGGCGATCGGCAGGGCGTTCGAGGGGCTCGACCACGGCACGCTGGAACTCGTTTCCGACACGCTGAACGACCCCGAGGAGCTCGCCTGGATCGAGCACATCAGCCGCACGACCGGGCGCACGATTACGCCGCTGGTGACGGCCGGACTGGGACCCGTCTGGGATCTCGCCGAGCGGCTGGCGGGCGAGGGGCTGAGCGTGCGTCCGCAGGTCGGCGCGCGGCCCGCGTCCATTCTCATGACGCTCGACGGCACCATCAATCCGATGCGCCAGTTTCCGGCCTACAGAGAGATCCAGGACAGACCGCTCGAGGAGCGCCGGCTGGCGCTGTTGGACCCCGCGTTCCGCGCCCGGGTACTCAGCGAGGCGCCGCTGCTGCCGCGCAACCCCGATGCGGTGCGCTTCATGACGCAGCACGACATTCAGTACGTGATGGACGAACGGCTCACCTACGAGCCGGGTCCGGAAGACACGGTCGCCGCGATCGCGGCGCGCCGCGGCGTGCATCCCCGCGAGGTCATGATGGACACGCTGGCGGCCGGCGTGCCGCTGCTGATCCTGTTCGGCCGCTATGAAGGCGACCTGGAGGGGCAGCGTGAGGTGATCGAGCATCCCCAGAGCGTGTTCGGTCTGTCTGACGGCGGCGCGCACTGCGGCGTGCTGGTCGACGCCGGCGTGCCGACCTACATGCTGAGCTACTTCGCGCGCGATCGTACGCGGGGACCGAAGCTCGACCTGCCGTTCGTCGTCCACAAGCTGACGCAGGATTCGGCCGGCGTCTACGGTCTCAACGATCGCGGCGTCGTGGCGCCGGGCTACAAGGCGGATCTCAACCTCATCGATTTCGGCGCGCTGTCCCTCGACGCCCCGGAGATGGTTTACGACCTGCCGGCCGGCGGCAAGCGGCTCGTGCAGCGGGCCCGCGGCTATCGGGCCACGATCAACGCCGGCCAGGTGACCTATGAGGGCGGCGAGCACACCGGCGCGCTGCCGGGTCGACTGGTGCGCGGCGGTCGCTCGGCGCCCGCGAGCTAGCGGCGGCTGGATTGACGGCCTGTGCGTCAGGTGCGCTGCCGCCCTGCCGCGGTAGCTGAAGCGTGATCGTCTACGGCGTCGCGCTGCTGGGCATCAGCCTGCTGGTCGGGCTGGTGGGCGGCGAACTGCTGGGGCGCCTGCTGGGGGTCGACGCGAACGTGGGCGGCGTGGGCATCAGCATGCTGCTGCTGCTGTGGCTGACCTCGCGCGCTGACGCGCGTCTGCAGCTCGCGCCGCCGACGCAGGCGGGCATCAGCTTCTGGTCGGCGATGTACATCCCCATCGTGGTCGCCATGGCGGCCAAACAGAACGTGGTTGCGGCGCTCAGCGGCGGCTGGATGGCGCTGCTGGCCGGTGCCCTGGCGGTCGCCGCGAGCTTTGCCTGTATTCCGCTGCTGGCGAGCCTCGGGGCGGACGACGAGGCCGAACCTTGATCGTCGAGACCGTTGCCGAGGTGCTGGCGAAGAACGCCCTGATCACCGCCTTCGTCTTCGTCGGCGGCGTGGTATGGGTCAGCTACTGGCTTTCCGATCGGCTGACGGGCGGGCGCCTGCACGGCTCGGCACTCGCCATCGTAATCGGCCTGCTGCTCGCGTACGCGGGCGGCGTGGCGACGGGCGGCACCCAGGGGCTTGCCGGCGTGCCGCTGCTGGCGGGCGTTGGGGTGTTAGGCGGCGCGATGTTCCGCGACTTCGCCATCGTGGCGACGGCGTTCGGTGCCGATGTCCGGGCGCTGCGCCGCGCCGGCTGGATCGGCGCGGCGTCGGTCGTGATCGGCGTCGTCCTGTCGTTTGTGGTGGGCGCCGGCGTCGCGGTGGCGTTCGGCTACACAGACCCGGTTGCGGTCACGACCATCGGCGCGGGCGCGGCCACCTACATCGTCGGCCCGGTGACCGGCACGGCGCTGGGCGCGGAATCCGACGTCATCGCGCTCAGCGTCGCCGCAGGGCTGACCAAGAGCGTTCTGGTCATGGTCGGCACGCCCTTCGTCGCCCGCGCAGTGGGCCTGACGACGCCGCGCGCGGCGCTCGTCTACGGCGGCCTGATGGGCACGACCAGCGGTGTTGCTGGTGGGCTCGCGGCCACCGATCCGAAGCTGGTGCCCTATGGCGCGATGACCGCCACCTTCTACACGGGCATGGGTTGCCTGCTCGCGCCGTCGCTGCTGTACCTGCTGACGCGGGCGGTCCTGCCGGGTTAAGGGTGAAGCTCCGATCGAACGGCCGCTGCCGTCGATCGATCAGTCCACGTCGAAGAAGCGCGCGTATTCGGTTGCGGCGAAGTGCGCCTGCAGCTCGGCGAAGTTGCCGATGGTCTCGCTGACGGCGCGCTTGGCCTGCTTCTTCAGCGGCGAGGACAGCGTTTGCACGGGCAGACCCAAAAACGCCTGGACGCCGGTCATGACGCCCTCGTAGTCGGTCAGCATGTCCTCGTAGTTGACCTCGAAGGTGTCATCGAAAAAGGTCGCGTAGCGCGTCTGGTGCTCGATGATCGTCGAGAAGTAGTGGGCGCAATCCTCGATGCTGAGTTCGATCACCGCGGGTCGACCGTCGCTCGCGCCGGTCTTGGTCGACCAGGTCTTCGTCTCTTGGGCGATCTGCTCGGAGGCGAGGCTCTCCAGCAGATTGTTGCGCCGAATGTGGATTGCGCGCACGCCCAGCGCCTGCAGATGCGGCCAGATCGGGGCCCAGTCGGCGTCCTGCGCGTGGTAGTAAAACAGCTTGAACCCGACCGCCTGAATCTGCCGCGGCTGGGGGGCGAACAGCGTGTCGTCGATGAAGGCCAGCGGCTGGGTCTCGCGCTGGTGGACCAGCGCCGGATCGCTGCCCTCGTAGCCGGGCTGGCGGAAGTGAATGTTGCCCTTGTCCCGCGCCAGATTGTTAAACACCTCGCCGAACGCGATGGCGTTGGGGTGATTCGACAGCGAGGTCGCGAGGAAATTGGAGCCGCTGCGGCCGCGCCCCAACACGACGAACTTCGCGAAGTCCTGCTGCCGCCCCAACAGGCCCGTCGCCATACCGATGTCGCGCAGGTGCTTACGGATGCGGTTCGGGCGAAGTGGGGACAGGGCCATGCGAGCGTCTGCTTCGGACGGTGGTGTCCCCAGATTAAATCGGTCGCGGCGCGCGGGGGCAACGTGGTGCCGCGCGCGGGCGGACAGGCTGCGAAAGCGTTCTCGTTTTGGCCGTGCGCCAGTCTGCGCCCGCGCGACCTGCTACTCTGGCGGCTGCCGTCAATTGGGCGGTGCGCCTCGATCTGCGACCATCTAGCCCGATGCCAAGGCCTCATCGCAGACGACCCAACAAGAAGATCGCGCGAAAACGGCGCGGAGACCGGGAACCGCCAACCGGGAATCAGGACAGGACACAGGGAACAGGAAACACAATGCAGATGAGTCAGCGAAGTACAGACCATGTCACCCCCTTCAGCCACCGACGGTTGCGGCGTTCGGGCGCCCCGGTCGCGCTCTGGATGTTGCTGGGGACCTGGTTGATCGGCTGCGCCAGCCCGCCGCCAACCGCGCCGGGGACCGCTGCGCCGCCGGCGTTCGCTGCCAGCGATCTGTTCGAGACCACCAGCTACCTGCTACCCGGCGGCTACGCCTGGGCGCCGGACGACGACGCGCTGCTCTTGGGCTCCGACGAGACGGGCATCTTCAACGCCTACGCCATCGACCCGGCGAGCGGGGGCAGCGTGCCTTTGACCGCCAACGACGATGACAGCGTGTTCGTCTCGAGCTGGTTTCCGAACGATCGGCGGATTCTGTTCAGCGCCGACAGTGGCGGAGACGAGCTGAATCACCTGTTCGTCCGCGAGCTCGACGGCAGCGTGACGGACCTGACACCGGGCGACAATCTGAAGGCGGGTTTCGCGGGCTGGAGTGCTACGGGCGATGCGTTCTTTGTTAGCAGCAACGAACGCGATGCGAGCGCGGTCGATATCTATCGCTACGCCACCGACGGCTACGAGCGCACGCTGATCTTCGAGAACACAGCCGGTTTCGCACCGGTGGGCGTCAGTCCCGACGGCCGCTACGTGGCGCTGCTGAAACTGAACAGCAGCGCGGACAGCGATCTGTTTCTCGCGGACACGGGCGACGACGCCGCGCCGGTTGAGATCTCGCCGGTGCGCGACGGCGTCGAGCACGGTTTTTTCGCGTTTACACCGGACAGCCGTGAGGTCGTCTATTCGACCAACGAGCACGGCGAGTTCGTGCAGGCCTGGCGCTACGCCATCGACGGCGGCGCACGCGAACGCATGATCGAGGCCGATTGGGACGTCATGTTCGTGCGCTATTCCCACTCCGGGCGCTATCGCGTCTGGGGTGTGAACGAAGACGCGACGGCCAGGGTGCGCATTTTCGACGCGCGCGAGGGTGCCGAGGTCAGGCTGCCGGGACTGCCGGCGGGCAACCTGCGCCAGGTGCGCTTTTCGCGCGACGAATCGAAACTCGCGTTTCTGCTAAACGCCGACACGTCGCCGAGCGATCTCTACACCTTCGATCTCGGCGGTGTGCCTTCGGCGCAGCGCCTGACCCGCGCGCTCAGCCCCGCGATCGATGAATCGCTGCTCATCGAGTCCCGCGTCGTGCGCTACCCGAGCTTCGACGATCTGGACATACCGGGGCTGCTGTACCGGCCGCGCAACGCGAGCGCCGACAATCCCGTGCCGGCGCTGGTGTGGGTGCACGGCGGGCCGGGCGGGCAGAGCGCCAGCGGCTATTCGGCGCTGCGGCAGCACCTCGTCAGCCACGGCTACGCGCTGCTCGCTGCCAACAACCGCGGCTCCAGCGGCTACGGCAAGACGTTTTTCCACCTCGACGATCGCCGCCACGGCGAGGTCGATCTGCAGGACATCGTCTACGCCAAGCGCTATCTTGCTTCGCTGCCCTGGGTCGATAGCGACCGCATCGGGATTATCGGCGGCAGCTACGGCGGCTATATGGTCGGCGCGGCGCTCGCGTTCGAACCCGACGTCTTCGACGTGGGCGTCAACATCTTTGGCGTGATGAACTGGGTGCGGACCCTGAAGAGCATTCCGCCTTGGTGGGGCGCGGCGCGCGCGAGCCTTTACGACGAATTGGGGGATCCGGCGACCGACGAAGAGCGCCTGCATCGCATATCGCCCTTGTTCCATACCGACAACATCCGAGCACCGCTGCTGGTGGTGCAGGGCGCGAACGATCCGCGCGTGCTGCAGGTGGAGAGCGACGAGATCGTTGCGGCGGTGCGCGGCAACGGGGTGCCGGTGGAGTACGTGCTGTTCGACGACGAGGGCCACGGTTTCACCAAGCGCGCGAATCGCATCGCGGCCTCCGACGCCTACGTCGAGTTTCTGGACGCGCACCTTTAAGGGCGCGCGCGGGGCTTAGGAGGGGATCGTTCTGGGGCCCGTGCTGTTGACGGCCGCGCTTGCGGCCACGACGACGCTGCTGCTGTTCGTGCTCGGTACGCCGCTGGCCTGGTGGCTGGCGCACACCCGCTCGCGCGCGAGAGCGGCGGTCGAGGCGCTGACGGCCATGCCGCTCGTTCTGCCGCCGACCGTGCTGGGGTTCTATCTGCTGCTGCTGTTCTCGCCGGACGCCGCCTTAGGCGGTGTCTGGTTCCGACTGACCGAGAAGACGCTGGCGTTCTCTTTCATCGGGCTCGTTTTTGCCTCCGTGATCTATTCGCTGCCGTTCATGGTGCAGCCGCTGCAGCGGGCGTTCGAGGCGATCGGGCCGGGACCGCTGGAGGCGGCGGCCAGCCTCGGCGCGGGACCCGTCGACCGCTTCTTCAGCGTTGGCCTGCCGCTCGCGCGCGCGGGCTTCTTATCGGCGGGCGTGCTGACCTTTGCCCACACCGTCGGTGAGTTCGGCGTGGTGCTGATGGTGGGCGGCAACATACCGGGCGAGACTCGGGTGGTTTCGATCGCGATCTATGAGTACGTGGAAACGCTCAACTACGCGGCCGCCCACCAGCTCGCGGCCGGACTGCTGCTGTTTAGTTTCGTCGTGCTGCTGGCCGTCTATGCCGGCAACCGGCGGCTGGCGCCGAGCGTCGCGTGATGACGACGGCGACTTTGACTGGCGCTAATGAGGGAGCGCAGGCGAGCGCGGGGAAGGGCACAGGAAGGGCGCTCGACTTTGCGCTGTCTACTGCGTTCGGTGACTTTGAGCTCGACGCGCGGGCTCGCTGGCCCGCGGAAGGCATCACCGCGCTCTTCGGTCCCAGCGGCGCGGGCAAGAGCAGCCTGCTGCGTGCGCTCGCTGGCTTCGACTCGGCGCGGGGCCACGTGCGCCTGGGTTCACAGACCTGGCTGGACACGGCGTCAGGCGTCCGCGTGCCCGCGCATGGGCGTGCGGCGGGCCTGCTGTTTCAGGACGCGCGACTGTTCGCGCATCTGGACGTTGCCGGCAACCTGCGCTACGCGCAGCGACGCGGTCGCAGTCGGGCGACGCGCATCGATTTCGCCGCCGTTGTTGAGGCGCTGGCGTTGGCGGATCTGCTCGTCCGGCCGGTCGCTCGCCTGTCCGGCGGCGAGCGTCAGCGGGTCGCGCTGGGTCGCACGCTGCTGTCGCAGCCAAAGCTGCTGCTGCTCGACGAGCCGTTCGCCGCGCTCGACGCCGCGCGCAAGGCAGAGCTGCTGCCGTACGTCGCCCGGCTCGGCGAGTTCGGCCTGCCGGCCGTGCTCGTCAGCCACGACGTCGATGAGGTCGTACGGCTGGCCGATCGCGTGGCGGTGATGGCGGCGGGGCGGATCCTGCATGTCGGACCGACGCGCGAGACCCTGGCGCGACTCGACGTGCAGCGCCTAACGGAGGATGCCCAGTCCGGCAGCGTCCTTGAGGGGGCGCTGCTCGCCCAGGACGATGAATACGGCCTGTCGCGGGTAAGCGTGGCCGGCTGCGACCTTGTGCTGCCGCGACTCGACGGACTGCGGCCAGGAGAGTCGGTGCGCCTGCGCGTGCTGGCCAGAGACGTCGCCATCGCGCTACAGGCGCCAGGCGGCATCAGCATTCGCAACGTGGTGCCGGCGCGTATCGAACTGCTCGAAGGTGCTGCCGACGCCGCCCAGATCGAGGTCAGCCTGCGCGTCGGCGACCAGATGCTGCTGTCTCGCATCACTCGGGCGGCGAGCGTCGAGCTGGATCTGCGCGTGGGGATGGACGTGTTCGCGCTGGTCAAGACCGTGACGTTCGATCGCTGACGACGCGTTGTCTCGCGGTTCCTGGCCGCGCGACAATGGCGCAGGAATGACAGGGGAGCAGGGCATGGCTGCAGAAAAAAACGACGGTGCCACCGAGCCGCCGCGTTTCGAGAATCAGGGCGGGGCGGCCAACATGGACCCATCCGGGCTTATGCGCTGGCTGCAGTCGCGCTACATGCGCCGCCTGGCCAGTCCGGCGCAGCGCGAAAAGCGTCGGCAGCAAGCCGAACGCGAGCGGCAGCGCGCGGGGTCTGCACATCGCGTCGAGTACTTTCATCAGGTCGACGACGGCTACAGCCAGCTTGCCGCGCAGACCCTGGCGGCGTTCGCGCGGTCCTATGACGTCGAGCTCGTTTGTCATCTGGTGACGCCGAGCGCGGATGCGAACGCGCCCGAGCCGGAGCTGCTCGCGCAGTTGTCGCTGACTGACGCCGCTGCGATCGCGCCGCACTACGCGCTAGAGTTTTCGGCCGCGCAGCTTCCAGCCGGCCAGCAGATCGAGCGGGCACAGTCGCTGCTGGCGGGGGCGGACGACGCGACCTTTATGCAACTCGCTCCGCGGATTGGTTCTGCGCTGCTCGGCAATGACGACGCGGCGCTAGCTGACCTCGCGTCGACGCATGCGGCTGCCGATGCCGCAACCACCGCAGCGCGGGTGGCGGCGGGCAACGCGCGCCGCGCGGAGCTCGGCCACTACAGCGGCGCCATGTTCCACTACGCGGGCGAGTGGTACTGGGGCGTCGACCGTATCTACCATTTGGAAAACCGGCTGATCGAGTTGGGCACCGCGCGCGATCCAGGCCGCGGTCCGCTCTGGCCGCGCCCCAGCATCGACAGCGGTCCGTTGACGGACGATGGGCGCTTGACGCTCGAAGTCTATCCGTCGCTGCGCAGTCCCTATACTTCGATCATTTTCGATCGCGCGCTCGAACTTGGCACGGCCAGCGGCGTGAAGGTTGATGTACTGCCCGTGCTGCCCATGGTCATGCGCGGTGTACCGGCGACGCGCGAAAAGGGCCGCTATATCTTCACGGATACGCTGCGCGAGGCAGAAACGCTGGGCCTCGACTGGGGCAAACTGTACGACCCGATCGGCGAACCGGTGCGGCGGGCCTACGCGCTCTATCCCTGGGCGTGCGAGCAGGGTCGCGGCAACGCGCTGCTCAGCGAATTTCTGCGCGCGGCCTTCTTCGAAGGCATCAACACCAATCGCCTGGGCGGCCTGCGCCAGGTCGTCGAGCGCGCCGGCCTGGACTGGGGCGCTGCGAAAGAACAGCTCGGCGACACGCGCTGGCAAACCGAACTGGAACGCAATCGCCTCGCGATGTACGACTTCGGTAGCTGGGGTGTGCCGAGTTTTCGCCTACTGGATGAGTCCGGCGACACGGTGCTCGCGCTCTGGGGCCAGGATCGACTGTGGCTGATGGCGAAGGAAATTCAGCGGTTGCTGGCCGAGCGCGGGGGCTGATCGCTAGAGCCCAGCACTCCGCACACAGCACTCCGCACATAGCAAAAGAAGCGAGGGAGACATGAGCGCAGAACCAATCGAAGAACTCGCCACCGGCCATACGCTGGTCGAGGGTCCGGTCTGGGACGAACGCCGCGGCCTGATCTTCAGCGACGTGCACGCCGGCGGTGCCTACGCGCTAGATCCGGCAACGAAAACGGTGACGGAAGTAATCGCTCATCGCCGCGGCATGGGCGGGCTCGCACTGCACGCAGCCGACGGGCTGGTCGTCAGCGGCCGCAACATCTCCTTCAAGCCCGACGGCGGCGGTGCGACCGTGGTCCTGCTGGCGGGCGATGACGCGACCGCCAGGGTGGGTTTTAACGACATCACGACGGACGCCGTCGGCCGGGTCTACGCGGGTTCGCTGGCGGCTAGCCCGTTCGATGCGCCTGCGGGCGATGCAGCCCTGGCCGGCGCGCTGCATCTGATCGATCTCGACGGCAGTGCGCGCATCGTGGCGGAGGACGTGCGCCTGACCAACGGCCTGGGTTTTTCGCCGGACGGACGCACGCTGTATCACTCCGATACCCTGCGCGGCGCGTTGTTTTGCTATGCGGTCGAGCCGAACGGCGACCTCGGTCCCAAGCGCGAGTTTGCGCAGATGCCAAGCGGCGCGCCCGACGGGCTCGTCGTGTCCGCCGACGGCGCCGTCTGGGTCGCGCTGGCGGGCGGCGGTAAGGGCGTGGCGGTGTTCGAAACCAACGGCGCGCTGCGCGACAAAATCGAGATACCGCTGCCCATGTGTACCAGCGTCTGTTTCGGCGGCGCGGATCTGCGGGATTTGTACATCGTCACTGGCTCGGATGGTGCGCCGACGGAAAACTCTGGCACGATCTATCGCTATCGCAGCCCGGTCGCGGGTTTGCCGGTCGCGCCTGCGCGCGTCGCCCTGCCGCAACCTACGGAGTGAAAAATGACTGAAGAGAGCGCCACTAGCTCGGAAGGGTTGGGTAGCCGGCTCGCGGAAGAGTGGCGTCGGCGTCCCTGGTGGATGAATCTGCTGTTTGGGTTCTGCGCCTACATGACGATCGTCTACATGCCCTTCGACATTTTCTTCAAGCCCGTCGCAGAGGACGAGGAAGTCTGGTTCGGCTTCATGCTGTACGGCTGGTGGGCAAAGGCAACGGCGCCTCTGCACTGGCTGATCTACGGCGCCGGGGCCTACGGTTTCTGGAAGATGAAGCGCTGGATGTGGCCCTGGGCCGCGGTGTACTCGGCACAGGTCGTGATCGCCATGCTCGTTTGGAATGTCGTCAACGAACCGGGCGGCGGACTCGTGGTGGGGCTGGTGAGCGGCGCGATCTTCATGATTCCGACGGTCGCGCTGTGGCGAGCGCGGGATCGCTTCACCGGCTAAGCCGATCGCGAAGACGCGCCATTGACGCGCGAGATCGATAAGCCCTGGCGACCGCTGTCCGTCGAGCGCGTTGCGGCGCTGTTTGAGGATGCCTCTTTTCCCTGGTGGATCGCCGGCGGCCTCGCCATCGACTTGGCCGTTGGTGCTTCAACCCGCGCACACGCGGACACCGACGTGCTGATTCTGCGTGTAGACCAGCGCGTGCTGCGAACACAGCTAGAGCCTTGGGAGTTTTGGGCTGCGGACCCGCCGGGTACGCTGCGCCGCTGGCTGGCGGACGACACCTTGGCGCCTGGCGTTCACGACGTCTGGTGTCGCGCATCCGCAACCGACGACTGGCGGCTGCAGATCATGCTGGATGAATCAACGCAGGGTCGCTGGGTGTCGCGACGCGATGAGCGAGTGTCCCTGCCGCTCGATTCGATAACGCGAGTCACCGACGCTGGGATTTCCTATCTGGCGCCCCATGTGCAGCTTTACTACAAGGCGAAGAACGTTCGGCAGAAGGATCAGCTCGACTTTGATGCTCTGTTGCAACGCCGGGCCGAGGTGGACTGGGAATGGCTCGGCTGGGCGATCGCAACGACGTACGGTGCTGGGCATCGTTGGCGGCGGTCGCTGCCTCGATAACGCATGTTGCGATTGCTAATAAGCTGACAGTTAGGTGTTTTTCTTCGCCAGCCGGCGGATCGCTGTATCGATTTTTCCAACAGCGCGTTTCGCTTTGTCCCTGGTATAGCTGTCGTCATGATCCACCCAAGGGGCGATATCATCGCGCGCTTTCACGAGTCTAGCGTTGCCCAGTGCTTCGATTACTGTTGCTGCAATGGGAGAGATATCGTTTTCCCAATCCCATGGCATCTGATCAGATAGAATAAACGGTCTTAGGATCTTGTATGCGTCATCCTCGTTCAGCATTCGGGTGAGGCTGCAAGCAAGACGAATTCTCGATTCGCCGTGGCTTGGGTTGGATGCGATAGCGGTAATTGCATCGGCGAACGCCGGGTGTGCGAAGTCGTGCAGAAAGGCTGATAGCAGGGTTTTGAGACCGCTCCCACGAGGTTCCTCGGTGTAGCGATCAAGCAGGCAGCGGGTAACTTCTGTGTTTGGTTGTACACACTCAAGCACCCGCAAAATCTCTTTCTGGATAGGTTCTTTGTCGAAGTGGCGTAAGAGTATCGATATGGCTTCTGCGGGGACCGATTTTGCATCGGCAAGCTGCGCGATGTTATCAACGGCTAACCCGATTTTTCTCAACTCAGCTATAGCCGGCTTGGCCGCTGCTACTCTATTGGCGATGGCTCTTTGTCGTTCCAGTCGCCGCCTAGGATGGACTTTGGCAGGTATTTGAGCTTTCCCTTTCCACCGTTTTAGTTGATTTTCAATATCCGAAGCTCTGCTGGGATTCGCTACGATACATTTGAGTTTGTCGATGGTCTTTGCTTGGTCGCTGCCTACCAATCCTAGCCCTGGGTGTTTAACGAATCCGCTTTTCCTTACCTCTGATAAATCCAGAGCGTGTGTGGCATGTGTTGCGCAGTTCAGAAGGCGCGCCTTCGCTGCGTACCACTGGAATTTTTCAAGGGGCCAACGCAGGTCTTCTTTGCACTGGTCGAGGGCTTCATTGGCGTTTGCGAATTCTGAAGTGATTTGGTGTTCGATGACTGCAAGAGCGAAGATGAAAGCTGTGTTTTCAACAGTGTTAGGGTGTTTCGTACTTTCGATCAGCGCCTCATGAAAGTAGCGTATGGCTTCAGAATATCTTCCAGCTTCCAGCATGATGCTGGCTCTGAGTCCGACGTTCCAGTCGGGCGATTCCATGTCAAGCAGCCGCATGGCAACGTTGGGGTTTGATTTGGAAATCGCGTTAGCTTGTACGGCAAGGTAGTGGTGTCGCTGAGATCTTGCGCCGGCCAATTTTTCGAGGAATCGCTTCTCAATATCTTCGTTCCATATGGAACTGCGATACCAATCGTCATCGCTCACTAGTACCTCCCTGTACGCTTAATCTCTGTGCCGGTCACTTGCTGGATAACTCGAAACCCTCGTAACCGTTGGCCGCGATCTGGCTGATGCGCTCGCGATACTGTGGCGCGCCACCGAAGTAAATCAAATGCCGCGTATGGTCCTGCATGCCGTGACCGTCGACGTTGGAGTTGTACCCCGTAAACCAGGAGCGCGTCTCGCCGATCATGCTGTCGTGATAGAAGCTGGCGACGTGTTCCACCCAGTCGTCCTCGGCCTGTTGAGTCGGTTCGATGCGGCGGATTTTGTGTTGCCGCAGGTAGGCCATCAGATCGCTCGCCCATTCCACCGCCGTTTCGATGCCGCGTGGAAAGTTGGCTGACACCGAACTCGATTGGGGGCCGGCGAGAATAAACAGGTTCGGGAAGTTGCGCGTGCTCACGCCCAGGTAGGTGCTTGGACCGTCTAGCCATTTGCTGCGCAGGGTCTGGCCGTTGCGGCCGGTGATCTGCATGCGATCGTAGCTGCCGGTGATGGCATCGAAGCCGGTGGCGAACACAATCACATCAAAGGTGCGCTCGCCGTCGCTGGTTTCGATGCCGGTTTTGGTGACGCGTTTGATCGGCGTGTCGTTGATGTCGATGAGGTCGACGTTGTCCTGGTTATAGGCCTCGTAGTAGTTGGTTTCCATCGGTACACGGCGCGCGCCGAAGGCGTGATCCTGTGGGATCAGCTTCTCGGCCACTTTGGGGTCGTCGATCCGCGCGCGAATCTTGTCGGCCATGAAGGCCGAATACTCGGCGTTGGCCTCGCGGCTCATGAACACGTCGCGAAAGTTACCCAGCCACTTCGCGAAACCGCGCGCCTGATAGAGCTCTTCCCAGAACGCCTCGCGCTGGGCGCGACTCAGGCTGTTGAAGTCGCGCCGGTCCGGGCCGTGCAGAAAGCCGCCAGGCGTCGCCGCGCACTGGGCGAAGATTTCGTCATAGCGCGCCTTGATGGCGCGCAGTTCCTCGCCGCCGAGCGGTGCGTTGCGCAGCGGGGCGCACCAGTTGGGTCGGCGCTGATAGACGGACAGGTGTCCCACCTGCGGCGCGATGGCACCGATCACCTGTACGCCGGTGGCACCGGTTCCGATGACGGCGACACGTTTGCCCGTTAGATCGATGTCGTCGGGCCAGTGGTAGGTGTGAAACGAAGGGCCCGCGTAGTCGTTGACGCCTTCGATGCGCGGCATGGTGGTGGCCGACAGCATGCCTATAGCGCTGAATACGAAGCGGCTGCGCAGGGTGTCGCCGTTGTCGGCGGTCAGGGTCCAGGTATCGCTTGCGTCGTCGTAGTCGAGCGCTTGGATGCGCGTGCCGCAGCGCAGATGATGGCGCAGCTTCAGTTCGTCGATCACAAAATTCACATAGCGGCGGGTTTCCGGTTGGGCGGCGAAGTGTTCGGACCAGTTCCACTTGTCGAGCAGGTCCTGGGAGAAGGAGAATCCGTAGCTGTAGCTTTCGGAGTCGAAGCGGGCGCCGGGATAGCGATTCCAGTACCAGGTGCCACCCGGACCGTCGCCGGCCTCCAGCGCTATAGCGTCGATGCCCTGTTCACGCAGCTTGTGCAGCATGTAGACGCCGCACATGCCGGCCCCGATGACGATGGCCTCGTGATCGAGCGCTGGTGTGGCTGCTGTCATAACCCGGTTCCCCCGCTGCTTGCGCCAAACGCCAATCCTGAATCTAGGTTACTGTGTGCGAACGCAGTCCGCCAATGCCGTGCCCAGGCGGTCGTGGGCTGTGCGACCACCGAGAGCAGGGGAGACGTTCTTTGGCTGAGACCGACAGCACCGGTGCGCAAGAGCGCCCGAACGCCAGCGCCCCCGCGGCCACGGCCCCATTGCCGCGCTCGACCGTTGCCTATTACGGCCTGTCCGAGTTGCCCATCAGCCTGTCGCTGTTTCCGGTCCTCGTCTTCATTCCGAAGTTCTATACCTCCGATCTGGGCGTCAACTTAGCCTTTGCCGCCAATGTGATTCTTGCGGTACGAATTCTGGATGTCCTGACCGATCCGCTGGCGGGGATCCTGTGCGATCGAACACAGACCCGCTGGGGACGGCGCAAACCCTGGCTGGTGGCCGCGACGCCGTTGATGATGCTGAGCATCTACATGCTGTTCTTGCCACCGGAGGGTGCGGGGGCAGCTCACCTTTTCGGCTGGATGGTCACGCTGTCGATCGCCACGACCATGATGCTGATCCCGTACTACGCCTGGGCGGCGGAGCTGTCGCCCGACTACAACGAGCGTTCGCGCATCACCGGCTTTCGCTCGATGATGGGCGCCATCGGCAGTCTGATCGCACAGCTCGTGCCGGCGATCGCGCTGGTCGCGTTTGGTCTCGGCGGCAGCGAGGCAGTGTTGACCATTGTCGGCGTCACGATGCTGATTTTGATGCCCATATGCGTATTCCTCACGGTCTGGAAGGTGCCGGAAACGGGTGAGGTCAGCGAGCAGCAGACGCCGTTCTGGCGTGGTTTGAAACTGATGGGTGAGAACCGGCCGTTCCTGCAGCTCATCCTGGCGTTCGGCGTTGCATCGACGGCGCTATCGATGACGACGCCCTTGTACCTGTTCTTCATCACCTTTGTGCTGGGCGCGGAAGAGAAGGCGATCTTCATGCTGACGTTCTTCTATCTGACGAACGTGTCTGCCGTGCCTTTCTGGGTGTGGCTGAGCCGCAAGATCGGCAAGCACCGCGCCTACGTCGGCAGCTTCGGACTGATTGCGATTGCGCATCCGTTTTATCTGCTGCTTGGACCTGGGGATTTCTGGTGGATGTTGCCTATCACGATTACGACGGGCTTTGCGGCCGGCGGGTTTGCCGCGCTACCGAACTCCATGAAGGCGGACGTGATCGATCTGGACACGTTGAAGAGCGGTGAGAACCGGGCGGGTCTGTTCTTCTCGACCTGGTCCTTTACGGCCAAGCTGGCGGCGTCGTTGGGCGCGTGGCTTGCGCTGATGGGCCTGAGTTGGTTCGGCTTCGATTCGTCGCCCACGGGGTCGAACGATGCGGACCAGCTATTCGGGCTGCGGTTTCTGTTCGCGCTCGCGCCTTCGGTGTTCTATCTGGGCGCCTGTGCGCTGATCTGGAGCTATCCAATCACCGCCGAGCGTCACGCGGCAATGCGCGCGGAACTGGCGGCCGCGCGCGAAGCGGCCTAGCAACAACTGTGTTTCTTATCGGTGAGTTCAAGCTGCCGATTCAGACACATATGTTTCACCAGAGCGGAAGATAGCGTTGGTTATGGTGAGTAGTTTTCGCATGGCTGCCACCAACGCAACCTTCTTGGGTTTACCTGCAGCAAGCAGCCTGTCGTAGAACGACTTGAGGCGCAGGCCGTATCGGACAGCTGACAGCGGTGCCATGTAAAGGGCTGTTCGTAGATCTGATCGTCCCCCGTAGATACGTCGTCGGCCTTTGAATTGACCTGATTCGCGCGTTATCGGAGCGACGCCTACCAGCGCAGCGATTTGGTGCCGATTGTAATGCCCAAGCTCAGGCAGTCCTGCGATCAGCCAGGCGCGTGTATTGGGTCCGACGCCTTTGAAGCTGCCCAACAGTGCCAGTTGTAGGCTTCGGTAGCCTTCAGTTCGTTGGCCAGCTGTCGATCCAGGCGTTCTATCTCCCGCTGTAGTTATCCCATGGGCTGTGATCCGGTCGACGTATGCCGAAATACGCAATTGCAACTCCGTCGGGCACGACTAGCGTTAATAGTGCAACAAGACAAGATCGTCCGACTATGAAGAGCCTGAACCGCGGTTTTACGTTACTCGAACTCATTGGGGTCATGGCCGTCATCGCCGTACTGGGCGCCATGGCGACGCCCCGTATCTTCGAGGCCATAGAAGACAGCCGCGTTTCAGCGCTGGTCGCGCAGGCGAACGATCTGCGCAGCAATGTCGCTCGTTTTTACAAGGATACGGGCACATGGCCTCGCCATATTCCTAACCACGCTCAGGATCGTTACCACCAGCTAATGGTCAACATTGGCAACAACAACCAGAGCATTCCGGGTTGGAAGGGACCCTATCTGGAACAAGAGCTGGAGCACCCTTTCACATCTACCGCCTATCAGGATGTGATGGTGACGGCGTCTACGGATTACGCCTGCGATCTCGACGGCAACGGCACCCAGGACGGCAAGTTCATGGTCTATCGCGTCGATCAGATCGATGATTCTGTCGCGGAGAAAATCAGCGACATCTTCGACAAGGACGCCGGCACGGATAGCTGGAAGACGGCCGGACGCGTAAAGCGCTTCCGGGGCAATCACGCTTCGGTCCTCGTGATCTGTCTGGCCAGGGTCTGACGGTGCCTCCTGCCGATGTCTGCGCTCGCGTTTGGATCGGTGCTGATCGAGCGAGGTTTGTTGTCAGAGACCGATCTCGATCTGGCGGAACGTCATAGAGGGCGCCACGGTGGCACTCTCAAAGACGCGCTCGCCGAGTTGGGCGTGCTTACCGATGAGGTGCTTGTCGCCGTACAGGCGGAGGTCAGCGATACCGTACTGGTCGATCTGAGGGAACGAACGCCGGCCAGACCAGTGCTAGATCTGGTCGATGCTGACCTTGCCGACCGCCTTGGTGCCGTCCCACTCGAAATCGAGGGCGGCGTCCTCACCGCCGCATTCGCGAACTGCACGGATCTGTTTGCGATCGATGAACTCGAACGGGCGACCAATCACCAGGTGCGCGCCGTGGCCGCGTTCTCAGCCCAGGTCCGGGGCGCCATACGACGGCTATATCAGGAGCGGAAGGATCTGGTCCACCTGTTGGATCAGGCGCTGCACGGTCGCCAGGCCGATTCTGATTCGGAAGGCGCCTCGCCGATCATAGAACTCGTCGAGCAGATCCTCATCGACTCCATAGAGAAGCGCGCATCGGACATACACTTTCATCCGGAGAGTCAAACCCTCAGGGTGCGCCTCCGCATCGATGGCGTCCTTTGCGAGCTCATCCAGATGCCGTCCTCGCTGCAGGCGTCTGTCGTCGCGCGGGTAAAGGTGATGGCCGGACTGGACGTTACGGAACGGCGCGTGCCGCAGGATGGTCGCATCAGGTTCGAAGCGTCGGAGCGCGAGGTCGATCTGCGCGTCTCAACCCTGCCGACATCACACGGTGAGAGCGTTGTCCTGCGAGTCCTCGATTCCGGCTCGGCGAAAGTGTCGATCGACGAGGTTGGTTTGAGCGATCGTGACTTTCGAACGTTCGATGCTGCGATCGCCAACAGCCATGGAATGATACTGGTAACCGGACCGACAGGCAGCGGCAAGACGACGACGCTCTATGCGGCTTTAGACGCGATCGATCATGCCAGCCGCAGCGTGTTCACGCTGGAAGACCCCATCGAGTACGACGTCGAGGCGATTCGTCAGTGCCAGATCAATACCGACATCGGCATGGACTTTCCTGCCGGACTGCGGTCGCTGCTGCGCCAGGATCCAGACGTGCTGCTTGTCGGAGAGATTCGGGATCAGACGACCGCCGAGCTCGCCGTGAGAACGGCGCTTACCGGTCATCTGGTCTTCTCGACGCTGCACACCAATTCAGCTTCGGGTGCTATCGCGCGGCTGCAAGACATGGGCGTTGATCGGTACCTGCTGCCTTCTGCGCTGGTATGTATCGTTGGGCAGCGCCTGGTGCGCCGGCTTTGCGGTCGTTGCAAGACGCGGGCCTGTGGGCCCGACCCCCTGTTGGGTGACGATCATCTGAGCGGCGATCATCACTGGCGCTCTGGCACCTGCGAGCGGTGTGGTGATACGGGTTATCGAGGCCGATTGCCGATATTCGAGGTGCTGCACATATGCGACGAAATGCATGATGCGCTGTTAGCCGGCGTTCCTGAGAGCGATCTGGAGGCGCAGGCGCTGCGGCTTGGGATGACGACCATGCGTACCGACGGGCTGCAGAAGGCGGCCGACGGTCTGACCGACGTGGCGGAGGTCCTCAGGGTTCTGGGGTAGCCGTATGCCTGTGTATGCCTATACCGCTATGCGATTCGACGGTTCACCCGTTCGTGGCAGGCTAGAGGCCGCCAGCGAGGCGGCAGCTGATAAAGCGCTCGAGCGAGAAGACCTCTACGTATTGCAGATTGGCACTGCGGAGACGCGTCGCCGCGCTGAAGGCCGCATGTCGAAGGATTTCGTCCAGGAGCTGTTTACCGAGCTTGCCACGCTGCTCGACGCTGGCATTGATCTGGTGGAGTCACTGCGAGTGCTCGAGCTGGAGGCCAACAACTCGCAGGATGCTCAGCTGATCAAAGAACTTCGGGAAGCGGTGGAGGCGGGCCGCCCTCTCGAGGACGCCATGGACGGGATGCCGTTCTTTGGCAAAGAAATCACTAGCATTGTCCGCGTAGGCTCCGCCAGCGGCCAGCTTGCGGAAGCCTGTCAGGAAATCGCGCAGCATCTCGAATGGCGAGCCCGCGTTGGCAGGGACATTCGCTCGGCGCTGACCTATCCCATTTTCGTGCTGGTCGCGATCGCTGGACTCGTGGTCGTGCTGCTGACGATCGTGGTGCCGCAGTTTGCTTCGGTCTTCGATGGTCTGCATCTCACGCTGCCGCTCCCGACCCGTATCGTACTAGCGCTGGGTGAGTTTTTCCAAAAATATTGGTGGCTGGTGTTGGTAGCGTTGGCGCTGCTGCTCATCGGTGCTCGCGAGCTCTATCGGCGGGTGGGTGAGTTTCGGCAATTCGTAGAGTCGATCGTGCTCAGGGTCCCGGTCATTGGCGGTCTGGTGAAGATGAACAATCAGGCCCGCATGGCCCACAGCCTGGGCATCATGCTGCGAGCCGGCCTGCCTGTTCTGGATGCGCTGCGACTGGTTGCCGACGTGCTCCCAAGCGAGGCCTATCGCCGCATCATTGGATCCGCGGAAGATGCCGTGAGATCGGGACACCGGATGTCGGAAGTGCTGGCGGTTTCGGATCTGTTTTCCCCGAGCGTGCTGCGTCTGATTCTGGTCGGTGAAGAGTCCGGACGCCTGGATGAGTGCCTGAATCAGATCGCGAAACGCTTCGATGAGAGCATTCCCCGCAAGACCAAGCAGATGCTGTCGCTGCTGGAACCGCTGCTCACGCTGTTTGCGTTGACGATTGTCGGCTTCGTAGCCGCTTCGATATTCATGCCGATGCTGTCCTTGATGGGGGGCTTCTAGGTGCGTGCTCGCACTCCAGGATTCACGCTGCTCGAACTCATCGGCGTGCTGACGATCATCGCGCTGTTGGCGGGCGCGCTTGCGCCCAACGTGGTCCGCCGAATCGATGAGGCTTACTATGAGGCGGAGCGGGCGGACCTGCAGCGTATCGGCAAGGCGTTGCGGACCTATGCGTTTCGACAGCAAGGGCTGCCCGACGGCGACGTCGCCGCCTGGTCGGCGGCGCTCGGTGCGTTTCTCAGCGCTGATCCGGGCGCCATCGCGCGAAACGCGCGTGGTCACGATCGCCTCCTGATCTACCATCCGAACTTCTTTGACAGCACGGTGATTTTTACCGGGAACTGGCAGCAGGTTAGTGGATTGTCCAGTGCCCCAAACGCGCCGCGGCTGATGATCCTATCGAGCCTGACATCTGATGTTCCGCTGGGCGCGATCAGTGCGAGTCAGTTTGACGACATCTGGGCCTCACGAGACTCGGCGCTGTTCGCAGAGTCAGACAGCACGCTGGTAGAGAGGGTGAATCTTAATGATGCCTTCCTGCGACTGGTGCTCGTTAACGCGACCGCTCAAGTTCCCAATGTGCAGATCGAGAGTGCGTCCGATCGCGCTCTAGACGCCGCCGCACCGCCCGGTATCACGGCGCTGGATCTGCACGTCTTGCAGGGTAGCCGCGTGTCGCTGCACAGTCCGCTGCCGTCGCGGCTGGCGCAACAGACCGTGCTCCTCAACCGCAGCGCCTCCTTCTCCTATCGAGACTACGGCGGCGGTGCGATCTGGTTGAGCGACGGATGAAGATGCACTACCTCGTCACGTGGCTGTTCGGCAAGCTGCAGATCGCTCGAATGAAGGGTGCCGAGCGCGCTGCGGAGTACACCGCTGCCCACGAGGTCGAGAGCCTCAGCGATCTGACCGCGGCGTTTGTGGAGTCGCAGGCTTCGATCGGTCTCGTCAAGGGCGCGAAGGTCTTTTTCTTTATCGCTCATGACTCGATGCGCTACGTGTCTACGGCGATCCCGCACATGCGCCCGCAAGACCTGAAGCGATACTCGGGACGGCTTGCGGAGCGCGTCTACGGTAGTCCGGATATGGCCTGGAGCGCGAGAGTTTACGCAACCGATGCGGGGCAAGACTCGTTGCTCATACACGTTGCGCCGAGCTCGCTGTTGCTGGACATCGACAGAATCTGCGGCCTGTTCGGCCTCAGACTGATGGCGGCGGCTCCGCTTGCCGAAGTGTTCGGATTGCGTCTGAACAGGATTGACGTGGCTCGCGACCGCGGCATCTCCCTGTCCGTCATTCGATTTCCCCTGCGGACGCTTTTGATCACCGCAGACAGCGAAAATCACATTTCCTTTATACGAACTCTGAACTACGGCCTCATTAGTGATGACGCCGATCGGCTATCCACCGACATACAGCGCACCCTGCTTTACCTTTCAGAACGCGAAGAAGTAAACGCTTCGAACGTTATCGTCTTCGGTGGTATGACCGATAGTTTCGTCGCCCGGTTATCGCAGGAACTTGGAGTACGCACGCTGGATGGCGGGCCTCCGCCCGATCTATCCGCCTGGCTTGATGACTTTGAGCAGTCCGCCCGCTCGAGGGGACTACGCGCTCTGGGTGGGCCGAAGCTGGTCTCCGCGAAGCGCAGAGTCAAGATCAAACGCTATGCGTCGATCGCGGCCGTTGCAATTGTTGCGAGCTCGGCGGCGATCGTCAGCTACATTGAGGTGCAGGTCATTCGTCAACATGACGAACTGAAAGAGTTGTTGCAGGAAACGCACGCCGCGCACGACAGGCTCAGTGAGGCGCATCGTGAGCTTGAAACCATCCGGCGAATGAACGCAAGCGTGACCGCGGTGACACGCCCGGCGCCCCTGTCATTTGCTCTGCTCGCTAGCCTGCCATCGGCCGTCGATCGCAGCCTCACGTTGCAGGAAATATCTATGCTGAGAGAAGCGGAGAGCTGGACGATCCGACTCTCCGGTAGTAGCGACGATCTTGGGGGCGACGTGGTGCTGGTGATAGATGAGCTGCAGGCGTGGCTCAAGGCGCCGCCGTGGCGAATCGCGATGGAATCGGACTGGCAGGCTGCGTGGATGCAGAGCATGGAAAACGCGGCTTTTCGCTCTGATCAGTCGATTCGCTTCGCCATTGCCGGGAGTGCCGTATCGTGGAGATAGAAGAAAGCGATTTAGAGCTCGAGTTTGATGAAGAGAAGGTCAACGAGTCGCTACAGAGCGTGCAGATGGCTACAGAGACAGAAGCGACCGAGGTACTGGGGTCTCCTGCGACGCGTTTGCTGGACAGTCTCGGCAAGTGGTTGTTCGGCAGCGCTCGGCGCACGGTTGTGTCGACGGTGCTGTGCGCCGCCGCTCTACTGGCTATGGGCTGGTCTGTGTTCTTTCAGCTGCACTTCCTCAGTGACTACGTCGAAGCGGAGAATGAGCTTGTCAGCGTGCAATTTGATCTCGCTGAGATTAGCGAAGAACTGAGCCAATTCGATCCGCATCTGCGGGAAATCTACCGCCAGGCGGAAGACGAGCGGCATCTCGACACGGTATTGGAACTGAGCCAGTGGCTGTCGAAGTACCAACGGCTCGGCGACCAGCTTGGACTGGAAACTGTTCTGTATCTGACCGATGCGAGCGAAAAAGGCCAGATCGAAGAAGTGTACAAATTGGTACGCATGGAGCTGTCAGCGCGCGAATCGGACGATGCGGCCTTTTACGGCCGCATGATTGGTCTGCTGCATGCGATGTCGAAGGATCCCGTCGAGTTTGAAGTGCGTTCAGCGACCGTGTTCGGAGACGGATCGCGAGCGTTTCGCGCGGCCTTTGACCTGCGGCTGCAGCTGCTGTCGGATGCGCTGCTCGCTCGCGTAGAGGTTAGCACATGAGCACGGCAGGTCGACTGCTTGACAACAAGGCTGCAGTAGCCGGCGGTTTCGTACTGGCCATGGGGTTTCTTGGCCTGCGGATCTACGACCAGTTGTCGGAGCCTGATCTCGCTCAGGCCGACGTGCCGCCACCGCTGGGGCTGGAGGGTGACGCTGTGCCGCCCGGCGGCGCGACGCCTGCGCCGGGGTCGTTGCCGGATCCTGGTTGGAGCGTCGGCGCGACTTCTACCGCAGTGCGACGCTACGAGTGGCCGCATGAACTGCCCCGAGATCCTTTCGCCCCCGGTCAGGCGCTTGCCGCGCAGCCCATCGACAACGACCTCGCGATCGGCGTCGGCGTTTCGGTCGCGCGCAAGGAAGTGACTCCGGACGCGATCTTCGTCAGCAACGACGCCCGCTGGGTCGTCGTCAACAGCGGACTGTACACCGTTGGTCAGGAACTGGATGGGCGTCGTATCGCCTCGATCTCTGCAGCGGGAGTGGTGTTCGATGAGTGATAGCATCACGCGTTTCATGCGTCTTCGTTGCGGCAGCCCCTGGATCCTCCACGCCATCTGTGTCGCTGTCTGCGTATCTGGTTGTGCGCACGAGCCGGTCGCGACCACGCTGCCGCCCTATCCCGTGTCGAGCGATATTGAGGCCGTGCCGGCTGTGATCAAGCAAAGCTCGACGCCGGAGTCGACAACCGATTTGAGCGAGCCTCAGGAAACATCAACGCAAATCTCCGATGATCGCTTCAGTTTTGTGGTCAATGATCTTTCGATCACGGAAGCGTTGCGTCAGTTTGGCAAGGCCTACGGGATTAACTTCGTCGTCGAAGAGGCGGTAGTAGGCAACACGACGGTCGACTTTCAGGACCTCGGGCTGAATCAGGTGTTGACGCTGATGCTCACTCGGAGCGGCTATTACTGGGAAGAGATTGATGGTGTCATTCACGTCAAGGCTACGGTGACGCGACAGTTCACTGTTGATTACCCACGACTCATTCGAGAAGGGCAAAGCCGAACGGTCGCTACGGTGAGCTCGGGCGAGACGTCGTCTGCGGGGTCTTCGGGCGGCGCCTCAGAGTCTGGTCAGGTATCGATCAACCAGGCCGACCGCGTCGATTTCTGGAATGAGCTCGAGAAGCAGCTCGGAGCGCTGGTGTCAGAATCCGGCACCCTGATCGTGAATCGGCTGGCAGGCAGCGTGCTGGTGCGCGACAGCTATCCGCGCGTCAAAGACATCGAAGGCTATCTCGCGCAGGTGCAGCAAGCGATTCGGCGACAGGTCGAAATCAGCGTGAAGATCTTTGAGGTTACGCTCGACGACAGCACCGCGGTCGGCGTGGATTGGGGGCGCATCGCGAACGTTTTGGATACATCAGATGCTGTCTCGGCGTCGGTGTCGGGCGTGCTCGATAGTCCGATCGGTGGCCTGCAGAGTCGGCCCCCAGTGCTCAACCTGAGCTACCGAGACGTCGGCGGTGACCGTGACGTGTCCGCGCTGGTTGCGGCGCTGTCCCAGCAGGGCGAAGTAGAACTGGTTTCACAGCCCCACGTCCGGACGATGAATAATCAGACGGCGCTAATAAAGGTGGGCACGGACCGCACATTTTTTCGCCGCGAGCAGTCGATCGACTCTACCTCCGCGGGGTCCATAACGACGGCGACCGACGTGCCGCAGGTCGTCACCGAGGGTGTGGTGCTGGCCATCACCCCGCAGATATCCGAGGCGGACGACGTGATGATGGATGTATCTCCCGTGGTGACCCGCGTCTCCAGCGTCACAACGGTGCAGGACGGTAACGGTCGCGTGCAGTCCTCCGCACCCAATCTGGACGTCACCCAAGTGACTTCGCTTGTGCGTGCACGCAGCGGCGCGTCTGTCGTTGTCGGCGGTCTGATCCAAACGCAGCGCAGCTATGCCGAACGCGGTCTGCCTGGCACCCGGCGGCTGGGTGTGCTACGGCGCCTTGCCGGCGGTTCCTACAGCGCCGTGGTGAAGAAAGAGCTAGTCATGATGCTCACGCCTCGCGTCGTGCGTTAAACCAACGCCGCGCAGCCAGACTATTCGCTGTAGAGCGCCTCGGCCGCTTCGGTGATGCTCGATCGCAGGTCCTCCACTCGTCTTCGCAGTGTCCGATGCCCAGGTTCGTGTATGCAGTCAGCTTCGACTCGGCCACGCTCGCTTGCGAGTTGAAAGCACGAAGAACGTCGGGCAGTGACCAGGCGATATGAAGTCTCACAGGGGCTCGCAGTGGTTTATGACAATGGTTTGGGCGAATTGCGCCCTGCAGCGATCATCGGACGTTGGGTGACACCAAGCCGCGTCGGAGAAATTCGAAGCTGAAAGGGTGGCGTGAACGACGTCAGGGGGCAAATAACGAACCTAGGCCCACTCCAATAAAGTTGGCACAAAAAGCAAGTAAGCGGAGGCTTGCGCGCGCGTATCGGGTGTTACTGATTGTTGAACAACAGCTAGACTCGATCCAAAGGTCATCTGGCGCGCGAAAAACCCAATGCCAAAAGTTACGGTGGTCAGCGTCAGGCTATCGGACCAGATTCCAGCAACAAACAATGGCACGGGCTCTAACGCCCTGGCAACTGTCCGGGTTGGTTCGTAAGACGGGCACGGCGATCCTCGCTGTAAGCGGTCTCACGGATGGCTGGCGGGTGAAAAGCGATTCTCAGAATCGCTTTTCAACAAGAGAGTAAGACCGGTTACGCGGCCGCCGCTGCCATCCGCAGCCGCGCCGCAACCCCGGCAACGCCCGGTTCCGCAAGCAGTTCGTCCGCCGCATCTCTAGCGTTGTCGTCACAGTGCGAGGGGGCCGCACCGATGCCTGCCCAGCGCAACATCGACACGTCGTTGATGCTGTCGCCGATCGCCAGCACTTCGCCGGCCGCGATGCCGCGGCTTGTCGCGATGCGCGCCAGTGCCTTCGCCTTGCTGGACTCCAGCGAATGGACAGCCGTAACGGTGTTGAACCCCAACAGGTTGACCCGCCCGGCGTAGCGCGCGCTGAGTTCCGCGAAGATCTCCCGCGAACGTTCGGGGCTGGCGATCAGATCGAAACCCATGGGCGCCACCTCGGTGTTCTGTGGCGCGGGATGAACCTCGGCGGTGACTCCCGAGACGGCCGTGAAGTAGCTGGTCTCGGGCGACTCTCGGGTCACCAGGTAGCGTTCGCTGTTGAACCAGGCGTAATCGAGACGGTGTTCGGCCGCGTAGTCGACCAGCTCGGCCGCGACCTCTATGGGTAACGGGTGGCGCTCGCGCAGCGTGCCGTCGAGGTTGTGCACGGCCGCACCCTGCTGGCACACCAGCGGTTCGCTGATGTTGAGGTGCCGCGCCACCGGAGCGGTGCCCGGATACATGCGACCGGTCGCGAGCACGACGATGACGCCCGCACTCTGCAGCGCCGCCACGGCGGCGACGATCTCGGGGCTGGGCAGGTCGGTGTGTGCGGCGCTGGGGGACAGGAGCGTGCCATCGATATCGAGGGCGACCATTCTGATGGGCATCTGTTGGGCAGGTCTCGTGGTTTGGGTTTGTCGGCAGCGAAAGATACAGGATGCAGCGCTGTGAACCGCGATTCAGTCTACTGGTTCATTGTTCGCTTGTACGTTTGTGTGTCAGCGCTGCGGATGGAATAGCACGCGACCGGTGGTGCCGCGCTGGGACAGCGCCAGCAGCCCGTTAGGTAGCTCAGCGAAGCCGATTTTCGATGACACCAGCGGCTCAAAGCGATCGGCCGCCATCCACTCGAAGAGCTGCGCGTAGCAGCGCTCCAGCGGCTCGTTGTTGCGACCGCGATAGCCGCCCATGTGCACGCCGACGATGTCGTAGTTCTTCACCAGCGTGTGATTCATGGGTGCCTGGGGAATATCGCCGCTGGCGAAGCCGATCACCAGCAGGCGGCCCTCCCAGGCCACCAGTCGGCGGGCGACGTTGAAGAAGTCGCCGCCGACCGGGTCGTAGACCACGTCGACGCCGCGCTTGTCGGTGGCGGCCATCACGCGCTCGTACAGATCCTCGCTGTTGTAGTCGATGACCAGATCGGCGCCCAGATCTTTGCAGACGGCGGTTTTCTCGGGTCCACCCGCGGCGGCCGCGACCCAACAGCCGTGGGCTTTGGCGAGCTGAATTGCGGCGGCACCGACGCCCCCGGCGCCGGCCAGGACGAGCACGGTCTCACCCGGCGCCAGTCGTCCGCGCAGGTGCAGTGCGAACCACGCGGTGCCGTGGGTTACATAGCCGGCGGCGGCCTGTTCCAGCGTGATGTCGGCGGGCACGGGCTGTGCCAACTCGCCGATCAGCAGCGCCTCTTCCGCGTAGCCGCCAGATCCGTTGACCGTGGGGCCGACCAGACGATCGCCGACGGCGAAAGCGGCGTTAGGACCCACCGCGGTGACGACGCCGGCGCTGGTCATGCCGGGCGTAAACGGCGGATCCAGCTTGACCTGATAGCGCCCCTGGCACTGCAGAATGTCGGCGAAGTTCAGATCCGTGGCCGCAACGCGAACGCGTACCTGACCCGGGCCGGGCTGGGGCGGCGCAAGATCCGCAGCCTCAAGCACCTCCCACGGGTCGCCCAGTGTGTTGATCTGCCACGTACGCATCGTGCTCGGCCGGTTCTAACGTGGTGGCTCACCCTGCCAGTCGTGTTGTTAAAGTCAACGTGAGCCGGCGGGGAAAATTTCGGACGGGCTGCATCCGATTGCGGGACTGGCGCATCTATACCCGGTACGAACCACAAAACAGGAGTCGACATGAGCGATGTAGATGGCGTCTGGGTACCGATTGTGATGTTTTTGGTGCTCGGTGTGGTACTGGTAGCGACGGCCTACCTGCGTTTCAAAGCCCGGCAGGAATTGCAGATGACGCTGCGCGAGGTGCTTTCGCGTGGCGACGCGGCCAGCCCGGAACTGCTGGAATCACTGATGGAAAGTCTGAATCCCCCGGATGCCGACCTGCGCCGTGGCGTCGTCAGCGTCGGGGTGAGTATCGCGATCGTCATCTTTGCGCTGGTTCTGGGCGAGCAGGATGCGATACCGCCGCTGCTCGGCATCAGCGCCTTTCCCGCTCTGATTGGGGCGGCCTATCTGTTTCTGTGGTGGCGGCGCCGACCGGCGCTAGATGCTGCCTGATCCATCGCGGTAGACGGTGGCGATCAGACGTTGGGGGCGGCAACCGATCAAGACGGTGCGGCGGAGCGTGATATCACGTTGGTGGCCGCCGCCCGGGCTGGTGACGCCTCCGCCTTCGCACGGCTGGTCGAACGTCATCATGCTCGGCTGATTGGGCTCATGACGCGACTGTCGGGCGATCGCAGCCAGGCCGAAGACCTCGCCCAGCAGGCGTTTGTCGATGCCTGGCAGCGCCTGGTGCAGCTCCGCGGCGATGAGCGCTTCGGCGCCTGGCTTGCGCGGATCGCCTATCGGTTGTTCCTCGCCCGGAAGCGACGCGGGCAGGTGGAGCGGCGCTATCTCGAGGCGGAGCGGGTGAGCGTTGAGCTTGGCGACGTGGAACCCTCACAGGGTGACACGCCGACGCTGGACGCCTTGCTTGCGCCTTGCACGGCGGAACAGCGGGAACTGCTGTACATGGCCTATGCGCTGGAGCTGAGCCAGGCGGAGATCGCAAAAGTGACCGGGCAACCGTTGGGTACCGTGAAGTCGCACATTCGGCGCGGCCAGCGAGCGATTGCGCAGGCCATGGCCAGCGAAGGTGATGCGACAGCTACGCCGATCGCTGCCCCCATAGACACGGCGGCGACGCGATGAGAGTACTGTGTGCTATGAGCGAACGGCTTGAATGGCAAATCAACACTGGGGTGCTGCGATGACCGATCGGCGACATAGCGCGTCCGGCGAAGCGGATCTGATCGAGGCCACGATGGCCGAGGCCGACCGCTTGCTGCGCCTCGCCGGTGCCGCCGAACAAGGTCGCGCCGTCAGCCCCGAGTTTGTGGCGGCCACGCTCACCGCAATCGCGCGAGCGAATCGGCGCCGGACACTTCTGCTTGGCTTCGTCACGGCGGCGGCGCTGCTGGTTGCGCTGCCTTTTGTGTCTGCGCTGCTCTCCCAGGCGCTCGACTGGGCAAACGCCCTGGCGCTGCCGGCGCTCGCGGTCGAGCTGCCGCTGCTGTCGGAAGTCAGCCCAGGATCGCCGGCGCTGCCTGGCCTGCTGCTGGCGCTGATGGCGTTCGCCCCGCTCAGCATGGTGTACGCCATGATCTTCGCGCTGGAGGACTGATCGCGCTGGTCGATTTGTGTAATCCTTGCGTATCAAATTGCGCTTGGGGAAACACGCATGGCAGGACCACTGCAGGGGATCAAGGTCGTCGACGCATCGGCCGTCGTATCGGGGCCACTCGCGGCCATGATGCTCGCCGATCAGGGCGCCGACGTGATCAAGATCGAGCCGCCCGCGGGCGAGGTGCTGCGGCTGCCGAATCTCGAGCGCGGGGGTCTGAGCTCGTTCTTTCTGAACTGCAACCGTAACAAGCGCGGCATCGTGGTCGATGCGACCCAAGAGGAAGGGCGCGAGATCATCTACAAACTGATCGATGACGCCGACGTCTTCATCCAGAACTGGCGACCGGGCGCGGCAGAGCGCAACGGCCTGGGCGAGGCGGACCTGCGCAAGCGCAACCCGAATCTCATCTATTGCTCGATCTCCGGCTTCGGTCCTACCGGGCCCTATTCCCAGCGCCGGGTGTACGACCCGATCATTCAGGGGCTGTCCGGGCATACGGGCGTGCAGGAGAGCCCGGAACTGCCCATTCGGGATCTGGTGCGCAACATCGTCGCCGACAAGTCCTCCGCCTACACCGCGGCCCAGGCGATCACAGCGGCGCTGTTTGCGCGCGAAAGAGGGGCGGGCGGCCAACTCATAGAAGTGCCGATGCTGGATGCATCGCTGGCCTTTTTCTGGCCCGACGGCATGCTGCGTCACACCTTTCATGACGGTGCGGACATACCCGGTTTCGCGCTCTACGAAACCTATCGTCTGTGGCACACCAAGGACGGGCAGATCATCTATTTTGCCGCGTCGCAGGACGAACATGAGGGCCTATTCAAGGCGCTGGATCATCCGGAGTGGTTGGAAGATCCCCGGTTCGGCACGGTGGAAGGCCGAGCGGACGCGGCCAATCGTGAGGCGCTAGGCGCGCTGGTGGAGGACGCGCTGCGTCAATTCACGACGGCCGATCTGCTCGACCGGTTAGTCTCTAACGACGTGCCAGCGGGTCCGGTGCTGGAGCTCGATGAGGTGTTCGACGACCCCCAGGTGCAGCACAACGGTGCGGTGCTGGAGTTCGAACATCCAACGGCCGGCAAGTATCGGCAGGCCGGACCGGCAGCGCGCTTTCACGGCACGCCGCAAGATCCCCGGCGCCACTTGCCGCCCTTACACGGCGAACACACGGCCGAGGTTTTGGCGGAGTTGGGCTACTCGGCGGAAGAGTTGGCGCGGTTGCGGGAGCAGGGGGTTGTGCCGGGGTAGGCGTGCCGCCCTTGGCGATTGGACACCACGCGGCGATAGTTCAACACGTGTTGCTGATGAAGCATCAGCGGCACGCCGCAGGTAAAAAACCGAGCGGTTCTGATCAGTGCGGCCTCGAACGCTTATTAGTACCGGAGTCGTGATGCTGATGAAAACTCTGATTTTCAATTGTCCGTTTGGCGGGTAAGACTACGGCTTGGCCTAGCCAAACGAAGGCAAGGGTAGACGTCTCTGCTGCATAGCACAGCGAGGTGAAAACAGGAGTCGGAAATGGCTAGCTGAAAGCTCGCTATGGGTTTTCCTATGCATGCGGGTAATGAGCTAACTAGGCAAGGATAGTAGAACAAACCCCAGACCCAATAGGGCTGCCGCTGATCCGACCCACCTCGAGAAAGAGAATATGACTAGTGAGTAACGTCTTGTTTCAGGCCACTTCGCTGCGATCGCGCCGCTGGTACCAAACGCCAGAATGGCCAAGAACAAGACGTAAGTGAGAGGTCCATTCGGGTTAGCTTTGATTGTGGCTGTCCCAAGCGAGATCTCTTGAGTGCTACCAAGAAAGTGGACGATCAACAGGCCAATTATCGCTATGGCCGCGATGAAGAGATAGTTCTGAAGATGCTCTCTCTCGGGCATGCTAAGCATCGGTCAACGCCGCCTAACACAGATATCAGCGGGACTTTGCCGCGAACTGAGGCTTGGCGCAGCCGAACTAAAGGCGCGGTACAGTCTCCATTGCATAGCACAGTTTGGCGGCAACTGATTATCCTGTCTTTATTGAATCCTTAACCGCCAGCGAATGACAACTAACGTCTGTACAGCGGTAGGAAATTTCGCTCCAATCATCCTTCGGTCTGGCTCTAAGCGTTGCTGCATGGCGAAGCGCGTTAATCAAGACGGGCGCTGATAGATGCAGACGCTCAAGCCACGGGTAACGGGCTTGTAGGTACAGCTGAACTTTCGCACTAAAGTCCTTAAAGCGCGCAAATTCTATTGGGCTTTCCTCAACCTTCGAAAAGCTACAATACGAAGGCATTATGAATGCGTAGTTTCTGCCCACTCTTACATGGAACTCGATATCAGCGTATACGCCCCAAGAATTGATCTCGTCTTCCAGTTCTAAGTCTCTGTCCCGATTCTGCGGTCGCAGCGTGTCATCGAGAGCTTCACAGTCCGTCGTTTCGATACCAGCTGCATTTTCCGGATTACACCATGCAACCAAACACACCGAGAGAATCACCATGGAGAGGGAATTCGAGACAGTATGCCGCATGAACTTCTATCCTTGGGTATCTGATAGATGTTGTGACTGTGATCGATTCGCTAGGAAATTCGCGATCCGGTTTCTACCGCCTAGTTGTTTGTAGCCCGAATTCCGCTCGGTATCTCTTCACCCAACCCTTCCGCCCGCTCCAAACGTGTTGCCTCATCCCTTGGCAAATTCCGCCAAGCAAGCGTCAAGAACACCAGCGTCAACCCGAATATCGCCATTGACCAGGTAATCGCCATCTGCAGCGAATTCGCCGAATCTGCGCCCCCTGCCAGGAACGCATCCGAAAGCTGCCCCATCACATACGGCCCCAATGCCAGCCCTACAAACGTGTTCACCAGAATGTAGTACGCGCCCGCCACGGCCCGCATACGCGGCATCACCAAGTCAGCCGCCGTGCTCGGCGGGATGCCCGGCCAACAAGCGCTGGGTATGTGATACAGAAAGTTAAGTGCGAAGGCCCAATACAAACTGTCGGTGTACACCATCCACAGCACGAGCGGCGCAGTGCCGAACACGGCGACGTAGCCGATGATCAGTCGACCTGCCGGGTTGCGCTGCTTGAACTTGTCGGCGAAGAAGCCGCCCAGCGTGACGCCCAACAGGCCACCCGCCGCGCTGCCCAATCCGATGTACATGCCGACCGTACTGGCGTCGGTGTCATGCAGGCGCAGCAGCAGCGGTGCGGTCCAGAATCCGGTGCCGTAGGTAACGAAGGAGATGGTCGGGAAGGCGAGCATCGTGTAGATCATCGCCTTCGACTTGAAGATCATGCCGAAGGTCGCCGGGTCGCGGCGCGCGAGGGACTGGGCCCAGGTGAAGGTCACGTAGGCGCCGATGCCGATCGCGATCCACTGGGCGACGCTGCCGGTTAACAGGACGAGGCCGTAGGCGACGGCAGCGATGATCAATGCGGCGATGGCGTTCAAGGGCAGCGATCCGCCGGCGCGCACCAGGCCTACCAGATTGAACACGGGCATCATCGCGCCGAGTTCGGTGCGTAGCACGCTGAACGGCGCGGGGTGATCTTCGACCACCAGGCCCTCGCTCACCCCGCGCTTCGGTTCGCGCAGCGTGCGTACCCACAAGGCCATCAGGATGCCGGGAATCCCCACCGCCATGAACGCGGCCTGCCAGCCGCGCAGGCCGAGCGGTGCCTCCGATGGCTCGGGATAGGCGCCGTTCCAGGTCTCTAGTATGAAGCCGCCCAGAAACAGCCCAATGCCGCCGCCGATGTACACTCCGGAGGAGTAGATCGCGAGCACGGTGGCGCGCAGCTTGGGCGGGTAGTAGTCGGAGAGCATCGAAAAGGCGGCGGGCGAGGCGCTGGCCTCGCCGATACCCACGCCGATGCGATAGCCCGCCAGCGACACGAACGAGCGTGCCGTGCCGGACAGCGCCGTCATCACGCTCCAGAAGGCGAGGCCCACGGCGATCAGGCTGCGTCGTATCCAGACGTCTGCGAAGCGGGCGAGCGTGATGCCGAACACGGCGTAGAACACCGCGAATACGGTGCCATACAGAAAGCCCATCTGGGCGTCCGTGACGCCAAGATCGAGTTTGATATCTTCCGCAAGGATCGACAGGATCTGCCGGTCGATGAAGTTGAAGACATAGACGATGACCAGCACCGCCAGCACATAGTTAGCGTAGCGTCCGCCGAGCTTCGGTTCCGTTTTCTCCGTGTTGGTCGTGCCCGTGTCAGTCGGCTCGCTCAATGCTCTTCCCTCGCTGTTTGCTGGCTCTGTTACAAACCAGGACGATCAGTCGCCGGTGATCTCAAGGATCGAGTGCCCATGGTGCGTGCGACCGAACTCGTCGACTGCCTCCACTGTCAGTGTGTGCACGCCTGTTGGCAAATCATCCGGCAGATCGGCCTCCCACAGGTGCGACGAGGGCATCGCATTCACCCAGCTCTTTTTGGTCTTCGCATTACGCGCAAAGAGTTCTGCCGTCTGCGGATCGATCCGCTCGACGTGCTTCATCGTCTGCATCTCGCTGCCGGCGACGCTGAAGCGCACGACGGACTTCGGCCCGCCGTCGAACAGATTCACCAGCACCCCGGCCTGGGGCACCTGGGACAGACCCATGCGGCCATCGAATAGCTCGCCGTGGCGATAGTCGCGCAGGCCATCTGGGCGCAGGCCGGCGTGGTGGACGTCGTACATGATGCGCATCTGATAGTCGGCCGGTTCGCTCGCGGCCTTGAAACGCACGCTGGCCTGGGTGCCGTTGACCTCCAGCACGTGATAGCCGTTCGGGCTGCCGTCGCGCTGCCAGGTGGTGGGAATGCCGCGATCGTCGAATGGGCCGCTCCACCAGCTGCCGCTGACGGCAGACAGCACGTGGTGATGAAACTCACCTGGACCGCGGAAGCCGTCGTCCTTGTCGAAGTACAGGTGTTCGGTCGTGTGGGTGTGACCGGCGACGGAATAGAGATTCGGGCGACCGGACAGCAGCTTGAACAGCTCGCGGCGATCTTGCGTGGTGATCCCCGGTGCCTCGCCGACGTAGGTTTCCAGCGGCGCGTGCATGGCCAGGAACACCAGCGTGTCTTTCGGCACAGCGTCCAGATCCCGCTGCAGCCACTTGAGCTGCGCGCGGCCGAGCTTGGCCACATAGCCGCCCGACTTGCGCACGTCACCCGGATCGGATTCCCCGCCGCCCTTGTACTCGATATTGTCGAGCACCACGAAGTGCACGCCGCCATAGTTAAAGCTGTAGTACGGCGGGCCATAGATCCGCTTGAACGTCTCCAGCGAATAGCGGTCGTTCTCGGCGAACAGATTCAGTTCGTGATTACCCGGCACGTTGTACCAGGGAATGCCGAGCTGGCCGATGATCGCGTTCAGGCGCGGCAGGATCGCGAGATCATCGAAGGCGATGTCGCCCATGGTCATGCCGAACTTCGCGTCTGTGCCGATCAGTTCGCTGATCACGTCGTCACGAATGTAGTCCAGCTCTTTCTCGGTCTGCGGCTGGGTGTCGGCGAACAGCAACGCCTCGAACGCGTCGGTTTCCGCCTGCCGGGTCAGGCCGAAGTCGACGGCGTCGGGCAGCGGTCCCGTCGGTTCGAGTCCCGCATAGCGCAGCCCCTCGGGCGAGCCGTTCGGCTGATGGATGTAGTAGAACCGCGGCAGGTTGTCTGCAGAGACGGCGGTCCTGAAGCCGTTGGGCTTGATCACGAAGACGATCGCCTCGTCGTCGATGTTCAGCTCGTAGCGACCATCGGCGTCGGTAATCGCGAAGCCGACGCCGTCGGAAACGCGCACGCCCGGCAGCCCGGCCTCGCCCGCGTCGCGCACCCCGTTGCCGTTCGCGTCCTCGTACACCGTGCCGCGCGCGGTTTCTGCCTGCGCGGCGGCGCAGCAGACGGTCGCGAGCACCGCGCTCAATGCGGCGCGGCGCAGGGGCAGGGCGCGCGGACTGCTATCGGGAATGTGTTTGCGTTCGAGCATGGCGGTCCTCTCGGTCATGTCTCTGTTGAGCGGGATATGCGTTTGCGACGCAAGCTGGGCGTTCGATGCGCGCTGACCTGTGTCGTCAATCCAGTGTCGTCAATAGTGGTCCGGGCAGTGCGGGGCATGGCGCGTCGCGAACAGTCGATCCGCCTTCGCGACCGTGGCGTCGTCCGCTTCGAGCAGACCCGAGGCGCGCAGCCGCGTCGCAGATTCGCGCCCGGCGAACAGCAGCGCCAGAGCGCGCGCCGTCGTGCGCAGATCGCCGCTCGATTGATCGCGCGTGCTCGCGCCGTCGGGGGCTGCGCTAAGCTCGAACGCGCCGTCGTTCCACGGCGTCATGGCGTCGCTCGCGAGCTCGATCGATATTCGGCCCTCGGCGTCGTAACCGCGCCCGGCCAGCGCGCGCCTGGCATCGACCAGCCGCAGCCATTCGCCCTCGCGATCCTGAGCCTGCAGCAGCCTGGGTTCGCGAAACAGCATGGGCGCGGGGTCATCGAGCGGGGCGCGCTCCCACAGCACGCGGCCGACCAGGTCGTGGCTGGCGATGAAGCGCCACAGGCTGCGGTACGCATCCGGGTCCAGCCAGACAAAGTCGCGGACGCGCAGTTCCTGATTCCGGGTCGGGTGATCGCGCTGCTCGTCGTGCAGCGAATAGACGATGTAGCCGCTCGCCTCGCCGGCGGCGTCGTAGCTGAGCGCGATGTGCAGCGGCTTGCCGGCCTGCTTTTCGTTCAGCACGTTCTGCAGCCACAACGCCTTGGAACGGTGCAGGTACAGGCTGCGGTCTTTGACGAACTCGATGTAGAGCGCCCGCGCCGCCGCGGCGCCCGTCTCGGCGTCGACGCGCGCCACGCGCTGGCTGCCGAAGTCGTCGTCGTGGAACGCGATGTCGACGCTGTCCACCGCGTAGCGCCGCAGCGCGGTCGTCGGGGCGTAGCCGTAGCGCTGATAGATGGCAGCCTGACTCGCCCACAGGCCGGCGACGGGACGCTCCGCCTCGCGCAGATTTTCCAACGCCTGCGTGTGGATGCGCCGCACCAGACCCTGCCGGCGATACTCCGGCAGCGTGCCGACCACGGTTACGCCGCACATCGGCATCGCGCGGCCGTTCGCCCGCATCGTGAACGGCAGGTCGATGAAGCTGGAGACGAGCTTGCCGTCGTCGACCGCGCACAGCGTCCATTCCGGTCGATGCAGACGCGCCATGTCGTTGTCGGCGTCGTCGCCGTGCGCGCCGCCAAAAACATAGGCCCCCAGCGCGCCGATCTGCAGCATCTCCTCGGCGACGAGGGGGCGAATCTCGATGCTCATCTACACCGCGCCCTCGGGCTGGTCTGCGGCGCGCGCCTTGTCGCGGGCGGCGACCAGCTCGCGGACGCGCGGGATCAGCTCTCGGCCGTACTCGACGGCGTCGGGCAGCGGGTCATAGCCGCGGATCAACAGGCTCGTCGCGCCGATGTCGTAATACTTCGCCATCGCCTCGGCGACGGTCTCCGGGCTGCCCACCAGCGCGGTGGAGTTGCCCCCGGCGCCGGTCAGCGGCGCCAGCCGGGTCCACAGGCAGCCGTCGTGCACGTCCTTGTCGGCCGCCACCTCCAGCAGTCGCTGCGAGCCGCGATTCTGCGGCGCGGGCGGCTTGCGGCCGGCCATGCGGGCCTCGATGCCGGCGTAGATGGCGTGCGCGCGATCCCAGGCCTCGGCGTCGGTCCGCCCGAGAATTGGGCGCGTGGAGACGCTGAAGGTGAGCGGATTGTCGCCGGCCGCCGCGCGCACGCGCGCCATGAACGCGGCCGTCTCTGCCAGTGGTTCCCCCCACAGCATGAACAGGTCGATGTTGGGCGCCAGCGTCTCGATCGCGGCATCCGAACCGCCGCCGCCGTAGATCGGTATACGGGGTTCCCGGGCGCAGCGGATCTCCGAGTAGGATTTCTCCAGTCGATAGAACTCGCCCTCGTGGTCGAAGGGCTTGGGTTCGGTCCACACCCGCTTCAGCAGTTGCGTGTACTCGGCCGTCCGCCGATAGCGCTCGCCGTGATCGGCGAAGTCGCCGTCTTTGGCCTGATCCGCTTCGCTGCCCCCGGTGATCATGTGCACGGCGAGGCGGCCCTGGCTGAGCTGATCCAGGGTCGCGAGCTTGCGCGCCGCCAGCGACGGCGAGATGAAGCCGGGCCGGTGGGCCAACAGGAACCCCAGACGTTCGGTCACGCTCGCCGCGTGAGCGCCGATCAGAAAGCCGTCGGGGGCATTGGTGAAATAGCCGATCAGGGCGCGATCGAAATCGGCCTCCTCGTGGATGCGCGCCGTCTCGGCGATCACGTCGGCGTCGAACGGCGGTCCATTGGCTGGCACCAGCTCCGACGCGACGCGCGGTGCGATCCAGCCGATCATCTCTACGGGCATGGCATCCTCCCCCAGGGGCCAAGAGCACGGTGGTGCGCCCTCAGTGTATCCCAGCCGGGACGCTGCGGGGGTATGCTCGGGGGTGCCGCTGGCCGCGCGCGACGCGCCGTCGGTGGCTCAGGGGATTCACTTTCTGGGGAGGAACACAGGATGACGACACAGCTACGACAGCTAGCACTCGTGGCTCGCGAGCTCGAGCCCGTGCTGCAGGATCTGACGGCGATCTTCGGCATCGAACGCGCCTACGTCGATCCCGGCGTTGGGGTATTTGGTCTCGAGAACACGCTGATGCCGATCGGGCGCAACTTTTTGGAAGTGGTTGCGCCGGTTGAAGACGGCACGGCCGGGGGCCGCTATCTCGAGCGGCGCGGTGGCGACGGCGGCTACATGGTCATCACGCAGCAGGACAGTCGAGCCGCGTTCGACGCCATTCGCGGGCGGGCGCTCGACGCGGGCGTGCGCGTCGCCTGGGAGACCGAGCGCGGCGGCTGGAACAACTGCCAGCTCCACCCGGGCGACCTGCGCGCCGCCTTTCTGGAACTCGAGTGCGACGAGCACAACGACTTCGACGGCTACTGGCATCCGGTCGGGGGGCTCGGCTGGGAGGACAAGGTACGCCAGGACGTCACCGTCGACTGGCTGGCGGCCGAGCTGCAGGGACCCGATCCCGTCGAGCTCGCGGACCTGTGGGGTCGGGTGCTCGGACTGCCGGTCGCGCGCGACGGCAGCGAGCTGCTGATCGAGTTGAACAACGCCAGTCTGCGCTTCGTCGAGGCCAGCGACGGGCGCGGGCCGGGGCTCGGCGGCATCGATCTGAAGATCGCCGATCGCGATCACGTGCTGCGCGAAGCCCGCGCGCGCGACTGCTACGTCAGCGACGAGCGCGTCGACGTCTGCGGGATACGCTGGCGGCTGGTCGACTGATGCGCGCCTGCGAACACGCGTCCAGCAAACCGGGAGGAGAGCCATGAGCGATGCTGATCCGCTGCTGTATGAGGTGCACGACAACGTTGGCGTGCTGACGCTGAATCGGCCGGAGGCGATGAACTCGCTGACCTACGATCTTTACGCGCAGCTCGAAGACACCGTACGCGGCAGCGAGGCGCGGGCGCTGGTCATCACTGGCAACGGTCGCGCCTTCTGCGCCGGCGATGATGTCAAGCAGATTCTGGGCAGCAGCCAGCCGGCGCCCGAGTCGTTTCGCGAACGCGCGCAGGCCAGCAACGGCCTGACGCCGGCCGCCCACGCGCTTCTGTATACCGACATTCCGGTCGTGGCGGCGGTCAACGGACCGGCGGTGGGCTGGGGCATGGAGCTGGCGCTGATGGCCGACATCCGCGTCGCGTCCGAGAACGCGAAGTTTGGCGAGCTGTTCGTGGTTCGCGGCCTGTGCTGTGACGCGCCCGGGCTCGGGCGGCTGGCGGCGCTGGTCGGCCGCGAGCGCGCGGCAGAGCTGCTGTTCACGGGTGAGGTGATCGACGCGCAAACGGCGCTGGACATCGGTCTGGTCGGCCGCTGCGTGCCGCACCCCGAGCTGCTCGACACGGCGATGTCGATCGCGAACAAGATTGCGGCTAACCCGCCGCTGGCGGTGCAGGCACTCAAGGCGGGACTGCGTGAAACGTTGGAGCCGGACTGGGAAGCGACCGGACGCTGGGCGTCGGCGCAAATCCAGCGGCTGCGCCAGACGGAAGACTCGAAGGAGGGTGTGGCCGCGTTCTTGGAGAAACGCGCGCCGGTCTATCGCGGGCGCTGAGCCACCGACTTCAGCGTTGCGTGCGTTTGCGCGAGCCGCTGCCGACATTGAGTCGAGCGGCTGAGGGATTTCGGCCTCAGCCGCTCGGTCACGCATCAGCGATGCGCGACGGTGACCCTATAGTCGCTGTCGTCACCGCGGTTGATGAGGCGTAGCTGATAGCGCCCGCCCTCAACGCGACGGTTGATCTTTGCCTGACCATCGCGACTGCGCGCCCGCGCAATCTCCCGCCAGCCTGCATTGCTGCGCTGGCGCAACACCATGATGACCGTGTGCTCGGCCGATACCGTGAGTCCGGCGCTGAATTGACCGGCGCGCACTCTTAGCGGCCCGCCTTCGTCGGGCAGAGTTACCACAGCATCTGCCGCAAGCGTGCCGTTGAAGGTACGGTCGGCGTTTGCGCCGGCGACTTCGACGCGCTGGGTCACGCTGTCGATCTCGCCGTCGACGTTGGTCACGTGCAGCGTGACGTCGTAGCTGCCTGGCGCGCCGTAGCGGTGCCGCAGTGAACGACCGCTGCCGTCCCCGCCGTCGCCCGTGTCCCACGTGTAGGAGTCGATGCGGCTGTTCGAACTGGATGCGGATGCGTTGAAGCGGCACACCAAGTTGCGGCACTTCACCACTCGAAATGCGGCCTGCAGGTTGTTGCCGGACGGCGGCGGTTCGGTCGTGCCGCCATCGTCCAGCCCGGTGATGCGCGAGACCCAGTCGTAGTAGTTCGACACCCGTGTGTAGACGCCGGGCAAACCCGGCCGGGCACAGCCCTGGCCGAAGCTGACGATGCCGATCTGGGCGTAGCCGGAACCTGACAGCGGCACGAACAGCGGCCCGCCGCTGTCGCCCTGGCACGAGTCCTTGCCGCCGTCCGCGAAGCCGGCGCAAACCATCGCCGCCTCATCGATGCCGCCGTAGGCTCGATCGCAGACGCGGTGCGCGACGACGGGCACCTTGACGCCTTGCAGCAGGGGCGAGAAGCCGCCGCCTTCGCGCAGATTGCCCCAGCCCATCACCTCGGCCAGTCGACCAGGGTTTTCGAACGCGTTGCCGGGCGTGGCCAGCCCGACCGGTGGCAGGCTCGAGGGGCGCGCCAGTTCGATGAGTGCGATGTCGTTGAGTTCCAGGCGGGGGTCGTAGTCCGGGTGGCGCACGAAACGCCGAGCGGCGATGCGCTCGCCGTCGCGGGCGTTCAGATCCCGGCGCCCAATCAGCACGTCGGTCCCCGATGGCCGTTCCCCGATCAGGCAGTGCGCCGCGGTCAGGGCCCAGCGTTCGCTGATCAGGGACGCGCCGCAGTACTGAGCGCGTGCCGCGTCGGCAATGCCGCGAACCAGTAGCGCCGACATCCAGGGTCGATCCGTGCGCGTGACGACGTCGCCGCCCACGATGCGTGGTTGCTGTTCTTCTTCTGTTGCGTCGGCTGCGCTCGCGGCCGGCACGGTGAGCAGCGATCCCAGCAGCGTGGCGATCGCGAGGCGCCGCGGCGTGGCGGAGTGTCGCAGGCGCACTCGTCGCGGCTGCAACCGCGAGAGCAAGTTCAATTCAAAGGTCGAAAACAACATTCAGAGTCCTCGTTTGCATGCGCTACACCGGGTAGCGATTGAAACGAGGCTAGAGCGAGCCGCGGTGTCGTGCGTCGCTGTTGGTTTGCGATTGTTCAGGGGTTGTGTATCGAAACGCAGTCCCAACGGTTCAAGCGATACCTGTCGATACAAACTGATACGAACACTAGCCCGCGTGATGCTCGGTTGCGGGCAATCGTGCGGGTACCATGTTGCTCTGCATGGCGGGCATCGATCAGTGTGACTCAGGAACACCCCCATATTCTGTTGGTTGACGACGACGAGGCGCTGACGGCGCTCGTCTCCCGCTATCTGATCGACAACGGGTTTCGCGTTTCCGTGTCGCACGGCGATGAGCCGGTCGAGGAATTGGTGGCCGCGGACACGCCCGATCTCATCATCCTCGACGTCATGCTGCCGAACGCGGACGGGCTGAGCATCTGTCGCGCCGTGCGCCCGGGCTACCGCGGCTCGATTCTCATGCTCACGGCGCTGGGCGATGACATCGATGAGGTGGCGGGACTGGAACTGGGCGCCGATGACTATCTCGTCAAGCCCGTGCGTCCGCGCGTGCTGCTCGCCCGCATTCGCGCGCTGCTGCGTCGCGCTCCGGGTACAGGGGGGCGTGCCAGCGAGTCCGCATCCGACGCCCCGCTCGTCGCCTGCGCGGGCGCGCTGTGCGTCGATTCGCAGGCGCGAGAGGCGACCCTCGATGGCGCGGCGGTCGCGCTCACGGACGCCGAATTTGACCTGCTGCACCTGCTCGCTACGCGCGCGGGTGAGGTGCTCAGTCGCGACGACATCAATCGCAGCCTGCGCGGTCTGGAGCACGACGGCGTGGATCGCACCATCGACCTGCGGGTATCGCGGCTGCGCAAGAAACTCGGCGACGGCGGTGCCGAACACCGGCTGCTGAAGAGCGTGCGCGGCAAAGGCTATCTGCTGCTGCCGTGAAAGCGCTGTATCGACAGATCGCCCTCGGTTTGCTCTGCCTCGCTCTCGGTAGCGTGGCGCTGTTCTATCTCTTGAGCAGCGAACCGCTGTTGGAGATGGACGACAGCGACGCCGCGGTGGTCGTTGCGCTCGCGGATCACGTGGAGCCGCGACTGAAAGCAACGCCGCCGCAGCGGTGGCCCGAACTCATCGAGCAACTGCGCGCCTCCCCGCGCTATCGGGATGTCGAGATCGAGATTGTGGCGGAGGACGATGTCGCACTGACGGTGGAAGAACTCGTCCAACTGCGCCAGGACGAACGCGTGCAGTTCGAGGCTGTCGACGGACGCACCGTCGTTGAGTTTTACATCGCCGAGCATCGTCAGGTCGTGCAGGTGTACTCCGTACGCAACGAGACGATCGTACAGGGGGCCAACTACGCCATCCTCATCGGCGCGATCCTGCTGCTCGCCGGCGTCATCACGCTGATTCTTGCTCGTCCGCTGGCTCGCCGCCTGCGCCAGCTAGAGTTTCTGGCGGAGCGCTACGGCGAATCCGACTGGGAAGCGCGCGCCGCACCCGACGACAGCCACCCGATCAGCGGCGTCGGACGTCGCATGGAGTCCATGGCGTCGAGCATCGCCCAGGTCGTGCGCCAGAAGGACGCGCTGGTCGACGATCAGCGCCACCTGCTCGTCGCCGCTGCGCACGAGTTTCGCTCGCCGATGGCGCGACTGCGATTTGCGCTCGACATGAATGAGAATGACCTGAGCGCGACGCACTACGGCGAGATGTCGCGGGCGCTCGACGAACTGAACTCGCTGGTGTCCGAGGTGCTGCGCTTCGGCCGGCTGAATGTGGCGCGCGATGAGCCGGGACTGGGAGCCACCGATCTCGCTGAAGTCGCGCGCAGCAGCATTGCGCGCTGCGCCAAGCAGCCCGGACTCGTACCCATCGAACTGGACGCGGCGCGGCCCGCTGCGCGCGTGGCGCTCGAATCGCATCTGCTGGAACGCGCGCTCGGCAACGTTCTGATCAACGCCGGCAAGTACGCGGCCAACCAGGCCCGCTTGTCTTGGGTGCTTGAAACCGACGGGGTGTTGATCAGCGTCGAGGACGACGGCCCGGGCATACCGGCGGCGGATCGCGAACGCGTGCTGCAGGCCTTTACGCGGCTGGACACGTCGCGCACGCGGACGACGGGCGGACACGGGCTCGGGCTGGCGATCGTCGAGCGGATCGTCGCGGCGGCTGGCGGGCGGCTCGCCATCGACGACAGTCCGCTGGGCGGCGCGCGGGTCCTGATGAGACTGCCGCTGGCGACCTAGCGCGGCGCTCGCCGCAGCGTGGGAACAGGGTGTAAGGTCGACGCGGGAGGACACACCATGAGCTACAACACCATCGAGATCGACGTCGATGCCGGCGTTGCGACCATTACCCTCAACCGGCCAGAGCGCCTCAACGCGTGGACCTACGAGATGGGCGCCGAGCTGCAGGCGGCCATCGAGGCGGGCAACGCCGACAATGCCGTCGAGGCCTTCGTCGTCACCGGTGCCGGGCGCGGCTTCTGTGCCGGCGCCGACGTGAAGGACCTGTTCGCGGCCCAGGCCGACGGCGAAAACGTGGCCGACGCGCGTGCCAGCCGCAACTGGGTCGAGCTGGTGCGCGATTCCAAACCGATGGTCGCTGCCGTGAACGGCGCCGCTATCGGCGTCGGGCTGACGCAGATCCTGCCGATGGATTTTCTCGTCGCGTCGAGCATCGCGAAGCTGAGCTGCCGCTTCATCAAGATGGGCGTCGTGCCGGAACTGGCCAGTTCCCAGCTCTTGATCAGTCGCTGCGGTATGGGACTCGCAAGCGAGCTGATGCTGTCGGGCAAGACGATCGATGCCGATGAGGCGCTGCGCATCCGACTGATCGATCGGGTGTGCGCACCGGACGATCTGCTTAGTGAGGCGCAGGCCGTCGCGAAGTCCATGGGCGAGAATCCGCAGAGCGCGCTGCGCGTCGTCAAGTCGCTGATCACTGCCAACATGACCGAGAGCGATCTGACGCTCGTGCAGCGGCGCGAGGGCGAGGCGCTGGCGGTCTGCTATGAGTCGCCGGAGCACAAGGAGGCGATCGCCGCGTTCCTTGAGAAGCGCGAGCCGAACTTCGCCGCGGTTCGTGAGTCACAGGAAGGTTGATCTGGGCCGCGGCGTCGCCGTTGGATACCGGGCTCCGATACCGCTTACTCACAACAACTGACCGATAGGGATTAACGATCTGATGGAACGCATGACCTCGACACTGCTGTGCACCGCCGTACTGCTCGGCGCGCTCGGCGCTGGCCCCGCTGCCGCGGACGATCACGACCCGCTCGCTAAGGCGCTGGAGTCCGCGCTCGCGAGCGAGCAGCGCAGCGATGCAGAAAAAGCGCGAGATAAGAATCGCAAGCCTCTGGAAACGCTGCAGTTTTTCGGTCTAAAGCCCGGTATGCGGGTGCTTGAGCTCGTGCCCGGCGGCGGTTGGTACACCAAGCTGCTCGCGCCCGTGCTGCGCGAGGACGGCAAGCTGTTCGTCGCGGTCGGCGCGGGCCGCGTCAAGGAGCGCCTGCTGGACAAGCCCGGGTTCGACGCCGTCGAGATCGTGGCGGAAGACGCGAAGATCGAGCGACGCGGCGGCCTGGCCGCGATCGATGAACTCGATCTGGGCGTGCGCCGCATCGACCTCGCGCTGACGTTTCGCAATCTGCACAACTTCGACCCCGACTCGCGGGACGTGATCAATAAGGCCGTGTTCAAGGCGCTGAAGCGAGGCGGCCTTTACGGCGTGGTCGATCACACGCGGCGCCACATGCAGGGCGACGAGCGGGAAAATCGCCGCCGCATGGATCCGGTGCTCGCCATCAAGGAGATCCAGGCCGCCGGCTTCGAGTTCGTCGATTACTCGGACCTGCACTATCGGCTGGACGACGAACTGCGCTACGAGGTCGGGCGTCGATCTGTCGCCGGTAATACCGACCGTTTCACGCTGTTGTTCCGGAAACCCTGACGCGGCCTCGTTGGCGGGCAGTGCGCTTTAGGGCGCTCCAAAACGTGCTAGAGGCGTAGCCGGACCGCGGCCAGCGCCTCGAAGCTCGCCATGCTGTCGTCGATGGCCGGGTGAGCGAACGTTCGGTCGCGTTCGCGCCAGGGCTCGAAGCCGGTGCTGGCCTCCACCGACTGATACCAGTGCGGCGCCCACACGCCGTCGCTGTCGCGACGGCCGGCGGGCCATTCCAACATCGCGTCGTCGAACTCGATGTCGAGCGCTGCGCACAGCACCGTGAGCGCGCGGCGCGGATCGCGCAGCACGTCCTCGGAGTCGATCACGGGGACCGCGGTCTCGCTCAACTCGGCGATCTCCTGGTACAGCGCCCACTGGCGATTGATGCCGATGTCATCGGCGGTCACGGCGTCGCGCTTGTTCAGATAGGACCGCACCACGTCGCGAGGGTGACGGATCAAAAACGCGTTCTTTAGCTGCCGGCAGAAGCCGATGTCCACCCCCGGCAGCATGTGATGCGTCATCTGTTTTTGATACTGCAGCGCGGTGTCCAGGCGCGCGCTCGTGAGCTGCTCGGCGACGACGCCCCAGTCGGTGGATTGACTCGCGATCACCTCGGCCGTCATCGGGTGGTCTTCGCCGCTCGCGGCCAGGTAACAGGCATAGAAGGGTTCGTCGACGACCGACGTGTCGGCGCGATTCTCGAAGGCGCGCATCATCGCCGTGGACAGGTTGCGCGGTCCGGACCACATGGCGATGCGGGTGCTCACGCGGGACACTCGCGTTCCAGCAGATCGAGATACAGCCGCTGTACGCGTTCGACCATCGGGCCGCGCTCGCCGGTGCCGATGACGCGGCCGTCCGTTTCCGTGATGGGGGCGACGCCGGCAAACGTGCCGGTGACGAACGCCTCGTCGGCGCTGTAGACCTCGGTCAGCGAGAAGTTCTTCTCGAACACCGGGATGTCGTTTGCCTGACACAAATCGATGATCGTCCGGCGCGTGATGCCGCCCAGACAAAAGTCGCCGGTCGACGTCCACACCTCGCCGCGGCGGACGATGAAAAAGTGCGTCGAGTTGCAGGTCGCGACGAAGCCGTGGGGGTCGAGCATCAGCGCCTCGTCCGCGCCGGCCTTTGCGGCCTGGATGCACGCGGTGATGCAGTTGATCTTCGAGTGACTGTTGATCTTCGGATCCTGCACGTCCGGGTAGCCGCGCCGCACGTGAACGGTGAACAGACTGATGCCGTCGGTCAGCGTGCTTTCCAGCGGCGCCTTGTACTCCGGAATGATCACGATGGTTGGCGGACCGATGGTGACCCGCGGATCCTGATAGGGCGTGGCCTTGATGCCGCGCGTGACCATCAGGCGAATGTGCACGCCGCTGTGCATGCCGTTGGCCGCGGTGGTATCGAGAATGCGTTGCCCGAGTGCCTCGGGTGAGATGCCGAGATCCATGTCGAGCGCCTTCGCGCCTTCGAATAATCGCGCGAGGTGCGCCTCGCCGTGAAACAGCGCGCCGTTGTGCAGCCGCAGGCCCTCCCACACGCCGTCGCCGAGAACGTAGCCGGAATCGAATACCGAGACCGTCGCCTGCGCGCGCGGCTTCAGCTCACCGTTGATGCTGATCTGTATATCCGCGTTGCGCGGGTCGTCGAGGTAATCGTGGGTGCCCTGTGCCATCGGTGCTCGCTGTGTCCTGTGTCGGCCGGAAAGGGCCGCTAGTCTACTGCGTTGCGGCCGGTCCGCGGCCCGATCGCGGCCGGAAAAGTATCGACCTGATAGCATGCGATCGAGGGTAAGGGAGGAACACGCGATGCATCGAATCGAGCCCCATGCGAGCTGGCAGGCTCTCGAGGATCACGCAGCGGCGCTGGAGGCCGCGGCGGAAGATGCCGTCGTCGTCGCGCTGGTTCGCGAGGTGGGCCGCCACATGGCCTGCGAGATCCAGGGCGATCTGCCGGGTCTGATGGCGACGCTGACCGCAGAGCCGGTGTATCACTTCTGGGGCAACGGCGACCCGGTCGTGCTGCAGGGAAGGGAGGCCGTCGCGGCGTTCTACGGCGACATGATGTCGCGGGGCGGCAATCAGTTCGAAGTCGTCACCACGAAGGTGGTCGCCGACCGCGGCAGCGTGGTGACCGAAGGTCAGGTGAAACAGGTGTACACGGCCGACGCGCTGCGCGCGAACGGCATCGAAACGGTGGGTTCGGCGGCGGTGGAGTCCAGCGATCTGTGGCTGACCTGCGCCCAGCTCGTCACCGTGTGGCCCCATGACGGCGGCGGCAAGCTGATCGGCGAAGACATCTATTTTGGACAGAACCCGATGGCGACCCTGACGCCGGTGAGGCGCGACGAGCTCCCGGGTTATCATCGGGCTCGAGAGATCGCGGCATAACCGCGAAATCCGTCTGCTTTGCCGAGACGACTCGGAGGAGGGAAACATGGCTACGGTGACGCTCGGGGAACGTTTGGAACAGGTGAACGCGCTGGCCCCGCAAATACTCGCGGGGGGCGACCAGGCGCAGGAGATGCGCCGGCTGCCGGACGACATCGTCAGCACGCTCGTCGACGAGGGGTTTTTCCGCTTTGCGCTGCCCGAGGCGCTGGGCGGCGACGATGCGAGTTCGATGGATACCGTGGAGATCCTGGAAGCGATCGCCGCGGTCGACGCCTCCGTCGCCTGGAACGTGATGCTGGGCAGCGAGATCAACGCGATGGCCGCGGGCGGTATGGATCCCGCTATCGCCGAGGAGATCTATCTCGAAAACCCGCGCGTCATCATGTGCGGCGGCGGCGGTCCCGGCAGCACGCCGCCGCGGGCGGAGCGCACGGAAGACGGCGGCGTCCGGGTCTGGGGCCAGTCCACCTTCATCAGCGGCTGCCACAACGCCGACTGGTGCTTCATGGCGGCGCCCATCATGCGCGGCGATGAACCCGAGCTCGACGACGCGGGCAACCCCGTCGCCAAGATGTGGTTCCTGCCGCGAGACCAGTGGGAGATTGTGGATACCTGGGACGTCGCGGGTCTTCGCGGCTCTGGCAGCAACGACGTGCGGGCTGAAGGCGCCTACGTCAAACCGGAGCACCTGGGCGTCGAGCTGGTGACCGTGCCACCGCAGCACGAGAACCCGGTGTACCGCATCCCGGTGCCGCTAAGGCTCTCCTACAACAAGGTCGCGATCGCGCTGGGCGTCGCGCGCGGCATGCTGGGCGCGTTTGCGGATCTTGCTCAGGACAAGGTGCCGATGCTGTCGGCCTCGACGCTTAAGCACAGGCCGGTCGCGCAGTACCGCATGGGCGAGGCGATGGCGCGCTATCGCGCCGCGCGCGCCTACGTGCTGGATGCGATGACGAAGGTCGAGGCAGAGCTCGCGGCCGGCGCCGCGCGGCCGGGGCCAGAGGTCACCGAGAACGCGCGGCTGGCGTGCGTGTTCGGCGCCAACGAATGCATGACGCTGGTCGACAGCCTGCACAACGCGGCGGGTACCAGCGGCATGCGCATGTACAGCCCGCTGGAGCGCAAGCTGCGCGACGCGCACGCCTGTGCGACCCACCGCTGGGTGTCACACCCGCTGTACGAGAACCTCGGCAAGATCTATCTCGGGCACGACGCCGAGCCGGAGTTTGCCGGGCTGACCTAGTTTCGGTCTGTCGTTCCCGCCGCGCCTGACGCGCGGCGAGCCTGCGAACACCTCTATCTGGGGGGCCAGACCGGCAGTCGGCTGGGCGTCCAGGGCGCGTCCAGATCGCCCATGGCCGATTCCAGCGCCTGCAGCGCGGCACCGATGTCGCGCAGCTCGCCGATCGCTTCTTCGAACTCTGCGACCGCAACCTGATAGGACGCCTGATGTAGCGCCGTCGGCGGCGATTGGCTGTGCCAGGAATCGCCGCGGATGCCATACACGCGGTCGCTGATCGACAGCGGTGCCGGTTCGTTGCGCGAGCGTCTAGTGCCGTCGCCCTGCAAAGCGATGGTGACCGCATCGAGTCGCGCCTGCAGAGCCCGCAGGCGCTGCTGCTGCGACGTGCTGGCCGCGGGCGTCACGTCCATCGCGCGCCACAGGTAGTCCACCCGCTCGCGCAGTTCGGCAACGTGTTGATTGGCGCCTGTCACGGCTTTCAACAGCCCGGCGGTCTCCAGCTGCGCGCTCTGCAGCGCGGCCCGGTCCGGGGTGATCTCCGGGCTCAGGTTCAAAGACTTGAGGCGGAACGTCTGCGCGTCGCCGATGGGCGTCGAGACCCCGTCGACGCGCGCGACGAGCTGGGCGCTGTACTCGCCAGGCAGGGCCATGGGGCCGTAGGGCGGTCGCGACCAGGGGCCGGGCGGCTCGTCCGTCAGCGTCACCGGATCGGGCGGCGCGAGGCGCATGTCCCAGTACAGATGCTGCAAACCCTTGCCGTGCTTGCCCGCGACCCGACGAATGACGCTGCCGCTGGCGTCGCTGATCTCCGCCACCAGCGATGGCTCCCGTTCCTGGTCCTCGCGTCGCAGCGTGTCCCAGTCGGGATAGGGCGTATCGGCCTTGTCCTTCTCGCGCTCGATCTCTGCCGCCCGCCGCTTGGCCTGCCGGCTTTCGAGCCCGTCCTTCAGGTAGTAGCTGAGGCGCGCGCCGTACTCGGGATTGGGCGTCACGAAGAACTCGTCGCCGTTGTAGGCCTGCGGTTCCCGGCTGGTGCCCCAGCGATCGCCCTCGACGTACAGCCAGCTATCGCGGACGGGAAACAGCGTCGCCGCCGACGCGTCAATGCGGCTCGCCGCGGTGCGCAGCGGGCTGTAGTCGTCCAGGATGTAGATGCCGCGACCGAAGGTGGCGATCACCAGATCGCTCTCTCGTTGTTGAATCTCGATGTCGCGCACCGCGATGGTCGGCAGGCCGTCCAGCTCGTGCCACGACGCGCCGCCGTCCTGGCTGAAGTACAGCCCGAACTCCGTACCCACAAACAGCAGATTGGGATCGACGTGATCCTCCGCGATCGTGTGCGCTGAACCGCGGCTCGGCAGATTACCGGTGATGGGCTGCCAGGTTTTACCCTGGTTGCTGGTCTTGTAGACGTAGGGTTTAAAGTCGCCGCGCTTGTGGTTATCGAACACCGCATAGGCGACGTCCGCGCTGTGACTGGACGCGATCAGATCCTCGACCAACGACATGTCCGGCACGCCGCGGAAGCGACGCACCGACGACCAGTTCTCGCCGCCGTCGCTGGATACGCTGATGATCCCGTCGTCGGTGCCCGCATACAGCAGGTCCGGCTGTACCGGACTCTCGCTGAAACCGATGATGCTGCCGAAGATCGAGGTGGAATCGTTCTTCGCGATCGAGTCCACGCTCCAGATGCGGTCCATGACCTCCAGCCGATTGCGATCGATCTGCCGCGTCAGGTCGGGACTGATGATTTCCCAGCTATCGCCGCGATCGTCGGAGCGAAACACATACTCCGCCGCGTAGTAGATGCGCTTGTGATTGTGCGGGCTGATCAGCAGCGGCGTGTTCCAGTTCCACTTGTAGTTGGCGACGCCGCGCGGCGGCAGCGGCGTGATGTACAGACGTTCCTGGGTGCGGCGGTCGTAGCGCGCGAGGCCGCCGTACTGGTACTGGGTATAGATGATGTTCGGGTCGGTCGGATCGCTCTGCGGCTTGTAGCCGTCACCGCCGAGAATGATCGTCCAGTCGGCGTTGGTCACGCCGTGGGTCACGGTGGTGCGCGAGGGTGCGCACAGCGAGTTGTTGTCCTGGGTGCCGCCGCAGACGTTGTAGAAGGGCTCGGCGTTGTCGGGCTGGGCGCGATAGAACTGGGTCAACGGCAGGTTGTCGATGTGCCGCCAGGTCTGGCCGCGGTCCCAGCTCGAGTAGATGCCGCCGTCGCCGCCGATGACGAGGTGCTTCGTGTTGGCGGGATTGATCCACAGCGCGTGATCGTCGACGTGGCGGGTCTTGGTCGACAGCGGCGTGAAGGTCTTGCCGCCGTCGTTCGATACCGACGTGAACGTGTCGAGCGAGTACACGCGCTCGGCATCCATCGGATCGACGACCAACTCGTTGTAATACTGCGGGCTAGTGGTCAGATGGTCGGAACGCTTCTTCCAGCTCTGGCCGAAGTCGTCGCTGCGATACACGCCCTTCTCGTCGTCGTTCGCTTCGATGATCGCGTACAGCCGCGCGGGGCTGGACGGCGCGGCCGCCAGCCCGATGCGCCCCATGTGATCCTTCGGCAGCGCGCCCTTGATGCGTTGCCAGGTCTTGCCGCCGTCGCTGGTGCGATGAATGCCGGATCCCGGTCCGCCGTTGATCAGCGTCCAGACGTGGCGCCTGCGCTGATAGCTGCTGGCGACGATCACCTGCGGGTTGTCCGGATGGACGATGAACTCGTTGACCCCGGTGTGTTCGTCGATCTCCAGAATGCGCCGCCAGGTCTCGCCGCCGTCGCGGGTCTCGTAGAGGCCGCGATCGCCGCCTGCGTTCCACAGCGGACCCTGCGCGGCGACCAGCACATGCGCGCCGTCGGCGGGGTCGATCCAGATGGCGGAGATGTGTCCCGAGTCCTTGAGCCCGACGTTGTCCCAGCTCTTGCCGCCGTCTGTTGATCTGTAGACGCCGTCGCCGTAGGCGACGGATCGCTGGGCGTTGTTTTCGCCGCTGCCCACCCAGATGGTGAGCGCATCGCTCGGATCGATCTCCACCACGCCGAGCGCGTAGGACGCCTCGCCGTCGAACAGCGGCTGCCAGGTGGTGCCGTCGTTGGTCGTCTCCCACAGCCCGCCCGACGCCGTGGCGACGAGATAGTGATAGGGCGTGTGAAAGGCGAAATCACTGATCCGACCCGATGGATACGCGGGACCGATAAGACGCAGCGGCAGGCTCGCGAGCGGGTGCTTGTCGTCGTCGGCGAACGCGGCGGGGACGAGTCCCGGCACGGCGAGGCAGAGCGGCAGCAGCAGGCGCGCGAGGCGGCTCGCGACGCCTGGTTTTTTCGTGTGGTGAACCATGATCGAGCCTCGTTGTTGTTCTTATTGGGTGGCCCGGGCGCGGGGCAGGCGCGATCCGGGTGTCCAGGGGGCGCCCGCCGCGTCGAGCGCAGCTTCGAGCGCGGGGAAGCGCTCGTCCTGCAGGCGTGCGAGCTCGGCCGCGACGGATCGATAGTCGGCCTCCGCGTAGCCGAGCTGCGCTTCGTGGGTTGCCGTCGGTCCATAGGTCGAGTTGCCGGTTCCCATCAGCACCCGCCCGAGTCGCGAGCGGATGCTCGCCGGCGCCGCGGTGCCGAATTCGAGCTGCGCCGTGTTGCCGCCGAGACGCGCTTCGATTGCAAACAGCGCCTCGCGCACTTCATGCCATTGGGCGTCGGCGGCGTCGAGCGCAGCCGGGCTGCCGTGCGCGCGCCCGATTGCCTGCTGCATAAGCTCCAGCCTCGATTTGAGTCCTTCGATGACCTGGCTGGCTGCGCTGATGTTTCTCTGCGTCTCTGCCAGTCGGCTCCAGAACGCGACGACCGCCTCGGGTTCGGCGCCGGGCAGGGCGCCGCGCCGCAGGCGCTGCACCTCGAACGGCTGTGGCGACGCGAGTTCGGTCGTCACGCCATTCACCCGCTGGTACAGGGCGACCGTGTAGGTCCCCGGTGCGGCGAGATGGCCCGTGGCGGGGCGTTCTTCGGTCGGCCGACGGGTGGGGTCAACGGCGATCGCAGCACCCGACGGAAAACGCAGATCCCAAGCCACGCGATGGATGCCCTTGCCGATAGGTCCCTGGACGCGCCGAACAACGGTGCCGCCGGCATCCCGCACGGTGAGATAGATCTCTGGTTCGGCTTCCCGACGCTCGCGTTCGGCAACGTCGAAGCCGGGGAACGGCGTGTCCGCGCCCTTGTCGATTGCCGCCTTCTCTGCCGCCTGCCGCGCCTCGGCCTGGGTCTGCAGGCCCTCCTTCAGATAGTAGGTGAACACGGCGCCGAACGGCGGGTTGGGCGCGCGGTAGAGGCCGTGTCCCTGGGAGGCGCCCTCCGAGAAACCCAGCGGATGGCGCTCGATGTACCACCAGGCGCGGCGCGTTGGAAACAGCAGGGCGTTCTGATTCACGGCTGCGGGCGTTAGCTCACGCAGCGGCGTGTAGTCGTCGAGGATGAAGATGCCGCGGCCGAAGGAGGCGGCGACGAGATCCTGTTCGCGACGCTGGATGATGACGTCGCGAAACGCGATCGTCGGAGCGCCGCCCTGCAGTTGCAGCCACTGCTTGCCACCGTCCACGGTGAAGAACAGGCCGTACTCCGTCGCGGTAAACAGCAGGTTGGGCTGTACATGGTCCTGCACGACGCGCCAGACGAGATGACGATCGGGCAGGTCGCCGCGGATGCTGCGAAAGCTGCGGCCGCCGTTGGTGCTTTTCAGCAGATAGGGGGTGTAGTCGCCGTACTTGTGATTGTCGAGCGCAACGTAAACCGTGTTGGCGTCGAACAGGTCGGCGCGTATGTCGTTGACGAAGGCGGTGGCGGGCACGCCCGGTAGTCGACCGACCTCCAGCCGTGTCCAACTCTTGCCGCCGTCGCGGGTGCTCTGGATCAGTCCGTCGTCCGTGCCGACGTAGAGCACGTTCGCGTCGACGGGCGATTCGCCGATCGACGTGATGGTGTTGTACTGGGACATCGCGCCCAGATCCCACGGCGCTTCCAGCGACCACTGGCGATCCATGAGCGGCAGGCGCTCGCGATTCTGATCGCGCGTCAGATCGCCGGAGATCGCCTGCCAGCTATCGCCGCGATCGTCCGAGCGCCACAGCCGCTGCGAGGCAAAGTACAGCCGCTTGGGGTCGTGTCGGCTGACATAAATCGGCGCGTCCCAGTTGAAGCGCTCGGCGGGGTCGCCGGGTTTGGCCTGCGGCTGGATGTGGACGACCTCGCCCGTCGTGCGATCAACCCGCGCCAGATTACCTTCCTGCCATTCCGCGTACATGATGTCGGGATTGCCCGGCTCCGTCGCCGACTGGTGGCCGTCGGCGAACAGCGTGATGAACCAGTCCGAGTTGCGAATGCCGTGCCGGTTGTCGGTGCGCGATGGGCCGCCTTGGGACGAGTTGTCCTGGGTACCGCCATAGACCTGATAGAAGGGTTCGCTGTCGTCTGCCGCGACCTTGTAGAACTGGGTGACCGGCAGGTTGGCGATGAAGCGCCAGCTCCGCTCGCCGTCGTAGCTTTCGTACAGGCCGCCGTCGGAACCGATCATCAGATAGTCCGGATCGTCCGGTCGAAAGGCGATCGCGTGGTCGTCGACGTGCTTGTACTCGTTGTTGATGGCACGCCACGTCTTGCCGCCGTCTTCGGAGACCTGCGTCGTATTGTTCATGAGATAGAGCTGGTCGAACCGGTGCGGGCTCGCGTATAGCTCCTGGTAGTAGTGGGGGCCCGTGCCGCCGCTGACCATGTCGGAGCGCTTCTCCCAGGAGGCGCCGCGATCGGTCGAGCGCCAGATGCCGCCCGTGCGATTGTCGAGTTCGATCGCGGCATAGACGACGTTCGGCTGCTGCGGCGACAGCGCCAGGCCGATCTTGCCGACGTTCACGTCTTTCGGCAGGCCGGTCTTGAGCGCGATCCAGGTCACGCCGCCGTCCGTCGAGCGATGGATGCCGGACTCCGGGCCGCCGCCGATGTAAGCCGCGACCGTGCGGTGGTGTTGCCAGGTGGCGGCGTACAGGCGGTCGGGGTTGCTGGGATCGATCAGCAGATCCGTGGCCCCGGTCCAGGGTCCGCCGGCCAGCACCTGGCGCCAGGTTTCGCCGCCGTCGGTCGTCTTGTAGACGCCGCGCTCACCGCCCTTTGACCACAGCGGCCCTTGGGCTGCGACCCAGACGATCTGCGGATTCTCTGGATGGACGATGATCTTCGAGATGTGCTCGGACGCCGCCAGCCCGCGCTGCTGCCAGGTTACGCCGCCGTCTGATGAATGGTAGACGCCGTCGCCAAAACCCACGTGGCGCCCGCCGACGTTTTCTCCGGTCCCCACCCAGATGCTGGCCGCGTTGTTGGGATCGAGCGCCAGGGTGCCGATGGAGTACGACGACTCGTCGTCGAAGATCGGCGTCCAGGTGGTGCCGGCGTTGTCGGTCTTCCACACGCCGCCCGAGCCCACGGCGACATACCAGGTGGCGGGATCGTCCGGGACGATCTCGATGTGGGCGATGCGCCCCGACATGAACGCTGGGCCGATATTGCGCAGCGCGAGCCCCTTGAAGGTCGCGGCCGACCAGGGTTGGGCGTCGTCCTCTGCCGCCTGGGCGTCGGGCAGCGACCACGGGAATGCGAGCAGCAGCATGGCCAGCGAGATCGCGTGAATGGGTTTTGGCTTCATGGTTGGACCTTCCGGTGTCTGTTGGTCGCGACTTGTGATCGCGCAATCTGTCATCACTTTGATCGATGACCCCCACGCTCGAGGAGAGCAGGGGTTGCGCTCTCCCGTCTGCGCGTTTGCAGCCGTCTGTCTTTGCGCAGACGGGCGGCCTGCGTAATCGTGAACAAATACATGCCCGTCAACCACAGCACCAGCAGCATCACGCCGGCGGGCAGGAAGACGTAGTGTTTCGTCCAGTCTGCGAAGAACGAGCCGTCGTGCAGCGACTCGATCAGGTCCGAGCGTCGATAGGCGACCTGCAGTACCTCGCCGGTGTGCGCGTCGATCTGCGCCTCCCAACGATTGCTCGCGACGAACTTCACGATACCTTTGTCGGGCCTGACGTCGACGCGGTCGAGCGACGCCCAGTCGCCGAGCTCCAGCGCCGGAACCCCTTTCGCGGCCGCAAACAGCTCCTCTAGGCTGAGCTGCGAGACCTCGCGCGGTCGATCGCTCTTCTGGGTTGGAGGCTGGATCCAATCGAAGTCTTTTTTAACGAGCAGCAGCAGGCCCGTGCAGACCACAATGCCGAGGGGCAGCAGGATCAGCGGCGTGATCCAGTGGTGCACCTGGCGCAGGGCATGCTTGGCGTTCAACTTCGAGCGGCCTCGGACCGATGTGTCGCGATGGGAACTGTCCCCGTAAGGCCGCCACGTTAGCGGAACCGGTGGCCTTGCAACAACGGTCCCTACTGTGCCCGCGCGGCGGTCTATGTCAGCGCGCTTCTCTGGACAACCTTGGGTGGGTTAGGCTGGTGACCGTTGTCGGGAGGTCGTTATGAAAGCTCTGAAAGTTGTCGCGATTGTCGTTGGCGTCTATGCGCTGCTGGTGATCGCCTTCGAGACGCTGATCGGCATTTCGCAGCCAGAGTCTGCGGACACGATGGTGATCGAGACGTTCGACGCGGACGGCACCGCGCACCCGCGCGTCGTCACACAGATTCACGTCGACGAACGACTCTATGTCGCGGTGAATCACTGGCCGCGTGCGTGGTATCGGCGCGCGCTGGCGATGCCTGCGATTACCGTGTCCATCGACGGTGACCCCGAACCCTATCTGGCAGTACCCGTCGAGGGGGCCGAGTTTGAGCGCGTCAACGCGGCGCGCCCATTGGGGCCCATCATCAAGCTGCTCACGGGTTTCCCGCCACGGCGACTGCTGCGCCTCGATCCGGCGTGATCGACAGTGGCGCGGATCGCGATTGCGGGGATTAGTCACGAGACCAATACCTACGCGCAGGGACTGACCGGCGCGGGCGATTTCTATCGCCTGACGGGCGAGCGGCTGCTCGCGCGGCGCGGCACCGAGACCGATGTCGGCGGCGCGCTCGACGCCTGCGCGGAGCGTGGCTTCGAGGCGGTGCCTATTCTCGTCGCCGGCGCTCAGCCCAGCGGCACCATTGAGGCCTCGGCCTACGCGGGGTTCAAGCAGGACATTCTCGACGGCCTCGAAGCCGCCGGCCCGCTTGACGCCGTCTTCCTGAGCCTGCACGGCGCCGGCGTGGTCGAGGCCATCCCCGATCTCGAGGGCGATCTGGCGCGCGCGGTGCGGCGGCTGGTCGGCGAAGCTGTGCCGGTGGTTGCCGTGTTCGATTTACACGGCAACGTCACCCAGGAGATGGCCGATGCGCTCGACGGCGTCTTCGCCTGTCACCAGTACCCGCACATCGATCTGCACCTGCGCGCTATCGAGGCGATCGACCTCATTGCCGCGATGCTGACGGACGCGTTTCGGCCGACCATTCACGTCGAGGCCGTGCCCGTGCTGCTGCCGACAACGACGACCTTCCACGGCGTGGGCGAGGCCTTTCTCGCGGAGGTGCTCGCGGCCGAGAACGACTCGGACGTCATCGACGTGAGCTGGTTTCACGGCTTTCCCTACGCGGACGTGCCGCAGGCCGGCAGCCAGATCGTGGTGACGACCCGCGGCGATCGTGAGGCGGCGCGTGACATCGCGCGTCGCCTGGCTCGTACCCTGTGGGCGCGCCGCGGCGAGTTTCTGCCGGAGCGGCTGAGCGCCGCGGCTGCGGTGGCGCGGGCGCAATCGCTCGCGGCGCGTCCCGTGGTGATCAACGAGACCTCGGATAACTGCGGCGGCGGAACGCCGGGCGACGGCACCCACCTGCTGCGGGCGATGCTGGAGGCGGGGCTGCAGAACGCCACCTTCGGCTTCATCGTCGATCCGGAGGTCGCCGGACAGGCGCACCGCGCCGGCGTCGGCCAAACGATCGACGGGCTGCTCGGCGGGAAGACCGATGATCTGCACGGCGCGCCGCTGGCGCTGAACGCCTACGTCAAGTCGCTGCACGACGGTCGACTGACCATGCTGGCGATGGCGAAGGGGGCGCCGTTGAATCTCGGACCCCTCGCGCGGCTGGTCGTCGACGGCATCGACATCATCGTCGCATCGCGACGCTCGCAGACGTTCGACGTCGGGCCGTTTCTGGCGGTGGGCATCGATGTGCGGGACTACGACATCGTCGCGCTGAAGTCATCCAATCACTTTCGTGCCGGCTTCGAGGCGCTCGCCGGAGCGATCGTGACCGCCGATCCGCCCGGTCTGTCGACGCACGACGTGACGGTGTTCGAGCACGCCACAGCGGCGCAGCCGCTGTGGCCGATAGATCCCGCGGCGAGCTACCTGACGTGAGGCGGGACGCGCTTCGTTCCGCGCGCTACTGCGGGCTCTTCATCAGCGCCGCCAGGCGCCCGGCGTCGGCCATGTTCGCAACCCAGTCGAAGCGACCGTCGTTCAGCATTGCGTCGCAGCTATCCAGGATCGGCTTCGCGCCGATATAGGGTAGGGCACCGCCGATGCTGATCCTTTGCGCGCCGGCCGCCTGCATGTCGGCGAGCGTGGCGCCCGGAATCATCACGCCGAGGGCGTTGAACGGCTTTTCGATGGCGCTCGTCACGGTCGCCAGATCCTCGAGCGAGCGCACGCCAGGCGCGTACAGGACGTTCGCGCCGGCCGCCTCGAAGGCCTGCAATCGGCGGATGACCTCGTCGAGATCGCGATTGGCCCGCAGCAGATGTTCGGCGCGAGCCGTCAACTGGAACGGAAAGTCGAGCGCAGCGACCGCCTCGGCCGCCGCCTGCACGCGCTCTACGGCCAGGTTGAAGTCCAGCAGTCGCTGCGAGCTGCGATCGAAATCCTCGATCGAACAGCCGGCCACGCCAGTCTCGACGAGCGCGCGTACGTTGATTCCCACATCGCTGGGAGCAACCGCGTAGCCGTCTTCGAAATCGGCGTTGACGGGTATGTCGGTGACGCTCGTGATCGCCCGGCAGTGGTCGAGTTTCTCTTCCAGCGTGGGTTCGCCGTCGGTCTTACCCAGGGTAAACGCGAAGCCGCTGCTGGTCGTGGCGAGCGCGCTAAAGCCGAGTCCCTGCAGCATGCGCGCCGAGCCCGGATCCCACGGGTTGGCGATGATGAAGGCGTCGGTCGCCTCGTGGAGGGCGGCGAAGCGCTGGCACTTTTCGGCTTGTGTGGGCATCAGCAGAATCCTTCTGTGGTGGTGAACGTCGACGATTTGTTGCGGTGAGCGTAGGTCGCGCGTGGTATCAGATCTCACCCGGGTCGGGCACTTAGGATGCTGTGATGGGTAGCGCGTGCGACGACTTGATGGCCTTCAGGCTGAACGCCGATTCGACGTGTGCAACGCCAGGAAACTTCAGAATTTCCTGCATGCACAGCTCGGCGAAATGATCCATATCCCGGGCGACGACCTTCATCACAAAGTCGAACGCGCCGCTCATGGCGTGACACTCGACGATGTGCGGCTCTTCCGCCACGCATTGATGGAACTCATCCTGCTCCTGATCGGGCTGCTTCGCCATGCGCACGCTGACGTACGCCGTGACCTGCAGTCCCAGCTTGCGCTGATCGAGCAGGGCGACGTAGTCGCGAATAACGCCCTCGGCCTCCAGCGCCTTGACGCGACGAAACGTGGGCGACTCGGACAGGCCGGCCAGCTCGGCGAGCCGGACGTTGGCCATGCGGCCGTCCGTCTGCAGGGCCTCCAGTATGCGGCGCTCGGCGCTGTCCATAGAGGTCTTCTCCGTCAGAAGCGGCTGAATAGGTTAATTGTGCCCTAAAAAAGGGATTACATGGTGATAAAAACCTATCTGGACCGTTTTCTTGGAGAAATGGGCGAAATTAGTCGGCAAGGATCGCCTATGCTTTTGGCTCTGGGAGTCAACTGTGAGGCGCACCGCGATGGATAACCCCATGGGCCTGAACGGCTTTGAGTTTGTGGAGTTTTCGGCCCCCGAGCCGGGTCCACTCGAGACGGTCTTTACCCAGCTTGGCTTTACCAAGGTGGCGCACCATCGCTCGAAAGAGGTGCACCTGTGGCGTCAGGGTGACATCAACTTCATCATCAATTACGAGCCGCGCAGCGTGGCCTACTACCACGCCGAAGAGCACGGCCCCTGCGCGTGCGGTCTGGCCTTTCGCGTCGCGGACTCCCAGTTCGCCTACCAGCGCGCGCTCGATCTCGGCGCTCAGCCCGTCGACATTCCGACCGGGCCGATGGAACTGCGGCTGCCGGCGATCAAGGGGATCGGCGGCGCGCCGCTGTATCTCATCGATCGCTACGAGCGCGGCGGCAGCATCTACGACATCGACTTCGAGTTTCTGCCCGACGTGCCGCGCTATCCGCAAGGCATTGGCCTACAGGTCGTCGATCACCTGACGCATAACGTCTACCGCGGCCGCATGGACTATTGGGCCGGCTTCTACGAGAAGTTCTTCAACTTTCGCGAGATTCGTCACTTCGATCTGCAGGGCGAACACACCGGCCTGCTGTCGCGGGCGATGACCGCTCCGGACAATAAGATCCGCATACCGCTCAACGAAGAGGGCCGCGGCAGCGGCGAGGGTCAGATCGAAGAGTTCCTGCTGCAATACAACGGCGAGGGCATCCAGCACATCGCATTCGCCTGCGAAGATCTGCAGGCCACCCTCGACACGCTGATGAAGCTCGGCGTGCCCTTCATGTCGCCGCCGCCGGACACCTATTACGAGATGCTGGACGAACGCCTGCCCGGCCACGGCGAGGCGATCGACGAGCTGCGCGCGCGCGGCATCCTGCTCGACGGCAGCATCGAAGCCGACGGCGAGCCGAAGCTGTTGCTGCAGATCTTCTCGGAGACGCTGGTCGGCCCGATCTTTTTTGAGTTCATACAGCGCAAGGGCGACGAGGGCTTCGGCGAAGGCAACTTCCAGGCCTTGTTCGAGTCGATGGAACGAGACCAGCTGCGGCGGGGTGCGCTGGAGGCTTCGGCATGAGCCTGCGGCGCATTCACCATGTCGCGTATCGGTGCAACGACGCGAAAGAAACCGTGAATTTCTATCGCGACGTGCTCGGCATGGAGTTCCAGCTCGCGATCGCGGAGGACCAGGTGCCCTCGACGGGCGACCCCGATCCATACATGCACGTGTTCCTGGACGCTGGCGCCGGCAACGTGCTGGCGTTCTTCGAACTGCCGAACTCGCCGCAGATGGACCGCGACCGCAGCACGCCGGAGTGGGTGCAGCACATCGCCTTCGAGGTCGAGAGCCTCGATGCATTGCTCGACTACAAGGCGCGTTTGGAGGCGGCGGGTCTCGACGTCGTCGGTCCGACCAATCACGGCATCTTCGATTCGATTTATTTCTTCGATCCGAATGGCCATCGCCTGGAGCTGGCGGCCAACAAGGGCACCGCAGATCAGCACCGGCGGTTGAAAGCGGTTGCGGACGACATGCTCGATGAGTGGGCCGTCACCAAGCGCGCGCCGCGCCACGCGGCCTGGCTGCACGAGTTGCCCTGATGAGCGCCGCTAATCACACAACGAACGAAACCCACGATCCCGCATTGCGTAGCTGGGTCGCATCGGCGAACGCACCGGGCTGCGATTTTCCGATTCAAAATCTGCCGTTTGCCATGCTGCGACGGCAGGCACTGGATGCGGAGTTTCGCGTTGCGGTGGCCATCGGCGACTACGCGCTCGACCTGCGCGCGCTGCATGCGACCGGCGTGTGCGCATCCCCCGCGCTGGACGCCTGCCAGGGCGATTCGCTCAACGCGCTGATGGCGCTGGGGCGGACGCACTGGTCGCACCTGCGGCTTGAGCTGAGTCGCGCGCTGCGAACGGATGCCGCGGAGCGCGCGCGTCTGGAGCCCTGCCTCATTCCGCTTGCTGAGGTGGAGTACGCGCTGCCGGCGCGCATCGGCGACTACACGGACTTCTACACGTCCATTCATCACGCGACCAACATCGGCAGGCTGTTTCGACCGGACAACCCGCTGCTGCCGAACTACGAGTGGGTGCCCATCGGCTATCACGGTCGCAGCTCCTCGATCGGCGTCAGCGGGCAGACCTTTCCGCGCCCCGTCGGTCAGCTCAAGGCGCCCGACAGCGACGTGCCGACGGTCGCGCCCTGCGCGCGGCTCGACTACGAACTCGAGGTCGGCATCTTCGTCGGGGCCCCCAATGCGCCGGGCCAGCCGGTGTCGATGCAGGCCGCGGAGGAGCACGTGTTTGGGCTGTGTTTGCTCAACGACTGGTCGGCCCGCGACGTGCAGGCCTGGGAGTACCAGCCGCTCGGTCCGTTCCTGGCGAAAAACTTTGCCAGCACGATCTCGCCATGGATCGTGACGCTGGAGGCGCTGGCGCCGTTTCGCGCACCGTTTACACGCGTCGCAGACAGGCCCGCACCGCTGCCTTATCTGACGAGCGCGGACAACGACGCGAGCGGCGCGCTGGACATGCAGCTTGAGGTCTACATCGAGACCGAGCAGATGCGCGCCGCTGGGGACGCGCCGCATCGACTGTCGCGCAGCAACTTCACCGACTCGTTCTGGACGATCGCGCAGATGGTGACCCACCACACGATGAACGGCTGCAACCTGCAGCCCGGCGATCTGCTGGGCAGCGGCACGATGTCCGGTGCCGAGGAGGGCAGCCAGGCCGCGCTCATCGAAATCACTGCGGGCGGCAAGCACCCCGTCAGCCTGCCGAACGGCGAGACGCGCACTTTCCTCGAAGATCAGGACGCGATCATCCTCGCGGCGCGCTGCGAGGCGGACGGGGCGGTGGGCGTCGGCTTCGGTCAGGCCGTGGGCAGGGTGCTGCCTGCGCGGGTCAGCGGGGAGTAGGTCGCGCGTGCGGCTGTATACCTATTGGCGTTCTACGGCCGCCTATCGCGTACGCATCGTGCTCAATCTGAAGGCCATCGCGTACGAAACGCAGGCCGTCAACCTGCTGCAGGACCCGGCGGACGAGCCTGCGCGCGTCTATCGCGAGCGCAATCCGCAGGGGCTGGTTCCTGCGCTCGAGGTCGACGGGCGCGTCATCACGCAGTCCACCGCGATCGTTGAGTTTCTGGAGGAGCGCTGGCCGCAGCCCGCGCTGCTGCCCAGCGATCCCTGGCTGCGCGCGAAGACGCGGGCGCTGTGTCAGCTCATCGCCTGCGACGTGCATCCGCTCAATAACCTGCGCGTCCTGCGCTATCTGCGCGGCGAACTCGGGCAGCAGGACGCTGCGGTCGATGCCTGGTATCACCACTGGATACACGAGGGCTTCGCCGCGCTGGAAAAAGAACTCGGCGCTCTGCGCGGGCGGCACTGCATCGGCGATGAGATCACGCTGTGCGATGCGTTCCTCGTGCCCCAGCTCTACAACGCGCGCCGATTCGACTGCGATCTAACGCGCTATCCGACCTTGGTGGCACTGGGCGATGCGCTGGCCGAGCAGCCGGCCTTCCTGGCGGCCGCACCCGCGCAGCAGCCTGACGCCGCGAACTAGCCAGGGGTCGCGGCTGCCGGTCCTGTCTGTTCCGTCATAGCGGATGGCTATAGAAGCGGTAAAAACAAACGATTTTATATATCTTCTTGCAGTCGCCAGACTGGTCTCCGCCCTCAAGACGAGAGACCCACCATGGCACAGTGTCCTTTCCATCAGACCGACCACACCAACGTCACCGGCGGCGGCACCAGCAATCGTTCCTGGTGGCCGAACCGACTCGATCTGGGTGTGCTGCATCAGCGCTCGCCCCGGGGTAACCCCCAGGCGAGTGACTTCGACTACGCGCGGGCGTTCTCCGCGTTGGATCTGGAGGCGGTGAAGCGCGACCTGTTCGCGCTCATGACCGACTCGCAGGATTGGTGGCCCGCCGACTACGGCCACTACGGTCCGCTCTTCATACGGCTGGCCTGGCACAGCGCGGGTACCTACCGGGTGCAGGACGGTCGCGGCGGTGCGCGCGCCGGCACGATCCGCTTCGCGCCGCTGAATAGCTGGCCGGATAACGGCAACCTCGACAAGGCCCGCCTGCTGCTGTGGCCCATCAAGAAGAAGTACGGCGCCAGCCTGTCGTGGGCTGACCTGATCATCCTCGCCGGCAACTGCGCGTTGGAATCGATGGGTTTCAAGACCTTCGGTTTTGCCGGCGGTCGCGAAGACGTCTTCGAACCCGAGGCGGACATCTACTGGGGCAAGGAGACCCACTGGCTCGGTGACGAACGCTATAGCGGCGAACGGGAGTTGGAAGATCCGCTGGCGGCCGTCCAGATGGGCCTCATCTATGTGAACCCCGAGGGCCCCAACGGTAATCCCGACCCGGCTGCCTCCGCCCGCGACATCCGCGAGACCTTCGCGCGCATGGCCATGAACGACGAAGAGACGGTGGCGCTGATCGCGGGCGGACACACGTTCGGCAAGGCACACGGCGCGGGAGATGCGTCGCTGGTCGGGCCTGAACCGGAAGGCGCGCCGATCGAGGCCCAGGGCATGGGCTGGCTGTCGACGCACGGCAGCGGCAAGGCCGGTGACGCGATCACTAGTGGCCTCGAGGGCGCTTGGACGCCCGCGCCCACGACCTGGGACAACGGCTTCTTCGACACGCTGTTTGGCAACGAGTGGGTGCTGACGAAGAGCCCAGCCGGTGCGCAGCAGTGGACGCCGGTCGACGGAGATCGCAGCGTGCCGGACGCGCACGATTCGAGCGTGCGCCACGCGCCGATGATGACGACGGCCGATTTGGCGCTGCGCGTCGATCCGGCCTATGAGGCGATCTCGCGGCGCTTCCACGCCGATCCCGATGCGTTCGCCGATGCCTTCGCCCGCGCCTGGTACAAGCTGACCCACCGGGACCTCGGGCCGGCGACCCTCGCGCTGGGTGCTGAGGTGCCGCCCACGCAGCTCTGGCAGGACCCCATCCCAGCGGTCGACCACGCGCTGGTGGACGCGACTGACCTCGAGCGTCTGCGGGCCGACGTGCTCGCGACCGGGCTGCCGGCGAGCGATCTGGTCAGCATCGCCTGGAACTCGGCGGCGACCTTTCGCGGCTCGGACCTGCGCGGCGGCGCGAACGGTGCCCGCATTGCGCTCGCGCCGCAGAAGGACTGGGCGGCGAACGAGCCCGAGCGGCTCGCCGGCGTGCTCGAGGCGCTCGAACGCGTGCGGGCCCGCTTCAACGCCGAGCAGGTCGACGGCAAACGCGTGTCGCTTGCTGACCTGATCGCACTGGCCGGCGGCGTTGGCATCGAGCAGAGCGCCCGTCTGGCCGGCGTCGAGGTGCGCGTGCCCTTCCGGGCCGGTCGCGCGGACGCCAGCGCGGAGCAGACCGATGTCGATTCGTTTGCGGTGCTCGAACCCAGGGCGGACGGCTTCCGCAATTTCGAGCAAGCCGACGATCCGCTGACGGCGGAGGAGCGCCTGCTCGACCGCGCCCAGCTCCTGACCCTGACGGCGCCGGAGATGACGGTGCTGGTCGGCGGGCTGCGTACGCTCGGCGCGATCCACGGCGCTGGCCGCGACGGGCTGCTGACGAGTCGTCCGGGCGCGCTGACGAACGACTTCTTCGTGAACCTGCTGGACATGGGGCTGCGCTGGCAGCCGGTCGACGGCGCCGATCGTCGCTTCGAAGGCGTCGACCGTCGCTCAGGCGAGGTGCGGTTTACGGCGACCCGCGCCGACCTGATCTTCGGATCGCATTCGGAGCTGCGGGCGTTGGCGGAGGTCTACGCCAGCGACGATGCCGGCGAGCGATTCGTGCACGACTTCGTTGCGGCGTGGACCAAGGTGATGGAGCTCGACCGCTTCGATCTGCGCTAGCCGGTGCGTAGCGCCTCCAGGTAGCCGGCGAGTTCGTCGTCGCCGGCGCCTTCCACGCTGAAGCCGGTTCGTGAGATCACGCCGCCGAGGCGCGCTCGCAGCTTCTGCACGACTTCATCCGGTTCGCCGACCACGGCGATGGTGTGCAGGATCTCGTCGTTGATGAGCGCCGCCGCCTCGCGCTTCAAGTCCTGTTTCGCAAAGCGGTTGAGCTCGACCTGTAGCTCGCCCCAGCCGTGCAGGTCGAACACCGGTCGATAGGCCTCGGTGCTGCCATAGAAGGCGATGCGCTCGCGGGCGTTGCCGATGGCCGCCTCGAGGGCCTCTTCCGTCGTGCCCGTCGCGACGATCGGGGCGTAGTCCAGCTCGAAGTCCGCGAGCGTCCGACCGCTCGACGCCAGGCCGGCCTCGATCGCGGGCAGCGTCACCTCGCGCATGTACCGCTCGGAAGAGAAGGGATGCATCATCATGCCGTCCGCGACTTCCGCCGCCACCCGCGTCATCAGGGGACCGGTCGCGGACAGAATGATGCGCGGCCGGCCGTGTCCTGTGTCTTCGGGTGTGAAGGTCGATGGCATGAGCGTGTGTCGATAGTACTCGCCCGCGAACGCGAGCCGTTCGCCGTCGTACCAGCATGCGTAGATGGCCAGCATCGCCTCGATGAACTCGCGCATCTGCGCCGCGGCCTTGTGCCAGGGCATGCTGAAGCGACGCTCGATGTGCGGCTTCACCTGCGAGCCCAGGCCGAGGACCATGCGCCCGCGCGAGAACGCGTTCAGATCATGCGCGAGGATCGCCATGCTCATCGGATTGCGCGCGAAGGCGACGGCGACCGATGTCACCAGTTCGACGCGCTCGGTGCTTGCCGCGACCAGCGCGAGCGGCAGGAACGGATCATGGTTCAGCTCGGCGAGCTTCACCCCGTCGTAGCCGAGCGCCTCCAGGCGCGCGGCCGCCGCCGGCGCCTTGGCCATGTTGGCGGGACTGCCCGCGTCGATCTTCAAAATCCTGGCTCCTGTGGATTCGCGGCCGGTCTGGAACGTTGCCGTCCTGCCGGGCTTGTGGTGGTCTACGCCGATGGTCTAACGGACGTTGCGGGGCTGCAAGGGATGGTGCGCCGAACCCTTGGCCCGAGGATACGCAGATAACGCGTGACTAACGCGCCACACTGGCAGACCAATGACGCGCGACCAGGGAAGCCACCAAGGACGCGAATAAGAAACGTGGGACTACGCCGTGCCAATTCCCCCAATCCTGTCTGCCCGAGAATTTGACGAGCAAGCGCGACGCGGCGGCGACGCGCTGACCGGCACCGATGGACTGCTGGCTGTGGCGCTGGATGAGCACGCGTCGGGCCTCGCGCTCGCGCGGCAGCCGGCCTGCGTCGTCGCGGGCGTCGGCAGAGCGGCGGACGACGAGGCACGGATCCCGGACTGGGTGGACGTCTGCGTCGAAGACGACGCCGCACTCGCTACCCTGGCAGCGGCCGTTGCCGCCTCGCCAGAGGCCGCGGCCGTCGCCGTGCGCCTCATCCGGCATAACGCGACTTCGAGCGTTGCCAACGGCCTGTTTGCCGAGTCCCTGGCCTACTCCACGCTGCAGCACGGCGCGACCTTTGAGCGCTGGCTACGCGGCCGCGAACCGGCGGCACCGCCCGCATCCACCGATCCCCAGGTCATCGTCGCACGCCGCGCCGAAACGCTCGGCCTCACGCTCAATCGGCCGGCGCGGCGCAATGCGTACTGCGGCGCCATGCGGGACGAACTGCACGCCGCTCTTGAGCTGGTCCTGCTCGACGGCTCGATTGAGCGCGTCGAGCTGCGCGGTGACGGCGCTGCGTTCTGCTCCGGCGGCGACCTGGACGAGTTCGGGGTCGCGCGAGACGCGGCCGCCGCGCATGCTCTGCGGATGACGCGCAGCGTCGCGCACGTGATGCACGAACTGCGCGATCGCGTGTACCCGCTGCTGCACGGCGCCTGTATCGGCGCGGGCATCGAACTGACCGCGTTTGCGAGCCACCTGCGCGCGCGCGAGGACGCGTTCTTTCAGCTACCGGAAGTCGGCTTTGGGCTGGTGCCGGGGGCAGGTGGCACGGTCTCGGTGACGCGCAGGATAGGCCGGCTGCGAACCAATTGGCTGGCGCTGACGGGTGAGCGCATCGATGCAGCCACCGCGCTGCGCTGGGGACTCGTGGACGAGATACGGAAAGGCTAGGGGCGACCCGCCGCCAGGAGCGCGGCGGCAGGTCTTGTCTTGGGCTGTCAGGAAAGAGACGGAGCGCCGGTCGAGCGGTGCGCTCGACCGGCTGGCTGGCGAGGTTCTCTCGCGACCGCCTCTAGTAGTGCCAGGTTGCGCAGGCCTCGCTCTGGTGACCGATGACCAGCGTCAAGTTGGCGGTGTTGCGGACTGCAAACTTGCCCCAGTAGCTGATCACCTTGTTGCCGTCGGCGTCGCGAGTGCGGACCTTGTAGAACCGCTGCCGGCTGCTGCCGAGTGCCTTGGTCACGCCATCGAAGTAGCGGTAGCCGTCGCGCAGATTGTCATCGTTGCCGGGGCCTGCGCTGTCCGGGTGGTCGATCGCAGAGGTTTCGATCACGGCTTCGATGACCGTGTCGCCGCGCGCGTAGTCGAGCAGGCTGTCCTTGTCGGCGAACTTCAGGAACGCAAGGCCGACCTTCTTGTGGCGGAACGTCAGCAGCTTGCACGCCGGGGGCGCGACGCCGGTTGCCTGAGCGACGATGCCCGCATCGATCGTCAGGTCGAAGTCGCCCGCGGCGAGGCTGACGACGCCGCTGCGGCCGGTGGCCGGGTCTGCGTCGGAGTCGCTGGCCGGATCGCCCTGATTGGCGGCGGTGAAGTCGAACGCAGCACCCGCCAGATCGAACTCGACGATGTAGTCGCCGGCCGGCAGGTCGCTGAACTCGTACAGGCCGCCGCCCGCTGTCGTGGTGCTCATGCCCGTCGGCGCGCCTGCGCCATCCAGCAGGTTCACGGTGATGCCGTCGACGCCCGCTTCGCCCGCGTCGAGCTGGCCGTTGCCGTCGACGTCCTCGAACACCAGGTCGCCGATACCACCCAGCGCGGGAGGCACCTGCAGGCCGGCATCGATGCTGAAGTCGGTCGGGTCATCGGCGGTCAGCGTGATGAGTCCGCTGCGTCCGTCTGCGTCTGCGTCGCTGTCCGTCGTGGGATCGCCGACGCCCTGAATCGTGAACGGCATGTTCATGGCCGGGTCGTTGACGAACTCGACCTGGTACACGCGGCTGATGTCGAGATGGTCGAAGCCGTAGATGCCCGCGCCGTCGGTCGTAGTGGTCTGCACCTCGTTACCCACGTCATCCAGCAGGCGCACCGGGAAACCGGCGACGCCGGGTTCGCCGTCCTCGCGGATGCCGTTGCCGTTCAGGTCTTTCCAGACCTGGTCGCCGATCTGGCCGTCGCGATTGACGAACATCGGCACGTTCACGGCGGCGGTGATCCAGGTGAAGCTAGACAGGTTGCCGGGATTGTCATCCGACAGGGCCTGCACGGTCAGCGAGCCGACGCCGGCCGGCACGTCGACCGGGATGACGAGCGTGTTCCACTCTTCGCCGTTGGAGCTCATCGAGTTGTCCGTAACGGTCGTGGTGCCGTCGACGGTGACGGCCACCTGCGAACTGATGTCCTGTCCCTGCAGATTGCTGAAGAACAGATGGAGGTCGAGCGTGCGCGCTACAGGCGCTGCCGCGAAGCTGAACGTCTGCGGCATGGTGGTATCGCGCGGGGGCGGTGCGTTGACGAACGCGAAATCGGTGCCGTCCGCGACCAGGGTCGGACCCGCGTCGCCGCCGTCGTCCAGCACGACCAGCAGACCGGCGCCGCTGTTACGGAAGTTGGCGTCCAGGCCGTCGACCGCGAGCGAGTTGGCGCCCGGGCTCAGCAGGTTGAGGCTGGTGATGTCCGCGCGATAGGCGGTCGACTGCGCGCCGAGGCCCGGGTTGATCGTGATCGGACCGCCGATCAGGGTGCCGGTCACGCTGTTGCCGCCGATTTCGATCGTGTCATCCGTGGCGTTGCCGGGGTCGCCGGGGACGCCGACGGCCTCCCAGTACAGCAGCGCCTGGACGACGCTGGCGCCGGCGGGAATGGTGATGTCGAGATTGGCGCCGCCATTGACGAGGCCGATACCGCCCGTGGCAATGCCGGTGCCGTCAGCGACGCTGATGCTTGCCGGTCCCAGGGTTTCGCTGCCATCGGCTAGCGCCTGGCCGATCAGGCCACCCACTAGCGTCATCGCTACTATTGATTGGACAATCCTGTGCCCAAAGCTCAACTTCCTCATGTTGATACCTCGTTGATGATGTCTACACGCTTTGGTGCCGCAGCGCGCGGGTTGCACGACCGGCAGTCAGTTGACCATTTAAGCAAAAATGTTGTCTATTTGCGGGGTATAAAGACAATTATTTTGACTATATTTTGTTTTGTAAGACAATTTTTCGGATTTTTGACGGTCCTGATGGCGCCCAAACCATGCTGAGCGGTCGGGCGTGAGGACGCTGGTGCTCATCGTGGGCCTGGCTGGCGCCATGTTCGCGGCGCTCTATCTGACGCGCGGCGGTACCGATGCGGAGCGCCCAGCGGAGGGAGGCGTCGCGCCGGCCGCGCTGCCACGGACTGCCGATCGCGAGCCCGCGCAGTCCCGCGCCGCCGACGCACCGGCCACGCGGACGGATGCGGACGGTCTCGAGACGATCGAGACGGCACCCGTCGCTTCGGCGGCGCTCACCATAGGAAGTGTGCGCGTGCTGGGACCGGGCACCGCGGCGGGACCGGCGTCGGCCGGCGGCGCCGACTATGACTTCCCTGCTATCGAGATGGTGTCCGGTAGCGAGGTGATGGAGATACCGGCCGCGCCGGTTCCGACGGTGGGCAGTCGGCGCCTCCTGCGCACCGGCACGGGTCCGCTGACGCGACGTGGTCAGCTCGCGGACCTGCGCTGGGACCTGTTTTCCTGGTCGACGGGCGCGAGAGTCGGGGGTAGCGAGGACTATTCCGGGGCGACGCGCACGGTGCGATTGGGCGCGGTACCCGACATCCCGGCAGCAATCGATCGCGCGGCGATCGGCCGGCCCGCGGGCAGCCGGGTGCAGGTCATCCTGCCGCGCGCCACTGCTGGTTTACCGGCGTCCGCGAATCGGCACGATGCCCACGTCGCAATCGTTGATGTGTTGCCCGCCACGGCGACCGAACCGGACCCGCCGCGGATCGACGTGCCGCCTGGTCTGCTGGGGGATGGTCCGTTGCGCTAGGCGCGCTCAAGCGCTGGTCGTGGCGCCCAGCTTTTCGCGCACGACGCGCCGCAGCAGCTTACCCGTCTCGTTGTACGGCAGCTCGTCCCAGAACTCGAGTTGTTCCGGCACGCGCGACGAGCGCATGTTGTCTCTGACCCAGGCCTGCAGATCGGCCGCCGACGCGGCCTCCCCGGGTTTCAGGACGATGGCGGCAGCAACCGCCTCCCCCCACTGTTCGCTGGGCACGCCCACGACGGCGGCGTCGCGGACGGCGGCGTGTTCTAGCAGCACGTCCTCGATTTCGCCGGGCGACATGTTTTCGCCGCCGCGGACGATCACGTCGTCCGCACGGCCCTCTAGAAACAGGTAGCCTTCCTCGTCGATGGAACCGGCATCCCGGGTGGGAAACCAGCCGTCGGCGTCGACGACGCTGCCGCGCCCTTCGTACTCGCCCGAGACCTGTTCGCCGCGCACGTAGATCTCGCCGCGCTCGTTGGGACCCACGGCGCGGCCCTCATCGTCGCGAATTTCGATCTCGACGCCCGGCAGCGCCTGCCCGACGGACACCAGCCGGCGACGCACGGCCTCATCGGTGCTGGCCATTGCGGCGCGGTGATCGTCGGGACCGAGTACCGCGATGGTCGAGCTGGTTTCGGTGAGGCCGTAGGCGTTGGTGAAGTTGGTCTCGGGAAAGAGCTGCATTGCCCGTTCGATGATCGCGAGCGGCATCTTGCCGCCGCCGTAGGAGACGTTGCGCAGGTCCGGGAGATCGGCGCTGTCCTTGCCCTCTAGGGCTTCGACGATGCGGGCGAGCATGGTCGGGACGACGAAGGCGGTGGTGATATGTTCCTCGACGACCAGTTCCAGCCAGCGCTCGGCGCTGAAGTTGGCGAGCTGCACTACCTTGCGACCGGAGTACACGGAGCTCAGCATCGCGGCGATGCCGGCGATGTGGTAGGGCGGCACGCAGACCAGCGACGCCTCGTCGTCGCCCGCGCCGGCGAACTCGACGGAGCCGAGGATGTAGCTGACGAGGTGCTTGTGTCGCAGCACGGCGGCCTTAGGCGCGCCGGTTGTGCCGCTCGTGAACAGCAACACCGCGGTGTCTTCTGGATCGAAACCCCACTCGCCGGCGTCGCCGTCTGTCGCGCGCTCGGCCAGAAAATCCTCGCGCACGATGGCGTGCACGCCGTCCAGGCGGCCAAACTTGTCCACGCGCTCCGGGTTCGTTACGAGGTAAGCGGGCGTGATGCGAGCTAGCAGCGCCTCGATTTCAGGATCCGTCAGTCGATAGTTGATCGGCACGTAGGGCACGCCGGCCCAGGCGGCGGAGAACAGGCCCACCGGGGTGGCCAGACTGGAGACGTCCAGCATGCCGAAACGGCTGAACTCGCCCGACTGTAGCTCCACGGCGCGAACGCGCGCGGCCTCAAACAGCTCCGCGTACGTGAGACGGGTGCCGTCGCTGCCGTCGACGAAGGCGGTGCGATCTCCGAAGGCGGAGCTCGCCATTTCCAGCAGCATCATGATGTTCATCGGTGTTCTCCCAGGCTCCCCAACTGCCGTGCGCGAACGAGGCAGTGTAAGGCAAGCGGCGAACGACGGGGAGTGCGGGCGCGGGCGGCGCCCGTGCTCGGCAAACCGCTGCAAGTTGAGCGGTTGGCGGTGCGGCTACTCCAGGCTGCGCCTGATCGGCGGCCCCTGGTTGCCGGCTTTTTGTTGCGGACTTTTTGTTGGCTGCGTTTGGACCGCACCCCAGAACAGCAGATCGTTGATGACGGGCAGCATTCTGCTGGGATTCGCTGCGGCGCCTTGCCCGGCTTAGCGATTGTTGCCAAACAGCTGATCCAGGGTCGTGGCGTCGATGCGTCCGTCCACGGGCAGCACCTGTTCGCCCTCGACCCGAAAAATCATGGGTCGCAGGCGTGGCGCGTGCACCAGGCCGTAGACGCTGGAGTTGTCGTAGCGCCGCAGGTAGGCCGCGATCTCGTCGCCTTCTTCGAGCTCGACGGTATAGAAGAAGCCGCCGGCGCGGACCTGGAGGCGCTCACCGGGTGCGCCTTTGGCGCTGGCCGTGACGTCGATGGTATAGACGTGGCCACCGTCGACGGCACGCTGATCGTCGATGCCGCGCACGACACCGCGGACCAGCAGGTCCGCCCGCTGCAGCGCGTTTTGCAGCACGTCGCCGTCGCCATCCGCGGCCGTCACCGCTGGGGGCGCCGCCGCGAGCAGACAGGTCAAAGCCACGCTGACACTGAGTAGTTTGATTCCCACTATTCCCTCTTGAATGCTTCGCTCTGCGAGTCTCTGCAGCACCGATTCAGGCCACCAACCCCCTTCGCGGACCGCTCACATGAATGTCTTGTCGCCGTTACAAGTGTTAGCAGCTTACCTGACGTTAAGTCCACTTGCCGCTCGCTCATCGCGCACTTTTGTTTTACTGGCAGCCGCTGGCGCGCTAGCGCGCGGCCAGTGAGAAGGGGAGCCCGGGCCCGTTCATTGATAGAAGACGCTGACAGACACAGGAGAACAGCATGCAGACCCTCGAGCAGATCGCCCCGGCGTTCGTCGCCATGGCCCACGAGATCGTCTGGTGCAGCGTCGCCACGGTCGATTCCGCGGGGCGTCCGCGGAGTCGGGTGCTGCACCCGATCTGGGACTGGCAGGACGGCGCGCTTACCGGCTGGATCGCGACCGGACCGACGCCGACGAAGCTTGCCCACCTCAAGCAGACGCCGCATGTGTCCTGCAACTACTGGGCGCCCAGCCAGGATACGTGTGTTGCCGAGTGCGAGGCCGAGTGGTGTTTCGATCAGCCCACCAAGACCGCAGTCTGGGAGCGCTTCAAGCAGGCACCCGCCCCGGTCGGCTACGACCCCGCGATGATCCCCGGCTGGGACTCGGCGGAGTCCGCGAGCTATGCGGTACTTAAACTCGCGCCGTGGCGGCTGCGCGTCTTTCCCGGCTCGGTCTTGCTGGGCGGCGAGGGTGAGGTAATGACCTGGGCGGTGTGAAGCCCGTTCCGCACCCATGCCTGATTTAAGCCCACGTTGTCTGCGTGCCGCCGTCGATGACCGCCGCTAACGCGGCGCGGCCACAGGGCCGTCTGCAGCGATCGCCCGACTGGACAGGCGGCCGGCTGGAGACCTTCCGAGCCGTCGTGCTACGGCACGGTCTACCGGGCGCGCTGTTGGGAATGCTGGGCCTGGTGGTCGCTCTCAACTATCCGCCGGTGGCCGACTTCGCGCGGTGCGCGATCACACCGGCAGCCGCCGAGCCTCTTCGATACTTGCTCGGTGGCTTGATCCTGCTGGCGCTGTTCTGCCTGCATGCCTGGCGGCGTCGATGCCTGAACCCGCCGCAACTTGCCTGGACGGTCTACCTGGGCGGCCTGTCGCTCTGGGAAGAGTGGGTCTTCCGGTTGTTGGCACCCTATGCTGCCGTCGCGTTGGGAGCCGACCCGTGGTTAAGTCTGCTCGCGGCCAATATCTGCTTTGGTCTGCTGCACTACGTTACGCTGCGCTGGAAGTGGTATTGGTGTGCCTGCGCCGGCTTAGGCGGTCTTGCGCTCAGCCTTCATTTTGAGACGAACTTCGACCTGCTGTGGATCGCGGCGCTGCACTGGATTGGCACCTTTTTGAACACGCCGCAACCGCCCTCGGGAACGGCGGACTGACAGGGGCAGCCTGAAGTTCGGCGGCGTTGTTTGCTACTGTTTCCGACTCGCCATCTTTGATCACGTGCTTGGGGGGCCGCCGTGACCGACACACTCGACACCGTTCAACTCGGCAGCAGCGGGCTGCGCGTCTCGCGCCTGTGCCTCGGCACCATGAACTTTGGCCAGCCCGGCCGGGGCCATCAGGGCGACTGGACGCTGGGACCCGACGAGGCGCGGCCGATATTCAAGGCGGCGATCGATCGCGGGCTGTTCTATTTCGACTGCGCCGATGTCTATGGGCAGGGCGCCTGCGAGGAGGTCGTCGGCGCGCTGCTCCGAAACCTCCTGCCGCGGCATGAACTCGTCATGGCCACCAAGATTTCGATGCCGATGGGCGGCGGCGCGAACGCCGGCGGCCTGTCTCGCAAGCACGTCTTGGAGGGCGTCGACGCCTGCCTTGCGCGGCTGGGCATGGACTACATCGATCACCTCGTGATTCACCGCCACCCGCACGGCGTGCCCGGTCACGTCGAGACGCCGATCGAGGAGACCATGGAGGCCCTGCATGACGTGGTGAAGGCGGGCAAGGTCCTCTATCTCGGCGCCTCATCGATGTTTGCCTGGCAGTTCGTTGAGCTGCAGATGACGGCTGCCGCCTGCGGCTGGACGCCCTTCATCTCCATGCAGAACCATTACAACCTGGTCTACCGCGAGGAAGAGCGGGAGATGAATCCGTACTGCGCGCGCAACGGTATCGGCCTGATGCCCTGGTCACCGCTCGCGCGGGGCATCCTGACCGGCGCCTATCGCGGTGGCTTTGACGGTGGCTCGACGGATCGGTCGCGGGGCGCCGATCGGCAGCGCACCGAAGGGCTGTATCGCGGCGCGGCGACCTTCACGATCGCCGAACGCGTCGCCGAGGTGGCGGAGCGGCTGGGCCACACGCCAGCGCAGGTGTCGCTCGCCTGGCTGCTGAACAAACCGGAGATCCACGCGCCGGTGGTTGGCGTGTCGAAGCTGTCGCAGCTTGAGCAGCTCGTGGCTGCGACCAAGATCGAACTCGACGCCGAGAGCGTCGCCTATCTCGAATCACCTTATCAGCCGGTCGACAACCTGCTGTCGATCGGTTTTTCGTGACCCTGGCGCTCGACGGGCTGACGGTCATCGCCCTGGAACAGGCGGTGGCGGCGCCCTACTGCAGTCATCGACTGCGCGAGGCTGGTGCCGACGTCATCAAGATCGAGCGCCCAGAGGGCGATTTTGCCCGCGGCTACGACACGGCGGTCGCCGGTCAGTCGGCCTACTTCGTCTGGGCCAACAGCGGCAAACGCTCGGTGGTGCTGGATTTAAAGCGCGAGGTCGACGTCGACAAGCTGCGCGCCATGCTGCGCGAGGCCGATGTGTTCGTGCAGAATTTGAAGCCCGGCGTTTTGCCGCGCCTTGGTATCGATCTCGATGCGGCGCGCCGCGAGAATCCGCGGCTGATCACGTGCTGTATCGCCGGCTACTCGAGCGCGGGTCCCAGCGCGACAAAGAAGGCCTACGACCTTCTGATCCAGGCAGAGACCGGACTGGCGTCGATCACGGGCGGACCCGAAGCCCCGGGTCGCGTCGGCGTTTCCATCTGTGACATCGCCTGCGGGATGTACGCTTACGACAACATCCTGCTCGCGCTGCTGGCGCGTGGCAGCAACGGGGGGCAGGGCAGGCATCTGGAAATCACGCTGTTCGATGCGCTTGCCCAATGGATGGCCGTGCCGTACCTCCTCGAACGCTATGGCGGCGGCGCACCCGAGCGCGTAGGCATCGCGCACCCGGGTATCTCGCCGTACGGCGTGTTTGTCTCGGCCGACGGCCGCCCGTTCGTTCTGGCGGTGCAGAGCGAGCGCGAATGGCAGTGGCTGTGCGACGGCTTTCTCGAGCGACCCGATTGGAAGAGCGATGCGCGTACCACGCCCAACGAGGCGCGGCTCGCGCACCGGACGTTGGTAGATGGCGCCGTCGCGGAGCGGGCGGCAACGCTCGACTACGCCGAGATCGCGCGCCAGCTCGAGCTTGCCAATATCGCCTTTGCTCCGGTCAACGAGGTCGCGGCGCTCAAGGCGCACGCGGACTTCAGAACGCGCCGGGTTGCCGTTGGCGCAGCCGTGGTGGAAGTGCCGGTCACGCCGGGTGCTCCCGGCGACGGCGCGCCGGCCAGCGTGCCCGGCCTGGGCGAGCACACCGAGGCGGTGCTAGCAGAGTTTGGCTTGACCGATTGAACGACTCCAAGGAGAGAACACGATGACCCGCTTTATCGATCTATCGGTGCACATTGACAACAACGAGCACAGCGACCACCCCGGCCAGGCGCCCGAGGTGACCTATCTCAAGCATGAGCAAACGGCCGGCGGACTGGCGCAGTTTTTCAAGGGGCTGCAACCCGAGCAGCTGCCGGACGGGGAGGGCTGGGCGGTCGAGTTGATCAAGCTGTCGACCCACAACGGCACGCACATGGACGCGCCGTGGCACTTCCATTCGACCACCGATCACGGCGCGCGGCCGGCGCCATCGATCGACGAGACGCCGCTGGAGTACTGCTTTCAGCCGGGCGTGAAGCTCGACTTTCGCCATTTCGAAGACGGCTATCTGGTGACGCCGGAAGACGTCGAGGCCGAGCTGGCGCGCATCGGGCACGAGCTCAAGCCGCTCGAGATCGTCATGGTGAATACCAGCGCGGGCAAACGCTTCGCCCAGCCCGGCTACGTCGACGCCGGCTGCGGCATGGGGCGCGATGCGACCCTGTATCTGACCGAACGTGGCGTGCGGGTGGTCGGCACCGACGGCTGGTCGTGGGATGCCCCCTTCAATCACACCGCGAAGCGATGGGAAGCCGAGGGCGATCCCTCGATCGTCTGGGAGGGCCACAAGGCGGGGCGCGAGATCCCCTATTGGCAGATGGAGAAACTGCATAACCTCGAAGCTTTGCCCGGCGACGGATTCACGGTCGCCTGCTTTCCCGTGAAGATTCGCGGCGCCTCGGCCGGCTGGACCCGGGCGGTCGCGCTGATAGACGACTGACGCCGTCGCGGCGGCGGGTGGGACGCGAAAAGAACCGTTCACAATTGGGCGGGCTACGATTTGTTAAGATTGCGGCAGCAGTTGCATAAGAGGAAGCAGGTATGTGTGCGGCAAACAACCAGTCGGTACCGCAGTCGGATCAGCCCGAGGCGACGCCGCCGATGCTGGAAGGGGCGGATCAAAAGCCCCTGCCGTCCGCCTATGATCTGCCTATCGAGGACATCCTGCCGGTCAACCCACGCCTGTGGAGCGAGCATCGCTGGCCTGAGTACTTCCACCGCCTGCGCGAAGAAGACCCGGTGCATTTCAACGAGACCGAGACGGCGGGCCGGTTCTGGTCGCTGACGCGCTACGAGGACATCAAGAAGGTCGATCCCGACTGGAAGACGTTCAGCTCGGCCCACGGCATCGTGCTGGGCTTTCCGGTCGACGCCGAGCCGCCGCCCGGGGCGCTGCCCATCCAGACGTTCATCGCGATGGACCCGCCGACCCACGACGTGCAGCGCAAGACTGTTAGCCCCGTCGTAGCGCCGCCGAATCTCGTCAAACTCGAACCGCTGATTCGCGAGCGGACCTGCCGCGTGCTCGATGCGCTGCCCGACGGCGAAACGTTCGACTGGGTGGATACCGTGTCGATCGAGCTCACCACGATGATGCTTGCGACGCTGTTCGATTTTCCGTTCGAGGAGCGGCGCAAGCTGACCCGCTGGTCCGATATCACTTTTGCCATTCCACAGCCCGGCGGCATCATCGAAACGATCGAGCAGCGCCGCGACGAACTGCTCGAATGCCTCGACTACTTCACCCGGCTGCGCGAAGAGCGACTGAAAAATCCGGGCGACGATCTGGTCTCGCTGCTGGCCCACGGCGAAGACACCAAGGACCTGCAGCCGTTCGAGTATCTGGGCAACCTGCTGCTTTTGATCGTCGGTGGCAACGACACGACGCGAAACACGATGTCCGGCAGCATCTACGGCCTGGACAAGTTTCCCGGCGAGGCCGACAAGCTGCGCGCCAACCCCGGACTGATCCCGAAAATGGTGGCGGAGGTCATTCGCTGGCAGACGCCGCTGTCCTATATGCGCCGCACCGCCAACGTTGATGTAGAACTGGGCGGCAAACAGATCAAGGCTAACGACCAAATTCTGATGTGGTACGTCTCGGGCAACCGGGACGACGCCGTGTTCAACGATCCGAACGTCATCGACATCGAACGCGCCAACGCCCGCAGCCACCTGTCGTTCGGCTTCGGTCTGCACCGCTGCATGGGGAATCGTCTGGCGGAACTGCAGCTGCGCGTGCTGTGGGAAGAGATTCTGCCGCGCTTTGCGAAGATCGAGGTGCAGGCCGAGCCGCAGCGCACCTATTCGTCATTCGTGAACGGCTACACCCATCTGCCGGTGAAACTCACGCGCAAGTAAACGCGTAAACAGACAGCCGCAGACGAGAGGCCGCGCGACTCGCTCGCCGGCGCTCAGTCGAGCGCGGCGAGACGCGCCAGACCGTCGTGATCCAGCGCGGCCGCCGCGTGGCGGCGCGACATCGACTCGATGAGACGCATGCCGCGCTCGTTGGAGAGATCCATGCCGCCGCCGACCACCATCGCCGTTGCGAGCCCACCCATGAGCTGAGCGTGGGCGTAGTCTTCATGCAGCGCATCCCGGTCGTAGCCCCGCACCCCGCGTGCGCGCAGCGTATCGAAATAGGCATCGAGCAACTCGCCTTCATGCGCTCGCCGTGTCGCGGTGGCGACCGAGCCGCCGAGTACGTAGGCGAGATCGTAGGCGCCCGGTCCGCGGCCAATGCCCTGCCAGTCGATGGCCATCACGCTGTCATCGCCGAAAAGCAGATTGTCGACGCGAAAGTCCTGGTGTGCGAGCGTCCAGGGGCTGCCCGCGGCAAGCGCCTTGCCGAGCTTTAGGTAACAGGTCGAGAACGCGCGATAGAGCCGCCGCGCATCGTCGCTGAGCACGTGGGCGAACTTGTCGAGAAACGGCTCGAGCAGGCTCGGTAGCAGCTGGTCGACGAATTCGATGCGCGGCCCGTTCATCGTCGGTATCCAGTCCAGCTCGCCGTCAGTGACGGCGTCCCACCATTCGGCGTGGACGGTGGCAAGCAGCCGCACGGCGGCCGCGGCCTGCGCGGGGGACATGCCGGCGACCTGATCGACCATCGACAGCTCGCTCAGGTCTTCCATGACGATGACAAACTCTGCGCTGCCCGGATTGATATCGGCGTGATGGATCGCCGGCAGGCCTGCCGGTACCCGCGGCGCGAGCTCGCGATAGAAGCGCACCTCGGCCTCGAACATGCCAAGCGCGACGCCCTGTTCGCGATTTTCTGGAAACGAAGACGGCAGCTTGACGACAACGCTTTCGGGCAGCGCAGCCTCGGCGTCGAGGCGGACGCGATAGATGTCCCCCATCACGCCGACGCCCTGACCGATCTGGGTGGGCTCGTGTGCGCGCACCGGCGCGCCCAGCACGGAAGTGAGCCAGTCGGCCGTCACCTCTTCGATACTGGCCGGAATTGCGCTCACGGATAGTCGACGCCGTCGTGGCTGAACTCGAAGCCCTGCGCGGCCATGGTGAGGCGATGCCGTGGACCGGCCGCGTCGGCGTCCCAGTCGGCGTAGCCCGCGTCGCCTTCCCAGAGCGCGACCCGAACGCCGTCGCCGCGGGCCGCCACGCGGGTCTCGTAGTAGCGCGGCGGCTGCGAGGCGAGGGCGCTGAGCACGTCGGCCGCCCGTTCCTGGCGGGCGAGCTGATAGAGCGTCACCCAAGTGGGCGGCGCGAGGTCAATCTCGCCCTCGGCCTGGCGCGCCAGCGCGTCGCGCGGTCGAATCCAGCGGTGATCGTCGATCTCGCCGCCGTCGACGGCGATGCGGTCGAGGTGCGCGGCGCCGGTCGCGAAAAACCAGGTCGCGAAGCGCTTGGGTGAACTACCCGGCGGCGTCCAGTGAGCGAACCAGACGAAGTCATCGGGGCTGATGTCGATGCTGGCCTCTTCCTTCGACTCTCTCGCCGCGGCACGTCGCGCCGCGGTGTCGACGTCGCCCTCAGCGTCGTAATCGGCGGCGTCGATGCGACCGCCGGGAAACACCCACATGCCGCCGAAGCTGATTTTCGAGGTCTTGTGCAGCATCAGCACCTCGGCGCCTGCGTCGCCGTCGCGCAGCAGCACGACCGTGGCGGCGGGAATCGGCTCCGGACCGCCATCCGCGCTGGCCGCCCGCCCCACCTCGCCGTAGGTGTCATTGCGGTGCTTGGTTGGTGTCTGCGCGGCGCTGCGGTCGTCGGTCATCGGGCGGGTGTCGGTCAATGAGGCAGGGGCTAGGTTGCCCGATCTCCATAGCGTGGTCTACGCACGGTCTGCCGCACCTTATTGTGAAGTAACGGGCGGTTCTACGGGCAAGGAGCCGCTAACTTGACGATTCCCGAGCTTGGCGGAGCAGTACCATGTTGGGCCCGGACGGCGAACGCCGCACGCACCGATCTTTCTTTCGCTTCTTGCATCCGGTTCCCGGAATCGCGCTGGTTCTGGCGGTTTGTGCCTCGAGTGCCCCCACGGCATTGGCAAACGGGTTTCTAGATGCAGGTGGCGGCAACCACCCCATACCCACCGGCGAGTTTACGCCGGCGGCGCGTGCCGCCCTGTTGGCCCGCGCCCGCAGCAACTCGGAGGCGTTGGGGCTTGCGCAGAAGCGCCTGTTCGCCGTCGGCGTATTGAACGACGATGAGACCGCGCGCGAGGTTCGGCTCGGCTGGCCGGTGCAGATGCCGGAGTCGAATCTGCGCGAAGGACAGGCAGGCGTCAGCAGCTACGTCGATCTCGATGCCGCGTTCCCCGATGCCCTGCGGGACTATGCCTGCGGCATGCGCACCTATGACACGGCCGCAGGCTACAACCACCAGGGGGTCGATATCGCGTCCTGGCCCTATCCCTGGCAGACCATGGCGGAGGACGGCCTCGAGGTGGTGGCAGCGGCCCCGGGCACCATCGTCGTCAAGCAGGACGGTCAACCGGACGACAGCTGCGCGTTCGGAGAAGGCGCCGACTGGAACGGTATGGTCATCGAACACGCCGACGGCAGCCAGGCGATTTATGGACATATGAAGCGCGATTCGCTGAATCGCAAGGCTGTCGGTGATCAGGTGGTGGCCGGCGAGACGCTCGGCCAGGTGGGTTCGTCGGGTAACTCGACGGGGCCGCATCTGCACTTCGAGTTCATCGATCCGAGCGGGGCGGTCGTCGACCCCTATCAGGGCGAGTGCGGCACGTCGGACGGTCACTGGCGAGCCCAGCCGGCCTACGCGCAGCCGCGCATCAACGCGGTGACGATTGGCAGCGCGGCGCCGATGATCGGCGGCTGTAACGGCACCGAACGGCCGCACGAACAGCGGGAGTTTCAGCCCAACGACCCGGTCTATATCACTGCGTTCATGGTCGATCAGGAACAGGGTCAATCGGCGCAGCTCGAGCTGTACACCCCAAGCGGGGAGCTGTATCTGACCGGCGACCTGGGGCCGGCGACCGAACCCTATCCGTTTACGTACTACTGGCGCTCGCTGCTCGCGCCCGCCGAGACCGGGCGCTGGCGAGCCCGCGTGCTGCTCGCCGACCGCGTCGCCGAGCGGGCGTTCTACGTTGGGGTCTCGGCACCCGCACCCGTGCGGCTGGATGCCTCGATCATTCCCGCCAGTCGCACCGTGCAGGTGGGCGAACCGGCAACCTTCTTCGCGACGCTGAACAACGCATCAGACCAGGATCTCGAGGGCTGTCGCGTTGGCCTGCAGTCGCCGCTCGACGTCGACTTTCGCTTTCGCGAGGTTCGTCCTGGCAACCTGCGTCCACGGGGAACGGCGAACGCGCCGGTCGATATCGCTGCCGGTGAGAGCCAGACTTTTCTTGTGACCCTGACGCCGAACGCGGTTGCCGACGCGCTGGAAATCGGTTTCGGGTTTCGCTGTGCCGACGGTCCGCGAGCGCGCAAGCGGCGCGGCGAGAACACGCTGCAGCTCACGGTTACGGATCAGCCGGCACCCGACATCATGGCAGTCGCCGCGACGGTCGACGGTGACGGCGTCGTGCGTCTCGGCTCCGCCGCGGGCGAGTCCTCGTTTGCGATGGCGGCGATCAATCCGGGGTCTGCGGTGGACGATGTGATCGTCACGCCGCGGCTCACTGCGGGCGTCGCCGTGCTCACGCTGTGTGAGACCGACGCGCAGGCGATCTGCCTCGCCGAACCCAGCGCCAGCCTGACGCTCAGCCTCGACGGCACGCCCCGAACGTTCAGCGTCTTCGTCGCCGGCAGCGGCACGCCGCTGAGCCTGGACGAGAGCGACCAACGCGTCGTGGTCGAGTTCGTCCAAGGCGGGCGGCTGCGCGCCGTCACCGGCGTCGCCGTGACGACGGACGCCTAGGGACCCTCTGAACAGTTACCGCCCGCTTAGTCCCCGAGCCGCTCGAACTCCGGTGAGCGCTTCTCCAAGAAGGAGCGCACGCCTTCCTTGAAGTCGTCGCGCTTCAGCGACGCCGCCATCCAGCGATTGGACTCTTCCATTGCCGGACCCAGCGACGTGTTCATGTGTCGATACACCTGCGCCTTGATGAACTTCAGCGACGTCGGCGAGACGAAGTCGGCGAGGTACTGGATGTAGTCCTTTGCCGCCTGCAGCGATTCGCCTTCTTCGACTAGGCGCTCGGCCAGCCCGAGCTGCTGGGCTTCCTCGCCGGTGAACTTGCGCGCGCTCCACAGCAGATCCAGCGCGCGGCCGCTGCCGAGCAGGCGCGGCAGTATCCAGCTCGAGCCGTGTTCCGCAATCAGCCCGCGCTGGGAAAATGCGGTCGTGAACTTCGCCTGGCGCTCGACGAAGCGCATGTCGGTCAGGCAGGCGAACACAAAGCCGAGTCCCGCGCAGGGGCCGTTGACGGCGGCGATGAACGGTTTGCGGATCGACAGCATATAGCTGAAGGTGACGCTGAAGTCGTCGCCCATCTCGGGGTCGCCAGGTGTCGCCGCAAGCGCCGAGAGATCCTGTGCCGCGCCGGGACCGGCACCGGAGGCCTGGGCATCCAGCCCGCCGAGATCGGCACCGGCGCAGAAGCCGCGGCCGGCGCCCGTCAGGACGATGCCGACGACCCGCTTGTCCGCCTCCGCGGCCGCCAGAGCGTGGCGCATTTCGGCACCCATCCGATCGGTGATGGCGTTTAGCTGATCCGGTCGATTCAGTGTGATGACGGCGACTGGGTCTTCGACGTCGTAGAGAATGTGTTCGTACATGCTTGGTCTCCTCCTGATCGCTTGCTTCTCCCGCGTCGCAGGATAACAGGCGCCCGTGTCAGCCGCCGTCGCCCGGCCCCTCTGGCGGGATCGGCACGCGCTCGAAGCCCACCAGCACCGCCTGCTTGCGGCTCGGATCGCCGTGATACAGCACCGCATCACCCAGTCGGATCGCGAGTATGGCCTCGCGATCGCCGGCTAGATTCACCAGTTCGTCGCAGCCCAGTCCTTGGCTGTCGTTGAGATCGAGAAACCGCTCGCCCAGCGTGCGCAGATTCATCGGTACGAGACTGGCGCCGATCGCGATTCGATCGCCGCAGGTGGCGACGAAACTGCGGAAGTATCGCGTCCGCTGCAGCTCGCGCGTCGAGATGTCGAGTAAGCCCCGCTCGATCACGCCTGGCCCGGCCTGCAGGGCGGCCTCGAAGCGCCCGCTGGTCCATTCCCGACGATGCAGAATCTGGAACCGTCCGTCGCGCAGACCAAGAATGCGGGTGTAGCCGTGCTCCTCGATGGGATTGCGCATCTCGCCGTCGATTTGCAGTAGTCCGAGCGGCTGCAGCGCCTCGACCAGAGACACGAAACCGCTGCCCACCAGCAGCTCGAGCCGCGGCTGATCGCGCATTGCGCTGGCGGCGCGTAGCGCGGTCTTTTTCTTCCGCACCAGCAGGCGCGGATGCAGCGCAATGGGGTCCAGCAGCAGGACGATCAATTCGGCCGCGGCGGCGGTGGGCAGGGTATGCAGGGCGACCCCCCGATCCCGGGCCGCCTCGCCCAGCCGATCCAGGTAGTCGGCCAGTCCCAGAGACGCACTCGAATCGCTGTCGAGGCTGCGCTGCAGCGCCTGCGCGGGCGGCTCGGCGGCGGTGCGCTCGCGCCGCGCGCCCTCCGGTGGCTGGCAGCCCGCCAGCAGCGCTGCCGCCAGGCACAGGGCCAATGATCGCAGGCTGCCGCGTAAGCGAGTATTTAGTCTGCTCGCGGGGTGAGATACGTGGGTCGTAGTGGGCACTAGTGCGCTAACAGTCTGGCGAGACATCCATGAGCCCAAGAGTAACCGGAACCCGTCCGGGGGTCGCTGCCGAAAGTTGCGCAAAACGGTTTACAAACTGTTTCCGTGCTGGCGCCGGACCGTCGTACAATTTCGTGAGTGATGTGACAACGCCTCTAAGCTGGTCGCGGGGACAGCCGTGGCCAGTTCGACGCAGGCAAGTCGCCTCCACCCGGTTAAACGCACGGACGCGCCGGAGCTGTTGCGGCTCAGAACTTGGGTCGCCTGAAGTGAACACCGCCGTCTGCCGCAGGAGTCTGCGATTCCCGGTAACGGCACCGAGGGAGAAGGGAAGATGACCGGGGTGAACGCATTCTTGGCCATGGTTTTTGGCGCGCGGGTTCGGCCGACTCAGGCGGTGGTCCGGGCGGCCATCGGCGGCCTACTGGCGGGCGGTCTGTGCCTGCCTCAGGCGGCTTGGGCCGATCCGGATTTCGACGTCGAGGGCGATGCCCCCGGGGCTGCGCCCGGCGCTTGGAACGTCACGGCGGTGGACGAGGTCGTCGTCACCGACGCAGAGGGCGCCGCCGACTTTACCTTCTACAGCGTCAGCGGCATTGAAGTCGCACCGAACCGCAGCGCGAACATGATTCGCCTGGGAATGCCGGCGGCGCGCGGCGATCGGGCGCCCGCAGGCAGCACCCGGATTACTTCCAGCTTCGTACCAACCAGCGCGGAGATCAGCTTTGCCCTTCGGCTGCTCAGCCACGAGCATCGCGGTCGACGCGACCGCGACGTCGTGCGAATCGACGTGGACGACGGTCTCGGTGGCACATTTGCGGTTGGCAACGGTATGGGCGCGGCGCTCGATCTGCCGAATCCGGCGAGCCGGGCGAAACCGCTGACCTGCGGCGCCACGCCCTGTGCGATGTCGATCGACGTTGGCGGCTCGTCGGATTTTCTCGACACGGACTGGCAGCGCGTCTCGATCAGCGGGCTGCCGACCGATGGCACGACCGTCACCCTGACGATCGAACTCGACACCGCGGACGACCGTCGACCGAGCTGGCTCTATATCGATGCGACCGCGGGCACGTTCGCCTCGCTATCCTTCAACCCCGGACAGATGGACAACTCCGTCGTGCTCGAAGGGGACGTTGTGGCGTTTGACTGCACGGCCTCCGCCACCACCAACGGCCGATCCTGCACCTGGGAGGTCAGCGGGGCAGGGCTCGCGCCGACCACCCTGGCGGGTGACTATGCGCTCGTGTCGTTTCCGGACAACGGTACCCCCAGCGTCCAGCTCACGGTTGATGACGGCTCCGAGTCATTCATCGCGATGACCGGCGTCGGCGACACGCCGGCGCTCGTGATCGAAAACGCGCCGCCGCTGGCGAGCGCGGGCGATGTGGAGATTCCGGAGGGGGGCAGCGGTGAGATCGTCTGCCGCTATCTGGACCCGGGCGTTAACGACACGCACACTGTCGACATCAGCGTCGGCAACTCGCTCACGATCACGCGGCAACAGACCGAGGACGTGCCGACGCTCGCTAGCGGTATCGCCGCGGCGACCTTCGACGCATCGGGACTGTCGCCGGGTGACTACAGCGGCACCTGTGTCGTCACGGATTCAGACGGCGCGAGCGCCAGCGCCGGATTTACCGTCGCCGTGATCAGCGCCGCCGAGCTGGATGCGCGCGCGGGTATCGCAGGCGCCAGTACGGCGGCCACGGGCGCCGGCATCGCAGGCGCCGTGCCGCTGCCGGTCGGCTCGACCCGCCTCGGGACGCTGGCGGATCAAGACGACATCGCGGTGTTTGAAATTCGCGGTCCCAATGGCGGCGCGCTGCCGGTAGGCGGCGAGGTGCTGCTGACGCTCACCACGCCCGCGGACTACGACCTTGTCGCTTTTGTAACCAGCTCTGACAGCAACGTCGAGGTGGCGCCCTGGGTCAGCGCGCCCTTTGTCAGCGCACCCTTCGTCAGCGCTCCCTTTGTCAGCCTGCCCTTCGTGAGCGTGCCCTTTGTCAGCGCGCCCTTCGTCAGTCTGCCTTTCGTCAGCGCGCCCTTCGTCAGCCTGCCATTTGTCAGCGCGCCGTTCGTCAGTTTGCCCTTCGTCAGTCTGCCGTTCGTCAGCGCGCCGCTCGCGACCAGCCCCTGGGTCAGCGCCGATTTCGAGTTTTCGGATTTTCCGCTGTCACAGCTTGCCGGCGGCATGCCAGACGGCAGCAACATCTCCGCCATCGACCTCAACTACGGTGATCTCGGTGCGCTCAATATCGGCGCCCTCGCCGACGATCCGATTCGCGTCAAGGCGATCTCCGCGTCGCTTGGCACCGCAACCGAACGGCTGCTGCTGCAGATTGGCCCGGGCGAGACGGGCTTGTTCGTTGCGGTCGTGCCGCACGAGAGCGATACCGTCACGGGCGCGCCCTTCAGCCTGCGCGTGGAGGGCTCGGCCCCCGCGGACCGCGACGAACTGTATGCCGAGGCCTGCGACGGCGAGACCTTGGTTGGCGGCGACATCGCCTCGACCGAAAGCGTTGTTGAGCTCGTCTCGCAAGCGTCACCGAAAACGCTGATTGTCACGAGTCGCGAGCGCATGCGGGCGACCCACGGCATGTCCGCCATGGAGTTCGATCAGTTCATCAGCGACATGCAGCCGTTCTTCAATCATCCGGCCGTGATGGCGCGGGTGATTTCGCTGCCAAGCGCGATCTACGATGACGCCGACAGGATGCCCTGTTCGATCGAGGTCCAGAACGCGCTCGCGAGCGAGATACGTGAGTTCATCCAGGCTCAGCTCGCCGGCTCGTCGATCGAGTACGTGCAGCTCATGGGCAGCCTCGACATCATTCCGCCGTACTTCACGCCGGACGAGACGGTCACGGGCAACGAGCGCCTGTTCGCATCCGACCTGCTGGTGAAGATCGGCACGGCGCTGGCGACGGCTATTGCCGAAGGCTACAACCTCACCGATGCATTCTACGTCGACGCCGTGCCGCAGCCGTTCCGCGGCCGGTTCCTGTATCTCGAAGATGTATCGATCGCCCGCATGGTCGAAACGCCAGCGGACATGTTGACCGCCGCCGCCAAGTTCGTGGCGAACGACGGCGTGCTCAGCCTGCTCAGCGTGCAGACGTCGGGTTACGACTTTTTCATCGACGGGACCGAAGACGTCAACCGCGTGCTCAGCGCCAATCTCAACGTGCCGCTCGAAACGCTGAACAACAACACCTGGACGGCGGCGGAGCTGCGCTGTCAGTTCCTCGGCATCGGCGATGACTGCAGCGGTGAAGTAGCGGCGCTGAGCGTGGTCAACGCCCACTTCAGCTACAACGGTCTGCTAACCGCGGCGGGCTTCTTCTCGGACGATCCGCTGGAGATCGTCCGTTCGTCCGAGTCGGCCGGGCTGCTGAGCGGCCTGGTGCTGAGCATCGGCTGTCACAGCGCGCTCACCGTTCCCGACGCCTGGGCGCTGCTCGATCTGCCCGGCGTGCCCAACTCGGCCCGCGACTGGGTGCAGGAGATGGGCTCGTGGGTTGGGTCCATGAACTTCGCCTACGGCGACACCGAGGTTTCCGATCGAGGCACCGAGGGCCTGATCACGCTGATTGTCGCGTTCCTCACGGACGGCGAGACGCTGGGCAAGGCGATCATCAAGGCCAAGTGGCAGTACGGCCTCGGCCAGTTCGACTTCGGCGAATATGACGAGAAGTCGATGATTGGTCTGACCGGCTTCGGCATGCCCCAATACACGATCGATGAATCCATCCAGACCGGCGCCGGTGAGGGCGCGGAGGGCGGCGACACGGGAACGCCGGTCGGCACCCTGGCGCTGACGATCATCGAAGAAGGGGCCAACAGCGTCGAGACCTTCCCCATCAGCCAGGTCAGCGCCAGCACTGGCAGCTACTTCACCTACGAGGGGGGCGCGCAGGGTGTGCCCGGCCGACCGCTGCTGCCGACCAAGCGCGTCTTTCAGCTACGCCCGGTCGGCGAGGGGGAGACCAAGGTCCACGGCGTGGTCGTACGCGGCGGCACCTATGAAGACTTCCTCGATCAGGATCCGGTCTTTTCGGTGATGCAAACCGATTGGAACAGCGGGGTGGGCGAGCCGAATCCCTGCGTGAACGCGCTGGTGCCCGTCGTTATCGGCGCGGTTACGACCTTCGACGGCGGCGGCGACACGCTGCAGTCCTTCACGTTCCAGGGCGGTCAGTTTCAGTGCACCCAGCCTGGGAATCTGCAGGGCAGCGGTCCGGTCACGGGAACCACGCGGGTGTACGACCAGGCCACCGTCGAGCTGGCGCATCCCTCGATGCCGGAGTTTGACGACGACTATGAATCGCCGGTGGTGATCGAACAGACGATTACCAGGGACCCGATGACGGGCGACGCCGTGGTGACCCTGGATGCGACGGACAACATCGGCATCAGAGAGATCGTGGCGCTGATCTACATGGATCTGGACGGCGTCGAGGGCGGACCCGGTATGGTCACCTCGGTGTCGACCGGCATGCTCATGGGCGCGCCCGGGCCCTATGTGCTCACGCTGCCCGGTGCCGCGTCCAAGCCGCTGGCCTTCCAGTACGTGGATTTGGCCGGCAACGTGACCGTCAAGACGCTCAAGGGTGGGCTGTATCGACCGCTCGCGCAGTTTGACTGCTCGGATCCGATCGGCGACACCGGCGAACCCGGCGAAGACATTGTTTCGTGCAGCGCGACCTCGAGCGGCACGCGCGTCACGGTCGACGTTCACTACGCGGGTAATGTCCCGCGCTCGGTTACCGAGTACGGTCTGCGTCTGCAGCCCAGCCGACGATGGATACGCTGGTTCAGCAATCAGGTCGACGCCGCCGGTTTCCTTGACGCCAGCGTCACCGAAATTGGGCCGAACTCGCTGCGCTTTTCGTTCGACGCGGGTGACCCGCGCATCGGCTGGGACGGCATGTCCGAGTTCGCCTTCGAGTTGCGGACGCGGCGCTTCATGTCTGACGAGTGCGGGGTGACGTCTGCAGTTGGCGCGCGACCGTCCGAAGGCTGCTGCTACGACGAGTGCTGCGAGTATTGCGATGAGACGCCAAGCGGCGTTGTGCCTACTGATGCGCCGACGGATGCGCTGCCGGCCTGGGGCTCTGGCGGTACCTTCCGCAGTCGCGACTCGACGGAGGTTTATGTTTTCGAGCCGCAACCTTAGAGTAGCGGCAACCGCGTCGGGGCGACGATCAGGGAAGATCTTCTCGCGCCCCGACGCCTGAACGGGACGGTCTCTCACGGACGCAATTTGAGAGAGACGCTGACGCGGTACACGACTATGGAAACGAGTGAACTGCGGTTGCGCGACGACCTGCCGACTGGAACGGTAGGGCTGTTGCTCACCGACATTGAGGGGTCGACCAGACTCCTGCAGAGCCTGGGCAGCGAAGGGTATGCGCAGGCGCTTGCCACGCACCACCGCTTGATGGAAAGCGCCTTCGCGGCCGAGGGCGGCGTGGTCGTCGACACCCAGGGCGACGCCTTCTTCGTCGGTTTCCCCGACGCACCCTCCTGTCTGCGCGGTGCCGTTGCGGCTCAGCGCGCTCTGGCGCGGCACGAGTGGTCGCACCGCCCGATCCGCGTGCGCATGGGTGCGCACGTCGGCGAGCCGCGACTGTCGGAGACGGGCTACGTCGGCCTGTGCATTCACGAGGCCGCGCGTATCGCGGGCGTCGCTCACGGCGGTCAGCTGCTGCTATCTGACGATTTCAGCACGGCGATCGAGCCTGCTCTGGCGGCCGAAGGGCTGACGCTGAAAAACCTGGGCGATTTTGATCTCAAGGATCTGCAGGAACCGCAGCCGCTGATCCAGGTGGTCATTCCCGGACTGCCGAACGACTTCTCACCGCCGAGCGTCAAAGCGCCGAACCCGACGAACCTGGAGCGGCCGACGACGCCGTTCATCGGCCGCGAACAGATGATCGCGGCACTGCGCGACCTGTTGATGGAGGACAGCGTGCGGACGGTGACGCTCACCGGACCCGGCGGCACCGGCAAGAGCCGGGCGAGCGTTCGAGTGGGACAGGAGCTGTTGAGCCGATTCAAGGACGGCGTGTTTTTCGTCGGCCTCGCGGAGCTCACCGATGCGAAGTCGGTGGTGCCGCAGATCGCAGCGACGCTCGGCGTTAAGGAGGCGGCCGATACGCCGCTTGCGGACACGCTGGGCGCGTATCTCGCCGACAGGAACATGCTCCTAATTCTCGATAACTTCGAGCAGGTAACCCGCGCCGCCAAGCCCGTGTCGAAGCTGTTGGCCGGCGCTCCTGGACTCAAACTGCTAGTGACCAGCCGTGAGAGTCTGCGCATCTCCGGCGAGCGCGTATTCCCTGTGCCGCCGCTCGAGGCCCCGCGCGAGGTGGGTCGACGGACGACCGCAGAACTGCTCGAGTTCGAGGCGGTGGCGCTGTTTGTCGATCGCGCACAGAGCGTCCGCCCGGACTTCGAACTGACCGAGGACAACGCGGAAGACGTGCTGGCCATCGTGCAGCAGGTGGACGCGCTGCCGCTCGCGCTGGAGCTTGCCGCCGCACGCGTGCGCACCATGGAGCCCGACCGATTGCGCGGTGCGATGAGCAAACGGTTGAAGGTCCTCAAGGGCGGCTCGGTCGATTTGCTGGATCATCAGCGCACGCTGCGCGACCTGATCAGCTGGAGTTTTGATCTGCTGGACGACGACGAGAAGACGCTCTGGCAGCGCCTCAGCGTGTTCGTCGGCGCTACCTTCGAAGCCGCCCAGGCGGTGTGCGACCTGGACGGTGACATCGACGTCGAACTCGACGTCGAGACGCTGGTCGACAAGAGCCTGCTGCGCATCGATCACGGCGGTGCGGCGGGTCTCGACAAGGTCCTCGGCGACAAGGCGCTGCCCAGGATTCAGATGCTGCATACACTGCGCGACTTTGCGCTTGAGCAGCTCGACGCCGAGGGCGAACTGGAGGATCTGCAGGCGCGGCACCGGCAGTACTACGCGGGCTGGCTACGGGAGCGCGAGGCCATGCTGCGCCGCGCCGACAGCGACAAGGTGATGGGGCACATCGACGTCGAGCAGGACAACCTGCGCGCCGCGCTCGAAAACGGTCTTGCGGCGGACGATCTGGAGAGCGCGACCAGCATCGCGACCGATGCCTGGTTCTATTGGTATCAGCGTGGCCGCCTGTCGGAGGCGCGCGGCTGGCTCGCGCGCTGCACCGAACACGACCTGCCCGCGCTCCAGCGCGCCCAGGCGCTGCTGGCCGAGTCCGGCCTCGCGCGGCAGCAGAATCTGGTCGAGCTGGGGCGGGACAAGGGCGAGGAGGCGCTCGGCATTGCGCGCGAACTCGACGCGCCGGAACTTGTCGGCGCGGCGCTCGCTCAGTTGGGCACGCTCGCCCAGCGGGCCGGCGACATCGAGCTGTCCATCGAACTCCTCACTGAGGCGAGCGATCGCCTGCGCGATGCTGGTAACCGCGAACGGCTGAGTTTTGCCTTGATCGGACTTGGCGTGGGGCACCACATCTCTGGCGCGCTCGAACCGGCGGCCGCGTGCTATCAAGAGAGTTACGACATCGGCCAGGCCCTCGGTGACGATCACGCGATGGCGACCGCGCTGGTCAACCTGGGCGAGGTCGCGGCACAGCAGGGCAACACCGCCCGGGCGATCGCCCAGTACTGCCGCAGCCTCGAACTGTATGCCGAGCTGGACACCCAGATCGCCATCGCCTATTGCCTCGAGATTCTCGCGAACCTGCTGCTCACGCGCGATGGAGCGCCGCTGGCCGCACATCTCATCGGCGGCGCCGCGCGCATTCGCGAGCGGTTGGAGACCCCGGTTGAATCCTTCAACCAGGAGCGCTTCGAAGCCGACGTCGCGCGGGCACGCGCCGAGCTCGGCGACGATGGCTTCGAGCGCGAATACGGCGCGGGCTATGCGGAAGACAGGCGCACGGTAGTGCGCGCGGCGATGGCGGTCGGCAATACTGAGATCGGTACGCTGCAGATTGGCATGACGGGCTGAGCGCCAGAGGCCATACTGTTCGCCTGACGGTTCCTTGCCACGACACGCACCTAACACGCACCTAACACGCACCCGACACACGCACACTGATGGCTCTCGAAGGCGAAGATCTCGCGCCACGCACACTCGGTTGGCGCTGGCACACTGCGGCCGGGCTATTCCTGCTCGGCTTTCTGGGGCTGTTGAGCGGCGTTGAGGTCAGCGAGCGGCCCGATCTCGTCGCCGACACCTGGCTCGCCAAGGCTTACTACACGCTGGGCCTGTTCGTGGTCGGCGGACTGGATCTGGGCACACCCCAGAACGGACCGCTGCTCGGCCGCATCGCGCTTTGGCTGGCGTACTTCGGCGCGCCGCTGCTGACCGCATCCGCGGTCATTGAAGCGGTTATCCGCGTCGTCTCACCCAATCGTTGGCGACTGCGGCGGCTGCGCGATCACATCGTGATTAGCGGTGCCAACGTGCTCACGCTGAGCTATTTGCGGGTGCTGCGCGGCCGCGATCAGACCACACAGGTGGTCGTCGTTGCCGACGGCACCGATCTGCTGCGCGAACAAGAGATCCAGCAGCGCTTCGGCGCCACGGTCGTGCACGGCGACGTGGCCGAGGAGTTTCTCCTGTCGCGCCTGCGACTTGGACGCGCGCGGCGCGTCATGCTGTTTGGCGACAACGACTTTCAGTCGTTCGAGGCGGCGAGCCGCATTCTCGCGCGCCGCCCGGGGTTGGCAGGTCGCATCGTGCTGCACTGTCAGCGGCTACGTTTTCTGCGCGCGATGCAGGACACCGAGCTGCTGCGCAGCTGCGAGAGTTTCAACGCCTATCACCTGGCCGCCGCGGGGTTGGTGCGGGACCAGCTCTCAGAACACTTTCGCAGCACAGCAGAGCGCGACGTCGTCGTCGTCGCGGGATTCGGCCGTTTCGGCCAGACGATTCTCGAGGAGCTGGAGCGTCGTACGGAAGACGAGCTCGATCAGGTGTGCGTCATCGACACCGACGCCGAGCGCCGCATGCTGGTCGTCGAGGAGCAGAAGCGTCTGTCGAGCAAGTACGAGCGTCTCGTTCTGCAGGGGGACATCTCGCACCCGGACATCTGGTTCCGACTGCGGGAGCGCATCGATCTGGGCAAGGGCGAACCCGTGGTCATCCTCGGCACGGGCGACAGCGAGAACAACCTGCGCACCGGTCTGTGGCTGAAGGCGCTGTATCCCAATCTCGTGCTGTTCGTGCGCACCAACGGCAAGTCGAAGTTCGCCGAAGATCTGGGCGCCGAGCACGGCATTCATAACATCAGCCTGACGCAGCTTGTCGAAGACTATGTGCCCGAGGTGTGGCTGCGTTAGCCGCTCCCGCCGCCGCGCTGTCGACGCCTATTCGAGCCAGCTCCGCGCCAGCGCGTCGAGCCGCGCGGTGTCGAGCTCGCGGGCGATAATGGCGATCGCCGTGCCGGCGGCGTAGTCGATCGGCTGCAGGCTGCTGTGGCTTCCGACGCGCTGCCACAGCAGGTCGCCGTCGTGGCCTGCAAACGTGCCCTTGCCGCGCAGCACCTCGCGGGGCAGTCCCGCGACGAACGCCTCGATCGCCGCTCGCGAGCAGCGCCCGGCACCGCTGTAGCTCCAGCTCGCGTAGTGATCGGCGTGAGCGTGGGCGCCGTCCGCCGCCTGCGCTGAGGCCGCCGGGCTGATCGTCTGGTGGGCGTCGTGCGTGTGCAGCAACAGGGCGAGCGGTACATCGCAGCGCGTGGCCGGGACGATGGCCGCGTTCGGGGCCAGATCCAGCAGCCAGCCTGTGAGCGCCTCACGCTCGCGCGCATCCTGCAGCAGATCCAGCTTGTTCAGAACGATCAGATCCGCCGCGGCGAGCTGCCGACGCACGGTGTTGGCGACGTACTTGTCCGCGGCCTGGCGCCGTACGTTGTGCGCGTCGGCCACCACCAGAATGCCGTCGAGCCTGAGTCCCGGCGCGTGGCCGTACTGGGCCAGGGTAAACACGTCGGCGACGCCGCTCGCCTCGACGATCAGGTGATCGAACGGCGGGTCGCTGGCAAGCAGGCCCTCGATGGCGGCGTCGAAGCCGTCGGCCAGGCCGCAACAGACGCAGCCGTTGGTCAGGTTGATCTGCTCGTCCGTGCGGGTCTCGATCAGGCCGGCGTCGATATTGATAGCGCCGAAGTCGTTGATCAGCAGGCCGATGCGCAGCTGCTGCGGGGCAAGGGCGTGCAGCAGGCGATTGAGCAGCGTCGTCTTGCCGGCGCCCAGGTAGCCGCCGAGCACGGTGAACGGAATGCCGTCGCCGGGTGCGTCGGTCATGGCGGCGCGGACCGGGAACTCATGATGCGCAAGCGGCCGCCTGCGGGCGGCCGTCGAGCACCGTGCCCCACACGGGTATGTCGCGAATCTCTTCGGGAGCGACCGTCAGCGGGTCGGCGTCGAGCACGGTCATGTCCGCGCGCTTGCCGGCCTCCAGCGAGCCGATCTCGTGATCCATGTGCAGCTGATAAGCGGCGCCCAGCGTGACGGCGTGCAGCGCCTGCGCGGGCGTCAGCCGCTCCTCGACGCCCAGCACGCGACCCTTGGGCGTCAGGCGGTTCACTGCGCACCACATGGTATGCAGCTGGCCGAGGGGGGTAACGCCCGCATCGGAGTGGATGGAAAAGTGTACGCCCTCGCGCAGCGCGGAGGCACAGGGTTCGAGCTGGCGAGCGCGTTCGGGACCCACGGTCAGCTCATAGTGCTGATCGCCCCAGTACCACAGGTGATTGGCGAAGAAGTTGGCGCAGATGCCGAGCTTGGCCATGCGCCGCAGCTGCGCGTGCGTGGTGAGCTGTGCGTGGGTAACGGTGTGGCGATGGTCAAACCAGGGCGCCTCTCGAAGTAGCCGGTCGATTGTGTCGATGGCCAGGTTCTGCGTCAGGTTGCCGTTGCAGTGCATGTGCACGTTGATGCCGCGCGTGTGAAAAGGCCGCAGCCAGTCGATGAGCTGTTCCGGCACCGTCAACAGCTGACCGTGATCCTCGCCGGTCAGATAGCCCGGCGGTTCGAGCATGGCTGTCCAGCCCTGGATGGAACCGTCGAGAATCAGCTTGATGCTCGGAAAGCACAGCCGCCGGGTCGCACGCTCGCCCAGTTCGACGACCCGCTGCGCGGCCGCGTCGAAGTCGGTGGCGGCGCCCGGCATGGCCGGTATGTTCGCCATCGCGACGCGCACCGGAAAGTCATCTTCGCCCGTGACGCGAAACCACATCTCCTCCGCGCGCGGATTCAGCACCAGGACGCCCGCCAGATCCGTGCAGGTGGTGATGCCGACGTTGCGCGCCATGGCGCCGAAGCTGCGCAGCGCGGCCTCGTTGCCGTTCGCGCGCATGACCGCTCGATAGCCGCTCGTGCACAGCGCCATCGCCGGTGGTTCACGCAGTTCGCCGTTGAGCTCTCCGTCGGGATGACGCCCGACCCCGGCGACGCGTGTGTCCTTCGTGATGCCGTCCCGCCGCAGCATCGCGCTGTTGACGCTCGCGAGGTGGCCGCTCGCGTGATAGAGGAATACCGGCCGGGTCGGGCAGACGCGGTCCAGCCAGCGATTGGTCAGCCGCTGCTCCTCGGGGAAGTAAATCGGGTCGAAGCCGCGGGCCAAGAGCGGCGCGTCGGCGTCTGCCATCCCTGCGTCCAGTCCCCGCAAACGGCTCTCGAGCTCGGCGTAACTCTTAACCCCGGTCGCGATGCTGCCGTCAGGCAGCGGCCGGTCGAAATAGCCGAGATAGGGCATCAGTCCGGTCGCGCCCTCCATGACGTGGGCGTGCGCCTCGACGAAGCCCGGGACCAGTACCTTGTCGGCGAAGCGCTCATCGAGGGCGAACTCACCCCAGGGTTCGAGTTCCTCGAGCGTGCCGGCGCCCAGCACCATGCCGTCGCGTACCGCGATGTGCGTGGCGCTGGGGTTGCTCGGGTTCAGCGTGTGTATCTGCCGGGCCCGATAGATCGTTGTTGCCATGCGGCTCCTCCTCCGCGCGCCAGTTTAGTGGCGCGGGTGGGCACGGAGAAAGGATTTACGGTCCGGCGCCTGTTGTTGTGCGTCCGTGCAACGACCGCGAGGGCGTTGGTGGGCACAGTCTCGACAGTTTGGGTTTTGCGGTTCTGTCGTGGACGATACGCTTCTTTTTGGCTCCACCGTGCTCGTGCTGGCCGCGCTGCGGCTGCTGCTGGTGGGGCGGGCCGCCTCGGTGCTGGGGCCGCCGCTGCCACGCTGGCGGGCCCTGGGTGACGCCGGCTGGCTGATCGGCGCGCTGGCCGCCATCGCGATCGCCGATCTGACGGACATGGCGCGTTTCTTGGCCCTCCTGATCGCCGGCGCGGTGCTGTTGGCCTGGTGCTGCCTGCTGCCATCCCTGATCTCGGCGCCCTATCGGCGAGCGCTGCCCGCGTGGTGGATCAGCTACCGGCTGCTGTTCGCCGCGGGTTCCGCGGGGGCCAGCGCCGTAATCGTCGCGCGCCATCGCCCACTCGCGGACGCGGCACCGCTGATCGAATTTCTCGCCAGCCCGGTTGGGCTCGCTTGGGCGGTTGGCGGGGCCGTGGCGATCGTTGCGAGCTGCGTCTTCCTGCGTTCGGCGCGTACGCAGCGGCTTCAGGATCGCGGCGTCCTGCTGGGGCTGCGGCAGCATCCGCGCTGCGCGGAGGTGTTTGGCGTCATCGAGCGGGTGAGCTGGCAGCCGGGCAGCACCAACGAGGTAGTCGGCGAGGACGTGCTGGTTTACCGCGTCGAGGGATCGCGCGCGGCGGGCGTCGTCGTCGCCGAGTTCGAGCCGGCGCGCGAGCGCCTGGTGCAGGGGCTGGTCTATCTCGACAACGGCGAGCGCTCGAGCCTCAACGCCGTGCCGCGCGCTCAGTTCGGCGCTCAGGCGGGCTAGAGTCCCTAGGCTGAGCGCCGCCCTAGCCAGCCGGCCAGGACCAGCATGAAGAGGCCCAGCACCAGCCGCGGGTCGCCGAGGCTGAACCAGGGATCGAGCGGAAATGCGATCGTCTTGGTCATCGCCAGCTCTTTGGCGTCGTGGGGTCCCTGGATGGCCGGATTGGCCGCCACGGCGAGAAAGTCCCGCCGACTGCGATAGCGCATCAGCGCCCCTTGACTCCAGTCGCGCGCGCCGTCGATGCCCCAGATGTCTAGCGCGCCGGCCGCGGCCGTCCCCACCATCACGGGATGGCAGGCACGCGACAGCAGCTCCGGCCACATGTGCGCCATGTACTCATCGAGGTGTTCGTTCGCCTTATCGGCCGGCTCCGTCAGCTCGATCACGTTGAGCATCACGAAGTCGTCGCCGGTGTCTTCCTCGAGAAAGCGGCGAAACGCCGCGGCGCGGGCGGGATCCAGCGCGCGGCCCTGCGCCTCCAGATCCGCGATGGCCGCCTCGATTTCGGCGGCCGTCAGCGGCCCGCCGAAGCTGGTGTACCAGAACGAGAAGGCCGCCCACAGCAGCAGCGGCACGATCCAGGTGAACTTGCGCATCGACGCTAACGCGGCGCGAAGCGCTGGCCGCCGTCCACGCGAATCGTTGAACCGTTCATCATGGGCGTTTCGAAGATGGCGATCGCCATGCGCGCGAATTCGTGCGGCTTGCCCATGCGCTTGGGAAACGCGGCGTCCTTCGTGAGCTGCAGCGCGCCCTCGTCCGGAATGCCGGCTGTCAGGCCGGTATCGAACAGGCTGGGCGCGATGGTCATGACGCGAATGCCCAGGGTGCCGAGGTCCCGTGCCATGGTCAGCGTCATCGCCGCGATGCCGCCCTTCGCGGCGGTGTAGGCCACCTGGCCGATCTGGCCTTCGAACGCGGCGATGCTGGCGGTGTTGATCATGACGCCGCGCTCGCCGACGTCGTTCGCATCATTCTTCGCCATGTGCTCGGCGCCGATGCGATTGATGTTGAAGCTGGCGATCAAGTTGAGATCGATGATGCGCTGAAAGTCTTCCAGCGGGTGCTTGCTGCCGTCGCGGGCGATCGTGCGCTTGGCGACGCCGCCGCCGGCGGTGTTGACGACGAACTGCAGACCGCCGAGTTCCTCAACGGCGTTCGCCATGACGCCCTCCATGCCCTCGTAGTCCATGACGTTGCACTCGAAGAAGCTGCCGCCAAGGTCGCTAGCGACTTCGGCACCGTTCGACTTGCCGAGGTCAAGGATTGCCACCTTGCCGCCCGCCGCGGCGAAGGACTCCGCCGTCGCGCGTGCCATGCCGGACGCGCCACCGACGAAGATGCCCTTGCTGCCCGCTATGTCCATTACGTGTTCTCCCGATTCGAGTTGGATGTTCGGTTAAGGTAGCCCGCTAGAGTGCCAGAAATCGGCGGGCGCCCCAATTACTGCGCGCTGTTCGGCACCGCCCAGAGCGTCTCAAACAAGACGGATCTGAACTGTGTTGCCAGGGGGACAGGAACAGCCATGCGTCTCGGTGCTCTGCTTGGACCGCGCTACCCGGGGTCCCCAAACGCAATCGGCGCAGGCCAATCGTCGGCAGGGGAGTCGGTCGTCTCCGGACCGGGACTGCTCGGCGCGCAGGCGCGGTGGCTGGAGTCGCTCGGTTACGACAGCCTCTGGTGCACCCAGGCGTTTGGCAGGGGCTATGGCGTCATGGATCCCTTCGTTGCGCTCAGCGTGGCGGCCGCCTCGACGTCGCGGATCGAGCTGGGCACGGCGATCCTGCAGCTGCCGCTGTATCCGAGCGCGGACGTGGCCTATCGGGCCTGGTCGCTGCAGCGTGTCAGCGGCGGCCGCCTGTCCCTCGGGCTGGGGGCAGGCTCCGTCGCGGCAGAGTTCGAGGCGTTCGGGCGCGATCACGCGAATCGATTCGCCGCGTTCGAGGCGTCGGTGACTCAGCTAAGAGATCATCTGCGGTTGGGCGCGATCGGCACCTGCGAATTGGTCGATCGGTCGCCGACCGAGCCGCCGCCGCCGCTGCTGCTTGGCACCTGGGGTCACCGGGTCGAGTCCGCGGCCAGGGACTTCGGCGGTTGGATCGCGTCCGGCCGGTATCGCGGCGAGGCTGCCCTGCAGCGGTCGCTGGAACGCTATCGTGGCGCCGGCGGCAGGCGCGCGATCGTGTCGACGGTGCTGGCCGGCAGCGACAGACGTGTTCTTGCGGCGCGGCTCGGTAGGTTGGCGGCGATGGGGTTTGATGATGCAGTGGTGCTGTTTGACTCCGACGACTCGGGCGAGGTGGTCGATCCCGCGGCGGTTCGTGAGCTGGTGACCTAGTGGCGTGGGGCCGACTGCCGACAACCTCGCCGCGGGGCTGCGCGCTGCGGAACTGGTGACAACGTGCCGACGCTAACGGCCGTTCTTCACCTGTTTGCGGCGGGTCTGTTCGTGGCCATGGCAGTGCTGCAGCTCAACGATCCCGATCCGCTGTATTGGGTTGTCGTGTATCTGCTGGTGGCCTGCGTGCCGCTTGGGCGGCTCTGCGGCTGGGAGTCGTCGATTTTCCGCGCCCTGGTTGCCGGACTGCTGCTGGCCGGTTTGCTGCAGTCGCTGCCTGGCTTTGTGGACTATCTGACTTCGGACGATCTTGTCAGCCTGACGGGCGCCATGAATCCGGCGCTACCGTTCATCGAGAGCGCGCGGGAGTTTATCGGCTTGCTGTTGGGCGCGATCTGCCTGCTTGTGTATAGCGGAGTCGACCGGTCCCCTAAGCGCTAGCGTCCCGCCGTCATCGGCGTGTCCTGTCGCACTGGAGTGCACCCGCGATGACGAAACTTCTGCTCGCTTTCTGCCGCGCACTGGGCGCGCCTTCGCCGCGCTCCGCGGCCGCTGTCATCGTCGCGGTGTTTGCCAGTGCCTGCGGCGGTGGCTCGGGCGGCAACGTGCCGGCGCCACCCCCGGAACTGCCCGGTCCCGCGCAGCCCCCGTTCGGCCTGACCGAACGTGTGGCGCTCGCTCCCCTCACGCTGGGCGTGGCCAACGGCGACGGCGCGCTGCGCATCGAGCGGCGCTTTCCACAGCTTGAATTCGAGCAGCCGCTGTTCGTCAAAGCGCTGCCCGATCGGGCCGCCTACGCGCTGTTGGAACAGGGTGGCCGGATCTGGCGCTTCGCTGCCGACGAGACGAACGACCAGGCGACGATCGCGCTGGATCTGAGCGATCGCGTGCTGTTTGCCGGCGAGCAGGGGCTTCTCGGGCTCGCGTTCGACCCCGACTTCGCCGTCAATCGACACATCTATCTGCACTACTCGGCGGACGGGCCGCGTCGATCGGTGATCGCGCGTTTCACCTGGCCCGACAGCGCGGCCGCCATCGACGCCGCGAGCGAACTCGTGTTGCTCGAGGTCGCGCAACCCTTCAGCAACCACAACGCCGGCAGCCTCGATTTCGGTCCGGACGGCATGCTCTATATCGCCATGGGCGACGGCGGCAGCGGCGGTGACCCGGGTAATCGGGCGCAGGACACGAGCGAACTGCTCGGCAGCATCCTGCGCATCGACGTGTCGGGTGCGAGCGGCGCCGAGCCCTATCGCATTCCGGCGGACAACCCGCTGGTCGGCCAGCCGCCCGCGCGTGAAGAGATCTGGGCCCGGGGTCTGCGCAACCCGTTTCGCTTTTCTTTCGATCCCGTCAGCGGCGAACTCTGGGTCGGCGACGTGGGCCAGTCTTCGCGCGAGGAGATCAATCGAATCGAGCGCGGTGGCAACTACGGCTGGCGCGTGCTGGAGGGGAACGAACCCTTCGACGATTCCGAAAACACGCTGCCCCCGAGCGCGTTCACGCCCCCGGTGGCGGAGCTGACGCGCGATCAGGCGCGCTCGATCACGGGCGGTTTCGTCTATCGCGGGACGGCGCTTCCGGCCCTCGCCGGGCGTTATCTGTTTGGCGACTTCGCGACCGGCGCGCTGTGGGAGATGGCGCGCGTGACCGGCGCATTCAGCCCCATCGGCAGCATGGAGAACCCGGCTTTTCTCGGGCCCGACCTCGACGGCGAGGCGCTGTTCGTCAGCTATGGCGGTACGCTGCACGGATTGACGGAGGAGGGTGGGACCGTGTCGCTGCCGACGCTGCTCAGCGACACCGGCGTGTTTCTCGACACGGCGAGCCTTTCTCCGGCAGACGGCGTGGTCGAGTACGGTGTCAACGAATCGTTTTGGAGTCAGGGCGCGAGCAAACGACGCTGGTTTGCGCTCCCGGACTCTGACCGTATTGGCTTCGATCGCAGCGAGCCCTGGACCTTCCCCGTTGGCAGCGTGTTCGTGAAGCAGTTCGAGATCGATGCGCTGAACGAACCCGGCAAGCGGCTGGAGCTGCGCCTGCTGTTTCGTAACGCCGCTGGCTGGCAGGCGGCGAGCTATCTGTGGCGCGCCGATGGTGGCGATGCCGAGCTGCTGACGGCCGCCGCGCTCGTGGACCTGCAGCGGACCGATGGCGCCGAACAGACCTATCGGGTACCCGCGCCAGGGGAGTGTTTCGGCTGTCACAACGCCGCGGCCGGCGTGGTGCTAGGCGCGAACACCGCCCAGTTCAATCGGGACTTCGACTACGCCGGCGTGACCGACAATCAGCTCCGCGCGCTCGACAACGTGAGCTACTTCGATGCCGACCTGGCCGCGCCCGATTCCTACGCCGCACAGGTCAGCAGCACGGACGCCGACGCGCCGCTAGAGGCGCGCGTCCGCAGCTATCTGGCCGCCAACTGCGGTTCCTGCCATCGACCGGGCGGACCGACGGGCGTTGAGATCGATCTGACCCTCGACGCGGATCTGGACGCGCTCCGCGTTGCCCCGACAGCAGGTGATCTCGGCATCGCCGACGCGCAGATCGTCGCGCCCGGCGCACCGCAGCGCAGCGTCCTGCTGCAGCGCGTACTGGCGGACGGCACGAGCCGGATGCCGCCGCTCGGCGATGCGGCGGTCGCCGTGCGGCGTGACCTGGAGGGTGCCGCGCTGCTGGAGAGCTGGATCGGCTCGCTCTAGGGACCGCCCCAAGTGATTTGCGCTGCCCGGCGCGCTGGATTAATAAGGTTGTCCGGTCGGGGTAATAGTCCTGAGAGGGGGTAGCGTTATGGCGAACGAGACGACTAACGAGAGAACGACAGCAAGTGAACGGCGAACGGTGAGCCGCGAGGCATGGCTCATCGAACGCAAGGAACTGCTCGCCCGCGAGAAGGCGCATGCGCGCGCCGGCGACGAGTTGGCCGCTGCGCGCCGTGCGCTGCCGCGAGTGCGGGTCGACAAGGACTACCGATTCGAATCCGCTACGGGTCGCCGCACGCTGGCCGAGCTGTTCGACGGCCGCTCGCAGCTCATCGTGCAGCACATCATGTTCGGCGCGGACTGGGAAGCCGGCTGCCCGATCTGCTCGTTCTGGGCGGACGGCTGGTCGCGGCAGCTTGTGCACCTCGCGGCCCGAGACGTCACGATGGTCGGCGTGTCTCGCGCGCCGATCGACCGCCTCACGGCCTATCGGCGGCGCATGGACTGGGACTTTGCCTGGTACTCCTGCGCGGGCAGCGATTTCGGCGAGGATTTCGGAGTCGCCCCGACGGCCGCCGACCTCGATCGCGGTGAGTGGACCTACAACTACGCCCAGGTGCCGGTACGCGGCGAGGAGCATCACGGCACCAGCGTCTTCGAACGCGACGGCGAGGGCACCGTCTATCACACCTACTCGACTTATGGGCGCGGGCTCGATCGCATGAACGGGGCCTACGGCTATCTCGATCTGACGCCGAAGGGGCGCGACGAGGCGGATCTGCCGTTCTCGATGGCGTGGGTGCGCCGGCACGACGAATACTGAGCGCTGCGGTGTTCGGCGGGCCGGGATCGCGGCCTCCTGCTGTGCTCGCTAGAACGGCGGCGGCACGCCGGCCCTGGCGGCGAGCTGTGTCGTGAGCTGCACTAGCCCTGGATCGCTGTCGATCGTTTGCCAGCGCGGCCCGAGCCAGGCCATCGCGGCTGCGGGGCCGGCGCGAGCGTCCAGCAGCAGCGCGTAGAGCGTCGCGAAACGGGCATCGGCGGGCGCGAGCTCGGTGGCGGTCCGCGCCTGGGCCTCGGCCCGCTCTCGATCGGCGGCCCGCACGAGATGCAGCGCGTAGCTGTAGCGCAGCGTTGCGCCCCGCGGCGCTAGCGCTATTGCCGCCTCTAGCACTGCGCGCTCGGCAGCCGTGTTTCCCGCGTCGCGCTCCAGCTCCGCCAGGTTGATGTGCGCCGGCTCAAAGTAGGGATCGACGCGTATCGCATCGCTCAAGGCCGTGCGCGCGCCGTCGATGTCGCGCCGCTGCTGGGCGGCCAGCGCCTGATTCAGCCGGCCCTCGCCGCGCCAGGCGGACTGCGCCATGGCCGTGTTGGCCTCCGCGAGCGCCGCAGCGAACGGTTGCCGCCAGCGCTCGGCGAGCCGGCTGCCCTCCAGCGCCGCAGCAGCGGCGACCCGCACGGCGCGTCGCTCGTGGCTCAGCAGCGGACCCACCGCGCTCGCGCGCGTTACCGGCGGCAGCGCGGCGCTCGCCCGCAGCGCCGCCAGCAGCGTGAGCGGTTCCGCGCTGCGCAGCAGGCTGCTGAGACCCGGAACGGGACGGTCGGGCGCATTGGTGAGCTGGTTCTGCAGGGTCGCCGCGCGCAGGATCGAGGGCAGTGCGGGGGCGGCGAGTACGGCGCCGAGCTCTCGATCGGTTAGCGCCTGGCCGAGCTGTGAGCGAACGAACAGCGCCCTTTCGCGTGACAGCGGGGCCGGCTCGGCGCCCCATTTTTTCAACGCGGTGCTGGCCCAGGCCGGCGACTGATCCTGATGGCAGTTGGTGCAGGCGTCGGGCGCGTCTGCCTGCTCGGCCAGCGCCGGACGGGGCACGCGAAAGCTGTGGTCCCGGCGGCCGTCGACCACCATGTAGTGGCGCTCGGCCATGTGGCAGTTGGCGCATTCGGCGCCCGCCGACTGCGGCGCGTGGTGGTGGTGTTTTGGCGTGTCGAAGACGCCCGGCGCGTGGCAGGTCGCGCACATCGCGTTGCCCTGGGCGCGCAGCTTCTGGCTGTGGGGATCGTGACAGTCGCCGCAGGTCACGCCGGCGGCATACATCTTCGACTGCAGGAACGACCCCCACACGTACACCTCCTCACGGATCTGGCCGTCGGCGAAATACAGCGGCGCCGTCGGTAGCTGGGGGGTGAACTGATCGAGAAACGGCTGCGCGGGGTCGATGCCGTCGGTCAGCGGTGAGCGCAGCGCGTGGCAGCCGAAGCAGCGGTCCATCGCGCCGGCCGCGGGCGGCGTCGTGCGGGTGGCGATGGTTGCGCTCTCCGCCCGCACCCAGCGCGCGGCCTCGGACGGCATGGAAGGCTGGGCGGCGGGTGCCGCAGGCGCGTTGTCCACATTGGGCGCTATTCCGGGCTGGCGGCCATGGTCCGGTGCCAGCGCGTGGCAGGAGCCGCAGCTCACGCTCTCGGCGGTGCGCGTCGTGCCGAAGGCGTCGGCGACCGGGTCGTAACCGCGCTGCAGTCCCGTCGAGTGGCAGTCCGCGCACATGCCGTTCCAGTTCTGCAGCGGCTGCTGCCAGTGCAGACGATCGTCCGGGAGGATGTCCTCGTCGCTGTAGAGGTGAAACCAGCGCTGACCCCCGGCGCCCTGCGGACGGCTGTCCCAGGCAAAGGGCAGCACCTGCAGGTGCCCGTCACCGGTTGGCGTCAGGTACTGCTGCAGCGGGTCGTGGCCGAAGGTGTGGGTAATCGGATAGCGCTGGCTTTGCGAGCCGCGCGTGAGACGCATGACCGCGCGGCCGTCCGCGTCTCGTTCGAACTGGCCGGTCAGGCCGAAATGATCGGCTCGCCGATGATCGAAAGCACCCAGTATGTTTGCCGGTGCCGCTGGCGCCATTGCCTTGGCGTGATCGGAAAGCTGCCAGGCGGAGACCTGAGCTGGATGACAGGTGGCGCAGTCCGAAGCGAAGGCCTTGATTGAAGCGAACGAAACCGGCGCTATTGCGGTCAACGCGATGGAAACTGCCTTGAGCCATCTCGTGCAAGTCAATGGGTGTTGCTCTGCTGGTAGCCTGGACAGGTCCCCAAGCGGGACAAGTAAGACAGGATACCAGCACGAGCGCCGAGTCCGAGTTGCTCAACTAGGGGATATTGATCTCCGTCTCGCAGTTTCCGTCGGTTGCGTCCCCGAACGGGCCGCTCGGCCCGCCGTTGCACATGTCTCCGTCGCCTGATTGCCCGAGTAGTTGATCGTCACCAATGCCGCCAAAAAGGTCGTCGTTGCCTCCTTTGCCCTGCAAAGAGTCGTTGCCCGAATCGCCGAACATCGTATCGTCTCCGCCGCTGCCGATTAGAGTATCGTTCCCGGCTTCGCCATGCAGACTATCGTCTCCTGCGGAGCCACGTAGTTTGTCATCGCCGGGTCCACCGCAGATCAGATCGAAGCTCTGCAGCCCGTTGATTTTGTCGTTTCCGCCCAACCCTTGAATGATGTCTATTCCGGCGGTTCCTCGGAGGGAATCATCGCCGGCGGTGCCATAGATTGTCGCCGTAAAACCGACGCACTCAGGCACGCCCCCTTGCTCATGCGCGCCAATGTCGCAGTCGAAGACACGGGCGAAGCCCCTTTGGTCTGCGCTCGTCACATTCGTCAGCGGCACATCGCAATTCTCGATCGGGATGACGTTGCGGGCTGGGCTGTTGCCGCGCAACGAATGCGACCAGGGTGCGCCCAGACCCATGCTGTTGTCGGCCAGTGGTCGCAACCGCGGATCGATCGGGGTACTCCCGCCTACCAGATCGGTCGCCAACGCGAGCAGGTTGCAAACACCGGCTAGCGCGCCCACGCTCGTTGTGCCGACCAGGTTGTAGCCGCCGGAGCCCAGTTCACCATCGCAATCGCCCGGATCCGTGCCGTCGTCCTCGAAGTTGCCGGCGATGATGCTGCTAACGCTGCCGGCGTTGCCCGTGTTCTTGATCCCCAGGCCGTGATTTTCTGCGAGTGTTGAAAAGAACATTACCAGCTCGCCGCTGAAGCCGTTGGCGATGCCTGCCCCTTCCGCTCGATCGAGATTGCTGTTGTCGCTGAACGTGGAATGGACGATCACGGCGAGGCCGTCGTTACCCAACCCGCCGCCCCGTTCATCCCCCTGATTGCCGACGAACAGGCTGCGAAACGATGCAAAAAATCCGCCCGGCGCGTTGTACACGCCGCCACCGGAGGTCAGCACCCGATTGTTGGCAAAGGTCGAGTCCTCAACCAGCAGTTGTCCGTTGTTGTAGATGGCACCGCCTAGCTCGGTGATACCGGCGTTTTCTACGCGGGCGTGCTTCAGTCCTAAATTGCCACCGTCGTTCAGAATGAGTGAGCCGCAGGGATCAAAACAGTTGGCGTCGAAGCTCGATTCCTGGCGACCGCCCTCAAGCTGCAGATTGGCCAAATCGAGAAAGCCGGCCGAATCGATGTAGAAGGCTCGCAGATCTTCGAATCCAGGTGGCGTAACCACGATGCTCGTGGTTACGCTGCCGTCGGAGGCAAGGTCCGCGCCGTAGATCGAAACGTTCGAGGTGATGGCCGGTAACGCGTTCGGCCCGCCGCTGATGGCGTTGTCCTGAGCGTCGAGGTGATACACGCCGGCGGACAAAAAGATGTTGTCGTCCTCGCCGTTGCCGTTGGCCGTATTGATGGCCCAGATCAGGCCGGCGCTGTCGCCCGGCGCAACGTTGAAGTCGTCGGCTGCAGCCCAGCCAGGCAGAGCGATGCTGAGGACGCACAGCAGCCGCATGACTGGACGCAAACGAGAGCGACTGGGAATTGTTTTTGTGGTGGTGGCCTTGGCGGCCAAAGTGGATCGCGAAAAAGATCGGAAGAAACTGGTTCGTTTGATCACGGCGGACACTCCCTGTGTTCGCTAGCACGTTATCTGCGGACGCTAGCAGAGCCGGCAGCGGGTCTGCCAATTTGTAAAGCTGGTGGTCATACAATGTGCGGGGTTTCGTACCCCTAGAGGCGGCCGCCGAATGGGGTTAACTCAACCGCCGGAAGCGGCGGACAGCGTGCGTTGCTCGGACTCGGCGACTGCCGGCGTGGGCGCCTCTTGCAGCCGCGCTATGACGCCCGCCGATGCCTTCGCATCGAGCGCCGCGCGCACCTCGCCGTGCCGTTCTCGACTGGTGCGGATAGCGCGCGCAAAGAGGATGCCGGTCAGCAGCAGGATGCCCACGAGCGGTCCCATGACAAGCCCCAGTCCGAACAGAACCTCCGAACCGACGCTGCCGGGCTGAGCGCCGACGGGCAGCCTGATAACGTCGAGCACGATCCCGCCGAAGAAGTTGCCCAGCCCCGACGGCACCTTTTGCGCGAAGCCCTGCGCGGCGAAGAAGACGCCCTCCTGACGCTTGCCGGTGCGCAGCTCCTGCTCGTCGGCAATATCGGCGATGAGCGATGCGGATACCGTTTGAAACCAGATGATGGTGGCGATCGACAGCCAGCCCTGCAGCAGGATGAGCGCAAAGAGCGCATCGCTGCCGTTGTCTGGCATGAGACCCAGCAGGCGGCCCGGGATCAGCCACATGGCGTTGGCGCCCAGCAGCACGCTCGCCCACAGCAGCGCCTGCTGTTTCTCGAGCTGCCGATTGAGCCGTCGCATCAGGGCCGACATCGCAAGCACCGGCAGCACCGTAGAGAGCAGCGCCCAGGTGATCTGCTGCTGACTGAGTTCCCAGAAGTAGGTGTTCAGGTGCGTATTCAGCGCGCTCGTGAGTCCGGTCGCCGCACCAATCACCAGCAGCATCCAGAACAGGTTGCGAAAGTTGTTGTTGCTGAGCGCCTGGATCAGATCGCGCGCAATCTGCGCCAGTCGAAACGGCGTCTGCGACTCGTTCTGACGCAGTCGCGGAATGTGCGTCGCCGTGGCCCAGGTGGCGACGGCAGTAAAGACGAGCACGACCGCCGCGCAGAACACGCCGTACAGCCAGTAGTTGTCGCGCACCAGGCGTCCGTCGCCGCCGTCCGCGCCGTCGCGGGCGAAGAATACGCCGAAGGCGACGGCCCCCATCAGCACGACGGACAGCCAGTAGACGACGGTGCGGGTGCCGGTAATGACCGTGCGCTCGTGGTAGTCGGTGGACAGCTCGGCGCCGAGCGCGAGATAGGGCACCGTGAACAGCGTCAGGAAGGTGCGCAGCAGCAGGGTCACGCACAGCATCCACATGAAGATGCCGGTTTGCCCCAGATCGTCCGGGACGTTGAAGAGGGCATACAGGCAGATCGCGAGCGGGACGCCCGACACGGCCATGAAGGGATGGCGACGGCCCCAGCGGCTGCGCAGATTGTCGCTGAGCGCGCCGACGATCGGATCCGTCACGGCGTCCCAGAACATCGCCAGCAGTAGCACTAGGCCGGCGAGGCTGCCGGACAGGCCGACCACCGAGACGTAGTAGAAGAGGACGAAGGACGTGAACGCGAGGTCCTTCACCGACAGTGCGAGCGTGCCCGCCGAATACCCCAGGCGCTGGCCCAGGCCGAGAGGCGCTGCGGGTGATGCTGATGGCGCTGGAGACATTCGTTGTTCCGGAGGTTACGGGTTCCGGGCTGTACACCGTGCGCCGTCATGGCGCGCACCGGTTTGCTCGAAACCGCGGCTGCCGCAGGTGAAGGTCGGCACGATCCCGTGGGATGGGTTTAGCGAGCCTGGGCAGCTTGCCGGTCGGGCCGGCAAGCGACCGTGAAACTTGCGGCACGACCGGCAGTGCCGGTCCGCCGGGCATCCGCTACCATGGCGCGTTTGCTGAGCACCGCCCCGCACCATGTCCGACAACACGAGTCCATCTGCGGCGAACACCGACGAGGCCACGACCCTGCGCGCCGCGCTCGACGCCCGACGGATCGCCATCGTCGGTCTGTCTGCCAATCCCGCGCGGCCGAGCTACGATGTCGCGAGCTACCTGGTGCGGGCCACTGGCTATGAACTCGTGGGCGTCAATCCGGGCGTGCGCGACGCGGTGCTGGGTATACCGATGTATCCGACCCTCGCGGCGGTCCCCGGTAGGATCGATATGGTCGATGTGTTTCGCGCCGCCGACGCGCTGCCCGAGGTGGTCGAAGACACCATTGCCGTCGACGCGCCGTTTTTGTGGACACAATTTGGGGTGGTGCACGCCGCTGCGCTCGAACGGGCACGCAGCGCGGGCCTGCGCTGCGTGGTCGACCGCTGCCTGAAGATCGAGCACGCCCGCCACGGCGGCCCGCGATGACGTTCCTCGCGCGCGACCGCGAGTGGGTGCAGGTTCGTGATACCGGGCCGCTGTCGCTCGATACGCTCATCGCCGCCCTGGGCGTCGAGGCCGAGCAGACCGATGCCACGCTGTTGCGCCATGGCGGACTGCTACTGCGCAACACGGCCGTCAGCGACGCGGCGGACTTCGAGCGCCTCGCCGCCTGCTTTCTCGAGACTCCCGATGCCTACATCGGTGGGGTGTCGCGGCGTTCGCGACAGCACAACCGCGTCTACAACACAACCGAGGCGCCGCAGGGCGTGACGATCGAACAGCATCTGGAAGCCACGCACACGCCGCGACCGCCCGCGCGGATTCTGTTTCACTGCCGACGCGCCCCGGCGCAGGGCGGCGAGACGCCGCTCGCGAGCTTCGTCGAGCTCTTCGATGCGCTGCCGGCCGAGATTATCGATCGGGTGCAGGGGGAGTCGGTGGTGTATTCCCGTCAGCTCATCGACGCGCGCTCGCGTCTGTATAAGGCCCTGCCGGGCTCGATCCGTGCGAGTCTCGCGCTGTCCTGGCAGGAGGTCGCAGAGACCGACGACTACGAGACGGCCATCGCCACCTTCGAGGCCGCGGGTTACGACACGACGCGCAGCGGCCGGCGCGGCATCGCCACCCGCTGCGCCCAGCCCGTCGTCAGCGAGCACCCGGTTACGGGGCAGCCGCGCTGGTATCTCTCGGATCAGATCACCCGGCCGCTGGCCTGGTACGTGCGCCTGCCGCGACGCGCCATGCGGCGCTGGCTGGGCATGGATTTTTCGCTCGCCTCCGGCGCTCGTCTGCCGCAGGCGCTGCTCGATACGGTGCACGAGACGCTGGCGCGGCTGCAGTTTCGCTTTACCTGGCGCGAGGGCGATGTGCTGGTATTGGACAACGAACAGATGTCGCACGGGCGCGCACCCTACGCCGGTGATCGGCTCATTCTGACGGCGTTTGGTTAGCTTTGTTTTTATATAAATCAGATAGATACGGGTAGTTTTTAATGCTAAAGCTCGCCTATGACTTCACCTCTCGCGCGATTATGACGCTGCGCGGCAAGCCGATCGTCGGGCCGGCCGAGCGACCGGCGTGCAGCTGGCAGCCGAGCGATCTGGCGGGGGCGTCGGTGCTGCACGCGCCGCAAAATGAGCTGACGGCGCTGCGCGAGGACCTGTTCGCCACCGCGGCGCGCTACAAGCACTCCCGCGGTCGCGCCTTCACCGAGCATCTGGAAGGCGTGGCGAAACTCCTCACCGCGTGGGACCAGCCGGCGGGCATCGTGCAGACGGGACTGCTGCATTCCGCCTACTCGACCCAGCAGTATCCGTATGGTCTGTTCGATTACGGCGGCCGCGAAGAACTCGCCCGTCTCGTCGGCGACGACGCCGAGCGACTCGTGTTTTTGTTCTGCTCCCACGATCGGGTCGATCTGTATGCCCAGGCGTTGGACCTGGCCCGCGAAGGTCGGGCGCTGCCGGACGCCGGGCTGGTGCTGCGCAACGCGCTGACGGGCGAGCACGGCCAGGTGCCGAAGTCGATGCTGGCGCCGCTGCTCATGGTGCACGCCGCCGATCTGGTGGAACAGATGAACGGCTTCGACTATCGGGTGATCTATGCGCTGCTGGATGTGCTGCGCGATGACCTGGAACTGCCCGCCTGTCACGCGCTGATGCGCGAGGCCGGCGTCGGCGAGCAGCTCGACGTGAAGATCGATCCGCGCCGCGGCACCTTTGGGCTGTTGCCGGTGGTCGGATTAGCGCCGGAGCTGTTCGGCCTGCGTCTGCGCATCCTGCGCTGGCTGCGCGGCAGCGAGCCGCTGCCGCAGGTCGACCTGTACCGCATCCAGGCGGCGCGGGAACGGGCGCCGTTTCTGCTCGAACTGCCATGGCTGCAGCTCACGCGGGATGCCTCGCTCGAGAGCTCCGCGCGGGACGCGCTGCAGGCGGAGGTCCGGCGCCTTGCGAGCGCCTGGGGGGTGCCCTGGATCAAGGGACCGTTCGAGAACAACGCGCGCTTCGCTGCCTGTATCGCTGCCTGATGTGGCGCAGCGGAAAGCCAGCGAATCGTCTGGTCAGCGGCGTTAACGGGTGCTCAATCGCAGTGAAAACCGTTACACTGCTTGCCCAACAATCACTGCCGTGCATCCTATGAGCATGATCAGTCCCGTTGGGCGTCCTGCGTGACCGAAGTCACCGTTAACCCATCAGGCTGCAGCCGCAGTCAGCCCGTCGATTTTCTGTCGCTTGCGAGTGAATCTGCCGCCGTCGATGCAGCGATCGCGGCGCGCCAGCCCGTGGTGCTGACAGACCTCGCGGCCGACTGGCCGGCGCTTTCCGAGTGGACGCCCGACAACCTCAGCAGTCGCTATGGCGACAAGCGCGTGCGCGTCTACGATGCGAGTTTCGGCGAGCCCGGTGCGAACTACATGGGCAGCGTCGACGCGATGTCCTTTGCCGAGTTTCTGCAGGCGACGCTCGGCGAAGGGCGCGATCTGCGGATGTTCCTGTACAACATCAGCCATCACGTTCCGGAGCTGCTCGACGACGTGATCCTGCCGGACATCGGTCTGCGCTTCTCGCGCCGCTTCGTGTTCACCTTCTTCGGCTGTCAGGGCGCGGTCACGCCGCTGCACTACGATATCGACATGGGTCACGTGTTTTACACCGCGATCCACGGTCGGCGTCGGATCCGCCTGTTCGCGCCGGATCAGGCAGCCGCGCTCTATCAACATCCGTTTACGGTGCGCGCCTATGCGAACCTGGAGCGCCCCGATTATGGTCGCCACCCGGCGCTGAAGTGGGCGCGCGGCTTCGAGGTGGTGCTGCAGCCGGGGCAGACGCTGTTTCTGCCGGCCGGATACTGGCACGAGTTTCATTATCTCGACGCGGGTTTCGGCGTATCCTTGCGGGCTTCGTCACCGGCCATGAGCGATCGTTTGCGCGGTGCGGCCAATCTGCTGCTGCTTTCGCCGCTCGATCGAATCGCCAACAAGGTGGCCGCGAATGGCTGGTTCGATTTCAAGGAGCGCTCTGCGCAGCGACGGGCGCAGGCGCTCATTCAGCAAAACACCTAGCGACGCAGCGGCCCGGGTTTGCCGCGTCGATCGTTTTGAAACAAGTACCGTTTTGAAGAGAACAACGTGAAAGCACTGAAAGGCGAACTGGAGGTCGGACGGTTCCGCGTTCCCTACCGACGCTATGGCACGTCACCCAATCTCCTGGTCGGCGTCAGCGGCGCCCTGCAGACGATGGCCGTCTGGTCGATGTTCGTGAAGCGATTTTCCGACACCTTCACCGTGCTGATCTTCGACATGCCTGGCATCGGCAAGTCGGAGATTCTCGACGGCCCGGTGCAGGTATCGATCGAGGAACACGTGCAGGTCGTACATGCGCTCGTTGAGGCGCATCGCCTCGGCGGCAGTACCACGCTCGCGGGCAGTTCCTGGGGTACCGCGATCTGCGCGGCCTATGCGTCGAGGCACCCCGCCGAGGTCGACAACCTGCTGCTCGGCAGCTTCGGCCTGAAGCCCAATGAGGCGATGCGCGACGTCATCAAGCGCGCGCGCGAGGTTTACGACAGCGGCGAGTGGGCGACCGGCGCCAGCCTGATCATCGACGAGTTCGGGCAATCGATCTCGGAGACCTACAAGAAGATGATTCAGGCGCAGTTTCGCGCCATCACCCGGGATCACGCGGAGAACTTCTACGAGCACTGCGCCTATATCGAGCGCGCCGGCGAGCTGGAAGACTTTGTCGATCTGGGCAACATCTCTGCGCGTACCTTCATCGTTAACGGCGCGCAGGACACGATCCTCGATCTCGGCGATATCCACATCGCACACGAGAAAATTCCCAACTGTCGGATTGCGATCATCGAGGGCGCGGGTCACTTCCTGCACTTCGAGCGCCCCGAACTGATGGAACTGTACGCGGAATTCTTGGACGGCAACGACGAGTTGCCACTGGCGGAGTATGGCGGCTGATGACGACTAAGAGCGGCCCGCTGGCGGGCATCAGGGTCGTCGAGCTGCAGGGCATTGGCCCTGGTCCCTTCTGCGGCATGATGCTCGCGGACCTGGGGGCGACGATCGTGCGCATCGATCGCAGCACGAGCGTCCCGACGGGGAACGCCGATGCGGCGCGTCCGCAAGACATACTGGCGCGCGGGCGCGAGAGCATCGGTGTGAATCTGAAGTCACCCGAGGGCGTCGAGGTCGTGCTCAGGCTGCTCGAGGACGCGGACGTTCTGATCGAGGGCTTTCGGCCCGGCGTGACCGAGCGCCTCGGTCTCGGGCCGGATGTGTGTCTTGAGCGCAATCCGCGCCTCGTCTACGGGCGCATGACCGGCTGGGGCCAGACCGGGCCCATGGCGCCGGTTGCGGGACACGACATCAACTACATATCGCTGTCCGGCGCGCTGCACGCGATCGGTGAGGCCGACGGCCGGCCGGTGCCGCCTCTCAACCTGGTCGGCGACTTCGGCGGCGGCGGTATGCTGCTCGCGTTTGGCATCGCTGCCGCGCTGGTGGAACGCGGTACCTCCGGCAAGGGCCAGGTGATCGACGCGGCGATGACCGACGGATCGGCGCTGTTGATGAACTCGGTGTTCGGACTCATCAATCAGGGCCGTTGGCTCGATCGCGGTACCAATCTGCTCGACGGCGGCGCGCATTTCTATGGCACCTACGAGACCGCCGATGGCAAGTGGATATCGATCGGTTCCATAGAGCCGCAGTTCTACGCGCTGCTGCTCGAGCACTCCGGCCTGGGCGCCGACGCCGACCTGCCGCGACAGATGTCGCGCGCGGACTGGCCGGACCTGCAGCTCCGGCTGACCGAGATCTTCAAGCAGCGCACCCGCGATGAGTGGGACGAGATCATGCTGGGCACGGACATCTGCTATGCGCCCGTGCTCGATTTCGCAGAGGCTCGCGAGAATCCGCACAACGTCGAGCGCGGCACCTTCGTTGAGGTCGAGGGCTTTCCGCAAGCGGCACCTGCGCCACGATTCAACCGGACGCCAGCTCAGGTACCGCCGCCGGCGGCCGTGCCAGGCGCGCAAACCGATGCGATACTGGCCGGCGCCGGCTACTCGGCGTCAGACATCGAACAACTACGGGCGAATGGAGCGGTTGCATGAGCCTCACCAGAGAACAGAAATCGAAGAGTTGGGGCGCGCGCCGCGTGGCGTTTGCGCTCCTGTGTGCCGTCACGCTGACGGCGTGCGGCGGTGGTGGCGGGGGCAGCAGCCCACCCGAGCCAACCGAACCGCCGCCTCCGCCGCCACCACCGCCGCCGCCCCCGCCGCCCGATCCGGGCAGCTTCGATCCGCAGGAGGTTCTGCCGTCGTCCGTGCGTCCTGCGCTCGAGGCCAAAGAGATCGCTGAGGCCGCCGAGCAGGCCGGCTATGAGCTGGTGGGGCGCGAGGACGAATTGGAGCCGTCTTCGGTGCTGCCGAATCTCTTTGAGGCGCAGCAGCAGAAGCGGGTCACGGTCAACGGCGAACTGCTGCGCGATGGGGAGACCCCCGGCCTGATCGACTCGGTCGAGGGTGCGGCGGTCAACATCGAGATCCAGGGCCGAGACCCGAACCGCTAGCTTTCGGGATCACGACATTAACCGCGGCGATTCGGCCCGGCTGCGTTCCTGACCCGGATCACTGACCGGTATTAATAGGTAATCGCGATCTCTGGATCGATCACGCCGACGCGGTCGGCATAGTCGCGCCAGGCGTTGATCAATTCGGCGCGCCTGGCGGGAAACTCGTCGCTCAGGTCATCCTGTTCGCCCGGGTCTGTTTCCAGGTCATAAAGCTGCCACTCGCCGGTGCCGTACGGTGGATCCTGGCGCAGGATCTTCCAGTGGCCGCGCTGGGCCATGCGCCGGCCATAGGCCTCGGCGGCGATGACCTCGTCGGGCGCATAGGGCGCCGTGCCTGGACCGTCGCCGGTCAGCGCGCCCACCAGAGAGCGCCCCATCATGCTCTGCGGCAGCTCGCCGCCGGCCATCGCGATGAAGGTCGGGGCCAGATCCATGATGCGCATATAGGCGTCGTTGATGCCGCGGCGGCCGCCGGGCATGTGAACAAAGGCCGGGACGCGGATGCCGCCTTCCGACATCTTGCTCTTCGAGTCGCGAAAGGGCGCCGCCGTCGCGCGTGCCCAGGCCGGTCCCAACGATACGTAGGAGGCACGCGTGCCGATGGCGTCCAGCGAGTTGTCGAACGTGGCGGGCAGCCACTCGGCGTTGCTCCCGTAGGTTTCCATGTCGTGTCCCTCCGCACCGTTGTCGGCGAGAAACACGATGACCGTGTTGTCGAGATCGCCGCGAGCGCGCAACGTCGCCAGCAGCTTACCCACGTTGGCGTCGAGGCGGGCGACCATGCCGGCGTAGGCCTGCATCTTCTTCGACTCGACGCGCTGGCGCGCCGGCGTGAGCGTATCCCACGCCACCATGCCCGGCTCGAATGCGACGGCCTGCGCGTGTGCGGGTACGACGCCCGCCGCCCGGGCGCCGCGCATGCGACGCTCGCGCAGGGCGTCCCAGCCATCGAGGTAGGTGTCGGCGTAGGGGGCCATGGCAGCGGCGGGTGCCTGCAGCGGCCAGTGCGGCGCCGTGTAGCCCAGGTAGGCAAACCAGGGTTGCTCGGAGTCGCCTTTTTCCAGGTAGGCGATGAGCTTGCTGGTCATGTAGTCCGATGAATAGAAGTCGGCGGGCAGCGCCACCGGCGCGTCGTCCTCCAGCCACGTGGACCTACCGTAGCTTTCGAACAGCGGCGTCGCGTCGAAGTGGCCGCCGCCGCCCTGCAGCAGGACGAAACTGCGGTCGAATGCGCGCGCGTTCGGCAGCGACTCCGCCTGCTTGCCCAGATGCCATTTCGCAGCGGCCAGGTTGCGGTAACCCAGCTCGCGTAGGTATTCGGTGACCGTGGGGACCTCGGGCAGCAGCCGGTTCGCGTAGGCGCGGCTCGCGGACTGCAGCGGCGTCGTCAGCGAACCCTGCGAACCCATGCCCGCGACGTGATTGTCCGTGCCCGTCATCAGCATGGCGCGGCTCGGCGCGCAGCTCGGTGCGGTGTGGAAGTTGGTCAGTCGCAGGCCGTCGTAGGCGAGCCGATCGAGATGGGGTGTCGCAATCTCGCCGCCGAACGCGCCGAGGTCGGTAAAGCCGAGGTCGTCGGCCACGATGAGGAGGAGGTTCGGCGGGCCAACTCGCTGCTGACCGTCGGGCGAACTTGACGCTGGCGACGCGGTCGGCGCGGGCGTCTGGCAGGCCAGCAGCCCGACGCAGTACCCCGCGGCAATCAGGATCCGGCGCAGCATAGCGAGCATCCTTCGTTGTTCCCTCTTTTTTCGTTGGCGGCGGCGCGTGTTCGGACGGCGTGCCGGTGCTGGCCCCGCTCTACAGGCCGGGTGCAGCGTCGTCCAGACCCAGCAGTACCCGCCCGGCGAGTTCCATCACCGAGTCGGCCACCATCATGTGCTGTGATGCCGTATGGACGTCGCGGAAATGCCGCTGCAGGCAGGAGTCGGCCCAGATCGAACTGCCGCCAACGATGCTGTACATGCGATCGATGACCTCGACGCCTGTGCGCATCGCGTGCACGTTAGCGGTGCGGATGCTCAGGCGGTCTTCGACGGTGGGCTCGCGCCGCTCGATCGCGTGCCAGACGGCGTCGATGCTCTCGTACAGCAGCGCGCGCGCCGCGCGCAGCTTGGTGTCCATCGAGGCGACGTCGTGATGCAGGATCGGCCGCTGGGCGAGCGTGCGGCGCGAGCCCTGGGGCGTCTTCTCTTTCGCGAGTGCGATGACTTCATCGACGCAGGCGCGCGCCATGCCCAGCGCGATCGCGCCGCACGGGGTCGACAGAGTGGCGTACAGCGGAAAGCGATAGATGGGCTCGTCGACGAGATCGCCGGCGCGCGTGCCGGTGCCGAAGCGCTCGGCAGGCAGCCACCGATCGTGCGCCAGATAGTCGCCGGACCCGGTGCCGCGCAGCCCGGAGGTGTGCCAGTTGTCGGGCATCTCGAGGTCGTCGGGGCGGAAGATGACCCGGGTCACGGCGTCGGCCGTGGTCACGGCGTCGCCGGCAGCGTCGACCTCGCGTAGCGCGCCGCAGATCCAGTCGGCGTTGCGTGAGCTGGACCCCCATTTCCAGTGGCCGTTGACGACGTAGCCGGCGGCGCCGTCGCGCGACTCGAACCGGGCGGTGCCGCTGGGCGCAAACACGCCGCTAATGACGGTGCCCGGCGCGCTCATGGCGGCGCGCTGGGACGGGGCGACGGAGCCGGCGTTGAGCTGCGACGTGGCGCCGATAAAGACGCACCAGGCGGTGGAGCCGTTGGCGGTGGCCAGCCGCTCGACGAGTTCACACAGCACGCGGGTGGGCTGGCCGTGACCGCCGGTCTGGGGCGGGCCGATGATGTGATAGAAGCCGAACTCGGACAGTCGCCTGGCCAGGTCATCGGGCAGCTGGCGCAGATCGTCGATCTCCTGCGAGCGCTGTTTCAGCTCTGGCAGCAGGCTCTCGGCTGCGGCCAGCAGCTCCGACTGCGTCTTTGGCATGACTCGCTCAGGTCCCGGTGAAGTTTCCGGGGCGCCGCTCGGCCACTGCCTTCACGCCCTCCTTGTGGTCGCTGGTGCGCTGCAGGTGGAACTGCTCGAAGCCCTCGCGATCGGTCGCGGTCTTGACCGCCGCCGCCAGGTCCCCGCGCATCTGCTCGCGCAGGCTGATCAGCGCGAGCGGCGCGTTCTCGGCGATCTCGCGGGCGTAGGCGATCGCGGCGCTGCGGACCTCGGACTGTTCGACCAATCGATCGACGATGCCGAGCCGGTGGGCCTCTTCGCCGCCGATGCGGCGACCGGTATAGAACATGTCCGTGGCCGCCTGTTCGCCGACGATGCGCGCCAGGGTGTGTGTCAGGCCGAAGCCCGGGGTAAACCCAAGCTTGACGAAGTTTGCGGTGAAGCGCGCCTCAGGGCAGGCGACCCGAAAGTCCGGCATCATCGCAAGCCCGAACCCGCCACCCACGGCGGCGCCCTGGACAGCCGCGATCACCTGCTTCTTGTTGCCGAACAGGCGCACGGCCTCGCGATACAGGGGGTTGCCGTCCTCGGCCGTCCGCTCGGCGCGCGCGGCCTGGTCGCTGCTGGAACTGAAGTTGGCGCCGGCACAGAAGTGCTTGCCCTGGGAGGCGAGCACGATGACCCGGCAATCCGAATCCTCGTCCAGTTCGGCAAAGGCGTCGGCCAGGCTCGCGATCAGGTCCTGATCGAAGAAGTTGTTTGGACCGCGCTGAATCTCGGCCAGTGCCACGAAGCCGCCAGCGTCGCTCACGTGCACGTCGCCAAACTGTTTATCCATCGGTTGTCTTCCCCCCAGGGTTTCGAAGCATTGCAGCGGTCCAGTGTAGCAGCCCGCGTCTCGGGCGATGAGGCGAGGGGTGTCAGCGCAGCGTCGCGCCTGCGACGGCGCCAAGTCGATCCGCTGACGCTTGTCGAGCGCACAGTTCGCCCGCCACCTGTGGATTGTCCCACAAGTTGAAACAAAGGCCCTGCAGGCCACCAAAAAGCACCGATTGGTTCGGCTTTCGCGGCCTGCGCGGGGCGTACCATGACTTCGACATTGAGCGACAGGGCTAGCAGTAATGGCCGCAGTAATCTCACCTTCTCAATCCGCCCCGCAGCGTCCGAGCGCCCCCACAGGGTTCATGGCGAGCGTCGAGCAGATGTTTAATCGAGCGGCCAACGTGCTCGATTTTCCGCCCGGGCTGATCCACAAGATTCGAGTCTGCAACTCGACCTACGCCGTGCGCTTCGGCGTGCGTCTGCGGGGCGAGATTCATACCTTCGAAGGCTATCGCGCGGTTCACTCCGAACACATGGAGCCCGTGAAAGGCGGCATTCGCTACGCCATGACGGTCGATCAGGATGAAGTTGAAGCGCTTGCCGCGTTGATGACGTTCAAGTGCGCGCTGGTAGAGGCACCTTTCGGTGGCTCCAAAGGCGGCCTCCGGGTAAACCCGGCGGAGTGGGAGGAGCACGAGCTTGAGCGCATCACGCGGCGTTTCGCGTACGAACTCGCGAAGCGCGATCTCATTAGCCCATCGCAGAACGTGCCGGCGCCGGACATGGGCACGGGCGAGCGCGAGATGGCCTGGATCGCCGACGAGTATCGTCGGCTGAATCCGACCGACATTGATGCCAAGGCCTGCGTGACCGGCAAGCCGGTGGGCAAAGGTGGCATCGCGGGCCGGGTCGAGGCGACGGGACGCGGCGTGCAGTACGCGCTGCAATCGTTCTTTCGCTATCCGGAAGACATCAAGGCAGCGAATCTCGAAGGTACGCTGGACGGTAAGCGGATCATCGTGCAGGGGCTCGGCAACGTCGGCTTTCACGCGGCGCGCTGCCTTTCCTACGAGGACGGCGCAAAGATCGTCGGCATCATCGAGCGCGACGGTGCGATCGTTGACGAACACGGCATCGACGTGGATCACCTCAAGGCCTACGTGACAGAGCACGGCGGCGTCGAGGGCTACGATCGTGGCCGCTATGTCAAAGACGGCATGCAGGTGTTGCTGAAAGACTGCGACATTCTGATTCCCGCCGCTATCGAAGGCGTGATCGACGCGCACAACGCGCGCCAGGTGCCGGCGAAGCTGATCATCGAAGCTGCCAACGGCCCGGTGACGGCGGCGGCTGACGAGATCCTCCGCGAGCGCGGCACGGTCATCATTCCCGACATGTACGCCAACGCGGGCGGTGTGACGGTCTCCTACTTCGAGTGGGTACGCAACCTGTCGCACATGCGCTTCGGCCGCATGAATCGGCGCCAGGAAGAACATAAGGCCGAGATGCTTCTCGAAGAACTCGAGAAACAGCAGGGCTACACCTTCGGCCACGACTTCCGCCATCGCTTCACGGCCGGCTCCGACGAGCTTGCGCTGGTGCGCTCGGGTCTCGACGACTCGATGCGTAACGCCTACGACAAGATGCGTACCGTCTGGTGGGAAAAAGACGAGGTCACGGACCTGCGCATGGCGGCGTACTACTCCTCGATCACCGACATCGCCAACAGCTACAGCGCGCTTGGACTTTAGAGGCCCACCGGGCCTCTAAAG
>JBCCGT010000006.1:0-233352 GCA_039029135.1 Pseudomonadota bacterium | reverse complement strand
CCTCCCGCGCTCACGACCGTGGGTCTCTTTTATTTTGGGGTCGGGGGGGGGGTACTCATCCCGCCCCCCCCCCCCCCTACTCTGACCCCTTACTCTGACCCCAGCACTCTCCTAACCCGAGCTATTCACCGTGATTACCAGCGACGCCAGCCCTGTTCAATTCAGCGACCGGCTACCGGAGGCCGTCGATGTCGCCGTCATCGGCGGCGGCGTCATCGGCATCGCGACAGCCTGGTTCCTGCGTCAAAGCGGCGTCTCTGTGCTGGTTTGCGACAAAGGCCGAGTGGCCGGGGAACAGTCGAGCCGCAACTGGGGCTGGATACGCCAGCAAGGCCGCGACGCCGCAGAGCTGCCGATCGCCACCGACGGCATCAACGCCTGGGAGCAGATCGCAGCCGACCTGGACACGGACATCGGCTTCACGCGCCAGGGCGTGCTGTACGCCGCCGAGAACGAGGCCCAGCTTGCGCACTACGAATCCTGGCTGCGCGACGTCGCGACGCCACAGCAGCTCGACTCGCGCATGCTGTCCGCCGACGAGGTCGATGAGCGCATCGGCGACAAACCGGGGCAGTGGCGCGGCGGGCTGTTCACGCCGAGCGACGGTCGGGCAGAGCCCTGGAAGGCCGTCCCAGCACTCGCGCGCGGACTGCGCGCCCGGGGTGGCCTGATCCGCGAGAACTGCGCGGTGCGCACGATCGAGCGCGAGGCCGGCAGAGTCACAGGCCTTGTGACCGAGCACGGCAGCGTGCGCACGCAGTCGATCGTATTGGCCGGCGGCGCCTGGTCCACGCTGTTCCTGGGCAACCTGGGCATTCGTCTGCCCCAGCTCACCGTCCGCTCGACGGTCGCGCGCACGCTCGCAGCACCCGACATCTACGCCGGCGGGGCAGTACTGGGCGAGGTCTCCATACGCCGCCGCGCCGACGGCGGCTACACCGTCGCGGCCAACGGCATCAACGAGCACTACGTGGGTCTCGACAGCGTGCGTTTTGCACGCGCCTACTGGCCGGCGTTGCGAGCATCGACGGTGGAGCTGCGGCTGCGCTTCGGCGACGACCTGCTGGACCGGCTGTTCCCGCAGCGCCACTGGCAGGCCGATGCACAGTCGCCGTTCGAACGCACACGCGTCCTGAACCCGCCGCCATCCCGAGTGGCGCTACGCGACATGCGCAACGCGCTGATCGATCGCGTCCCGACGCTCGGCGCGGTACCGTTTGCGCAGGCTTGGGCGGGCATGATCGATGTGCTGCCCGACGTGGTGCCCGTCATGGATGAGGTTCGCGGCTGGCCGGGGTTCTATCTCGCCACCGGCTTCAGCGGTCACGGCTTCGGCATCGGGCCCGGCGCGGGCAAGGTGATGGCGCGCATGGTGCTGGGCGACGCGCCGCAGCATGACCTGACGCGGTTTCGCTTCGCGCGCTTCGACGATGGCACGCCCATGGTGCCGGGACCGGGCCTGTAGACTCGCACTTGCAGCTTGGTGACAAGCGACCCTGCGAATCGCTTTTCAACAGCTCGCTAGACCGAACGGGGGAAACATGGGGTTTCGATTAAGCGAGGCGCGCGAGCGCGTCGGTGACAAGCTGGGCGTCAGCGATTGGGTGTTTCTCGACCAGACGCAGGTCAACGTCTTCGGCGAGGTTACGCGCTGGCGCACGCCCGGCCACTGCGACGTGGAGGTGGCGTCCCGCGGGCCGTACGGCGGCACGATCGTGCACGGGTTTCACATGGTGGCGCTGCTGTCGCACTTCTTTCGCGACGCGGGACTGCAGCCCATCGACGGCGTCAATCCGCTGAACTATGGCCTCGATCGGGTCCGCGTTTTAAAGCCCGTGGTCATCGGCGACGGCGTGCGCCTGCGCTCGCACATCACGCTGGCGGACGCGACGGACAAGGGTAACGGCGAGTGGCTGCTGAAGAACTGTCATGAGATCGAAGCGCAGGGCATCGACGGCCGCGTGCTGTATGCGGAATATCTGACCTACTGGTTCCCGCAGCCGGCGGCGGACTGAGGCGCCGCGCTAGCCCGAGCTGCGCTGCGCGGCGAACCGTCGAGCGCTGCGCTCCCGTGCCCGCGCGGCCTCGACCTCCCGATCGCGCGGCGGGGCAGTCGTCGTCAGGCCGTCCAGCAGTCGCTGGGTCGCCGCCGCAATCTCCGCGACCGCGGTATCGAATGCGGCCGCGTTGGCCTTGGACGGCTTACGCGTGCCGCTGAGTTTACGCACATACTGCAGCGCCGCGTCCTGCACCTCCTCGGCGGTCGCGGGCGGCGCGAAGTTGTGCAGCGTCCGGATGTTGCGACACATGGCGAACCCTCGTTTGCACCTAGCGCGCTCGCCAGTGTGCCACGACTGCGCGTAGGATCGACAAGCTCTGACCCGGGGACGCCGCCATGCGCATCACCAACGTCAACATCTTCGACGGTCGTCAGGTGCGCGCCGAGCGCAGCGTCGATCTCGCGGACGGCAGCATCAGCGCTCTCGCCGCGACGGGGGCGCAGTCCGATACCTTCGACGGCGAGGACGGCTGGCTCATTCCCGGTCTTATCGACTGCCACGTGCACATGGAGCTCGACCCCGCCGATAAGACGCCACCGGCACCGGACGCGCCGCGCGACCTGGACGCCATGGCCGAGCGCGCGGGCGGCATGGTACGCGCAGGCATCACGACCGCCCGCGATCTCGGCGGCGGCGCCTGGGCCGAGATCGAGCTGCGCGACCGCATCGCCGCCGGAACCGTGATCGGGCCGCGGCTGCTGTGTGCCGGGCAGCCGATTACTTCTGTCGGTGGCCACTGCCACTTCTGGGGCGGCGAGGCGACCACAGTCGAAGAGGGCGAGGCGGTCTTCGCCAGGCAGCTCGAGCACGGCGCCGACCTCCTCAAGATCATGGCGACCGGCGGTCGCTTCACGCCCGACAGCAAGCCGTCGAAGGCCCAGTTTCCGCTCGCCTTCATCCAGGCGATGGTGGCCGCTGCCGATGCGGCGGGCGTGCACACCGCGGCCCACTGCCACGGCTCCGAAGGCATCGACTTCGCCGCGCGCGCGGGTATCACCACCATCGAGCACTGTTCCTGGGTTGGCGACAGCGGCAAGTGGGCTAGCGACTTTCGACCGGACGTTGTGGCGGAGATGGCGCGCCGGGGTACCTGGGTGTCACCCACGATCAACGCCGGCTGGCAGCGATTCCTCGATTCCGGCAGCGACATGGTGAAGACGCTGCGCGGTTGTTTCGACGCGATGCGCGCCGCCGGCGTGCGGCTGGTCGCCTCAACCGACGCCGGGATTCCGGGCGTCTGGCATAAGGATCTGCCCAAGGCGGTCGGCGTGTTCGCCAGGATCGCCGGTCTCACCAACGCCGAAGCCATCACGAGTGCGACCGCGGACGCCGCAAGCGCCATTGGTCTCGGCGGCACAACCGGCGCCATCGCCTCGGGTCTGTCCGCCGACCTGCTGCTGCTGCCGCACAATCCCCTCGACGATCTCGCGGCGCTGACCGAGCCCGCCGCGGTCTGGGCCCGCGGCGAGCGCGTTCTCTGAGCGCCGCCATTTCGTTCACGTCGCCGGACGCCGTCGATCTCGCCGGCGGATAGCGCCGCGACCGCACGCAGCGCGCTCAACACACCCACAGCGGCCCAACGAAAAGCTGCGCGTCGCCGCCGGCAGGCATAGAATCCCGCCCCCGCTTGCCAGGGATGCCGGCCATGACCGAAGTGGCAGAAGGCGGACTCGAGTCCGCAGAGGAAGCAGCCGATCAAACGCCGCAGCGCGACGTCGCCGTCAGCGCGGTGTTCGCCTTCATCTGGCGCTACTGGCAGCGCCTACCGCTGCTGTTCTGGACCATCGTCGGCGGCACGCTGCTGGCCATCGCTCTGGAGGTGCTGATACCCAGCGCGTCTGCGAACCTCGTCGTCGCCGTGCAGGCGTTCATGGCCGAGAGCGATGCAGGTGCAGCGGCGGGACAGGCGAAAGACGCGGCCTGGTCCGCGATGTGGATTCTGCTCGCCGTGTTCGCGGGCCGCTCGCTGGTGCAGCATCTTTACCTGCGTCTGTGGATGACGCTCGCGTCCAGCACCATGCACAGCATGGTGACGGACGGCTTCGGCACGGTACAACGCTTCAGCTCGGACTGGCACGCAAACAACTTCGCCGGCTCCACGGTGCGCATGATCACGCGCGGCATGTGGGCCTACGACTCCTTCGCCGATACCGTCGTCATGGACCTCGGCCCCGCGTTTCTGCTGCTGTTTGGTTTCGCGCTATCGATGTATCTGCGCGACCCGATGTTGGGCACCTACTTCGTGGTCGCGGTGACGCTGTTTCTCACAGTTTCGATCACGCTGTCGCTCACCTACGTTGCGCCGGCGAATCGGCGCTCCAACGCCGCCGACACCCGACTCGGCGGCGCGCTGGCGGACGCGATCACCTGCAACAGCGTGATCAAAGCCTTCGGCGCCGAGGCCCGCGAGGACGGCCGGCTGCACGGCGTCTCCGATCACTGGCGCGGCGCGGCCCGCCATGCCTGGCTGCGCAGCATGAACGCCGGCGGCGTCCAGGCCATCCTGATCGTCCTGATGCTCGGCGGTCTGCTGAGCATCGTTTTAGTTCAGGCCGAGAGCGCGGCGGCGAGCGTCGAAGATCTCGTCTACGTCATCACGACCTATTTCATCGTCAACGGCTATCTGCGCAACATCGGCTGGCAGATTCGCAATCTGCAGCGATCGATCAACGAACTGGATGATCTGGTGCAGATCGAGGAGACGGCGCCGCAGGTGGCAGACGCGCCCAACGCCGGTCGGTTTCTGCCGGGTCCGGGCGCCATCAGCTTCACCGACATCCGCTTCAAATACGACAACCAGCCGAGCGCGGTGTACGAGGATCTCAACCTCAGCATTCGTCCGGGCGAGAAGGTGGCGCTCGTGGGCGAGAGCGGCGCTGGCAAGACCACGCTGGTGAAACTGCTGCAGCGACTGTACGACGTCGACGCTGGGGAAATACGGGTGGACGGCCAGAACATCGCGAGCGTGCAGCAGGCGAGCCTGCGCGATGCGATCTCGCTCGTGCCGCAGGAGCCGATCCTGTTTCACCGCACGCTAATGGAGAACATCGCCTACGCGAAGCCCGGGGCCAGTCGTGATGAGATCTTTGCGGCGAGCCGTCAGGCCCACGCGCACGACTTCATCGAACGCCTGGACGACGGCTATGACACGCTCGTCGGCGAGCGCGGCATCAAGCTGTCCGGCGGCGAACGCCAGCGCGTCGCGATCGCCCGCGCGATTCTGGCCGATGCGCCCATCCTGATTCTCGACGAGGCGACTTCGTCGCTCGACTCGGTGACGGAGCTGCAGATTCAGGCGGCAATCGCGACGCTGCTGCAAGGCCGCACGGCCATCGTCATCGCGCATCGCCTGTCAACCATTCGCGCGGTCGACCGCATCCTGGTGTTCGATCGCGGCCGCATCGTGGAAGAGGGCACGCACGACAGCCTGATGGCGCGCGACGACGGCCTGTACCGCAAGCTCTACGATATTCAGTCGCTGGGGTTTACCGGGGATCTGGACGCGACGGCCTCGTAACGCGCGGTTCCAACGGGGCGCGTAAACGATTCAGGTCGGGGCGCGCATACGCACGCGTTCCAGAATCATGTGCACCCGCGCGTTCCAAGCCGCCTCGTGACGGGCAGACCAGTCGCCGGCGAGCGCATCGCGCACGCAGTCGCGGGTCGCCTCGAAGAAGGTCGCGTACATGGCCGGCAACACCCGATAGGACTGGAAATGATTGCCGAGCTCCCAGTCGAAATAACAGCCGTCTTCGAACGGTGTCTCATCCAACAACAGGTTCAGGGCAGACTCGAACATGCGCCCCCGCATGCCCTGATCGCTGTGACCCATAAGATCCAAGGCGTCGGGTTCGAGCGCGAAGAAGCGCCGATAGACGGCGGGCACGATGTCGCCCGCGCGCTGCGCGCACACTGCCAGGCTGTCTTCAATCGCCGTCACCGCGCGGCCGCCTGCTGCATCTCGGGGCGCATCTTGTTGCTCATCGGCGTCTCGAGATACTGGCGGGCGCGATCGGGCGGCAGCGGCCGCGCGTAGTAGTCTTCCATCATCTCCGCGATCGTGATGCGCACGCCATTGGAAGGTTCGTGCTGCACCCGTGCGTCCTTCTCGATGCTGCTCTCGGCAATCACCCGGCAGTACCAGCCCGGTCGCAGGGCGCGTCGAAAGGCAATACCAAAGCGGGGATCCCGCATGCGCCGATTGAGCGTGTTGCAGGGAATACGCGGCGAAGTCGTCTCCAGCACCAGATCGTCGATGACGAAGCGATCGCCGATTCCAATGCCCGCGCTCTCGATGCCCGCGACGGTCAGGTTTTCGCCAAAAGTACCGGGCAGCAGCTCGCGCTCCAGCCGCTCGCTCCACCAGGCGTAGTCTTCCACGCTGTAGAGATACACCGCCTGATCTTCGCCGCCGTGATGCTTCAGATTGCAGATCGCGTCGTTCGCGAGTCCCAGTCGGTGAACGGGCACCGGGCCGGTGCGGGGCTGTTTGGCGATACCCGTTGGCGTCTTAACGCCGTCGCCCAGGGGTGCGGCGCGCGCGATGTTGACGCTGACGATGTGCATGGCGGTGACAACCGTTGCAAAGGTAGGTGGCACCAGTCTAGGGCCTGATCCAATCCGGCGACAGGTTCACTCCCCGGCCCGACGTACCGCGCACTGCCGCGCCCGAGCCGATCGCGCTAGGCTACGAGCGTGCAGCGACTGTTTCTAAAATCGGCCTGGTGGCCGCTCGCGATCGGCGCGTCGATCCTGCTCATCGGCGCGCTCGCCGCCTATGGCAGCGGTAACTTCGATCGTACGACGACGCTGCCTCGCAGCTTCGATACCTTCCGCCAGCTCGTCGGCATCAATCTGGTCCTGATCCTGTCGCCCGCGTTCCTCGTGACGACGACGGGCTATCTGCACCGCCGCTCGCTGCGGCTGCTGGCGCAGCTGCCGGCGCCGATCGATCAGGCGGCGCTGCGCGCACGCATACACGCGCCGGCACGCTGGCTGTGGTGCGCCGCGATCGCGGGCGCGCTGTACGGCATCTTTTTCAACCTGCCGATTCGCAGCGTGGAACAGCTCTTCGCCGACGGCGCGCGCACCTTTACCCTCATCGTGCTCATGGTGCTGGTCTGGATCTGGGCCGGTCTGGTGATCGCGATTCGCATCCACGTCTCGGGTTTGTTTCTGGAGGCCGGACGCAGCGCAAACCTCGATCCCTTCGATCTGCGCAGCGTCTATCCCATTGCCACCTCCGGCAACGGCGACATCGTGCTCTGCCTGGGCGCGATGGCCATTGTCAGCCTGCAGTCGATCGACGCCAACTTTCGCTACCAGAACTATCTGTACGCGAGCCTCGTCGCGATCCCGGCCGCGACGGCGCTCTGGCTGCGACCCATGCTGGGTGTACGCGCCCAGCTGCGGGCGTTCAAACGCCAGGCGCTGCACGAGGTGAACGAACACATCAGCACCGCCAGCCGCGATCTCCGTCCCGCACCGATAAACGGGCTAGAGAGCCTGCTGCAGCGGCGCGACCGCATTCGCGCGGTGCGCGACTGGCCGGTCGACATGGCGCTGCTGGGTCGCGTGCTGGTGATCTGCGTGATCCCGCCGGCTGCCTGGGTCGCCGCCGCGCTGGTCGAGAACCTGGTCGACGCCTGGCTCGGGGGCGGATAACCCCACCCTTTGTGACGCAGATCACATTTTTTCTCGTATTCCGGTCAACCGTTGCGAGGTTACGGCGTTAAACCCCTGAGACCGCAACACTGCACGCCAACAGACCAGGAGTACGATATGAACAATCGATTGGTAACCACGCTGATTTCAGTGCTGATCGCGACGGGCGCAACGAGCGCCTTTGCAGACACACAAACCATCGAGCGCGAACTCGCGAACGGCAACACGCTCGAAGCCAAGCGCAGCGTCCGTGTGAACGACAACGGCGACACCGTCGCGCGCCGCGGCTTCCGCGTGACCGATGCAGACGGCAACCTGGTGCGCCGCGGCCACGACCGGGTGCGCACGACTGAGGACGGCGCTCGGCACCGGAAATCCCACCGCGAGCGCGTCCTGGCAGACGGCTCAACTGTCCAGAAGCGCAGCCGCGCGCAGCGCAATACGGACGGTCAGGTACGGCGTCAGGGACAGGCCCGCAGAGTGGACGCCAACGGCAACGTGGTCGCCCGCGGCGGCAAGCGCGTCCGGCGCGGCTAGTCGCGGCTAGTCGCGCCAGGCGACGTTCTCCCCTGGGTCTTTGTCCCCCTTTAGTCCCTCTCTCTCATCCCTCTCTCATCCGGAGAGTGACAAAGACTCCTTCGGGCGCCTTCGAGGCGCCCTTCTTTTTGCTCTTCCGTTCGCCGCTTCGTTTCGCAGTCTTCGCTATCCGCTCAGCCCACGCCGCGCGAGGCGCGCCGCTCAAGCGCCGCTCGGCGGCACAAACGTCATCGAGATCGAGTTTACGCAGTGACGGGTGTTCTTGGGCGTGAAGCCCTCGCCTTCGAACACGTGTCCCAGGTGTCCGCCGCACTTCGCGCAGAGAATCTCTACGCGATAGCCGTCGGCGTCCACCTCGCGACGCACCGCGCCTTCGATCTCATCGTCAAACGCAGGCCACCCACAGTGGGAGTGAAACTTGTCCGCGGAGCGGTACAGCGGCGCGTTGCAGCGCCTGCAGGCGTAATGCCCGCCCTCTTCGAAGTGGTCGGTGTACTTGCCCGTGAACGGCGGCTCGGTGCCCTTTTGCAGCAACACCCACTGTTCCTGTTCGTTGAGCTCGTTGTATGTGTCTGTCATCGATCGACTCCCTCTGCTCTCGTGCACGCGAGTCAGCTTTTCTACTCCGGGCCCCAGTTCGGCGGGCGCTTTTCGACAAAGGCGGCCACGCCTTCCGCGTAGTCGTGCTCTCGCATCATCTCATTGATCAGGGCTTCCGAGCGCGTCACCGCGGCGGCCGCGCTCTGATGTAGATCCGCGTAGGTTTGCCAGCGCGTCTGCCGCAGGGCATTGGGCGAGACGGTCGCGAGCATGCGACGCAGGTAGTCCAGGCTTTCCGCGACCAGCCGCTCCCGCGGAAACAGCGAGTTTACGAAGCCCAGCTGATACGCCTCATCGGATAAGAACACGCGGCTCGTCAACAGGATGTCGTTCGCACGGCCGAGACCCATGATGCGCGGTAGCACCCAGGACAGGCCATACTCCGCCGGCAGATTGAGCTTGCCGTGCGCCGTAGTGAACTTCACGCCGGGCACCGCGAAGCGCAGGTCGGTAAACGCCGCGAGCGCGAGGCCAACACCGGCCGCCGGTCCGTTCATCGCGGCCACGATCGGCTTTCTCAGGCCCATCTGATACGCAAACGGCGCATCGAACTCGGGCGCGCGACCGTAGCCCGGCATCGCGATGTCGGCCGTCGTGCCTGGGTCATAGCCGCCTTTCTCGACGTGACCTTCCAGCGCCTTCGCATCACCACCGACGCAGAACGCCCGACCCTCTCCCGTAACGAGGATCGCGCGAACGCTGGGGTCTTCGTCCGCCGCCAGCAGCTGCGCGCGATAAGCCATGTGCATCTTGCCGTTCCAGGCGTTGTTGCGATGCGGCCGATTCAGGGTGAGCACGGCGATCTGATCGACGATCTCGCAGGTCACCTCCTGACCAGGCGCGCCGCGCCGCTCGTCGGTCTGCTTGCCGCTCACGGCGCCGACCTGCTGTTCAGATATGCCTGCTCCGAAATGCGCGTATAGCTCGACGCGTTGTCGGCAAAGTCACGATAGGAATCGACGATGCGCTGTGCCAGAGCGTTTTCCTGTGCCATCTCATCGACCACTTCCGCCGACAGCGTCTGCAGCCGGGCGATGACGTCGTCGGGCAAGCGCCTGAGTTCGACGCCGTGCTCGTCGAGCATCGTCTTCAGCGCGGTCGCGTTGCGCGCATTGAATTCGGCGGGGACCTCGGCGTCCAGCGCGATGCAGGCGGCCTCGACGATGGCCTGCAGATCCTTCGGCAAGCGCTCGAACGCGTCCTTGTTTACCAAGGTTTCGAGCGCGGGTCCGGGCTCGTGCCAGCCGGGGTAGTAGTAGTACTTAGCCGCGGTGTGCAGGCTGAGCGCGAGATCGTTATACGGGCTGACCCACTCGGTGGCATCGATCACGCCCGTCTGCAGCGACGTGAAGATCTCCCCGCCCGGCAGTGCTACCGGCACACCACCGGCGCGCTTGAGCACCTCGCCGCCGAGACCGGGAATGCGCATCTTCAAACCCCTGAGGTCGTCGACGGAGTTGATCTCCTTGTTGAACCAGCCGGCCATCTGCACGCCCGTGTTACCGCCCGGAAACGGGATCAGGGAGAAAGGCGCATAGAGTTCGCGCCACAGCTCCAGCCCGCCACCGAAATGCAGCCAGCCGCTCATCTCCTGCGCGGACATGCCGAAGGGCACCGTGGCGAACACGGCCGCAACCGGCAGCTTGCCGCGCCAGTAGTAGGCCGCGCCGTGCCCCATCTCTGCCGTGCCCTGCGACACCGCGTCGAACACTTCGAACGCCGGCACCAGTTCGCCCGCACCATAGACCCTGATGTCGAGCCGCCCGGCGGACATCTCGCGAATCCGCTCCGCGAGCCGCTCGGGCGCGGTGCCGAGCGCCGGCAGGTTCTTCGGCCAGGTGGTGATCAGCTTCCAGCGAAACGTCTCGGCGGGCGCCGCGCTTGCAGCATTGCCTCCGCTTTCCGGCGCCGGCGCGCAGCCAAACAGAAAAAGCGCGGCGCACAGGCACAGCACGCTCGCAGCATCGGTCACTCTGCGCATCAGTCAATCGCCTCCAGTTTCGCGTAGCTCAGCATCAAGCGTTTTTCTCCCGCCGCATCGAAGTTGACGTTCACCACCATGCGATCGCCCTGGCCCTCACAGCCGAGCACCACGCCCTCGCCAAACTTCGCGTGGCCGACGCGCTGGCCAATCCGCAGCGGCGCGTCTTCCTCCTCGAATAGCGAGCTGCCGCTGGAAAGCCGCCCGAAGCGGGCGGGCACGGCGGGTCGCGCTACAGCGCCGCGTAGCCTCACCTCGTCGACGAGTTCTTTCGGCAGCTCGGCGATAAATCGCGACGGCCGATTATAGGTATCGGAGCCATGCAGGCGGCGGGTCTCGGCGAACGTGAGATACAGCTCTTTCATCGCCCGCGTGATGCCGACGTACGCGAGCCGACGCTCCTCCTCCAGACGTTCGGGATCCTCCGCCGACATGCGATGCGGAAACAGCCCCTCTTCCATGCCGGCGAGAAACACCAGTGGAAACTCCAGTCCCTTGGCGCTGTGCAGGGTCATGAGCTGCACGCAGGGCCCCTCGTTTGACCGGTGTTCGCCCGCATCGAGCGCGGCCTGGTCGAGAAACTCGTCGATGACAGACTTCGATTCCGTCTCTTCGCCGGCCTCGGTCAGGGGAAACACGAGATCGCCGCTAAACTCCCGACAGGCGCGCACCAGTTCTTCGAGGTTTTCCTTGCGCGCGAGGCCCCGCTCGCCGCGTTCCTTGCCATGAAACTCCATCAGCCCCGAGTCTTCGATGCATATGCGGGCGATGTCCTGCAGCGGCAGCTGCTCGACGTCGGCCGCGACGCGTTCGATGAGCGCGATGAATTCTTGTATGCCCGCGCCCGCACGGCCCTTGAAGACGCCATCGGCGAAGCCGTCTTTCGCCGCCTGCCACATCGACGTCTGGTTCGCGCGCGCCATGTCGCGAATCGTCTCTAGCGTCTTGTCGCCTATACCGCGGGTCGGTGTGTTGATAACCCGCTCGAATGCGGGGTCCGCATGCGGCTGCACCGTCAGCCGCATGTACGCCAGCGCGTTGCGAATCTCGGCGCGTTCAAAGAACCGCAGCCCGCCGTAGATGCGGTACGGGATCTGCGTGCGCAGCAGCGCCTCTTCCAGCACGCGCGACTGCGCGTTCGAGCGATACAGGATCGCGCATTCGTCCGGACCGCCGCCCTGATCAATCCACGCCTGGATGCGATCGACGACGAAGCGCGCCTCGTCGAGATCGTTAAAGCCGGAGTACAGCTTGATCTGATCGCCGTCGGCGCCCTGGGTCCACAGCTCCTTGCCGAGCCTGCCCGTGTTGTTCGCAATGAGCGCGTTGGCCGCGCGCAGGATCGTGTTCGTGGAGCGGTAGTTCTGCTCGAGCCGCACGAGTTTCGCGCCCGCGAAGTCTTGCTGAAAACGATGGATGTTCTCGATCTTCGCGCCGCGCCAACCGTAGATGGACTGGTCGTCGTCGCCCACCGCCATGACGTTGGCGGCGTCCCCCGCGAGCACACGCAGCCACGCGTACTGAATGCGGTTGGTGTCCTGAAATTCGTCGACCAAGAGCTCGCCGAAACGCTCCTGATAGTGCTGCAGCAGGGGCAGATCGTTCAGCCACAGTTCGTGCGAGCGCAGCAGCAGCTCAGCGAAGTCGACCAGCCCGCCGTCGAAGCAGATCGTCTCGTAGGCTTCGTAGACCTTCTTGTGAGTCATCGCGAACAGGTCATCGCCGGCAGGCACGTCTTTCGCGCGCAGACCCTCGTCCTTCTGGCCGTTGATGAACCACATCGCCTGCCGCGCGGGCCACTTCTGCTCGTCGAGGTCCATGCTCTTCATGACGCGCTTGACCAACCGCAGCTGGTCGTCGGCATCGAGGATCTGAAAGTTCTGCGGCAGCCCGGCCGCGTCCCAGTGGCGCCGCAGCAGCCGATGCGCGATGCCGTGAAAGGTCCCGACCCACAGGCTGCGCGCCGGGATGTCGAGCAGCGTCTCCGCGCGCGCGCGCATCTCTGCGGCCGCCTTGTTCGTGAAGGTCACGGCCATGATGCCGTAGGGCGAGATGCGCTCCGCCGCGACCAGCCAGGCGATGCGATGGACGAGCACGCGGGTCTTGCCGCTGCCGGCGCCGGCGATCACCAGCGAGTGGCCGGGCGGCGCCATCACCGCCTCCCGCTGGGGATCGTTCAGGCCATCCAGAATGTGTGTGACGTCGTCGTTCACGACGTCGCGTGGCGTGTTGCAAGCATGCGCTTAGTGTACCGGCGGCAGGGGTGCGTGGCAGCGGAAATCGCTGCGCGCCGACCTTCCGCCTCGCGCGCGCCGACTTGCCGCAACCCGCCGCGCGGCCTACTCTCGGGTGTGGGACTAGATCGTCTGCAGGTGAGGGGGGCCAGCCATGCTGCGAGCCGCGAGCGATTTCCAACCCTACCGCGACCGCGCCGCTCAGTTCGACGCCAGTCGCTATCAGCCAAAGCGGCGCGCCCGCGTGCCGGTGCCCGATGATGAGGATCCGTGGACGCTGCCGCTGGCGGACTTTCACGTCGGCAACCCAGAGCTGTACAAGTCGGATCGGATCTGGCCTTACCTGGCGCGGCTGCGGGACGAAGCGCCTGTCCACTACTGCGCGGACAGCCAGTACGGCCCCTACTGGTCGATCACGCGCTTCGACGACATCCTTGCGCTCGACGCCGACACCGCGCGCCTGTCGGCGGACTCACGCCGCGGCGGCATCACGATCAACGGCACGCCGTCCAGCGGCGACTTTCTGCCCATGTTCATCCAGATGGATCCGCCGGTGCACGACGCCCAGCGCGCCGCGGTGGCGCCCAGACTCGCGCCCCGCAGCCTGGCGGATCTGGAGGCCACGATCCGCGCGCGAGTCATCGACATACTCGCCGCGCTGCCGGTCAACGAGACCTTCGACTGGGTGCCCGCCGTCGCCCGCAACCTGACTGGCCAGATGATCTGTACGCTGCTGGGCGTGCCGGTAAGCGAGCGCGACAAGCTGATGACCTGGTCGGATGTGTTCAGCAACCCCGACAACCCGGAGCTCGTCGCCTCGCCCGCGGTTTTTTACAACGCGCTGGCCGACATGGGCGAGTACTTCGCCGAACTATGGAATCAGCGGGCGCAGGAGGCACCGGGGTTCGACTTCATCTCCATGCTCGCCCACGACCCGGCCACGAAAGACATGACCCCCGAACAGCTCGTGGGCAACCTCGTGCTGCTGATCACCGGCGGTAACGACACGACGCGCAACTCCATCACCGGTGGCCTGCTGGCGCTGCACGACAACCCGGACCAGTACAGCAAGCTGCGTGACAACCCGGGCCTGATTCCCAACATGGTCTCCGAGATCATTCGCTGGCAGACGCCGCTAACGCACATGGCGCGCACCGCCATGACCGAGATCGAGCTACACGGCGAGACCATTCGCGAGGGGGATCGCGTCGTGCTGTGGTACATCTCGGGCAATCGCGACCCGCGCGTCATCGACCGCCCCGACGAGTTTCTGATCGACCGGCCCCGGGCGCGTCACCACCTGTCGTTCGGCTTCGGCATTCACCGCTGTCTCGGCAACCGCCTCGCGGAGATGCAGCTACGCGTTCTGTGGGAAGAGATTCTGAAGTCGGGGCGCACGATTGAGGTCGCCGGAGAACCCGTACGCCTGAGTTCGCCACTGTTTCACGGCTTCTCCAGCCTGCCGGCACGCATAACCGCCTAGCAAACGATCACCGCGAAGGCAGATATCGGTAGTGCCCGTACGGGCGATAGGCGAGCAGCACGTCCGCCTCGACGGGCCCCGCACCGATGTTGTGGACGACGTAGTAACGCGCACTGCCGGGCACGCGGTTCGGCCCCACGATGCCGATGTGCGGCAAGCCGTTGCCGAGGCGCCAACTGACCACATCGCCCGGTCGATGATCTCGCGCCAGCCGGTCCATCGGCAGCGAACGACCGTGCCGCGCGAAAAACGTCTCTAGGTTGGGCACGCGACGATGATCGATGTTGGTGTCGGGCCGGCTCAGACCCCAGCGATTCGGATAGGCGTCGAAGCTCGCGCTCATATCCTCGTGCACGCGCTGCTGCAGATCAACGCCGATGGCTCGATAGGCGCGCACCACGACGTCGCTGCAGACGCCGACGTGCGCGGGCACATCGCCGTTCGGATAGTCGATCGACCGATAGCTGCCGTCATAGACAACAGGGTGCGCCGTGCGCTCGAGCGCCGCTTGGGCAAGCTCAGCAGGATCACCCCAGGCGTTCACGCTCAACAGCACCACGCACAGCAGGTGCCGCGGAATGCCGCGGATTGTCCTCACTAGACAGGTTCTCGCAGCGGGGTAGTCCATGCTCAACATCCTCGCGACACCGTTCGATCGATTGTTCAGCTTCGACCGCCGCTGCTTCTGGCCGTTCCTGCGCCATCTGGGTGCCATCGGGGGCCACACGCTGGGCGCCGCGCAGCCCAAGCCGCGATGGACTTGCGCAGCCCGAGGGTGCAGCCTTGGACAGAGAGGCTAGGAGAGGGAAGAGACCGTGACCGACTTATACGCCGCAACCGACGTCCCGCTGCGAGACAACCTGCGCGAGGCCCACGCGACCAGCCTGCAGATGATTGCCGCGCCCGGCAGTCACTGGACCGGCGCCGAGCGCGTGGCCATCGCCGAAGAAACCCGAATCGCGCAGGACTGCCCGCTGTGCGCCGAACGCAAAGCCGCGCTGTCGCCCTTCAGCGTTAGCGGCGAGCACGCCGCCACTGACACGCTGCCCGCCGCAGCCGTCGACGCCGTGCGTCGGCTCGCCACCGATCCGGGCCGGCTGACGCGACAGTGGTTCGAATCTATCGTCGAGGTGCTAGGCGCGCCGAAATACGTCGAACTGGTCAGCGTCGCAAATTCGATGATCATCATCGACTCGCAGCATCGCGCCGCGGGTCTGCCACCACCCGCGCTGCCGGCGGCGCAACCCGGCGAGCCCGACGGCGCCGTAAACGAGGGCGCCGTCGACCGCGGCGCCTGGGTACCGATCAGCGCGGGCGAGGACACTGTGTCCGCCACGGGTCTGCCGGGGGTGCCCAACATCGTCCGCTCCATGGGCCTTGTGCCCGGCGCCGTGGCCCTGTTCTTCAACACCTTTCGACCGCACTACGCCCTCAAGGACATCGCGCTGGATATCAGTCAGGCGCAGGCGGAGTTCGTCGCCAGCCGGGTGTCCGCGCACAACGAGTGCTTTTACTGAACCACCTCGCACACGATGCTGCTCGGTGCGAGCAGCCAGCAAGAAGGCAACACGGTCGATCTGCGCGGCGTGACCGATAAAGGCGTCGTCACCGGCGTCGAGCACGAGGGCGCGCTAAGTGACTTGGTCGAGGCGCTGCTGGACGGCGATGCCGACCTGGAGCGCGCGCGGCGCCGCGCCAGCGCCATCATGGGCGAGCAGAAGTGTGCGGATGCGCTCACCGTCGCCTGTGCCTTCAACGGGATCACGCGGGTCGCCGACGCGACGGGTATACCGCTCGACGAGAGCACGGCGGCAGCCACCGTAGAGATGCGGGCAGAAACGGCGATCGACGCGTTCGACTACGGCAACAAGTCCGCGCGGCTGGGTGTCTGAAGGAAAGGCGAGCTAAACGAAGCCCACGTCAATCGTGCCGAAGTCGCCGTAGTCCGCGCGAATCCGCGTGCCGGCCGTCACGGGCACCGCGCCCGTGAATGATCCGGACAGCACAAACTGGCCGGCGTCGAGTCCCTGACCGTACGCCGCCAGCCGCTCGCACAGCCAACAGATGCCGCGCGCCGGATGATCGAGCACGGCCGCACCCAGGCCGGTGTCCTCGATGACGCCGTCCTTGGCAAGCAGCGCGCCCTGCCAGCGCAGATCGATCGCGCCGGGATCGATGCGAACCTCGCCCGGGATATAGCCCGCATTCGCCGCGTTGTCCGCGATCGTGTCGAAGACCTTGCGCGTGTAGCCGGTTGCGGGATCGGTGCGCGTCGAGCGCGCGGAGATGAGTTCGAGCGCGGGGACCACATAGGCGGTTGCCGCCAGCACGTCGTCGATGCCGACGTGGCTGCCCGCAAGCGGGGCCGCAAGCACAAACGCGAACTCGGCCTCGATGCGCGGATCGAGAAAGTCGGCCGCGCGAATATCCGCGCCGTTCGCGAACGCCATGTCGTCGAGCAGCACGCCCGAGTCCGGCGTATCGATGTTCATGGTGCGCTGCATCGTGCGCGACGTCAGGCCAATCTTGTAGCCGGTAACCGACGCGCCGCGCGCGAGCTTGCGCTCGATCCACGCCGCCTGCACCGCGTACGCCTGATCCATACCCATGTCGGGAAAGTCGAGCGTCAGCGGCCGGATCTGTTCGCGCCGGATCTCCGCGTCGTCCAGCATGCGCGCCGCGCGGGCAACGTCGTCAGGCGTCACGCCGCGGCTCCGGGATCGCTGATGACGGCGTTTGACAGACAGCCGATGCCGGCGACCTCTACCTCAATGCGATCCTGCGGGCGCAGATACTTCGGCGGATCGAAGCGCGCGCCGGCGCCGTTGGGCGTGCCGGTCGCAATGACGTCGCCCGGCTGCAGGCGATAGAACGTCGAGAGATAGGCGATCAGATAGTCGAAGGGAAACATCAGGTTGCTCGTGACGTCACGCTGGCGCTCTTCGCCGTTAACCCGCGTCACCAGTTCCAGCTCGTCAAACGGATCGAGCTCGTCGCTGGTCACGAGCGCGGGGCCGAGGCTGCCCGAGCGTTCGAAGTTCTTCCCCTGGGTGACGTTGAACTTCGCATGCCGCAGCCAGTCGCGCACCGAGCCCTCGTTCATCAGCGTCGTGCCCGCGACGTGCTCGCGCGCACGCTCGCGCGCTATGCGGCGGCCGCCCTTGCCGACGATCAACACGATCTCGCCTTCGTAGTCGAGCTGTTCCGACTCCGGCGGGTCCCAAAGGTCGTCGCCATGCGCCACCAACGACTCCCGCGAACGCATGAAGACGCTCGGATAGTCGGGGTCGGCGCTGTTGTCTCGATACTCCGCATTGCGATTGGCGTAGTTGACGCCGATGCAAATGATCTTCTCGGGATTGGGAATCGTCGGCAGCAGGTCAACGTCATTCAATGTGAGATCAGTCAGTGCGCCGTCGAACTCACGCGCAAGCGTCTGCAGCGCATCGCCCCGGATGGCATCGCGCAGGTCGACGAAGCCGGAGCGCTCGCCGAGATCAACGAGGCCATCCGTGCGCGCGATGCCGAAGCTTGGCTTGCCGTCCCGCAGAAAACTCACAAAACGCGTCATCGTCTCCCCTATTTGCTGCCGTCCGAAACGCTCTTGCTCAGGCGGCCAGCGCGAAGCGCGCCACCACGCAGCCCACCGAAAACAGCGGCACGTCCGCCGTGTAGAGCTGCAGCTCGCCGGGTCCACTCGCGAGCGCGGCTGCCGCGATCAGCGTGCGTATCTCGAAACCACCCTGACCGGCGTCGCGGTAGGTGTCCTCATCGGTATAGTCGAGCAGCGCACTCTTATCCTGCTTCAGCAGCCGCTCGAGAAACTCGCGATCCCAGGCTTCGTTGATCTTCCCCGAGTCGGGCGTCGCGGGCCAATGCGAGATACCACCGGTGCCGACGACCGCGATTCGCTCGGACTGGGCATCGACGGCAGCACGCAGCGCCTCGCCGAATGCCCAGGCGCGATGCAGCGGCGTCAGCGGCGGGCCCTGACAGTTGATGTTCACCGGTATCACGGGCAAGTCGTAGTCGGGCGTCAAGAAATGCAGCGGCACCATGATGCCGTGATCGCACCGCCACTCTTCCGCGTACGCCAGATCGACGCGCTGCATCACGTGGGTTGCCAGCGCGGTCGCGAGTTCCGGCGCGCCCGGAATCTCGGTGCGCGGGATGCGCAGCCAGTCGGGATCCTCTATAGGGCCGACATGTTTTTCGCCGATGCCCATGCAAAAAGCGGGCATGTTGTTCATGAAGAAGTTGGCGAAATGCTCGGCCGCAATGACGATCAGCGCGTCCGGTCGCGACGCCGCTATGTCGTCGCGCTGCGCATGCATGGCGGCATGGATACGCACGACCGCCTCCTGATCCTTGACCATGTGCGCGCGCCCGGTGATGCCCGGCGCGTGACTGACGATGCCCGCATAGACGAGCGTCACGCCTGGCCCTCTTGGGTAAAGCTCTGGCCGCCGCCCGTCATCGCATAGACGCCGGCGCGCACGGGACCGTGCTGGCGAACCCCCTCGCGCATGCGCTCGAGATAGTCGAACCACTCGATACCGAGAAACGCAGCGAAGTGCATCAGTATCTGGCCGTTGACGCCCAGCACGTACAGCAGTCCGATGTCGCCGCCGGCTAGCGCTTGGTACTCCTCTGCGCTCAGATCGTATTCTGCGAGCGCGGCATCACGGTCCGCGCGAAACTCGGCCTGCGCGGTCTCGCTGCGATTCAGCTCGTACAGACACTTTTGGACCTGATACAGGCTCACGGCATACCCAGCTTGGGCACGCTGTGAGTGTCCGTCGCGATGCACACGTTCTTCGTTTCCATGTAAAAGTCGAAACTGTAGTCGCCGCCATCGCGACCCACGCCGCTGGCCTTCATGCCGCCGAACGGCGTCGGCAGGTGACGGTTGTTCTCCGAGTTGATCCACAGCATACCGGCCTCCAGCGCCCGCGCGAGGCGCATGCTGCGCCCGACGTCGGACGTCCAGGCATAGGCGGCGAGACCATAGTCGACGTCGTTCGCGATACGGATGGCCTCGGCTTCGTCCTCGAAGGGAATCGCCGTCAGCACCGGCCCGAAGATCTCCTCCTGCGCCACGCGCATGGTCGTGCGCGCGTCGGTGAAGAGCGTGGGCCGGACGAAGTAGCCGTCGCCGCCCACTGCGGCACCGCCGATGCGAGTCGTCGCGCCGTCGCTCTTCGCAACGTCGAAATAGCTGGTGACCTTGTCCAGGTGGCGCGCGTGGATCAGCGGACCCACCTCGGTGTCCGGGTCCAGCGGATGGCCGACGCGCAGCGCCGCCACGCGCTCGGCCAGACGCTCGTTGAATTCTGCCTCGATCGACCGCTGGACCAGCAGCCGACTCGACGACGTGCAGCGTTCGCCGTTCAGGCTGTAGATCATGAAGACCACGGCATCGAGCGCGCGATCGAGATCGGCGTCGTCGAACACGATCACCGGGTTCTTGCCGCCAAGCTCGAAGTGCACGCGCTTCAGCGTCGCCGCACCCTGGGCCTGTATCGCGCTGCCGGTTTTCGACTCGCCGACTAAGGCGATAGCCCGGATCAGCGGATGTTCGGTCAGCGCCCTGCCCGCCGTTTCGCCCATGCCGTGAATCGTGTTGAGGACGCCCGGCGGCAATCCCGCCTCGTGGGCGATCTCGGAAAGTAGCGTCGCGGTCAGCGGCGACCACTCCGCCGGCTTGTGCACGACCGTGCAGCCCGCGGCCAGCGCGGGCGCGATCTTCCAGGTCGACAGCATGAACGGCGTGTTCCAGGGGGTGATGACGCCCACCGGCCCGATCGGCTGGCGGACGCTAAAGTTCAGATGCTCGGGCGCCTGCATGGACAGGCCGTCCCCAGCGGTGACCGCCTGATCCGCAAAGAAGCGAAAGTTTTCGGCGCCGCGCACCGCCGCCTTGGACATGAAGCGCAGCGGCTGGCCGGTGTCGTAGCTTTCGGTCAGCGCGATCTCGCGCGCGTTGGCCTCGATCGCGTCCGCGATCTTGTGCAGCAACGCCTGGCGCTTCGCGCCCGGCCACTCGGCCCAGGCGAGAAACGCCGCGGCGGACGAGCGCGCCGCCGCGTCGATGTCCTCCTCGGTCCCCGCCGCCACGGGTCCGGTGCGGCTGCCGTCGATGGGCGTGTAGTTGTCAAACGTGGTGGCGCCGGGCAGCCGCTCGCCGTCGACGATGTGCTCGACCCCCTCGCGCCGAAAGCGCTCGAGCGTCGGCTGGATCTCAGCGAGATGGTCGCGGACGGTTTCAGACTCTTGCACGGTGTGGGGTTCTCGTTGGCTGTTAGCTGGCTGGCAGGTCGGCGCGGACGCCCCATAGTGCATGCCGCAGGTGCCGATGCGCTGCCCCAATGGCCTAACAACTTAACACGTTAACCAAATCGGCGCATCATGCTCGTGCCGCCAGCCCGCGCGGCATCGACCCGATCAGGCCTCGGCTAGCCGCGTTCTCCCTCTTTGCTGTCAGCGGCGCTATCTGGGTCGCTGCCAAGCTCCGCGTCGAGTTCGGTAACGAGCTCGTCCAGCAGCGCATAAAGCTGCTCCAGCCGCTGCGCGCCGAAAGTCTGGGTGATGTGCTGGTAGCGTTCTTCTGAGTGCGGCGCGATCGTCCGGAACAGGTCCCTGCCCGCGGTACTCAGGAAGATGCGGAAGCGGCGCGCGTCGCTGGCGACCGTCGTGCGACTCACCAGCGCGCGCTGCTCCAGATTGCGCACGATCCGCGTCAGGCTGGGCAGCAGCAGATAGCAGCGCTGCGCCAGCTCCGACATGTCCAGCCCGTCTTCCGCGTGCAAGGCCCGGATCACGCGCCACTGCTGCGCCGAAAGATCATGCGCCTTCAGCGTGGGCAGAAACTTGCGCATGACGGACTCGCGGGCCCGCAGCAGCGCCATCGGCAAAGACCGTTCGAAACTGCGCAGCTTGCCGTCCGCCATCCTCAGTACCCGCTCACCCAGTCCGGCAGCACGACACCGAGCCGCGCCGCGTAGTCCCGCCACGCATCCTGCAGCGTCGCGAGGCGCTGGGGGTAGGCGCCCGACAGGTCGTGCAGCTCGAGCGGGTCCGCGTCGACGTTGTACAGCGCCCAATCGGCCGCGTCCTCGGCGCGCCAGGGCGCGGGTATCCGCAGGGCCTTCCAGGGATCGCTCACGACGGCGACCTTGCCGAACAGCTCGAAGACCTCGATCCGGGCAGCCGGCGGTTGGCCGGGCGCGTCGAGCAAGGGAAGCAGCGACGTCCCCGTCATCGGCACCTTTCCGGCAGGACTGACAGGATCGACGCCGACGAGATCGAGCAGCGTGGGCGCGACGTCCTTGATGAACACCGGCGTCCGCTCGATGCGGCCGGCGAAACGTCGCGGGTAGTGGACAAACGCCGGCACCCTGAGCCCCCCCTCGGTGGGAAATCCCTTGTGCCAGCGGCTGGTCGGCGAACCGGCGCGGGCCCACTCGGCGTCGTAGAAGACATAGGATCCCGGCAGCCCCATGCGCTCGTAGCTGAAGTCGTGGCGCGCATCGATCGCCGCGCGAATCGCGGGAAACTGATCCGCCGGCCAGGTCTCATCATAGGTGTGTCCCTCGGCGCCATTGTCCGAGAGAAACACGACGATCGTGTTCTCCAGCAGGCCGCGATCGCGCAGCGCGTCGATCAGGCGGCCGGTGTGCCGATCCATCTCGTGGATCATCGCCGCATAGATCTCCATCGCCCGGGCGGCGCGGGAGCGCGCCTCGGCATCGAGCGACGACCAGGCCGGCCAGGGCAACAGATTCGGCGGCGCGTCGGCGGCCACGACGCCAAGCGCTCGCTGACGCGCGTGGCGCTGCCGCAGCAGCACCTCCCAGCCGGCATCGTAGCGGCCCGCGAACGCCGCGATCGCAGCGTCCGGTGCCTGCAGCGGCCAGTGGGGCGCGGTGAACGACAGCAGCGCAAAGAACGGCGGCTCGGACGCGGGCGCGCGTTCGCCCGCCTGATCCGTCGCGAGACCAGGCAGTCGGTCGAGCAGATAATCCACGTAGAACTGCGAGGAATAGCGAAACGACGGTGGCAGTCTTTCCAGCCGCACGCCGTCTTCGAAATAGGCTGCGGTCGCGGTCGGCGATTTGGCGTACGCGGGGCGCATGTCCGCAAAGTGGCTCGCGCCGCCGGACGCGAGCGCAAAGCTGTGATCGAAACCGCGCGCCGACGGCAGCGCGGCGGCCGAGTCCCCGAGATGCCACTTGCCGCTCAGCAGCGTGCGATAACCGGTTGCCTGCAGGCGCGTGGCGAGCGTTACCACCCGATCGCTCAGCTCACCCTCATAGCCGGGCTTGCCGACCTGATTCGGCGCCAGCTCCTCGGCCATGTTGCCGAGACCCGCGACGGGCGCGTCGACACCGGTGAGCAGCATCGCCCGCGACGGCGAGCAGGCAGCCGCGGCGCGAAAACGGGTAAAGCGCACGCCGCCTACGGCGAGCCGATCGAGGTTAGGCGTCGGGATCTCGGAGCCGAACGCGCCTAGGTCAGCGTAGCCCATGTCGTCGGCGACGATCAGGAGAATGTTCGGCCGCGTCGGCGCGCTGGGCGCTGGCGAGCGTTGTATCGTCGCGCAGCCAGAGATCGCCACGCCCAGCAATGTCGTAAGTGCGCAGCGCGATACCGAACGCACGATCTTGTGGGCGCCGGCGGCGCGGCCGTCGGCCCTCACCGGCGCCTCGTATGCCTGTTCGGTCTCGATTAGGGTTGCACTCATGGACACAGCGGAACGGCATCGCCTCGCGAGCCAGCTTTTCAACGGGGAGCAGCCCGCGCTCGCGGCGCCGCACTACGCGCGCCTGATCGAGCAGAACCCGCTCGACGCCGATGCGCACTTCGCCTACGGGCGGCTCACGCGCTATTCGGAGGATGACACAACTCTAAAGTCGCTGTCGCTCGCGGCCGAGCACGCCCAGCGCCTGCCGCCCGCGCAGCAGATAAAACTGGCCTACGCGCTGGGCAAGGCCAACCAAGATCTCGGCCGCTTCGACGACGCGTTCGATTCTTTCGCTGCGGGTGCCGCCCTGCAGGCACGCGCCCAGCCCTACGACTGGCGCAGCAACTTCGCCATGATGCGCGACGCCGCGGCGACGCTGACTGCGACCCGGCTGAGCGCGCTTCCCCGACCGACGACGCCCGTTTCCGGCGTGGCGCCCATCTTCGTACTCGGGATGCCCAGGAGCGGGTCGACGCTGATCGAACAGATTCTCGTAAGTCATAGCGCGGTGTCGTCTGCGGGCGAGACCAAGGCGCTGCAGCGAAGCGTCGCGCAGCATCTGATCGGCGCTCGCGACACGATCGGCGCCGCGGCGGCGCACTGGCGCGCAGCAGACCTGGACACCGCGGCGAACGACTATCGCGCCGCGCTGCAGGCACACGCCGGTCCCGATGATCGCTTCGTCGTCGACAAACTGCCCGGCAACTTCGTGCTCTTGGGTCTGATACGCAAACTGCTGCCGGACGCGATCATTGTGCACAGCCTGCGCGAGCCCTACGCCTGCCTCTGGTCGTGTTTCTCGACGCTGTTCGGCAGCGAGATGCGCTTCAGCTACGACCTGGACACGCTCGGGGCGTACTTCCGCGAGTACCAAGCGCTGCTGCGGCACTGGCGCGAAACCCTGCCCTCGCACGAGATCGCCGCGCTTGAAGACAAAGGCGCGACGCCGACGCAGCCGGGCGAGTGCGAGGGATTTCTAGAACTGCGCTACGAAACGCTCGTCGGCGGCGGCGAGACCATGATTCGCGCGCTGCTCGACGCCGTCGGGCTGCCGTTCAATCAAGACTGTCTCGAGTTTCACGCCACGGCCCGGCCGATCAAGACGGCCAGCGTTGCGCAGGTGCGCCAACCGCTTTACCGATCCTCGATCGACCTGTGGCAGCACTACGCCGCGCGCCTACGGCCCGCGCTCAGCCGCTATCTGGAGGGCGCCGACTAGCCCGCGTTGATGCGCAGCGTCTGCACCGAGGTGAATTCACGCAGGCCCTCGACGCCGAAGGTCACGCCAAACCCCGACTGTTTGATGCCGCCGAACGGCACGTGCGGCTGCAGGCCGCCATGACCGTTGATCCAGACCGAACCGCACTCCAGCCGCTCGCCAAGTGCCCGCGCGCGCTCGACATCTTTCGACCACACCGATCCGCCGAGCCCGCTATCGCTGTCATTGGCCAGCGCAATCGCTTCGTCTTCCGTGCCGAAACGCACCAACGGGACGATCGGGCCAAAGGGCTCTTCATCGACCAGGCGCGCGCCGTTGGATAGCCCGGTGACGATCGTGGGCGGAAAGAAGTAGCCGGGACGATCCAGGCGACGCCCGCCCGACAGGAAGCGACCGCCAGCGGTCTGCGCGTCGGCAGCCAGGTCTTCAATGATTGCGAGCTGGGCCGCGTTCTGTACGGGACCGAGATCGGTCTCGGGGTGCATCGGATCGCCGAGGCGAATGCCGTCGGCGATCGCCGCGAGCTCGCTCTCGAGCGCATCGATCACGGACTCGTGCACGTACAGCCGCTTCAGCGCGGCGCAGGTCTGACCGTTGTTGTGAAAACAGGCCGCGAACAGCTTGCTCGCTATCGCCCGGACATCGACGTCCGGCAGCACGATGCCGGCATCGTTGCCACCCAGCTCCAGCGTCAGCCGCTTCAGATTGTCCGCCCCGGCACGCATGATGCGTCGACCCGTCGCGGTCGATCCAGTGAATACGATCTTGTTGACGTCCTTGTGCAGCGCGAGTGCAGCGCCCACGTCGCCGAAGCCGTTGACGAGGTTGAGCACGCCGGGGGGCAGCACGCGGGCCGCGAGCTCTGCGAAACGCGAACTTGCCACCGGCGCCAGCTCGGAGGGCTTCATCACGACCGTATTGCCCGCGCGCAGCGCGGGCAATACGTGCCAAATCCCGATCATGAGCGGCCAGTTCCACGGCGTGATGGATCCGACCACGCCCAGCGCCTTGCGCCGCAGCACAACCCGAGCGGTGTGTTCGTCCTGCAGGATCTCGTCGGCCAGCGCTAGCTTCGCGGTCGCGCGCGCCCAGCCGATCGCGCCCTGAATCTCCTTGCGTGCCCCCACGCCGCTGTAGCCGGCGATGGGTTTACCGGTCTCGGCGACGATACACTCCGTCAACGCCTCGGCATTAGCCTCGAGCAGCTCGGCGAGCTGCATACAGAATTCGGCGCGGCGCTCGTCGGGCAGCGCACGCCAGTCCGCTGACGCGTCGCGCGCCGCCGCGACCGCCCGATCGACGTGATCGGTATCCGCGCGCGCGCAGCGCGCATACACCGTCGCGGTGCTCGGGTTAAGGACGTCGAACGCATCGTCCGCGCCCACCGCCTGCCCGCCGATGACGAGGGGAACTGGTTTCACCTTTTCAACCTCGGCTGGTCACGTGCGCAGGGCGCGAACCGTCGTGCCCTGCGCAGTCGTGTGCCGGCCGCTAAAAGCTGTAGCGCAGCGATACACCGTTCGCTCGCGGCGGCGCGTAAAAGGTGGTCGCACCCAGAAGGCCGAGGTCGAGCGAGTACGCCTTGTAGGTCTTGTCGAAGACGTTCTTGCTCCAGACCGACACCATCCAGTTCTCGTTGCGCCAGGTCAGACTGACGTTCGAGACGTTGTACGCGTCCTGCTCGGTGCCCGGACCGTTCGTGACCTCCAGAAACTGATCGCCGTAGAAGGCGCCGTCGAGCTGTAGCGCGACCTCGCCAATGCTCGACGGGACTCGATAGCTGATCAGGTAGTTCGCCGAGAACTCGGGCGCGTTGGGAAAGTCCGCATCGATCACCGGCGCCGCACCGGCCTCTACCGAGTCGACCTTCGAGTTGCTGAACGCGGCTCCGAGCAGGACATCGAGACGCTCGGTCGGCGCCCAGAACAGTTCCAGCTCTGCGCCCACAGCCGTCGCATCGGAGTTCCCCACCTGCGGGTTGGGCGACGTGGCACCCGGCGGAATCGCGACGAAGGTCTGATAGTCCTCGTAGCCGTAGAAGTACGCCGTCGCGTTCAGGCGCGTCGTCGGACTGATGTCCGCCTTGATGCCGATCTCGAAGGCGTTCAGCACCTCTTCGGCGTGCTGAAAGCGGTCGGGCGACACCGCGGACGCGAGCGTCCAGTTACCGCCCTTGATGCCCCGGTTGTACGAGAAGAAGCCGAGAACATCATCGTTGATCTGATGCTGCAGACTCACGCGCACCGCCCAGTCGTCGTAGTCGATCGCATCGTCCTCGAACTGGTTCAGGATCGTGCCCGCGTTGAATGACCCGTTGCTCTCGGTCGCGGCGTAAGGGATCGGCGTCGTCTGTTGATCGGAGCTGAACAGCGCGAGCCAGTCGATGCGCTTGCGGTCATCGGACCAGCGCACGCCGGTGGTCAGCGTGGTGTCATCAGACAGATGAAAGTCGAGCTGGCCGAACACAGAGAAGTTCTTGACGCTCAGATCGATCAAGCGATCCGAGCGGCCATCGAACGGGTTGTCATCGAACACGGTCGGCGCGCTGATGATGCCGGCATCGAAGAGCTGAAACGACAGGTCGATGTTCGGCGCGCCGCCGGTGAAGGCCTCGCCGTCGAACTGGTAGTCCATGTAGTAGGCGCCGATCTGCCAATCGAGCCGCTCGTTCGAGCCGCTCAGGCGCAGCTCCTGAGAGAACTGCTGGATCTCTGCGTCCTGCGCGAACACAACGATCGGCGCCGGGAACGCGTCGCCGTCCTCGAGGTAGCTTTTGTCGACGTCCAGGTAGTTGGTGATCGAGACCAGCTCCATCGTGTCGTTGATGTCGTAGGTGAACTTGCCCGTCAGGCTCAGCGTCTCGCGATTGAGCGAGCCGCGCGTGTCGTTCTGATGGATGTGCACGTCGCCGGAGACCACGCCGGGCAGCACGACCGCCCGGCCGTTGGCGTCGACCGGGCAGAAAGAGCTCGCGTCGAACTCGCAGTTCTCGAACACGTAGCCGCCGGTGGGCACGTCGTCGTCCTCGGCGTACTTGGCGATGAAGTCGCCCTGCAGCCGATCGTTGAAATCCACTTGCAGACTCGCGCGCAGGGCGTAGCCGTCGGCACCGCCAATCGCCCGACTGTCTACCGGCGGGATCGTGCGGTCACCCTTGATGTAGCCGTCGGCCTCTTCGCGACGAAACGCCAGGCGGCCGCGCACGGATTCGGTCAGCGAGCCGCCGATCGCGCCCTCGACGCTGAAGCGATCGAACGAGCCGTAGCGCGCGTCGATGTAACCGTTGGTCTCGCTCTCATCGGCGCCGCGGCTGATGTAGTGCACCAGACCGCCGGTCGCGTTGCGGCCGAACAGCGTGCCCTGGGGACCGCGCAACACCTCCACGCGCTCCATGTCGAATAGCTGGCCACTGATCGCGTTCATGCTGGCGACATAGGCGTCGTCCTGATAGACGGCGATCGGCGCTTCCAGGTTGTCGACGAAGTTGTTCTGCGAGACGCCGCGCAGATTGAAGATGGTGAGCTGCGGCGACCAGGCGTTGATCTGCATGGCCGGCATCTGCTGGGTGATGTCCTGCATGTCGCTGAGGTTCAGGGACTCCAGCTGTTCGCCCGACAGCGCCGACACGGAGATCGCCACGTCCTGAATGCTCTCCTGCCGCTTGGTGGCGGTCACGACGATCTCTTCCATCACAGCAGCCTGCGTCGGCGCCGCTGTCGCCGACAGCGTGACGACCGCGGCCGCGAGTTTGTTCAGTTTCCAATTCGGTTTCATCAAGGCTCCCCTCTATATGAGCGCTGAAAAAGCGCAATGAGCGCTGTGCGAGCGCGCCGATCGGTTCGGTCGGCTGGCCGTCCGAGCGGCGATCTGGACCACGTTTTGTACTATCTGCCGTTTAGCCCAATTGACCTAATTTAGACGCGCTGGCATCCTTTGTAAACGCAAGGAACACGGCATCACCCTGTGCCATCGCACGGCAAAGCGCCTCGGCGCGCCAGTCCAGTTACGCCCACTAATCCCGGAGACCCAGCGGCTGCCAATCCGGCGCGCGCCGATACGGCCTCGGGTCGGGAAACCCAGCCCCGCAAGATCCGCAGCGCGAAGTCGCGGGCCAAGCAGGCAGAGATCGTCGCGGCGGCGCGCGAGATCTTCATCAACGAAGGCTTCGCCGCGATGACCCTGCGGCGCGTTGCCGACGAGATCGGTATCAGCAAGGGCAATCTGACCTATCACTTTCCGTCCAAAGACGGCCTGTTGACCGCGGTGATCGACGACTTTCTGACGCGCTACGAGGCGTCGTTCGAACAGGCGAATCTGCGCGGCGGCAACGACCCGCGGCGACGCGTGCGGGCGTATTTCGAATTTCTCATCCGCGACGCCCAGGACCCGCACTCGCAGCGCTTCTTCTACCAGCTATGGGCGCTGGCCCCGCACCAGCCTGGCCTGACCGGGTTTCGCGATCGCGTCTATGAACACTTCCTCGCCCAGGTCCGCGCCGAGCTGCGCTTCGCCCGCCCCGACCTGGACGCGGGCGCGCGACGTCGCAAAGAGTTTCTGCTCATGAGCTGCATCGAGGGATTCAACGTGCTGTTCGGCACGACGCCGACGTTTCGGCGCCGCTTCGGTCGCCTCGACGAGAGTCTGCTGGATGAGCTGCTCGCCATCGTCTTCGATCGGGCCGCGGGATGAGCGACCGAGCGCTCATCCTCGATTTCGGCGGCGTGATCTCGAAGACGCTGTTCGAGACTCACGCCGCGACGGAACGCGCGCTGGATCTGGCGCCGGGCACGCTGACCTGGCGCGGCCCGTTCGACGAACGCAGTGACGCGCTTTGGGTGCGGATGCAGGCGGGCGAGCTGACGGAGCGCGACTACTGGGCGACCCGCACGCGCGAGGTTGGTGCGCTCGTCGGCGCAGACTGGTCACAGATGTCGGACTTCGTTATTGCCGCCCGCGGCGCCGATCCCCTCGCCGTCATACGACCGGAGGCGCTGAGTGCGATGCAAACCGCGCGCGCCGCGGGCCATCGTCTCGCCCTGCTGTCGAACGAACTAGATCTGTTCTACGGCGCGGAGTTTCGGACTCGATTGCCGTTTCTGACCGAAATCTCGGTGATCGTCGACGCGACCCACACCGGAATCTTGAAACCGGCCGCTGCGGCCTACGAAGCCTGCCTCGCCCAATTGGAACTAGACGCAAGCGCCTGCGTCTTCGTCGACGATCAGCGCCGCAATATCGACGGCGCCCGCGCCGTGGGTCTGCCCAGCGTGCACTTCGACGTCACGGCCCCCGGCCGCAGCTACGCCGAAGCGCTCGCGCTGCTGGAAAACGCCAACTCCATCGCAGGCGCCTAAGCGCAACGACAGGAATCAGCATGTCACCTCGAAAGCTCAACTACTGGCAGCCAATGACCCACCCGGCGGCGACCGCCGCCAACCCGCCGCGCGAGATCGTGGCGGCCGAGGGCGTGCGCATCACCGACGCCCGCGGACAGTCCGCGATCGACGCCGTCGGCGGTCTGTGGAACGTCAATCTCGGTTACTCGAACAGCGCCATCAAGGCGGCGATCTCCCGCCAGCTCGACGTGCTGCCGTACTACTCCTCGTTCACTGGCGTCGCCACCGACACGGCGATCGACCTGGCGGATCGGCTGATCGAGTGGTTCGCGCCGGAATCGATGGGACGCGTGTTTTATACCTCTGGCGGCTCGGATTCGATCGAGACCGCGCTGCGGCTGGCGCGTCAGATTCACAAGCTGCGCGGCGACAAGGACAGAACGAAATTCATCAGCCTGAAGAAGGGCTACCACGGCACCCACTTCGGTGGCTCGTCGATCAACGGCAACGCCAAGTTTCGGCGCAACTACGAACCCCTGTTGCCGGGCTGCTTTCAGATTTCCTGCCCGCTGCCCTATCGCAATCCGTTCGACGAGACGGACCCAAAGCGACTCGCGCAGCTGTGTGCGGCGCAGCTCGACGACGAGATTCGCTTTCAGGGTCCCGATACCGTCGCCGCCTTCATCATGGAACCCGTGCTCGGCGCCGGCGGCGTGATCGTGCCACACGAGACCTTCATGCCCATGGTGCGAGACATCTGCGATCGTCACGGCGTACTGCTGATCGCCGACGAGGTCATCACCGCATTCGGGCGCACCGGTGCATGGACGGGCTCGCGCCTGTGGAACGTCAAGCCTGATCTGATGTGTATCGCCAAGGCCATCACCAACGGCTATTTCCCCTTCGGCGCGACCCTGATCGCCGAGCACATCGTGCCGCTGTTCGAATCGAACCAGCCGGACGCGAGCGGCGACATCGGTCACGGCTACACCTACTCCGGGCATCCGGTCGGCGCGGCGGCGGGGCTGGCGACGCTGGACCAGATCGATCAAATCGACGTGGCCGCCAAGGCCAGAGCGCGCGGGGTAGAACTGCAGCAGGGACTCGCGGAACTGTCGCAGCGCTACGATATCGTCGGCGACGTCCGCGGTGTGGGGCTGATGGCCGCAGTCGAGATCGTCAGCGATGCCGCGGCCAAGACACCGATGGACAAGGCGACCCTCGGCAAGCTGGACCGCGCCGCCTATGATGCGGGCACGCTGGTCAGGATCTCAGGCAACGTGGTCATTCTGTCGCCACCGCTGATTCTCAGTAGCCAGGACGTGCTCGCGATCATCAGCGCGCTCGACGCCGGGCTCGCGGCGGCCAGTGCCTAGACGGTATCCAAGGTGGTAAGACGGCGGCCATGAGCGACGCTCTCGATCTCAACTCCCGCGCCTCGCGCTACAGCATGTTCTATCTGGCCGTGGTCGGCGTCTGCGTGTTTATCATCCAGCCCGCCGTCGTGCAGGGCTTCGTCGACGTGCTCGGGCTGACGCCCGAGCAGGCAGGCTACGTGGCGTCAGCAGAAATGTGGGGGCTCGCGATAACGACCATCGTGCTCGCCTTCGTCGCTCATCGTATCGACTGGCGCCGGGCCACGATCGTGTTTCTCGCGATCAGCGTGATCGGCAACGCCGCGTCCATTGGCCAGTCCGATCCCGTCACGCTCAGCGTCATTCGCACGCTGACCGGTCTCGGCCTGGGAGGCATGATCTCGCTGCCGTTCGCAATGGTCGGCATGACCGCCAACCCGGATCGTAACTTTGGCCTGCTTGTCGTTTGGGTGCTGGTGTATGGCGCACTCGGCGTTCTGGTCGCGCCCATGACGCTCGACGCGTTCGGGCTGGACGGCATCTGGTTGTTCCTCGCGGCCTTCTGCGCGCTCGGCCTGCTGTGCGTTCGATACCTGCCGCGCGGCGAGGCGACCGACGCTGCGACAGAATCCGGCAAGCCGCTCAGCGCGCTGCACGCAGCGAGCGCGCTCGGCGGCGTGCTGCTGTTCAACGTCGCCATCGGTATGGTCTGGGCCTACGTGTTTCTCGTGGGCACCGAAGGCGGCATCGAAGAACAGTCGGTCGCCAACGTGCTAACCGTCTCGCAGTTTCTCGGCATCGCAGCGGCGCTGCTCGCGGCGGCGCTGGCGCAAAGCGCCGGGCGCATTAAGCCGCTCGCCGTCGGCATTCTCGGCACGGGCGCCGGCGCCGCGCTGCTGCTCGGCGACATCAGCTATTTCATTTTTTCGCTTGCGGTGTACGTGTTCAACTTCATGTGGAATCTGGCCCAGCCCTACTTGCTCGCCACGCTGTCCGGCTTCGAGAATCCGGCGCGCATGCTGATCCGCGCCGCCAGCCTGCAAATGATTGGCTTCGCGCTGGGACCGTTCGTCGCGGCCAACCTGATCGCCGAGACGTCGACACCCTACGCCAACGTGTACTTGATCGCGGCCGTCGGCTTCGCGCTGAGCTGGGTGATGGTCCTGGTCGCACAGCTGGCACCCGACGCTCGCGGTGAAGCCGACGCGGAGCGCGACCGATGAGCCGCGTGCTGCTGATCGGCACCTTCGACACCAAGGACGAAGAGCTGCGCTACGTCGAGCGCGCCATGAGCGAACAGGGCGCGACGGTCGTCGCGATGGACGTCAGCGTGCTCGGCGACCCGGCGTCGCCCGTCACCATTTCCAAGCACGAGGTCGCGGCCAGCGCCGGCACCACCATCGAGGACATCGTCGCGCTGAATGATGAGAATCTCGCCATGACCGCGATGGCACAGGGGGCCGCCGCGCGCGTCGCCGCGCTGTATGCCGAGGGCGAGATCGACGGCCTGATCGCTTTGGGTGGGACCATGGGCACGGACCTCGCGCTCGACTGCGCGGCGGCGCTGCCCCTCGGCGTGCCTAAGTACATCGTCTCGACCGTGTCGTTCTCGCCGCTGATCGCGCCACAGCGAATTCCGCCCGACGTGCAGATGATCCTTTGGGCCGGCGGGCTGTACGGTCTCAACTCGATCTGCAGGGCATCGCTCAGCCAGGCCGCGGGCGCCGTAGTAGGCGCGTGCCGGGCGGCGCGCCGAGTAGACGCCGACAAACCCATCGTCGGCATGATGAGCCTAGGCAAGAGCTGCCTGAGTTACATGGTGCGGCTGCAGCCGGCGCTGGAGGCGCGCGGCTTCGAGCTGGCCGTGTTTCACGCCACCGGCATGGGCGGTCGGGCATTCGAGGGATTGGCCGGCAACGGCGTCTTCGCCTGCGTCATGGACTTCTGCCTGCAGGAGCTGTCCAACGAGCTACACGGCTCCGTCGTTAGCGCCGGCGCGGATCGGTTGACGAACGCGGGCCGCGCGGGCGTGCCGCAGATCGTCGCGCCGGGTGCCACCGACATGTTCGACTTTCTCACCTGGCAGCCGGTCGAGAAGTTCGCGGGCCGCGAGTCACACGCGCACAATCGACTGATCTCGTCCTGCCTGCTCGACGGCAACGAACGCGCGGAAGTTGCCGCGGCCATCGGCGAGCGGCTCGCGCTGGCCGAATCACCGAGCGCCTTCATCATGCCACTGGGTGGCATTCAGGAATGGGACAAGGCCGACGCACCGCTGCACGACCCCGCAAGCCTGGCCGCCTTTACCGCGGCGATTCGCGAGAGCATCAGACCGCCAACCCAGTACGTTGAGGTCGACGCCCACATCAACGACGCGGCGTTTTGCGACGCCGCGCTCGAGATTTTCGATCGCTGGTTGGCGGATGGCACAGTGAAAATCTGAGGTGCTGCATGTATGAGGTGAAGTCATTCGCCGAAGACCGGCTCGACGTCCAGCACGCCATGATCGAGAAGCACCCGCTGGGGCTCTTGATCTGCACGGACGACAACAGGCGCCCGCTCGCCAATCCGCTGCCCTTCGTCCTGCGCGCCGAGCAGGGCGAACTCGGTACGCTGCTCGCGCACATGGCCCGACCCAATCCGCAGTGGCGGCTGCTTACGTCCGGCAGCGAGTGTCTGGTGGTGTTTCAGGGCGAGGAAGCGTACGTCTCACCAGGCTGGTATCCGTCAAAACGCGAACACGGCAAGGTGGTCCCAACCTGGAACTACATCAGCGTACACGTCTGGGGGCGCCCCACGGTGCGCGACGACCCTGACTGGCTGAAGGCCCAGGTCGACACGCTGACCGATCGTCAGGAGGCATCCTCCGCCAACCCGTGGCGGGTGGACGACGCGCCGGCCGAATTCACCGAGTCCATGCTGAAAGGCATCGTCGGTTTAGAAATTGCTATCAGCGAGATTCAGGGCAAGTGGAAAGTCAGCCAGAATCGCCCCGCCGCGGATATACGCGGCGTGCAGGATGGACTGACGGCCATCGGCGAGACCGCGATGGCGGCCGAGATCGCGCGCCGCGCGCGCTAGTCCGGCTGGAGATCCACTTCGGGACCGCTGGCCGACGCGAACGCGCGCGATGCTGTTGCATCAGATCGAGCCCTGAGCCGCAGATTCGAGGCGCGGCCACCCGTATCAATCGAGCAGCCGGCGCGCCTCCTCACAGGCCTGCGCGATGTAGCGTGCGCTGCGCTCTCGCGCCCCCGGCTCCTCCAGTCGCGACGCAATCCAGCCGACGTAGCTCGCCGCGCGCAGGGCAAACAGCAGTTCGAGCGACTCTGTATCTATCGCGGTTACGCTGCGATAGCCATCGAGCAGCGCAGCCCTGAGCTCGCCGTAAACCGGCAGATGACGGTGTTTAAGCAGCGCCGTCGCAACATCGAAGCCGCGATAGCCATAACCCGCATCGTCGAAATCGATCAACGCTACCTCGCCGCGGTGAACGAGAACATTGTCGGCCACGGCATCGGCGTGGATCAGACCATAGTCGGGCGTGCGCGCAGCAAGATCGGTTCGTCCGGCGTCGCGCAGGGCGCGCAGCAGCGCGCGCTCGACATCGGTGAGCTGCGGATGTTCCCAGAAACGACCCCAAGCGGGCTCCGCACCAACGAGTCCCTGAGCGTCCCAGGACCGACGTGAGAACGCGGGCGGCGGTCGCCAGCGATCGGAGTACACATGCAAGGCGGCGAGCGCCCGGCCGAGCCGCGAGAATAGTTTGGCCAGCGCGGCAGCCGACAGCTCGCCTTCCCGATACGCCAACAGCGAGGCGGAGAGCGGCTCTCCCGGCAGCCAGGAAATGCAGTCGACGGTGACACCATCGATGACCAACAAATCGTCATCGGTAAGCGTTTTGATGGGCTGCGGTACCTGCAAGCGCCCGCGCTGTTCCACGCCTGCGAGATGACGCAGCCACATGTGCTCGCTGCGAAGGTCCGCCAGCGGCGTGTAGCCGGCGCGATGAATTCGCAGCGCGAGCGTTCGCTCTGGCAGCTCGACGCGGAAAATCAGATTTTCGCGCCGCGCGAACAGGCGGCAGGCGTCGTGAGAAAACCCCCAGGCGCGCGCAGCCTCGGCAAGCTGCCGCTGCGTCACGCCGGCGCCAGTTCGCCGAGCACGCGATCCAGCGTTTCCAGCAGCCGGTCCGCGTTTGCACGCGAAAACGGCATCGGCGGGCGAATCTTCAGCGTGTTGTAGTGGATGCCCAGGCGATTGAGCAGCACGCCGTTAGCGCGCATGGCCTCCGCGACGCGCGCCGTGAACTCGGTCGCCGGCCGCGCTGGATCGCCGTCGATCAGCATCTCCGCGCCGAAGAACAGGCCGCTACCGCGCACGTTGCCGATCACCGGGTGACGCCGCTGCAGCTCGCGCAGTCCGGCGCGGGCGTAGTTGCCGACGCTGTCCGCGTTCTCAACCAGACGCTCTTCATCCAGCACCCGCAGCACCGCGTGCGCTGCGCTGGCGGCCACCGGGTTGCCGGCGAAGGTGTTGAAGTAGCGATAACGCTCGCGAAACTCGCCCATGATGTCCGCCGACGTCACGACGCCGGCGACCGGGTAGCCGTTGCCCATCGGCTTGCCGAGCGTGACGATGTCCGGCAGGACGTTCGCACGATCGTGACCCCAGAGGGACTCGCCTGTGCGGCCGAAGCCTGACTGGACCTCGTCGGCAATCAGCAGGCCGCCGAAGTCGCGCACGGCGGCAGCCGCCGCCTGCAGAAAGCCCGGCGTCAGCGTCGGGAAGCCTTCGTTGGCAAAGTAGGGACACACGATCAGCGCGGCGACGCCGTGACCGCTACGCCGCAGATCCTCGCAGGCGGCCCGCACGGCGGTGGCAAAGGCGGCCTCACCGTCAGCGCTGTCGCTACGCGGTTCGCGCAGACAGTCCGGCGCCGGCACGTGTCTCACGTTGGCCGCGTGCCCGCCGATCGGCGTCTTGGCCTTCGACAGCTGGGACACGAGCGCGGTGTTGCCGTGATAGGTGTGGTCGGTGGCGATGACGCCGGTGCTACCGGTCGCGGCCTGGGCCATACGCAGCGCGACGTCGTTCGCCTCGGAACCGCTGCAGGTGAGCAGCGCACAGTCGAGCGGCGAGGCGAAGGTCGCCACCAGCGCTTCGACGTAGTCCAGCAGGGTCTCGTCCAGATAACGTGAGTGTGTCGCGAGCTTGGCCGTCTGCTCCGCAACCGCGGCGACAACCGCAGGGTGCGCGTGGCCCACATGCGGCACATTGTTGTAGCAGTCGAGATAGCGCCGGCCGTCGGCGTCCCAGACCCACACCCCTTCGCCGCGCACCAGGTGTACCGGCTCGTCGTAGAACGTCGGCAGGTTGGGTCCAAGCAATCGCTGCCTGCGTGCCGCGATCGATTCCATGCTCACCGCCTGCCTCGCCGCTACACGTAGTACAGATAGAAATCGAGCAGCGCCTGCTCCGAAAGCGCTGCCGTCTTCTCGACCTCCGCCTGTTTCATGAACACGTGGTTGTCGACGAGCAGCGGGCCGACCGCCGCCTTCAGCGGCGCGTCCGCGTCGAGCGCCGCGATCGCACCGGCCAGATTCTCCGCAATGCCCTCCGTCGCATCTGTGGCCTCGAACCCGTCGCCGGTTTCCGGCGCGGGCAGCGCATAGTCATTCTCGACCCCTAGCCGCGCCGCCTGCAGGACCGCGGCGACGGCGGTGTACGGATTGGCGGCGGCGTCCGCCATGCGATGCTCGAGGCGCGCGCGCTTGCCGCCCTCCGACGACACGCGGGTGGTGACGTTGCGATGATCGCCGCCCCAGTTGCGCCAGTAGCCCGACAGCGTGCCGGGCTGCAGGCGCGCGTAGCTGTTGGCGATGGGCGCCAGCAGGCCGGCGAGCCCAGCGTGGTGATGCACCAGCCCTGCCACGCAGCGCCGCCCGAGATCCGTGAGACCGTCGATGCCGCCGGTGCCGATGCCGTCGCCCGCGTCGGCCTGCAGCGAGAAGTTGATGTGCATGCCGGAACCGCCGACGTCCGCGATCGGTTTCGGCAGAAACGACAGCAGCACGCCCTGCTCGAAGGCGACCTCTCGCGCCATCAGCTTGAACAGCGCGATGTCGTCGACGGCCTGCAGCGCGTCGTCATAGGTCAGCGTGTATTCGAATTGCGGTACGTCGTACTCCGATGTGATCAGCTCCAGCGGCATGTCGAGCGCGTCCGCCGCCTCCCAGATCGCGTCGTTGACGCCCAGCGGATCTGCAAAGGGCCCGGTCCCGTACACGAAACCACCCGGCGTGTGATACGGCGTCGGCGGGGCGTCGGGTTTGATCTCGAACGCGAACGCCTCCAGCTCGATGCCGACCTGCGGCCGGTAGCCGAGCGCCTCCCAGTCCGCGATCGCGCGCTTCAGCGCCTGGCGAGCGCAGACGCCCAACGCCGCACCGGACGCGTCGTACAGGTCGCCGACCACGATCTTGGTGTCCGGCTCCCAGGAATCGCGGATGTCGGCTTCGCGCCAGCACAGCTCCATATCCGGCAGCCCTTCCAGCATGGCCGCGCCCGGCGCAGGCAACAGATCCTTATCGAAGTGCACGCCAAAGTTCGACTGACAGAAGCGCGTCGAGCCGTCACCGATCTTGTCACCGCGCAGGTACTTGCCGCGCATCAAGGCCAGGTGATCGCAATACAGGACGCGAAGTCGATCGCGCATGACGGTGTCCTCAGGTTCTGGTGATTTGTACCGGCAGCCGCTTCAGTCCACCGACAAAGTTGGAGCGCAGAAACTGCTGCTCGCCCGCTGGCTCGATCGTCGCCACCCGTCGGCTGAGTTCCTGAAACAGCACCTGCACTTCAAGCTTCGCCAGCCACATGCCGAGGCACACGTGCGGACCGTACTGGCCGAACGACAGATGCGGATTCGGGTTGCGCGCGAGATCGACGCGAAACGGCTCATCGAACACGGTCTCGTCTCGATTGGCCGAGGCGAACCAGTAGAGCAACTTGTCGCCCGCCCTCAGCCGTTTGCCGTGCAGCTCGTGGTCTTCCGTTACCGTGCGCCGAAAGTACAGCGCGGGCGTGGCCCAGCGCACGATCTCGTCGGCGGCGAGCTTCCAGTCGATGGCGGACTCGCGCATCTGCGCCAGCAGCTCGCCCTGGTAACACAGCGCCTGAATGCCCGCGGCGATGGAATAGCGCGTGGTGTCGTTGCCGGCCGCAACGAGCAGACAGAAGAAGTTGCGAAACTCCTGCTCGCTCATCGTCTCGCCTTTGGCATCGGGCGCAAGAATCGTCGCGATCACGCCGCGGTCGGGGTTCGGAGCGCGCATCAACTCGCGGGCGTAAGCGTACAGCTCCGCGCCGGCCGGTGAATTGAACGGCATCATGCGGAATTCATCCGTGTCCATCTTGTCGAGGACGTGGGTCGTGAAGTCGGGATCCGTGTTGGCGATTAGCGCATCGCCCTTCTCCACCAACCAGGGCAGGTCGGCGTCGGGTACCCCGATGATGCGGCCGAGCATGCGCATGGGCAGCTCACGGGCGATCGCCTTGGTCGCATCGAAGCTCGCCTGCTCAAGCGCCTGGTCGAGGATGTCGACGCACAGGGCGCGAATCTCGTCCTCGAACGCGGCGACGGCACCCTTGGTAAACGCCCGGTGTACACGCAGCCGGGTCTGCGCGTGTTCGGGTGGATCCGTCTCCTGGAAGGTACGGCGGGCGAGGTATTCCTCGTAGGTCTGATCCTCCATGCGTATGCCGCGCGCGGACGAGTAGCGCGCGTGCTGCCGGTTCATGGCCTTGATGTCGGCGTGCCGGGTGATCGACCAGAAACCCCTGCCGCCATCCCACTCGGTCCAGTGCACGGGGTCTTCGCGCCGCAGCCGCGCGAACGTGTTGTGGGGGACCCCCGCGACGAAGGTGTCGTGGCTGGTGAGATCTGCATAGCCGTCGTCGATCGGCTGCCAGACTGTCATGCACTTCCCTCTGGTTCTGCGGTCCGGTCCGCGGCGGGCGCGGCCGCCACGGCCTGCTCGGGCAGCGTCGGCGCGCAGCATGTTAACATGTTAACTAATGGCCCGGCGCCGTTCCGCCGCCGCCGAGAGTATCGTCTATGCACATCGCCGTACTGGTCACCAATACCGACGACAGCGCCTTCGCCCGCCGGCATCCGAAAGATCCGCAGAAGTTCGACGCGCTGGTCAAGCTCGCTCGACCCCACTGGCGGACCACCAGTTTCTGGACCACCCACGGCGCCTTGCCCGCGCGGCTGGACGACTACGATGGCTTCATCGTCGGCGGCAGCCCGGCATCGGTGAACGGCGGCGCGGCCTTCATCCCGCCGCTGCTCAAGCTGCTCAAGCAGTTGGTGCAAGAACGGCGCCCGTTGTTCGGCGCCTGTTTCGGACATCAGGCGATCGCGGCGGCGCTCGGCTGCCAGATCGTCCGTAATCTGGACGGCTGGGTGTTCGGCCTGCACGAACACGAGCTGGTGACGCGTCGGCCCTGGATGCACGATGACGAGCCGGAACGGCTCGCGCTGTACGCGGCGCACGTCGAGCAGGTGGCATCGTTGCCCCCGGCCGCGACGCTGATCGCGCGCTCCCCAGCCTGCGAGGTCGCGGGCTTCGCGATCGGCGAGCATCTGTTTACAACCCAGTACCACCCGGAAATGAGCCACGACTTCATCACCGCCCTGGTCGATGAACTGAGCCCGGAGATGGGCGCCGAAGTCACCGCCCGCGCCCGCGAGTCCCTGACGCGATCCGCGCAGACCCATCGCTTCGCCGAATGGCTGGCGCGCTTCTTCGAGGCGGCAACGCGCTGACGCAGGGCTAGCGCCCGCCGGCCGATTGTTCGACATTCTCGATTCACACTGAGATAGCGAACGCCCGAGCGCAACTATCTGCACCAGACCGACCGCTCCCGCCCAGGCGGGACCAAGCGGCCGCAAGCCCGTTGCCAGCGTCAAGGAGAAAGACCAATGCAGCCATTCAGCCCGCGCGCCGCGCGCACCCTGCTCATCGCCCTCGCCAGCCTGTTCGCGCTGAGCGCACAGGGCGCGACCTACCTGGTTTCCCACTCGGGCACCGACTCGCCGACCTGCGGCACGAAAAACGATCACTGCCGCACGATCAACCAGGCGAATGCACTGGCGGGCAACAATGACACCGTCCTCGTCTATCCGGGTTCCTATCGCGAAGCCCTGACGATCAACAACAACGGCCTGCAGCTGCTATCGACGAACGGCCGCTGGGCGACGCGCATCATCGCCCCGTTCGGCGTCGCTGACGCCATCACCGTAATCAGCGACAACGTGCGCATCGGCAACCCGCGCCAGGGTTTCGCCGTGCGCGTGAGCGACGGCTTCTTCGCAGATTCCGTGCGCATGATCAACGGCGCCGACAACGCCAAGGTGGAGGGTAACTACTTCTACGGCAACGGCAACGGCGTGAACGGCGACGGCTCCGATCGACTGCAGGTGCGCCACAATCTGATCGACGTCACCGACTACGCCGTCCGCTGCGAGAGCTGCACGGACCCCCTGATCAGCGACAACGACATCGACGGCGGCAACTCCGCGAGCGACGTGGTCAGGGTCGTTGGCTCAGACATCGTCTATCAGCGCAACCTGATCCGAGATGCCGGCAACGTCGGCGCCATGCTGTTTGGTTCCTCGCTCGTGCAGGATAATGCGGTGTACTCGAGCTCCTCCGACCCGTTCTGGGCGACCTTTCCCGACGGCAGTGGCGGCAAGTTCGAGGGCAACATCGCCGGCTTCGGGTTCGGGGCCTGGGGTGTGAACACTACGGGCGACAAGCTGCTCGTGAAGAACAATGTCGCCGTCGGCGGCGCCGGCGAGATCGGCTTTCTCGGCGATGCCCGCCGCTATCTGAACAACACCGCGGTCGGCCATCTGTACGGCTTCCAGGTCGACGGCGGCGTTATTCAGAAGTTCTCGAAGAACTCTGGCTACGGCGGTACGGAAGTCTGGGGTTCTGCGATGAGCATCGACAACACCGCAGGCGGGACGACGATTAATGCCCTGTCTCACTTCCGCGACGTCGACGGCATCTCAGCCGGCGTGACCGGCAGCTTCACCAACTCGCCGCAGGCGGTGAACACCAGCAAGGCAGCAGCCCTCCAATAGTCCGCGTTCCGAAACGCCGACACCGCGGCGCCTGATCGGCCACCACCGATCAGGCGTCGGCGCGCGCTCTCTACGCGCGTTTTAGGTATCCGGATAGTCCGCCGCCAGCGACTGGGTGAGTTCGGTCGCACGCGCGCGAATCTCAGGATTGCCGTGGATCGTCAGGGGACGCAGCCTGCCGAGCAACGAAAAGTCTCGCGTCTGAGCGAGCGACTCCAGCGCAAACGCGACGACGTCGTCGTCCGTATCCTGCAGGGCATCGACCATCAGCGTGCGCGCCCGAAAGTTAGGCTCGAAGCGCAGCAGCTCCAGCACGCTGCGGCGCACCTCGGGCGCCGGGTCAGATTCGAACACCGCGACGGCGGCCGCAAACTCTCTGGGGGTCATGCGCAGCTCGCGTACGGCGAGCACCCGCTCCTCGTCGCTGCCAAAGCGCAGGCGTTCAGCGAGATCGACGGCGTAGTCGCTGCTGCCGAGATCCAGGCTGTCCGCGCCGGGGTTCGAATCCGCCAGATCCGCGGCGCTAGTCTGCGCAGCCGGCTTAACCAGCACCCGCGCCAGCCGCCTCTCCAGCGCGTCGTCCTCGGCGAATACGAGCTCGACGGACCGCTCGCCAACCAGGTGCGCGACCAGCGCCGCCAGCGATGGCAGCTCGACTCGCAGCGACACAAGATCGTCGTCGGGTTCGTCGTCGACCAGCTCGAATTCGGCGCGCCGCGCCAGCGCCGTCAACAGCCGGGACCGCGCGACCGCGTTCGCATGAATTCGCCAGGCGCCGTTGAGCGCAGCGATAGACCACTCGCCTGCGGGCAGGCGCGCCGCGGGCGCGGCGTCGGCGGCCGACGGCGCCGCGGTCGGCCGGGCGTCGCTACCGGCGCCGCCGCAGCCGCCAAGCACAACCAGCGCGAGCAGGCCGCTCGCAAGCAAACCGCGGTTCAATTGAAACATCGTGCACCCTCCGTCCCTGGTTCGCGCTCGATCGGCGCGCCTCGATTGGCGCCCCGATTATAGGCCGACGGCGCCGCTCGGCCGCTATAGCAGGTCGCCGCTTGCGTCGCGGGCGTTGAGCTGCTGAGCGTCGGGCCCCAGCGATTCCGTATCGGCGATCCAGGGCGCCATGCAGGCGCGGGAGCGCACGCAGGGGTCGGTCAGCGCCTGCAGAAACGCCTCGATGTCGTCGCGTTCGCCGCCGTTCAGGTTCGTCGGCTGAAACAGGGCATCGCCCGCGTCGCGCGCGTCGCGCAGCGCATCCAGCGCTGCCCGGCTGTTCGCGAGCGCGTTAGGGTAGCGCGTCGCGCAGGCCGGGTCGTCCTCGAACTGCTCGAGCTGGCAGGCGCCGCCGTTGTCGAAGAAGTCGTTCACCGTGTCGCCCGTATCGTCGTAGTGTCTGAGCACCTCGGCGAGCGTCTCGTAGACGCCGCCGTGACCGTAGGGCGCGGTGACCGCGACGTTGAGCAGGCTCGGCGTGCGAAAGCGGTAGCGATCCGACGCGAGCCCGGTCTCGCGCGCGCGACCGAAGTCGTCGCCATTGCCATCGCCCTTGCCGGGGCCGAACTGCGGGAACGCGACCAGGCGGTGGCCGCCGTCGCTGAAGGTGTCCCCGGAGTGGCAGTCGATACAGCCGCCGCCGCCGCCGTCCGCCGGCGTCATGAAGGCGATCGCGCCGCGTTTCTGCGCGTCGCTCAGCGCATCTCGCTCCCCCTCGACGTACGCCTTCCAGGGGTTGTCGATAAACACCATCGAGCGCTGATATTCAGCCAACGCCAGCGCGATGTTGTCGTAAGTGATGAGCGTTTGGGGGTCGCCCTCACCAAACGCCGCACGGAAGCGCAACCGCCACTCGTTGCGCGTCAACTCGCCGGCGCCGACGCCGTAGCTGCCAAGCCGGGCGGCCAGATGCGCGCGCACGGTGTCGTTGTCGCCCGTCGCCTCGAACGCGTGGCCGCGCATCTCCTCCGCCGAGGTCACCGGAAAGCGCGCCTGCGCGGCCGCCAGATTCGGGCCAGCATCGGGGTCGGCCGCACCGAAGGCCACGTCGGGTGTCCGGATGTCGGACACCGAGCCGTTGGCCCCGGGCTCCGCGCCGAAACTCTCGACGCGGGAGTCCCAGAATAGGCTGGTGTCCCAGAGGCCGAGATTGAACACCGTCGGGCTGTTGCGCGGCACGTTCGGCACGCCGTCGACGTGCGCGCGGCCCGGACCCAGCAGATCTGGATCAACCGCCCCGACGCCGACCGGCAGCGTCAGGGCGTCTGCACCACCCAGCATTGGGTGATGACAGCTCACGCAGGCGGAGTCGAGGTCGCCGCCCAGGCTCTTGCTGAAAAACAGCGACTTGCCGAGGTCGGCGAGCGGGTCGGTGATGCTCGGCAGGGTGCGGTTAAACGTTGGATCGCCAGTGAGACCGTGGTCATCGATCAGCGCGACCAACTCCGCGTCGAGTCCCGTTAAGCCGGCACCCCCATTGTCGGGCGGATTCGCGCCGGCCGGCGGATCGTTCGGAACGTCCGGCGCATCGGTTATGTCGGGGACATTCGGGGTTTCGGGACTACCGCCCCCACAGGCGGCAAGCAAAGTGACAAAGAGCGCGGCCAGGGCTCGATACGGCATAGATTCGATCTCCACAGCAAGGACCAGACGCCTGCAGGCGGGTGGTCATGGAGATACAAACGCGAAAGTCGCGCGACGGATGACGCGGGAAGCGATTATTTTTTGCGGCGCGGCCGTAGCGCGCTAGACGTCACGCTCCGCCGCAAAAACGGCGACCTCATCGGGCACGCGCACGTCTGGCAGATTGGCCGGATCCGGCTCGATGCCAACCGGCCGCAGCTCGAACGGCACCACGCCAGCCCAGATTGGCAGCTCATAGTCCTTCTTGTCGTCCGCCGGGGGCCCGGTGCGGATCTTGGCCGCGCCCTCGTCGATCGGCATGCGCAGCACCGTCGTCGCATTCAGCTCTTTGCGCGTCATGGTTCGCAAGCTGTCCCAGCGACCGGGCAGGATCCCTTCCATGAAGTCGACGAGCGCCCGCTCCTTGGTTTCGCCCGTGACGACCTCCACCTCGCCGAACAGCATCACCGAACGATAGTTGGCGGAGTGATGAAACGCGGAGCGCGCGAGCACCAGGCCGTCGAAGTGGGTCACGGTCACGCAGGCCTGCCGGCCCTCGACCTGCTGCAGAAAACGGCTGATCGACGAACCGTGCCAGTAGACGTGGTCGTCGCCGCGCCACACGAGTGTGGGCGTGCAGTAGGGCGCGTCATCGATGACGTAGGCGATGTGACCGATGAGCGCGGCATCCAACAGCGTGTCCACCGTCTCGCGATCGTAGTGGCCTCGATTGTGTTGACGCCGCACGCGGCTTCGATCCTTCTTCTTCAGGTCCGGCGGATTCCGGTCCGGCTGATTGTTATCCGACGGGCTCTCGCTCATGACAAGCGCTCCAGCCTGGGTCAAAAAAGGCCGCGCAGTTTATGCCCGCGCGAGCACGCGCGCCAGCGGCCCGGCCCGCACCGCGTCCAGTCGCTCACGCTGCTGCGGCAGCAGGTCCTGATTGGCGACAAACTCGGTACCGCCGTAGGGGTCCTTTACACCGCTCGTGATGCCCGCCAGCGTCTCGATAACGGCGACACCGCACAGCGGCACATAGAAGTCGCAGTAGCCACCTTCGTGGTTCACCACCACCCGCCCGCCGCAGAGTTCGTCGGCAGCCGCCATTAGCTTCTGGGTCATCACCCGATAGTGGTTGGCCACCAGCAGCATATGGCTTAGCGGATCGAAGTAGCAGGCGTCGAAGCCGCAGGCGATGACGATCAGTTCGGGGCGGAACGCCTCGAGTGCGGGCACGACGATCTCGTCAATAGCAGCGAGATAGGCGCCACCGCCGCAGCCGGCGTGCAGCGGCACGTTGAGATTCGCGCCTTCGCCCGGACCCGCGCCGATCTCGTCCATGAAGCCCTGATTGACCGGGTACAGCATCTCCTGATGCAGCGAGACGGTGAGCACGTCCGGATTGTCGTAGAACGCCTGCTGGGTGCCGTTGCCGTGGTGCACGTCCCAGTCGACCACCGCGACCCGATCGACCAGGCCCTGCGCGCGGGCCGCCATGATCGCGAGACCGATGTTGTTGAAGACGCAGAAGCCGCGGCCGCGATCGCGTTCGGCGTGATGGCCGGGCGGTCGCGTCAGCGCGTAGGCGTTGGTCACGTCAGCGCGCGCCACCGCCGCGACGGCCGCCTGAGTCCCGCCCACCGCGAGCTTCGCGATCTCCGCGGAGCCCGGCCCGACCAGCGCGGCGTCGCCCGCGTCGCCGCCGTCGCCATCGGAGAGCGCCTGGACGCGGTCGAGATAATCCGGCGTGTGGAAACGCTCGAGCAAATCACGTTCGGCAGGCGCAACGGGCAGCGCCCTGAGCTGCGGCGTCACTTCATAGGCGTCGAGCAAGTTCTTCAGCCGCCGCTTGGTCTCCGGGCTTTCGAGATGCAGGCCCGGTTGCAGCAAACCGCGCATCGGCTGCAGGCCGGCCGCCGAACCGTTGTCGTGCCACATGTAGCGTTCGTGCCAAACGAAGCCGGTGTTCACGGTCATGCCCTTCTCGCTTCTTCCAGGTTATTCAGAGGGAAAACAGCGCCTTGTCGCGAACTGCTAAATCGGCGCGCAATGGTTTACAAAAAATCCGCGCATCAGCCCGCGATTTCGCTTCACCAGGCGGGAGTCGAAGGCTAACATGCCGCTTCCGTCCGACCATCGGGTATGCCCATGTCGCTCTCTCCTGACGATGTCATCGTGGTCGGCAACTCCTCGGATAATCCCTTCGCCATCGACGTTGCCTATGCGATGGGCCAGGCCGAGGACATCTCCGATCTGATCAGCCTGAAGACGTTTGCGAACTCGGAGTTCTGCCCGCGCTTCATCGCCGGCGAGCACGACCTGAGCCGCATCGGCCGCGGCCTGGAAGGCAAGACGGTCATCATCGTCAGCACGTCGAGTCGGCTGGTGTCGCGCAACAACCTAGCCATGCGCAACTTGTTCATCGCCCGCGCCGCGAAAGAGAACGGCGCGGCATCCGTGATGCTGGTCGAGCCCGATCTGTATTACAGCGCCCAGGACCGCGGCCCGCACCCGGATCTCGGCGTGACGCTCACGCCCCGCGACGAGCACGACCTGAAAAAATTCGACGGCCAGGCGTTCACCGCCCAGCTCTACGCGCAGATGCTGAAGCTCGCCGGCGTCGACCAGGTGCTGACGGTGCACAACCATTCCTATTCGGTGCAGACGATCTTTCGCGACGTCTTCGAGGGTCAGTTCCACAATCTGATTCCCTATGAGATCTACGTCGACTATCTGCGCCAATCGAACATCGTCAAGACGGGCTCTGACGGCGAGGGACTGGTTCTGTGCGCACCGGACAAGGGCGCGCGAGACTTCGTCAAAGAAATGTTTCGCAGCCTCGATCTGCCCAATGCCAAGTTCATCCTGCTAGACAAGGAGCGCTCCGGAGAGCGCGACGTCGAGATCACGTTTCACTGCGAGAGCGACGCCACGGGCGACGACATCCGCGGCCACGACGTGGTGCTGTTCGATGACATGGTGCGCACCGGTTCGACGGTGGTGAAGTCCTGCGAGCTGCTGCGCGCCTGCGATCCCGGCCGGCTGGTATTCGGGGTCAGCCACTTCTATGCCAGCGACGAGGGCCGGCAGAAGATGGCGAGCACCGCTATTGACGAGATTCTGACGCTCAACACCCAGCCGACGGTGCTGAACCGCGACGTACAGGGACGCCTGCGACGCAAGATGGTGGTGCTGAAGATCGAGCAGTGGCTGGCGCGCAACCTGTGTTCGATACTGAAGCTGCCGACGCCCGGCGGTGACAGTCTTTATCAGATCGACATGTCGTCGAAGAATCCGCGCTTCATGCGCAAGATTCATTCGAACATGGAGCTGCCCGAGCTAAACGTCGAGCGCGCGTCGTCTAACGGCCACCGTGCCAACGGCGCCAGCAACGGGCACTAACTCAGACGCAGCCCGCAGCGCACCGGCTTGCCTTTCCCGCCTGGCCGGCAACCGCGATCAGTGTGGGGCAAGCGCCTCAAGAAAAGCGCGCACATCGGCCGCGCTGCGCGCGGGATCTTCCTCCATCGGGATGTGGCCCAGCTCCGGGTAGATCACTTTGCGCGCGTTCGCCAGCGTCGCCTCGAACCGATCGGCAAACGCCACCGATATCAGCGCGTCCTGCGCGCCCCACATCACCAGCGCGGGCTGGGTCAGTTCGCCCAGGTCGACGTCTTCCTCGTCGCCACGAATCTGCGCGAAGCGCGCCAGGGTTGCGGCCCGACCGCCCTCGCGCATGGTCAGCTCGTAGTAGCGGTCGATGAGCGCATCCGTTACCACGGGCGAATCGTTGTAAGAGGCCCGCGCCCCCTGGGCCGCCAGCGGATAGGGATCGAGCCAGCGCGCGAGGCCCCGAAACCAGGGCTGCCGCAGCAGGCGAAAGGCGACCGGCCCGCTGCGCTCTTCCTCGTCGGCGCCTACCGCGAGCGACTCACGCCGCCAGCTTGCCGGACCCGACGCATCGATCAACAGCATGGCCAGCACTCGCCCATGTTGCTGCAGCGCGTAGCGCCAGGTCACACCGCCGCCCATAGAGTTACCACCCAGGACGAAGCGCTCGATGCCCAACTCGCCGAGCACCGTGTCGATCGCGCCGATGTAGGCCGCCGTCGAGTAGTCGTCGCCCGCGACGCGACCGGTGAGACCGTGCGCGGGCAAGTCGAGCGTGATGAGCCGATAGTCTGCGCCCAGGATCGCAACCCAGGGTTCCCAGGTATGCAGCGATGCGCTGGAACCGTGGATCAGCACCACCGGCAGGCCGTCGCGACGACCCTGATCGCGATAGTGAATCCGCGCGCCGCTGGCCGCGGTGACAAAGCGCGAGGCCGCATTGCTGTACTTCGCATCAACCTCGGCCGCCGGCAGATCACGCTCGAACAGAACGACAATCAAGGCCGCCAGCAGAATCGATGCGCCAAGAATCAGATTGCGTTTGTTCATACTTTGGACCTTGCCGGGTGCGCCGGTTGCCGCGGCGCGTGCCGTCGCCAGAGGCGGAAGTCTATTTGCGGTACTTGTCGTGCAGGCCGACGCCCGACTCGATCAGCGGCAGCGCCTTCGCGACTCGGTCGAGGCGCGTCTGCGCACGCTTGGCGTCGCCGATGTGTGCAGCATATTCGCGCTGCCGTCCCGGGGTCAGGGCGGCGAACGCCTTGCGCAGCGTTACGCGTTTAGCGAGTGCCGCTTCCAGCTCCGGTGGCAGCACAAGCGCCGTGTCCGCAGGCTCGGCGGCAGGAATTTTCTGCCCCGACGCCGCCACGGCGATGGCGTCGCGAACGTAGGCCTTGATCGCGCGAACGCGAATCTCGCGCTGATTCGCAAAGCGCCAGTGTCGCATCGACTTGGTCTTGCCTTCCTGGGCGTTCACCAGCACGCCTTCGGGGTCTTTCATAAGCGCCCCCTGATGAAACCACAGGGTGGCGAAGTCCTTGTAGGCACCGAGGCTGACGACGTTGCGGCCGCCGTGGGTGTAGCAGGGCCCGCCCCACTTGATGGTTTCTTCAAGGTCGCAGGCGAGCAGGATGCCGCGCAGCTTACGCAGCAGTTCCTGCCAGTTCTGCGCGCTGTCGATGTACTCGTCGACGGTCTTCGCGCGGGCCATGCTCGGTTCCCTTCTATGCAGCCAGTTCTATGCAGACAGTCCTATGCAGGCTGTCCCATGCAGGCAGTAGATGCGGCCACGACAAAGCGTCACCGCACAGATCAACGAGCGCTGCGCATAACGCGGTACCGCATCCGACTTGGACCGCGTCTGTACGAGCACCTCAAAGAATCGTGTGACCAAGTCTACCCACTAGACAAGCGCCGTCATACGCGCTGAAGTCGCCGTCTCTCAGAACAAAGTGGCCACCAGGATGTATACCCTGGTCATTGGTAATCGCAACTACTCGTCTTGGTCGCTGCGCGCGTGGCTGTATCTGCGCCTCAGCGACATCGCGTTCGACGTCGTTCGCATACCGCTGTTTACCGCTGACTGGCGTGAACGCATTGACGCCTACGGCGCGGCCGGCCGTGTCCCGATTCTGCTCGACGGCGATCTGCGTATCTGGGATTCGCTCGCCATCATGGCGCATCTAGAGGAGGCACATCCCTCCGCGCTCGGCTGGCCGGCGGAGCCGTCGGCGCGCGCGCTCGCGCGTTCGATCAGCGCCGAGATGCACTCAGGTTTCATGGCGCTGCGCGACGAGCTGCCGCAGAACCTGCGCGTGCGGCGGCTGCTGGAACGCGGCGCGCTATCCGCGGCCTGCCAGGATCAGATCGAGCGGGTTACGCGGCTGTGGGGCGAGTGTCGCGAACGCCACGGCGCTGGCGGCGACGGCTTGTTCGGTGCCTGGTCGATCGCCGATGTCATGTACGCGCCCGTTGCGCTGCGCTTCGCCACCTACGAACTGGCGCTGGACGACGAGGCCGCGCGCTACGTGCGCAGCGTCCAGTCGCTGCCCGCAATCGAAGAGTGGGTGCAGGCCGCCAAAGACGAACTCGAACACCTAGATTTCATCGACGCACGCACGCCCGCTGAAGACAGCCCGCTGACGCTGGCCTAGGCGACGGCGCGCTCGCCAGACCCGCCGGCACAGGCGCCGCGCGTCCGCACACATCGCACATCATCCAACCCGCTGACCCGACCTTTCCTGCCATCACGTTCGCTGTGTCAAGCACCTGACAGATTCCTGGGCGCACCTGGCGCTAGTCTGCAGCGCAACTTCGCAACCTAAGGAATGGGTAATGAAGACTCTTCGCTTTGCCCACGCGGCAGCAAGCGAGCACACCGACTTCGCCATTGTTGGCGCCGGTATCTCGGGCCTCTACAGCGCTCTGAGACTGCTCGAAAAACACCCGAACGCCAGCTTCACGCTGATCGAGCGTCTGAACCGAACCGGCGGCCGGCTCGACACGGACCTCATCGAGATACGACCCGGCGAGATCGTCCGAGAGGAAGAGGGCGGCATGCGCTTCAATTACGACATGACGGAGTTGATGCGGCTGATTCGTAAGCTCAACCTGTGCGATCAGATCGTCGACTTTCCGATGGCGAGTTCCGTCGAGGTGCAGGGCGAGAAAATCAACACGAATCGCTTCGACCTGCGCGATTGCAATTTTCTCGCGGCCGACGGCAGCAAGCCCGACCCGACGATCTGGGCCGAGATCTACAACCTGAAAGACGAAGAACGCGGCAAGAGTCCGGTGGAGATCGTGACGAACGCCTACCACGCGGTGCTCATCGACAACGGTTGGCCCATCCCCACGCATCAAACGCCCGACGACTGGACCAAGTTCCGCAACGAGGCGAAGTGGGACGGCGTCGCGATGAATCAGTGGCAGATGTGGGGACTGCTGCGAAAGATGGGGCACTCTGAAGAATGTATCCAGATGCTCAGCGAGTCCATTGGCTTTGCGGGTCCCTTCAAGGCGCCGATCAACGCCGGCGACGCTTTTCAGATTCTCGCCGACTTTCCGAAGGATCCGTCGTATCACACTTTCAAAGAAGGCTTTAGCACGCTGCCGAACGCCGTCATCAAGGCCCTGCCGGACAACGTTAAGGTCGTGCTGAGCACCAACGTCGACAGCGTGTCGAAAACCAAAGATCAGTTTGAGCTGGCGCTGACCCAGGCGCCGGACGGCTTCAACTCGTACGCCCACGTTCACGGCGGCGTCAGCAAGTCGCTCACTGCGGACACGCTGATCGTCGCGACGGCCAGCCAGTCAATGGTACGGCTGTTTCAGAGTTCGCCGGCCCTCAACCAGGCGCCCGACGCGCAGACGCTGTGGAATCACCTGCGCGCCGTGCGACCGATGAAGCTGATGAAGATCAATCTGTATTTCGACAGACCCTGGTGGCAAAACGGCGACCTGGTCGAGCCGCCCGTCGAGTACGGCCCGAACTTCACGAGTCTGCCGATCAACGCGGTCTATCCGTTTTACGCGCTGGAAGATCCGGCGAACGCCCGCAGCGTCATGGCCTCAAACGCGGGCAACGCGCTGCTGGCGGCGGAGCAGATTCCGAACGAGGCGTCGGCACTGACAATCTACTGCGATTTCGACAACACCAACTTCTGGGCGGGTCTGCAGAGCGTGGGTCCCAAGTTCGACTCGCCGCTGCAGCGGCAGCACTCTAAGCCGCCGCAAACGCTGTTTCCCGCATCAGTGAAAGTGGTTAAGGAGGCCAAGAAGCAGCTCGAGAAGCTGTTCTCGATTTCCGCGGTGCCCGAGCCATTGCTGACCAGCTACCGCCTTTGGGACGGCGAGGACGACTTCGAGTTCGCCTACCACCAGTATCGCGTCGGCGTCGACGATCGCGTGGTGCGCGACTATCTCGCCAAGCCCTTCAACGGCGTGCACTTCTGCAACGAGGCGATCTCGGACATGCAGGGCTGGGTCAACGGCTCGCTGCGCTCCTGCGACGCCATGCTCGCCGCGTTCGGAGTCGAACCGCTCGACGGACCCGTCTGCGAGCAGGCGCAGGCCGCAGCCGCAAGCACCAAACAAGCCACCGCACCCCGCCGACTCGGCGGACTCTGGGGGAACTGACATGTTGAAACAGGCACTGCGCGATACACCGCGTGAATACAGAAACGCGCCGTCCGCCGTCTCGCGGTACTCGGGCCAGGAAGAAACGGTAGCGACCTACCTGAACAAGCGCCTGCGGGAGATCGGCGTGGGTCACGTGTTCTGCATACCAGGCGACTACGTCGCCGAGTGGTGCGAAACCCTTGACGAGCCGGAACAAAGCGCTGGGCTGGTCCGCGTCCATCCAAACAACGAGATGTGTGCGACCTACGCGGCGGACGGCTACGGCCGCGCCACCAACGACTCGGTCGGCTGCGTCGCGTTCACCTACGGCGTCGGCGGCATCAACGCGGCACAGGCCGTTGCCGGCGCGTACGTGGAACAGGTGCCGCTGGTCGTCATCAACGGCAGTCCGTCGGTAGCGCAGTTCAACTCCGAGCGCGATCAGGGCGTGCTCTATCACCACATGGTCGACGGGTCCCACTCCGATCTGCGGATCTTCAATGAGATCACCGAGATGGCGGTGCGCATCGACAATCCGGCGACGGCACCCGCGCTGATCGATGCGGCGCTGCAAACCTGCATCACGACCAGCAAACCGGTGTATCTGGAGCTCGCCAACCTGACGTCCAACATGCGCTGCGAGCCGGTGCCGGATACGCCGCTGACGCGCGCGCCGCTGCCGGCCTCGACGCCTTCGGTGACCGAGGCGACGAACGCCGTGCTCGCGCACCTGAAACAGGCGAAGCGCGTCGTCGTGCTCGGCGGCTCCGAGATCGCCCGCCACGGTCTGCAGGACTCGTTCACCAGGGTGCTGCAGCTCATCGACGCCCCCTACGCAACCAGCCCCCTGGGCAAGAGCGTGATCTCGGAGTTCCGCACCGACGTGCGCTTCGCCGGCGTGTACTTCGGCAAGAGCTCGCCGCCCAATCTGCAGCACCTGATGGAGGGCGCCGACTGCGTGGTGGCGCTCGGCGTGCTGGACACGGATTTCAACTATCTGGGCGTCGTGACGCCCGACTACAACCCGGACGCGGCGAGCGAACTGCCGGGGCCGACCCACATCCAGGCCCGACGCGGCGCGGTGCTGGTCGGTCGCGGCCTGGCCTACTGGGGCGACGTCGATCTAGCGAGCCTGTTACAGGCGCTCGGCGACAAGATCGAAGCTTCGGGCTCGCTGCCCAACGCGCCCTTTCCGGGCCTGGAAGGCTCGCCCTGGCAGATTCCGGAGCCGGACCACTACGGCACCAAGGACCCGATTACCTACGACAGCTTCAAGTCGTGCCTGTACCACGACTATCTCGAGGGGCACGACGAGGTGGACTATCCGCAGATCGTCGCCGACTCCGGGTTTTCGTTTCTCTCGAATATCGACCTCAAGGCACCGGAGGGCGGTTACATCGCGCAGCTCGCCTGGGCCGCGATCGGCTACGGCGTCGGCGCGACCGCCGGGGTGACGCTGGCCAACAGCCGGGCCGGCAAATCGCGTCGCACGGTGACGATTACGGGAGACGCCGCCTTTGCCGAGGCGCTGAACGCGCTGGGCACGGTCGCGCAGCTCGGCCAGGACGCCGTGTTCTTCGTGATGGACAACCGGGTGTATGCGGTCGAGCAGTGGCTGATCGACGCCAACGCCTTCGCAGGCAGCGCACCGCCGCCGCACTTCAAGCCGCTGACGGAGGTGCCCCAGGGCTATATCTGGGACTACGTGAAACTGGCGGAAGGTTTTGGCGGCGTCGGTTACTCGGTGACCACCAACGCGGAGCTGCGCGAGGTCCTCGCGCGACTCAACAGCGCACCGGAAAATCCTGTCACTAAGCAGCCCACGTTTACGCTGATCGCCGTGCGGCTGCCGCAGAAGGACCTGCCGGCTAACGCGCGCTGGAAGATCACCAAGTAGCGGCCGCGCCGTCGGGCGGCGACGGCGCGGGCTGGGTCCGGAGCGCGCGCTACCGGGCCGAGGGAAATCGGTTACCCTGATCCCGGCCGGGGGAATTCTCGGAGAACGGCCGGGATCGGGGAGGACGACGGATGCACGCCGACGAACTGCTGGACGTTGCGCTGGGCGCGGAGCGCTGGATTAACGGGCTGGCGCAGGACACCGAGCACGGCCGCCGCTGGGGCGTGGCCGCCGAGCGGCCGGACAAGTTCATCCCGACGCTGTATTACGGCACCGCCGGCATCGCCCTGTTCTATCTCGAACTGTACCTCGCCACCGACGAGACGCGCTATCGCGACATCGCCGCTGCCGCGGGTCACGACCTGCTAGCCCGCCTGCCCGAAGTCGATCCCACCTGCGCGCCCATGGGTGGCTGGGCCGGCTATATGTTCGTCTGCAACGAGCTGGCAACACACACCGGCGAACAGCGCTTCCGGGCCGCCGCCGCGAGCTGCGTGCAGAAGCAGCGCGACAGCGCGAGCGCGATCGGTGCCGGGATCGGCTGGATCCAGGAAATGCCCTACGCGAAGCTCACCGGGCATTCCGGCGTGCGCGAGATCTTCGATATGTCGGAGGGCGCCGCGGGTGCCGGCACCTACTGGCTCTATGCCCACGACGAGGCCATACATCCGCAGGCGCGCGACTGGGCCGTTGCCGTCGGCGAGCGGCTGCTGGAGGTCGCCGAACCGGCGCCGGGCGGCCAGCGCTGGCAGCTGATGCCCGACATCCCGTTTCCGTTCGACGCGCCCAACTTCGCCCACGGCACGGCCGGCGTGGCCTACTTCATGGCACGGCTCTTTCAGGGAACGGGCGACGATCGATATCTCGCGGCGGCGATCGCCGGCGCGCGCCACGTCCAAGCCGTGGCCGAAGCTGTGCCCGGCGGCGGTCATCTGGTGCCGCACATTCTGGACGACGGCAAACCCAATCGTTTCTATCTCGGGCTGTGTCACGGACCCGTCGGCACCGGGCGCCTGTTTCATCTGCTCGGCGAGATCACGGCGCAGGCCGATTGGCGCGACTGGGGCCATGGGCTCAACACCGGACTCGTCGCTACCGGCGCGCCCGAGGAACGCGGCCGGGGTCTGTGGAACAACGTCAGCCAGTGCTGCTGCGACGCTGGCATCGGCGATCACGCCGTCAGCCTGTATCGCGCGACCGGCGATTCGTTTTATCGGGAACTAGCGCTGCGCGTCGCCGGGCAGCTTGTGAAATCCGCGGTCGTTACCGACGGTTCGTACTGCTGGCCGCAGGCCGAGCATCGCACGCAGCGCGAGTTCATCCGCACCCAAACGGGCTACATGCAGGGCGCGGCCGGTGTCGCGAGCTTCTTCGTCCACCTGGCGACGACCCTGCGCGGCGCCCCGGTGAAGATCCAGTTTCCGGATTCGCCCTTCGCCAGTAGCGAACTAGAGCGCGGACGTTGATCGAACCCGAGGCCGGGTTACTCCACCGTCACCGACTTCGCCAGATTCCGGGGCTGATCCACGTCCGTGCCCTTCAGCACGGCGACGTGATAGCTCAGAAGCTGTAGCGGGACGACGTAGACGATGGGGGCGACAATGTCCGGCACCTTCGGAATCTGGATAATCGTCACGCCCTCTTCGTGGGTGAACGCCGCTTCCTGATCCGCGAACACGAACAGCTCGCCGCCGCGTGCACGCACCTCTTGCAGGTTCGATTGCAGCTTCTCGAGCAGCTCGTTATTCGGCGCGACCGCGATCACCGGCATGTCATCGTCGACGAGCGCGAGCGGCCCGTGCTTGAGCTCGCCCGCCGGGTAGCCTTCGGCGTGTATGTAGGAGATTTCCTTGAGCTTTAGCGCCCCTTCCATCGCCACGGGGAACATGGTGCCGCGACCAAGAAACAGCGCGTGGTGTTTGTCGGCGAAGCGTTCGGACAGCTCGTGGATGGTGTCGTCCAGCGCCAGCACGTTGTCGATGTAGGTATCGAGCGACCGCAAAGCATTAACGACGTAAGCCTCCTTCTCTTCGGTCAGGCCGCCGCGCCGGGCGAGCAGCACCGACATCAGCAAGAGGTCGGTGAGCTGGGCCGTGAACGCCTTGGTCGAGGCGACGCCGACCTCGGTGCCCGCCTTGATCATTAATGACAGGTCCGACTCGCGCACGATCGAGCTCGTCGGCACGTTGCAAATCGCGAGCGTGGCGTGAAAGCCCGTGTCCTTCGCGATTCGCAGCGCGGCCAGCGTATCCGCAGTCTCGCCCGACTGGGAGATGGTCACGAACAGATTGCCAGGGGTGACCGCCGCCTTGCGATAGCGAAATTCGCTCGCGATCTCGACGTTGCAGGTAATGCCCGCCAGGTCCTCGATCCAGTAGCGCGCGACCTGCGCGGCATAGTAACTGGTACCGCAGGCCACCAGTGTCACGCCCTTGGTCGCATCGAAGATGTCCTTGGCGTTGGCGCCGAACGATTCTTCCAGCACGCGACGCGTGCCGATCCGACCCTCGAGCGTGGCGCGCATGACGCGCGGCTGCTCGTGGATCTCTTTGAGCATGTGATGGCGATAGTTGCCCTTGTCGGTGTCCTCCGCGTGCATCTGCACGCGCGTCGCATCGCGCTCGACCTCGTTGTCGTCGCGATCCCAGACGCGGACGTTGCTGGCGGTCAGCTTTACGACGTCGCCTTCTTCCAAAAAGACGAAGCGATCGGTAACCGGCCTCAGCGCGAGCACGTCGGAGGCGAGGAAATTCTCGCCAATACCCTTGCCAACCACCAGCGGGCTGCCTTCGCGCGCGGCGATGATGCAGTCGGGCTCGTCCGCGGAGATCACGCAGATGGCGTAGGCGCCGGAGAGCCGCTTTATCGTCGATTTAACCGCGCCCAGCAGATCTTCGCCGCGACGCAGAAAAGAATCGATCAGATGGACGATGACCTCAGAGTCGGTCTGCGACGAGAACTCATAGCCGCAGTTGATCAGCTCCTCGCGCAGCACCTCGTAGTTTTCGATGATGCCGTTGTGCGCAAGGCTGACCCGCTGTCCGGACATGTGCGGATGCGCGTTCTGCTCAGACGGCTGGCCGTGGGTCGCCCAGCGCGTGTGCGCAATGCCGACGCGGCCGACCAGCGGCTCGCGCTCGTAGCGCTCGACCAGTTCCCGCACCTTACCGAGCGTGCGGTGCCGCCGCAGACCGGCGTCTTCCAGCACGGCAAGCCCAGCGGAGTCATAGCCCCGATACTCAAGGCGCTGCAGGCCCTCGAGGAGAATCTCCGGTACTTCTCGGCGCGCCGCCGCTCCAACGATGCCACACATGAATACTACTGGGCCCTATTGTTGTCCGTTGCAGCGCTGCGGGTGTCGCAGGCCGATGTCAGCTACCGTTGCGCGATGACTCGTCGGTGTCCGTAGGGGCGCGCTTGTCCGGTCGCGTCCAGCCGTCGATGTTGCGCTGTCGCGCACGGCCCACCGCAAGGCTGCCGTCGCCCACGCGCGTCGTGACCGTCGAGCCGGCGGCGACAAAGGCGCCGTCGCCCAGGCTCAGCGGCGCAACGAGCGTCGCGTTGGTACCGACAAACACATCATCGCCGATTTCCGTGCGATGTTTGTTGATGCCATCGTAATTGCAGGTGATGGTGCCCGCGCCGATGTTGACGCTCTCGCCGATGGTCGCATCGCCCAGATAGGCAAGATGATTAGCCTTGGCACCGGCCGCCAACCGGCTCTTCTTGGTCTCGACGAAGTTACCGACCTTGACCCCTTCCGCAAACTCGGATCCTGGGCGAATTCGCGCGAAGGGTCCGATGCTGCAGCGTTCACCGATATGCGCACCCTCGACCACCGTGTTCGCGTGCACGACCGTGCCGCTGCCAATCTCGGCGTCGACAAGGACGCAGTTCGGGCCGATGGTCACGTCGTTGCCGAGAACCACGTCACCTTCGAACACGGCATTGATATCGATCAGACAGTCGCTGCCGGTGCGCACCGTGCCGCGGACGTCGATCCGCGCAGGATCGCGGAGCGTCGCGCCGCCGCGCATGAGCTCGACAGCCGCCCGCGCCTGATACTCGCGCTCGAGCTCAGCAAGCTGCACGCGATCGTTGACCCCGGCGACGTCGAGCGGTTCCTCGGCCACCACCGCGGTGACGGGCAGGCCGTCAGCCACCGCGCTGCCAATGACATCCGTAAGATAGTACTCGCCCTGGGCGTTGTCGCTGTCGAGGCGATTCAGATGATCGCGCAGAAAGTCGGCGGAGGCGCAGAGAATGCCAGAGTTGATTTCGTCGATGGCGCGTTCGGCATCGCTCGCGTCCTTGTATTCGACGATACGTTCCACGTCGCCCGCCGCGCTGCGCACGATGCGGCCGAGCTGGGCTGGGTCCGGCATGCGCGCCGTGATCAACGCGGGACCCGCTTGCGCCGCCGCGAAACACTGCTGCAGCAGGGTAACCGGCGTCAGCGGCACGTCGCCGTAGAGCACCAGCACGTGGGCCGCCTCGGCAACCGCCGGCAGCGCCTGCGCCACCGCGTGGCCCGTGCCAAGCTGCTGCTCCTGCACGACCCAATTCACGTTGGTATCGCCAAAGCGTTCGCGAACAACGTCGGCACCGTGACCCACAACGACGTGAACCGCCTGGGGTTGCAGCGCGGCAGCCGTGTGCAGCACGTGACCAAGCATCGTCCGACCAGCGAGGTCGTGCAGCACTTTCGGCAGGGCCGAACGCATGCGCGTGCCCTTGCCCGCCGCGAGCACGACGACCTCGAGTGCGTTATTGGCGATCATCGACGACCTCGAAATCGGGACCCATCAGAGCGTCGAATTATAGGGGTCGAGCCCGGAAAAAGGTGTGATGCCCGTCGGTGAGAATGTAACGGTGACGCGCGATGCCGAAACGAAATCCACGCGCAGCCAATCACAGACGGTAAGCTAGGCGGTCATTTGTAAATCGGGAGCAAAACGTGAACCAGCGCAGCCTTGAGGCAAACCGCGCTCGTTAGGCTCTGTTAGGTCGAGAGCACGTCCGCGAGCCGCGAGCATCCTGCAGCGCAGCGATCTCGGGATAAGCAAACTGTTTGCTCACGACACGCATGGATTGCAACGGTTTCATTCGGCAGTCAGCCGTTGCTTGAAACTAGAAAAGGAGATCGACATGCCAGTCATGACCGCTACCATCTACGGCAAAGGCGAAGTTTTTCGCGCACTCGACGCGTTTTTCGCCCAGCCCGACGTACCCTACGCAGACCTGATCGCGGAGTTTTCGAAAAAGAACTCCAAGGTCGCGACCATTCTGCGCAACTACAAGATCATCACCCGCGTGCAGCAGAAGCACATCGAGGACGACTGGTTCGGCAATGAACCGCCCGCCTATTGGCCTCTGATCAAGAACAAGGAAGAGATCGTCAAGCAGGCGGCTGTTCGCGCACTCAAGCTCGCCGGCGCGAAGAAGAACAATCCGCTGCCGATCGTCAGCGCCTGGCTGTGCACGGGCAATCAGTTTCAGGGCATCGTCGAAGCCTGCCCGAATCAGATCAATCTGTTCATCGCGACGCCGCCGCCGCCCATGAACGACGACCTCGAAAAGATCGACGAGGATGTCTGGGTGACAGCGAGCGACGGCGCGATCGCCGACATGCGCGAACCGTTCGTGAAGCACTGGGGCGGCAACAAGGAAACTCCGCCGAAGCTGCAGAAGAAGATGTTCAAGGGCGTGCAGGAAGTCCGCCTCAAGGGCTAGGGCGACAACCGCGTCGCCGTCTCAAACCGACTCGAACAGCCCCGGCCACAGCTTTGCGGCAGGGGTGTCGGGACGCAACCGATTCTGGCGCGCAAACTCCTGCGCACGGCGCTGCTGATAGCGCGCCTCGTCCGGCGCGCCGAGCGAACGTTGGAGCCGTGCAAGCAGCTCGGGCAGCAGCAGCGGCACGCCGAGCGGAAACATCACACCGGCTTCGGCCAGCGGCGTTAGCCGCTCGACCGCGGCTCTCTGAGTTTGCAGGTCGTCCGCCGCCAGCGCCGCGTCGGTGATCAACGTCAGGCGCGCAAACTCGGGCGCGCTCAGCGCTGATTCGGTCGACATCCCGGACGCTTGTGTCGTCGGGCGCTCTGCCGCCGTCGTGGCGGCGTCGGTATCGAAGCGCGCGCGTGCGAACGCGCGCAGCGAGGCCGCGGTGCGACTCGGCCGGTCTCCCTCCAGCGCACGCAAAGCGGCGGCGTATCCCTCGTGACTGTCCGTCGTCAACGCCAGCGCCGCCTGCAGGCTCAAGAGCGACGACTCCATGTGCCAATAGCCGCTCGCGTGGGCCTGATCGAGCCCCTCCTCGACCAGCTCGCCCGCCCGCGCCGCATCGCCGCGTATGAACTCTGCCTGGCCGGCGGCGAGACAGGGAATCGAAAACTCGCCCGTCAGCATCGCCGCGTCGCCCATGTCGCGCAGTTCCGCGAATGTCGTCCGGACGTCTTCGAGACGACCGAGCATGACCTGGGCAATCGCCAGCCGCTGCAGCGCACGAGCGGTGGTCGGTCGATCATCGTGCCGCCGCGCGAGCCGCGTCGCCTCCGTGAGGTTGTCGATCGCGCCGTGTACGTCGAGATGTTGCAGACCCGCGAAGCCGGCCGTCGCGCGACCCAGCGCCAGGCGCTTGCTGTCGAGCTCATCGCCATACGCGTCCAGATAGCGCTGGGATATCTGCAGCGCTCCGTGCGAATCGCGGTTGACCAGATGAAAGGTGGCCACGGTGTCCAGCATGAACGCGGCGAGATCGCGATCGGTTGCGGAGATCGACTCGACGCGCGCCTCGAGCTCGGCGGCGGCCTCGCTGACCGCCTCACGCTCCGCGCCGAAGTTCGTGCGGATACGCACCACGTCGTTCAGGGCGCGCGCATACTCCAGCGTGTTCTGGCTGATACGAAACTCATCGAGCGCCGCGTCGAGATTGCGCAACGCCGCCTCCGGCCGGCCGGTCTGGTGCTGGCTGGTCGCACGCAGTCGCAGCAGCTCGCCGCGCTCGGACTCCGTTAGACCGCTGCTGGTCTCGTCGATCTCGAGTCCGGCATTGGCGAAAAACTCAACGGTGGGCCAGGCATTGCTCGCGTAGGTCATCCTGGCGGCAGACAGGCAGGCGGCGAGCGTCTGCGCGGTGTCCGTATAGGGCCGGCCCCGCACGCGGTGGTACGCGAGCTCGATAATCGCGTGATGCGAGCGACCGAGCAGCGTGGCGTCGACGCGCTCGGCGATGTCGGCGTGCAGCCGCGCGCGGCGCGCCTCGGGAATGCTCGCGTAGATGCCGTGCCGGGCCATCGAGTGCGTAAACTCGAACTGTTCATTGCGCAGCCGCAGCAGGCCCTGCTGCTCCGCCGTGTCGAGGGCCTTGAGCACGGTCTCGATCGAGTCACCCTGACTCAACAGCTGCAGGAACTCGCCGTTGCTGCGGCGCCCAACGCAGGCCATCAGCTCGATCAGTTCCGCGGGCTTGGGCGGCAGGTCGCGAAAGCGCGCCGTGTAGAACCCATCCAGCGTCTCCGGTAGCCCAATCTGCTCGACCGCGGTCGTCAGTTCGATCGTCGCGCCGCGTGTTTCGAGCTGCTCCTGCGCGAGTAGATGCTCGGCGAGTAGCTGCAAGTACAGCGGGCTGCCCTCCGTCACGCTGTCGGCAAACTCCAGCAGCTTGGGACCGGGCCTAGTCCCCAGCGCGCGCGCCAACAGCCGGCGCGCGTCCGAGCGAACGAGCGGCGTCAGCGCGATTCTCTCGCGCAGGTCGTCGGTGGGTAGCTGGTGCAGAAACGCACCATCGAACTGTCGGCTGGCCAGAACCATCAAGACCGGCAGGTGCGCGTGCAGCTGCAGATAGCGCGACAGATAGACGACCAGGCGTCGCGTCCCGACGTCGACCCAGTGCATATCATCCACGACGACGATGACCGGCCCCGTCGCCGCGATCTCCGCGAGCAAACGCGTACCTTTCAGAAACAGATCGCGCGAATCGGCCGTCGCGGCGGAACCGTCCAGCACCGCAACAATCTCTTCGGCGAGACGCAGCGGCAGCTCGCCGTGTCTCGCAACATCGGCCATCTTGAAACGCAGCAGGTCGAGCAGCGGCAGAAAAGGAATTTCCTGAGCATCTTCGCAGGACGCGGAGAGACAGGTAATGCCGGCCGCGCCGGCGCGCTCCGCGAGCAGGCGCACAAGGCTGGTTTTGCCGAGTCCGGCCGCGCCTTCCAGCAATACAACGCGCGCTCTCTTTTCCTGTTCGGAGTTCTGCTCTTCTTCGGCGACCACGCCAAGCAGCGCTTCGGCGAGCGTGCTCCAAACCCTCTCGCGACCGGGCAGCGAATCCGCGGGTGTCGCGTCGAACGCGCGCACCGGCCGCGGCTCGGTGTTCTGTGCCTGTTCGCTTAGGCAGTGTCGTTCGAACTCGGCGTCGCTGAGCGTGAGCCGATCCATGGGGATATCAAACAGCTCACACAAAGCGCGCCAGTGTCTGTCGGGAAGCGCATAACTCGGCGCGATTGGCGACAGCGACTCGCGCGGCTGGTTGTAGTTCGAGTCCACGCGCCGAAACCAGGCGGCAACGCCGTGCAGACTTATACTGATGCCGCGCGCATGCAGCGCATCGACGAGCTGCTGGCGACTGCCGACGGCCGGGTTAGTGCGCGCCTTCAGCAGCGATTGCAGCTTCGCTGTCGTGAACTGTCCTCCGGTGTTGTCGGCCTCCGCTGCCATCCGCGCATCCTACTGAAGAACGCGCACGCTTGTACCCTTCGGTCCCCTACCGTGTCCCGCGGACCAATGACGCATCGCTCGCAGGCGCGGGCGCGATCGCGGGATGCCCGCCCAGCCCGTCGCGCACGCCGCGCAGCCAGCTGCGCAGACGCGGCGCGCGTTCTGCATCCAGCGCGGCGAGCACGGCGAACGCCGCCAGCCTGCGCAGCTCGCTGCAGCGCCACGCCCAGGTCGCGGCCGCGCCGCGCATCAGCCAGAGGCCGTTGCGAACGATGAAGTACAGCCGCCGGGCCGCGTGTCGCGGCACTGCTCGATCGCGACGCCACGGCAAGCGCTGCGGCTCATCGCCCAGTCGATGCCGCATGCCGGCATCCGGTACCAACAGCAGCCGATAGCCGTGCCGGCGCGCGCGCAGACACCAGTCCGTGTCGACGTGATCGATGAACAGCCGCTCATCGAAGCCGCCCAGCTCGCGCCGCGCGGCTGCCGAAATGAGCGAACCCGAAGAGATCAGGCTCTCCGTGTTCACCGGCGCGCCCTGAGCGCGCCCAACGGCCGAGCGTCGCCACCCAAACAGACCCGCGCGCAGCACCACCGGCCCGCGACCCGTCACGGCGTCGAGATAAACCGGGCCGCAGGCCGCCACGCCCGGCTGGGCGAGCGCCTGGGCGAGCGCCGTGACCATGCCGGATGACGCGACGCTGTCCTGATCCAGCAGCAGCACGCTGGTGCCTGGGTCGGGGGTACCGGCTGCGCCCCGGTCAACCAACGCGCAGCCGCGGTTGTACGCCGCGGCAATTCCCAGGTTGTCGCCGAGTGCAATGTACTCACAGCCTTCCGGCAGGCGGGCGACGATCGCGTCGCGCTCTTCGGAAGTCTCGCTGTTATCGACGACGATCAGCCGGTCGACCTGCGGCATCACCGCGGTCAGCGCGGCTTCGAGACGGTCGAGATCCGGCCTGAACGTAACCAGCAGCGCCGCGACCGGAGGCCGAGCGGCGCCGCCGGCGATAGCACCCGACGCCAAAGCGCGCTGCGCGGCATTCACGGCATGACCCCGAGCGGCGATTCCGTCCGATCGGGGGGTGCCGAAAACAGCGCCAGTGATGGCAGCCGCGCCGCAAAGCGGATCCAGACCAGTACCCGCACGAGGCCGACGACACCCGGCGGATAGAGTCCGGCGAAGTGCTTGCCAAAGTAGTAGGCGAAGCCGCGCGCCTTGTGCCACTCGACGCGCAGCGGATGTACCCGACTAGAGCCGCCGACGTGGGTCACGCGCGCCGCCGGTGCGAGGTAAGGGTGTCCGCCGCGCTGCAGCAGCGTGACGCACAGGTCGATGTCTTCGACGTGCAGGAAATAACGTTCGTCGAAACCGCCCAGAGCGGCGAACAGCTCGCGGCGCAGCAGCATGGCAGCGCCGCTGGTGACCTCGACCGGAACCGTCTGCGTCGGTACGGGCTCCTGCAGTCGATTGACCCGTTGCTGGCACGCACGTCGGAACTGTCGGAAGTAGGGATGCCGCGGCGCGATGCGATACAGGCCCAGCCACTCGACCAGCGAGCGCCAGGGAGTAGGCACCGCGCGCCGGGCGCCGCGCTGCTCGCTGCGATCGAGATTAACGAGCAGCGGACTCACCAGCGAATTCAACGGCAGCGGATCGAGCGCGGCCAGCAGACGAGTCAGTGCACCCGCGGGCCACAGACAGTCGGGATTGCTGAACAGCACAAACTCGCCGGTCGCCCGCGTCGCCCCCAGATTGCAGCCCGCGGCGAAGCCGACATTGCCATGGCCGCGTAGCACCTCGACGCTGACGTCTGCCGGCAGCGGCAGATCGGCGGCGACGCGACTCGCCGGGCTGTCGCCGTTGTCGACCAACACGATCTGGCCGACCGCAGGGTCCGCGGCCAGCCGTCGCAGGCTGTCGGCGAGGATGGGACCAGAGGCGTAGGCCACCACGACGACCGACACGGGCTTGGGTTGCGTTGCGCTCACGGCGTTTCTACATTGGCCCTTGAGTAGTAGCGAGCGGCACGCCCATGTCCACGCCCGACGATGCGTCTGAAGATCCGGTCACCGCTCGGCCGCACGCAGCACAAGACAGCGCCGGCGCGAGGCCGTCCGAACACCCAGCGGGGCAGACGCTGCGGCAACTGCTGGTCACGGGTCCACACCGCTCCGGCACCTCGGCGCTCGCCGCCACGCTGGTGGAACTGGGCTACTTTCCCGGTGCACCGCTGCTGCCCGCGGTCGCCGGGGTCAACGATAACGGCTTTTTCGAAGACCAGCTAATTGTCGATCTGAACGATCGGATTCTGCGCGACCTCGGGCGCGACTGGCGCTCGCCGCAGCCGCTCGCCGCGGACTGGCACCTCACGGCGAGCGCCGCGCACGCGGATCGCATCAAGGCGCTCGCCGATGCGCGGCTCGAACACCCCGCCTGGTTCATCAAGGATCCGCGGCTGTGCCTGCTGCTGCCGCTGTGGCTCCGCGCGGCGCCGGGCGCAGCCGTGATCATCTGCCTGCGCGAACCGGCCGCCGCCATCGACTCGCTGATAGCTCGCGACAACCTGCCAGCCGCCCACGCGGAGTTTCTCTGGCTGCAGCACGCGCTGGCGGCGGAACGCACATCTCGCGGCCAGCCCCGACGCTTCGTGCGCTACGAGGCGCTGCTACGGGATCCCACCCGCACGTTACGCGAGATCGCGGACTGGACGGGCGCCGCCTATCGGCCGGCGGCGGCCAGGGTCGTCGCACCCGAGCTGCGTCGACACAGCGGCCGGGATCGCAGCCTGCAGCCCCTCACGCGGGCCCTCGCCGCAACGCTCAACCTGCTCGCAGACAGCGACACCGCGCAGCATCGGGCGCGGCTCGACAGCCTGGGCAACAAGCTCGAGGCGAATCCCCTGTGGCACCGGGTGCTGGCGGCGCACGACAGCGGCCAGCGCGCGCTGGAGGCTAGCCATCTGGAGGCGGCGCGCCAACTGCGCGCCAAAGACGCCGCGATCGAGGCGAGCATCGCCGCCAACGGGCGCGCCGCCGCGGCCGTGAAGCGGGCCGACGCAAGACTGCAGGGCGCGTCAGACTCGACGCAGCTCGCCGCCACGCAGGCGCGGCTGGAGACTCGGTTCGCCGAGCAGGGGTCAACCGCGGCTCCAAGCGCCGACCCCGCGACCTCGTCCGGTTCTGACGCCGCGCCGACGCCGCGAGTCGATCTGCGCGTCGACAACAACTCCCACACGCGCGTCGTGCGCTACGTTCGTGGGTTCGCGGCAACGCGGTCGCTGCGGGTGCTGGAGGTCGGCTGCGCCAGCGGCTACTTCGGCGCCGCCCTGCGCACGGAGGGACACAGCGTCTGGGGGGTCGAGCCCGATCCCGTGGCCGCAGACGCCGCGCGCGCGCAGCTTGATCGCGTCAGCTGTGCCAACATCGAGGCGTTTCTGCTGGACGAGGACACGGCCGACGAGCGCTTCGACGTCATCGTGCTCGGTGACGTCCTCGAACATCTCGTCGAACCGGAAGCCGTGCTGCGCGCCTGCAGGTCGCGCCTCGCACCGGACGGCGCCATCGCGCTTAGCATCCCAAACGTCGCCTACGGGCCGGTGCGCCTGATGCTGCTGGCGGGCCGCTGGCAGTACAGCGATCGCGGCATTCTCGATCGCACCCATCTGCGTTTTTTCACGCGCGCGAGTCTGCTCGATCTGGTGGAACGCTGCGGGTTGCAGGCCGAGCGCTTCTCGGCGATCACGCTGCCGGCTGAGCTCGCCGGTATCGATGTCGACCCTAAGCTAGCCCGCGTCGCCGCCGATTGGGTCAACGATCCGGACGCCGAGGCCTTTCAGTTTGTCAGCCTGCTGCGCGCACACCGCGCACCTGCCCATGAGGGTTTCCGCGAACCCCAGCGGCTGCTGTGTCTGCCGCCGCTGGCGTCGTCCAACCTGTACCGCATACGGCTGCAGGATCCCCTGCGCGCCTACGCAGAGCAGCGCGGCGCGACGCTAAGGCTGGGATCGCTGCGCGATCCGCAGTCCGCCGATATCGACTGGGCCGAGGTCGCCGTGCTGCAGCGCGAGGCCGACGAGGAGACGCTGACCCTGACCCGAGCCCTGCAGGCTCGCGGCGTGCCTGTCGTGTTCGACATCGATGACCTGCTGCTCGATGTGCCGGAACATCTGGGCGCACACCGTCACTGCGAGGCGATGCGGCCGCTCTTGCTCGAGCTGCTGACCACAGTCGACGCGATTAGCGTGTCGACGCCCGATCTGGCTGACGCCATCCAGCAGCGCCTGCGCGAAGCGGGGAAGACCGCGCCACCGCTGGTGATTACGCCGAATACCGCCTGGAGCGGCGAGCGCCCCATTCGTCATCCCGGTCGCGCGCCGGTTCGGGTGATCGTCGCGAGCTCCGACAGCGTTACCGTCGAGATGCTGGCGCCCGCCCTGCGCCGCATCACGGCGCTGACGACGCGGGGCGGCACCCCGGCAATCGAGCTGGTCGGCATCGGTCCGCCCGGGCACATGCTGCGCGGTCTTGGGCTGCCGATTGCGATCGCGGACGTCATGCCGCTGGATCAGTTCAAGGCGTACATCGCCAGCCGCGATGACACCATCGCCCTGCTGCCTCTGGACGACACGGACTTCAACCGCTGCAAGAGCGCGATCAAGTTCTACGACTACGCGCTCGCCGGCGTACCCTGTATCTGTTCTCGCGTCACGCCGTACAGCAGCGCCCTGGAGGACGGCGTAGAGGGGCTGTTGGTGGACGAAGGTTCCGAAAGTGACGGCACCTCAGCCAATGCGTGGTTCGACGCGATCGCACGGCTGGTCGGCGACGCCGAATTGCGCGAGTCGCTCGCGGACGCCGCCCGCAATCGCGTACTGCGCGATCATCACCCGGGCGTCAGTGGCGACGCCTGGCGGTCCGCGATCGCGGCGGCCAGCGCCCAGCGCCAGGCGCGAGCGACCGGCGCCACCGACACGGACCCGCCGCCGGAACCCATCATCGGCCCCCGCAGCGTCCGCTGGCACCTGCTGCGCCGCGGTTCGTACGAAACCGCGCTGCACGTCTACCGCACCGAAGGCGTTCGCGGCGTCGGTCGACGCTTGGCACGCCTGCTGCGCGGCCGCGACTAGGCCGCGAACCCGTCTTCACTAGCGGCCGGGTCGTTTTGAAGGCCAGCCGTGCCGAGCTGCGCGGCCAACATCGAGCGCCTCAATCCGGACGCGCGCCTGCCTCCAGCGCGCGCAGCGCGGCTTCGGTCGTGTAGGGCGCCTGCCAATCGCCGAGGCCGCCGGGCACCAACGTCAGCGATCCGCACAGGCGCTCGACCACGGAGCCCAACAGCGGCACGCCACCCAGTCGGCTCGCCCAGCGCGTTGACATCCCGATCACCCGCGCCGGTCGCCCGAGCGCCGCACTCAGGGCGCGCACAAAATCCGCGGTCGACAGGGCCTCGGGGTCGCACAGATGCATCAGCCGACAACCGGGGCGCGGCGTTTCGTCCAGCAGGCACGCGACGAAATCGGTGAGGTTGCCCGCGTACAGCGTGCTGCGGCGGTTGTCCCTGCCAGCCGGCAGCGGCAGGCCACGCGCAACGGCCGAACGCAGCAGCGCGTAGTTCCCCGCGGCCGGCGCGCCAAACACCATAGGCAGCCGCAGCAGATCGAGCTCGACGCGCTCGAGCGCCGCATGCTCGCGCAGCGCGCGCTCGGTGGCGAGCTTGCGTCGGCCGTAGTCGCTAGTGGGGGCTGGTACGGCGTCGAGGTCCAGCGGCTGCGCATGAGATTCGTCCGCGAGCGCCTTGATGGAACTGAACTGCACGAAGCGACCGGCGCCGGCGGCCGCGGCGGCCTGCAGCAGGGTAACGGGCAGCGCGACGTCCGTGCCGTGCGCGTCCCGTCGGGCATTGGCCTTGGCGAGGTTCAGAACGCAGTCGACGCCGTCGAGCAGTCTTTGCAGATCCGCGAGCGTGCCGATGCGACGCAACCCGGGAATGTCGCGCGGCTCGCGCATCAGGCCATACAGCTCGTGTCCACGACCTGCCAGAACGGGAATCAGCTGCTGCGCGAGCACACCGCCCGCGCCGCCGATCAGGATACGCACGGCGGCAGGCTCAGAGGTGCGAAGAGATGGTAGGTGGGCCGCGGCCGGATAGCGACCGCACGGGGCGCGGGCAGCCGACGAGCCGCCCGCTGGTCAGCGCTGGGCGTCAGCGCCGGTACTTGCGCAGTTCCTCGAGGGTGCGCTGCTGCGCGGCCGCATCGAGCAGTCGCGCCTGCGCGAGGCCGTAATCGAACTCGGAGGCGTTTTCGGACAGCGCCTTTTCGGCGTCCTGCTTAGCCTGTTCGGCTGCCGCCTCGTCGATGTCCTCAGCGCGCAGCGCGGTATCGGCCAGTACCGTAACGACGCCGGGTTGGACCTCCAGAAACCCGCCGGAGGCAAAGAAGACTTCGTCTTCGCCGTTTTCCAGCGTCAGATGGATCGGTCCGGGTCGCACGCCGGTCAACAGCGGCGCGTGTCCAGGCAGAATGCCGAGTTCGCCGATGGTGCCCACGGCAGACAGCTTCGCAACGCGGCCCGAGAAGATTTCCTTCTCGGCGCTGACGATGTCGCACTGCATCGAGGCAGCCATTACAGCGTCTTCGCCTTCTCGATGGCCTCTTCGATACTGCCAACCATGTAAAACGCATCTTCAGGCAGCGTGTCGTGATCGCCGTTGAGGATTTCGCGGAACGAACGCACCGTGTCCTCGCGGCTGACGAACTTGCCTTCGTTGCCGGTGAACTGCTGCGCGACGAAGAACGGCTGGCTGAAGAACTTCTGCATCCGACGTGCCCGATACACGAGCGCCTTGTCGTCCTCGGATAGCTCGTCCATGCCGAGAATGGCGATGATGTCTTTCAGTTCCTGATACCGCTGCAGCGTCTGCGCAACTTCCTGGGCGACGCTGTAGTGTTCTTCGCCGACGACCAGCGGATCAAGCTGCCGGCTGGTGGAGTCGAGCGGATCGACCGCCGGGTAAATACCCAGGTCGGTGATGGCGCGCGACAGGGTGACCGTAGAGTCCAGGTGCGCGAAGGTCGTCGCGGGCGACGGGTCGGTGAGGTCATCCGCCGGAACGTAGACGGCCTGGACCGAGGTGATAGAACCCGTCTTGGTCGTGGTGATGCGCTCCTGCAGCACGCCCATCTCTTCCGCGAGGTTCGGCTGGTAACCCACCGCCGAGGGCATGCGACCGAGCAGCGCCGACACCTCGGTGCCCGCAAGCGTGTAGCGGTAGATGTTGTCGATGAACAGCAGTACGTCGCGGCCTTCGTCGCGGAACTTCTCGGCCAGGGTCAGGCCGGTCAGCGCCACGCGCAGGCGGTTGCCGGGCGGCTCGTTCATCTGACCGAAGACCAGCGAGATCTTGTCGAGTACTTCGGCCTCTTCCATCTCGTAGTAGAAGTCGTTGCCCTCGCGGGTGCGCTCGCCGACGCCGGCGAACACCGACAGGCCCGAGTGCTCGATGGCGATGTTACGAATCAGCTCCAGCATGGTGACGGTCTTGCCGACGCCGGCGCCGCCGAACAGGCCGACCTTACCGCCTTTCGCGAACGGGCAGATCAGGTCGATCACCTTGATGCCGGTTTCCAGCAGCTCGTTGCCGCCTTTCTGATCTTCGTACTTCGGCGCCTTGCGGTGGATCGGCATCGTTTCCTGGGCGTTGACCGGACCCTTCTGGTCGATCGGATTGCCCAGCACGTCGAGGATGCGACCCAGGGTCTCTTCACCGACCGGAATAGAGATCGGCGCGCCCGTGTTGATCACTTCGAGGCCGCGGCTGACGCCGTCCGATACACCCATGGCGATGCAGCGAACGACGCCGTCGCCGAGCTGCTGCTGCACCTCCAGCGTCAGACCCGCGCTGGGCACGGTGAGCGCGTCGTAAACCTTGGGCACTTCATCCCGGTCGAATTCGACGTCGATGACCGCGCCGATGATCTGAACGATTTGACCACTCATGTTGCTTCTCGCCTCTCTAACGCGACTCCTGCCGCGGTTGATCCGAACTCTTGCGATTCGCGGCTACAACCTCGCCTGCGAATCCTGAAACTTGTCTTGCCAGCGGGCGCTATACCGCGGCCGCGCCACCCACGATCTCGGAGATCTCTTGCGTAATCGCCGCCTGGCGCGCGTTGTTGTAGATGAGCGTCAGCTCCTCTACGAGCTTCTCTGCATTTTCCGTCGCGTTTTTCATCGCGATCATTTTCGCCGCCTGCTCGCAGGCGCCGTTTTCCACGACCGCCTGATAGACCTGGGACTCGACGAAGCGAGTGACAAGCCCTTCAATTAGCTGCCGTGCGTCGGGCTCGTAGATGTAGTCCCAGCGATGCTGGTAGCTGTCGTCGTCTTCCGGTTCCAGCGGCAACAGCTGACGAATCTCCGGCGCCTGGGTCATGGTGTTGACGAAGTCGTTGGAGATGATGAACAGCTTGTCGATGCGGCCCTCTTCGAAGGCATCCAGCATGACTTTCAGGCTACCGATCAGATCCTCGACCGACGGCGTCTCGCCGACGTCGACGACCGTCGTGACCACGTTGCCGCCGAACGAACGAAAGAAGCTGACGGCCTTCTTGCCGATCAGGCCCAGATCGATCTCGACGCCCTTGCCTTCCCAGGTTCCCATCTCGCGTACGAGCTGACGGAACAGGTTGACGTTGAGGCCGCCGCACAGACCTTTGTCTGAGCTAACGACCAGATAGCCAATCCGCTTCACGTCGCGCTCGGCCATGTAAGCGTGCTTGTACTCGGGGTTCGAATTAGCCAGGTGGCCGATCATCGCACGGATGCGCGCGGCATACGGCTTGCCCTCGCGCATGCGCTCCTGGGTGCGGCGCATCTTGCTCGCCGCCACCATCTGCATCGCCGAGGTGATCTTCTGCGTGTTCTGCACGCTGCCGATCTTGGTTTTGATTTCCTTGCCAACGGCCATGATTCGCCTCTTTCTTAAGCGCTCTTGCTAGGGACCTAGTAGCTCTGAGTGCTCTTGAATTTCTCGATAGCCGCTTTGAGCGTGCTCACGACGTCATCGTTGTAGGTACCGTTGGCGTTGATGTCGTCCATGAACTCGCCGTACTCGCTGCGCATGAAGCTGACCAGCGCCGCTTCGAAGTCGAGCACCTTGTTGACGTCGACGTCTTCCAGATAACCCTCGTTGGCGGCGAACAGCACGGTGCCCATCTCCGCCACGGACATCGGCGCGTATTGCTTCTGCTTCATCAGCTCTTCAACACGCTGACCGTGCTCGAGCTGACGGCGGGTGGCGTCGTCCAGGTCCGAAGCGAACTGCGAGAAGGCCGCCAGTTCGCGGTACTGCGCGAGCGCGAGCTTCACCCCGCCGGAGATCTTCTTCATGAACGGCACCTGCGCGGAACCGCCTACTCGGGATACCGAGGTTCCCGGCGACATCGCCGGGCGAATGCCCGAGTTGAAGCGCTGGGTCTCGAGGAAGATCTGTCCGTCGGTAATCGAGATCACGTTGGTCGGTACGAACGCGGAGACGTCACCGGCCTGGGTCTCGATGATCGGCAGCGCGGTGAGCGAGCCGGTCTTACCCTCGACGCCGGAGATGGACTTCACGTAGTCCTCGTTCACGCGCGCGGCGCGCTCGAGCAGACGCGAGTGCAGGTAGAAGACGTCACCCGGGTAAGCCTCGCGACCCGGCGGCCGCTTGAGCAGCAGCGAGATCTGTCGATAGGCCCAGGCCTGCTTGGTAAGGTCATCGTAAATAATCAGCGCGTCTTCACCGCTGTCGCGGAAGAACTCGCCCATGGCACAGCCCGAATAGGGCGCGATGAACTGCATGGGCGCGGGGTCAGAAGCGCCGGCTGCGACAACGATGGTGTTGTCCATCGCGCCGTGCTCTTCCAGCGTGCGGACGATGTTCGCGATCGTCGACATCTTCTGGCCGATCGCAACGTAGATACACTTAATACCGGAATCTTTCTGGTTGATGATCGCGTCGACCGCGATGGCGGTCTTGCCAATCTGGCGGTCGCCGATGATCAGCTCACGCTGGCCGCGTCCGATGGGCACCATCGCGTCGATCGCCTTACAGCCGATCTGAACGGGCTGGTCGACCGACTGCCGGTCGATCACGCCGGGCGCGACTTTTTCGATGGGAGACGAACCGGTGGCACCCGTCGGCCCTTTGCCGTCGATCGGGTTGCCGAGCGGATCCACCACGCGACCCAGCAGCTCGCGGCCAACCGGAACCTCGAGAATGCGGTTGGTGCAGCGCGCCGTCTGCCCTTCTGAGAGGCCCTCGTAGTCACCCAGCACGACGACGCCGACGGAGTCGCGCTCCAGGTTCAGCGCCATACCGTACAGACCGCCGTCGAACTCGATCATCTCGCCGTATTTCGCATCGGCCAGACCGTGAATACGAACGATACCGTCCGATACCCCGACGATCGTCCCTTCGTTCTGGGCCTCGCTGCGAACATCGAGGTTCTCGATCCGACTCTTGATGATGTCGGTGATTTCGGAAGGATTCAGTTGTTGCATTGTTGTCTCGCATCGAGCGCCAAGCGCCCTTCCATTTACCTTGACTTACCTTGACCGCTGTACCCGTGGCAGTCGCCGCTGTACCGACTGCGCGCGGCTTTCGCGCCCAGTGCGTTCGTTGTCTTCGCTGCCGGCGGCCGCTAGTTCAGCACCGTTTCGGCCAGCTTGCGCAGCCTGCCGCTGAGGCTGCCGTCGATCACCGTATCGCCCGCGCGAATGACCGCGCCGCCGAGCAGCTCGGCATCGACGTCGTGCGTCATATTGATCTTGCGCTGAAACTTGCGGTACAGCGCCTCGGACAAGAGCAGCTCTTGCTCCGGCGTCAGCGCCTGCGCGGAGGTCACGTGCACGTCGATCTGCTGTTCTTCCGCCGCTCGCAGAATCTCGAACTGGGTGCTGATCTCTGGCAGCAGCGCCAGGCGCTTGTTGCTCGCCAGGACCTGTACGAAACGGCGCGTCCGGTCATCGAGCTCGTCCGCCACCACGTCGATCAGCTTCTGCGCCTTGACTGGCGCGTCGAAGTTGGGCGACTCGAACAGTTCGCGCACAGAGGCCTGGTCGCAGGCAGCCGCGAGGAACCCCAGTGCGCGGGACCAGCGGCCGAGTTCCTGCGAACCCTTCGCCACGTCAAACGCCGCGCTCGCGTAGGGCCGGGCCATGGTCGCGTTCTCAGCCATTACAGCTCAGCTGCCAGCTTGTCGAGCAGCGCGCCATGGGCGCTGGCATCGACCGACGCCCCGAGCACCTGCTCGGCGCCCGCGATCGACAGCGTCGCGACCTGCGCACGCAGGCTCTCTTTGGCGCGGTTGACCTCCTGCGCGATCTCGGCCTGCGCCGCCTCCTTCAGGCGTTCGCCTTCCGTGCGGGCTTCGTTCTTTGCTTCTTCGACCATCGCGGCGGCGCGCTGGCGGGCCTGATCGAGAATGCCGGCGGCCTCTTCTTTGGCCTTCGCGAGCTCTGCCTCGACCTGGTCCTTCGCCTGCGCGAGATTTTTCTCCGCGCGTTCCGCGGCCGCGAGACCTTCGGCAATGTTCTTTTGCCGCTCGCGCATGGCCTCGGTGAGCACCGGCCATATGTACTTGTAGCAGATCCACAGGAAGACGAAGAACGTGATCGTCTGTCCAATCAGGGTCGCGTTGATATTCATCGCTGAAACCTCATGCGTCCGGGATGCATCACTAACGGGCCAGGTCGGGTTGCGACCTGAAGCGCGTTAGACCGCAAATACGACGTACAGGCCGATACCGACCGCGATCATCGGCACGGCGTCGACGAGGCCGAGAACGATGAAGAGCTGAGTCCGCAGCATCGGCAGCAGTTCCGGCTGGCGCGCGACGCCTTCCAGGTACTTACCGCCGAGGACGCCAACGCCCACAGCAGCGCCGATTGCACCGAGGCCCATAAAGAGTGCGCCGGCGACGTACTTGAGGACTTCTAATTCCATTGGGGGTCTCCCGTTTTCTTAGTGTTCTTCATGATCGTGGGCCTGGGTCATGTAAACGACCGTCAGCACCGCGAAGATGAAGGCTTGCAAGGAAATGATAAGCACGTGGAACAGAGCCCACACGAGTTGCATCAGTCCGGCGACTCCAGCCCAGACGATCCCGGCACCGAACAGAATAGCGATCAGGACGAAGATCATCTCGCCCGCATACATGTTGCCGAACAATCGCAGACCCAGCGAAATCGGCTTCGCGATCAGAGTGACCGACTCAAGAAAAAGGTTGACCGGGAACATCCACTTCGGAAACGGATGAAACGCGAGCTCCGCAAAGAAACCACCGAAGCCCTTGTGCTTGATGCTGTAGTAGATGATGAAGCCGAACACGGTAAGCGCCATGGCCATGGTGATGTTCGGATCGGTGCTGGGTACCACCTTCATGTGGCTGATGCCCGCGGCCACGGCCAGCTCGGGTATCCAGTCGACCGGTATCAGGTCCATCAGGTTCATGAAGAAGACCCAGACGAATATCGTCAGGGCCATGGGTGCGATCAGCGGGTTGTTGTGACTGAAGATCGTGCTGACGGTGTCGTCGATGAATTCGATCACCATCTCGACGCCGTTTTGGAACGCGCCCGGCACGCCGGCCGTCGCGTTGGATGCTGCCCGTCGGAACAGCCAGAGAAAGAAGGCGCCCAGCAGGATGGACCAGCCCATGCTGTCGACGTTGATCGACCAGAACCCCATCTGCGCCGCCTCCGCGCCGCTGTGCGCGAAACCCCAGCTACCGTCGGGATGCTGACCAAAGGTGAGGTTGGTCAGATGATGCTCGATGTATCCAGCCGAGGTATCGGATGCCATGCCCGTTCGTCCTAGTTACGCGTCTACGGTCGAGTTGTCGTGTGCGCGCCGCACGGCCGCGTCGCCGCCGCGCTGCTCATCATCGCTGTCAATCTGCGGCACTGTCGCAAGTGTAGGTGAGCGAATGCCAAGCGGCGCAAACACCTGCGCCAGCACCGCTGCACCGAATCCCGCGAAAAAACCGGGCGCCTCGGGACGCAGCCACTTCAGCGCAATCACCAGCAGCAGCACGGTGGCGGCGAACTTGACGAGGCCCTGCAGCAGCAGCCTGTGCGCGTCACCGCCGCGCTGTAGCTGCCGCGCGAGCAGCGCGTTGGGTGCGAGCACGCAGGCAAGCCCGACCAGCGCAGCGATCCCTTGCTCCAGACCCCAAATCGATACCGCCATCGCAACCACCAGACCCGTCGCCGCCTGCGCCAGCAGGACGCGCTGAGGCACGTTCCAGACCCGAGCCGGACGCGGCGCGGCAGATGTGAGAACAGACGACATAGGTTCGATGTTGCAGGCCGTTTGAGCGGGGGCACGGATCAAAGCGGCGCACATTATAGGGACGCGATATGGGTGCTTCAATTGAGGGCGCAACGAAAGATGGCACCAAAGTCGCGCTTTTGGCGACTTTCTTTGACGTACCTGAGAGCTGCTCGCTTACTTGCGTAGATGGCTGAGAATGCCGTCCAACTCATCGAGGGAGGTGTAGCGAATCGTCAGGCGCCCACCGCCCCCGCGGGTCGCCTCAAGCGCGACGGGCGCACCCAGCTTATCGGAGAGCTCGCGCTCCAGATTGCGGGTGTCAGCATCCTTTCCCTTCGCCCCATCGCCGCCCGCGTCCCGGTCGCGCGTCTGACTATGCAGCCGCCGCACCCGCTGTTCCGTGGCGCGAACGGTAAGCGCCCGGGCCGCCACCTCGCGGGCGAGCTGATCCTGCAGCGCAGGCTCGAGCGCCAGCAGCGCGCGGGCGTGCCCCATTTCCAGTTCGCCCGCCTCGAGCGCGGCACGGGCACCGGGAGCGAGATTCAACAGCCGCAGCATGTTGGCGACGGCAACCCGACTCTTGCCCAGCATGTCGGCGATTTGCTGTTGGGTGAGCTCGAACTCGTCTCGCAGTCGCTGCATCGCGAGCGCCTGTTCCAGCGGGTTCAGGTCCTCGCGCTGAATATTCTCGATGAGGCCCATCGCCATCGCGTGCTCGTCATCGATCTCGCGCACCAGCGCCGGGATGCGGGTCAGCCCCGCAATCTGGGCGGCGCGCCAACGACGCTCCCCGGCGACGATCTCGTAGCCGCCTTCCGCGCGCGCGCGCAGCACGATGGGCTGCATCAGGCCCTGCGCGCGAATCGACTGAGCCAGGTCCTCGAGCGCGGATTCTTCGAACACCCGCCGCGGCTGATAGCGGCCCTGATAGATCTGGTCGATCGGCACATCGCCCAGCCCGTCGGTGGGTATCCCCGGGTCGGTGCCTGGGACGTCCCGCGCTGCAGGTGCGGTGGCCTTGGCGGCTTGCTCTGTCGCAGCATCGGGCGTTGACGTTGTCGTGTCGGGTGGAAGCGGACGCGCCTGCTGGCTGCCCGCCAACAGCGCATCCAGTCCACGACCCAAGCCTTTGCGTTTACTCATGCCTTACTGTTGCCTGCTGAGTTCCCTGCCGCATCACCTGCCGCACTCATCGGCCTCCGCCCGCCATTAACCGCTGGTGACGGTCGACGTCGCGCCCGCTACTGACCGTTCACGTTTCTTGCGCAGCTCTCCCGCCAGTGCCATATAGGCGAGCGCACCGCGTGATTGGCGATCATAGTACAGCACCGGCAAGCCGTGACTGGGGGCCTCCGCCAGCCGCACATTGCGCGGAATCACGGTGCGGAACACGGCATCGCCGAAATGATCGAGCAGCTGGCGCGACACCTCGCGCGTCAGACTATTGCGCGGGTCGTACATGGTTCGCAGCACGCCGTCGATGGCAAGCTGCGGATTCAATGACCCGCGAACCCCTTCGATCGTCGTCAGCAGCGCGCTCAGCCCCTCCAGTGCGTAGTACTCGCACTGCATAGGGATCAGCACACCCTGCGCCGCGACCAGTGCGTTCAGCGTCAGTATGTTGAGCGACGGCGGGCAGTCGATAAGCACGGTGTCGTAGCCCTGCGCGTCACGCGATAGCCGCTCTGTGAGGCGCCGTTCGCGATTACTTTGCTGCATCAGTTCGACTTCGGCAGCAGTGAGGTCCGTATTCGACGGCACGACGTGGAATCCGGATCGCGCCTCGAACGCGAGCGCTTCGAGTCGATGATCCGCCATCAGCCAGTCGTAAATGTTCAGCTCGACGTTGTTCTTGTCGCAGCCGCAGCCCATGGTCGCGTTGCCCTGCGGATCCAAATCCACCAGCAGCACGCGCTCGCCGAGCTCGGCAAGCGCCGCGCCCAGATTGACGCTGGTGGTGGTCTTGCCGACGCCGCCCTTCTGATTCGCTATCGCAAGAACGCGCATCTAGCCCTCTCGATCTCGCGGCGGGATCGCTGCAACGTCGGCCCGCGATTCGACCTCAGGCGCGTTCGGTCCGCCGCGCAGGCAGAGTATGCCGCGGCCATTTTCTGTGCCATGCCAGCCGGCGTCCACGCCCGGCGGCAGACGATCGCGAGTATTCGGACCGCAGGGAAACAGGGCAATCCCGTCGTGCACAAGCCAGTGCGACGCCTGCGCCCAGAGCGTATCGGGCGGTGCGACGGCGCGCGCGACGAGCGTGTTGCACGGCGCCTGCGTTGCCGGTGCCGTGAAGTCGACGCACAGCACGCTCACGTTGGAAAGCCTAAGCTCTGCGACGGCGCGATTGAGAAACGCGCACTTGCGCGCGCTGCGCTCGAGCAGCAGAAACTCAAATTCTGCCCGCGCGATGGCGAGAACAAGTCCCGGCAGGCCTGCGCCCGTACCCACATCGACCACGCGCGGCCCAACGAGTAACGGCGCAAGATGTAGCGCATCGTCGATGTGACGCTCGCGCACCGCGTTGATTTCGCCGCGGCCGATCAGGTTGAACTTGGCGTTCCAGCGCAGCAACAGCGTTTCGAACTGCCGCAGCTGATCCTGAACCCTGATGTCAGCGCTCATCGCGAGCGCGCTCACGACGCCGCTCGCCGCGGACGCTTGGCGTGGGCCATCAGCAGTGCCAGCGCGGCGGGTGTCATGCCGGGCACGCGCGCCGCCAGGGCCAGCGTTGCGGGTCGAGCGGCGGTGAGCTTCTCCACCAGTTCATTCGACAGTCCGTCGATGCGTGCATAATCCAGCGCGTCGCCGAGCGCGATGCTGTCGTGACGCTTAACGCGTTCGATCTCGGCCTCCTGACGGCGAATATAGCCTTCGTACTTGATCTCGATCGCGCACTGGGCAAGCGCGGTCGCGTCCAGTTCCGGACAGCAGGCGGCGACGTCGGCCGCATCGACCTCCGGGCGCCGCAGATACTCGGCCAGCCGCACCTCCTTCGAGATCGCCGCACCCGTCATCGCGCCGAGCTTTTCGGCGAGCGCAGCATTCGGTCGCAGCAGGGCTTTGTCGAGCGCCGCACGCGTTTCATCCACGCTGCGACGCCGCTGTTCGAACGCGCGGCGCTGTTCGTCGCCAACCAGTCCGAGCTCAATACCGGTGGGGGTCAGCCGGGCGTCGGCATTGTCTTCGCGCAGGCGCAGCCTGTATTCCGCCCGCGACGTGAACATCCGATACGGCTCGCTGGTGCCATGCGTAATCAGGTCGTCGATCAAGACCCCGAGATAGGCCTCGTCGCGCCGCGGCCACCAGGGGCTCTTGCCTGCGACCTTGCGCGCGGCGTTCAGGCCCGCGAGCAAACCCTGCGCGCCGGCCTCTTCGTAGCCGGTGGTGCCGTTGATCTGGCCGGCGAAAAAGAGATTCTCGAGCACTTTGGTCTCGAGCGAATACTGCAGGTCGCGTGGATCGAAGAAGTCGTATTCGATCGCGTAACCCGGTCGCGTGATGTGCGCTGACTCAAAGCCGCGAATGCTGCGCACCAGCGCGAACTGAACGTCGAACGGCAGGCTGGTAGAGATGCCGTTGGGATAGAGCTCTGTTACGTCGAGGCCTTCGGGCTCGACGAAGATCTGATGCGCGTCGCGGTCAGCAAAGCGCACCACCTTGTCCTCGATCGACGGACAGTAGCGCGGCCCGGTGCCTTCGATCTGGCCAGAAAATAGCGGCGATCGATCGAGTCCGGCGCGAATCAGCGCGTGGGTGTCTGCGTTGGTATAGGTGATGTGACAGGGCACCTGGCGCGGATGATCGGCGGGCGAGCCGGCCAACGACATCGTGGGCCGCGGCTCGTCGCCGGGCTGTGGTTCCATCACCGAAAAATCCACGCTGCGCGCGTCGATGCGCGGTGGCGTTCCCGTCTTCAGTCGATCGACTCGCAGCGGCAGCGATCGCAGCCGCTCCGCCAGCGCGTTCGACGGCGCGTCACCCGCGCGGCCACCCGCGTGCTGGGCGGCGCCGATATGAATCTTGCCGCCCAAAAAAGTGCCGGTGGTCAGCACGGTGGCACCGGCCTCAAAGCGCAGGCCCATCTGCGTCATCACGCCGGTAACGCGCCCGCCTTCGACGATCAGATCATCGACGCTGGACTGAAACAGATCGAGATTCGGCTGCGCGTCGACCGCGGCGCGCGCCGCCTGGCGATAGAGCGCGCGATCGGTTTGCGCGCGGGTCGCACGCACTGCCGGACCCTTGCGCGCGTTGAGCACTCGAAACTGGATTCCGGCCGCGTCCGTGGCTCGCGCCATCATCCCGCCAAGCGCATCGATCTCGCGCACCAGATGGGATTTGCCGATCCCACCGATGGCCGGGTTGCAGGACATCTGACCGATGGTTTCCAGCGCCTGGGTCAGCAGCAGGGTGTGCGCGCCGGTGCGCGCGCTGGCGAGCGCCGCCTCAATGCCGGCATGACCGCCACCGACGACGATGACGTCGTAGGTTTGTGGGTGCAGCAGTGGACGGCTCATCGTGGATATACCGGGCGCAGGCGGCCGGGGAGTATACCCGTATCGACAGCGACTCTCTGCGCGCGTTCGAGCGCCGGCCAGCGCAATAGCCCCCACGTTTCGGCGGCACAACGACTCTAGGCGCGCCCGCGATCAGCCCGGTCGCCGGGCTCTGAGAGCTACTTACCGATGCAGAAGCTGGAGAAAATCTCTCCGAGCAGGTCGTCAGCACTGATATCGCCGCAGACGCTGCCGAGCGCCTCCTGGCCCAGGCGCAGTTGTTCCGCGACCAGTTCCGCGCCCTGACCTGATTCCAGATCGCGCCGCGCAGCATCGAGATAGGCGCGCGCGCGTTCGATCGCCCGCACGTGTCGCTCGCGGGCAGCGAAGGCGTCATCCCCGGCCGCTCCGGCAGTGAGGGTCGAGCGAATGGCCGCACGCAGCGCATCCACACCGCTGCCCTGCAGCGCAGAGATCGGCAGCCACTGCTCGCCGAGCGCGGGCAGCGAGGTGTCGCACTTGTTCTGCACCCACAGCCAGGGTGGTGCGGGAGATGACGCTGGCTGAGAACCTTTACCGAACGTTCGTTCTGTTTCTGCCTGAGATCTCGAAATTATCCCGAACGGCCGTTCGGTTTTGTCGAGCTGCGCGAATATGCGCGTCAGCTCCGCCGCCTCCGCGGCATTGGTTGCCAGCGCCAACACGAGATTGGCCCCCTGCGCCGCGTCCCAGGCCCGCCGCATGCCCTCGCGCTCGATCGGATCGTCCGTCACACGCAATCCCGCCGTATCGACAAACTCCACCGCCAGTCCGGCAAGGTCGACCTGTTCGCGCAAGAGATCACGGGTGGTACCCGCCGTCGCCGTCACGATCGCGCGCGACTCGCCGCAGAGGCGATTCAACAGGGTCGACTTGCCGACATTCGGCGCGCCGACGAGAGCCACCCGGGCACCCTGGCCAACGATCACACCGGCGCGCGCCCGATCCAGCAGATCACCGGTAGCGGCGAGCAATCCCGCCAGCGCCTCGGTCACCGCGGGCGCACCCAGAATCTCGATGTCCTCGTCGGGGAAATCGATCGCGGCCTCAACCTGTACGCGCAGGCCAACGAGGTCGCGCATCAAGTCGCTCACCCGATCAGAAAATTCGCCCGCAAGCGAGCGCAGCGCGGCCCGCGCCGAGGTGAGGGTAGACGCGGCCACGAGATCGGCGATGGCCTCCGCCTGAACCAGATCCAACTTACCGTTGAGAAACGCGCGCTCACTGAATTCCCCGGGACGCGCCTCGCGCGCGCCGGCGGCGACAGCGGCAGCGACCAGGGCCTGCAGCGCTACCGGCGCGCCATGACCCTGTAGTTCGACGACGTCTTCGCCCGTAAACGACGCGGGCGCGGGAAACTCGATGACGAGACCGAGATCGATGAGTTCGCCGTCAGGGGCGCGAAACGGGCGGTACACGGCGGTGCGGGGTTCGCGCGGCGCGGCACCGGCGATGGCAGCCGCGATGGCGATCGCATCGGGTCCCGACAGGCGCACCACGCCGACACCACCGCGCCCCGGGCCGCTCGCGATGGCGACGATCGTATCCATCATGGGCGAATGTCCGCACTCATAGCGTTGCTACTCGGCGTCTCCGGTGTGGCCGCACCGCGCGGCGGCCGACGCTGCCCGACGCGCGAGGTCACGACCCGGGTCAGGTCGCGGGTTTGGCTTCGCCCTCGACCTGGCGATTGACGAACCACTGCTGGGCCATCGACAGCACGTTGTTGGTCAGCCAGTACAGCACCAGACCGGCCGGGAAGAACAGAAACAGCGCGGTGAACATAATCGGCATGAACTTCATGACCTTGGCCTGGGTCGGGTCCATGATCGGCGGGTTCAGCGACTGCTGGAAGTACATGCTCGCCCCCATGAGGATGGGCAGCACAAAGAACTTGTCCATCGCCGCGAGATCCTGGATCCAGAGGAAAAACGGCGCCTGGCGCAACTCGACGCTTTCGAACAGCACCCAGTAAAGGGCCAGGAAGACGGGCATCTGCAGCAGCATGGGTAAACAGCCGCCGAGCGGATTGACCTTTTCCTTCTTGTACAGCGCCATCATTTCCTGGGACAGCTTCTGGCGATCATCCCCATAGCGATCCTGTAGCCGCTTCAGCTGCGGTGTCACGCGGCGCATGTTGGCCATGGATCGCAGACTGGCGGCTGACAGCGGATAGAGGATCAGCTTAACCACAACGGTCAGCGCGATGATCGCGACCCCCCAGTTCACGACGATGCCCTGCAGCAACGACAACAGCTTGAACAGCGGGGAAGCCATCCACCACAAAAAGCCGTAGTCCACGGTCAGATTGAGATAGTCGGCCAGCTCGGCAAGTCGCTCTTGATCTTTGGGACCCGCGTAAAACTGTGCCTGCCATTGCCCCGTTGCACCCGCCGCGACTTCGCGAACCGGCCCGGAAAAGCCCACGATGTAGGTCCCGTCGCTGCGCGGCTGGCCGTAGACCTGATTGGTCTGATCGGCCTCTGGTACCCAGGCGGACAGGAAATAGTGTTGCAGCATGGCGACCCAACCACCGGTGACGGTGCGCCGCAGCTGGCCGTCATCGAGGTCGTCGAAAGACACCTTTTCGTAGCGCTCTTCGGCCGTCGTGATGGCGGCGCCGAGATAGGGCTGCGGTCCCAGCGTGAAGCTCGCCTCGCCGAGCGCGGGCAGGGAATCGCGCTTGATCTGCGCAAAAAAGCGCGCCTTGAAGGGTGTCGCGCGGTTGTTGACCACTCGATAGCTGACGCCCACCGCGTAGTCGTCGGGCTGAAAGCGAAACCGCTTCTCGACCACGGCGCCATCGCGCTCGGTGACCAGCCTGACCTCGCCGCCGTCGACCGAGAAATCGTATTCCCGGCGCTCGCTGCTGAATCGCGGCCGCTCTCCGCCACGATCCAGGCCATCCGGCCCAATCAGTCCGCTTTGGCCGATATAGGTGCGACCGTTGCCGCGATCGAGCAGCACAAAGGGCGTATCCGGCTCATCGAGCGTCACCGGATAGTCGGGTAGACGCACGCGCACCAGATCTCCGCCGACCAGATCGATCCAGACCTCGAGGACGTCTGTGCGCACAACGACGAGCCGGTCTTCAGACACGCTAGGCGCGACGGGCACCGTGGACTCGGTGTCCGCTATGGTCTCTGCAAGCATGCTGGCGTCGGGGATATCTCCGCTGCCCAATGATTCCGTCGCCGGCGCTACGGGCTCGACGGCGAAGGGCGCATCTGCGCCAACCTGCGGTGCGGCCGCAACCGCGGGGGCGTTTTGACCACCGTAGTCATCCGTCCAGGCCAGAATGAGCAGATAGCCTGTCGCCGCCAGCCCCACCATCAGCAGGAGTCGTTGTAATTCGGTCGGAATCATCCGCTGGTCACCATCATGTCGGTTTTCTTGTCGCTCATTGCGGCGGGTGGCTCAACCGCCTGCGTGGCCGGTTCGCAACCGCACGCCTGATTCGCAGCCGGCGCTGCATAACGATCTGTCCAGCCGCGGCGCCAGCCGGGCCAGTCACGGGGAACCGCGTCCACGCCGCCCGGGTGCCAGGGCGCGCAGGCGCTCAGCCTGCCGATCCCCAGCCAGACCCCGCGCAGGACGCCGTAGCGGCGCACCGCCGCTTCCATATACCGCGAGCAGCTCGGGTGGAACCGACAGCGCGGTCCCAAGAGCGGGCTGATCGCCAGGCGATACAGCCGCAGCGTGGCCATCACCGGGGTCTGGATAAGAAGACGCAGTCGCTTCGATGTCATCGCTGGCTCTGCCGTTGACCGTGGCACGGACCGTTACTAAAGGATGGACCCACCGGGTGCTGGCGCATGACCCTCACTTAGGATGACTGCCGGCGGGGAGTCCCTGGGCTGCTGGCACGGTTCGCCGCCTCAGCGCGGACCATTTTGCCGAACAAGCCTTTGACCTGACCAGTCAGCTGCGGGCCAGTCGCAGCAACACCCAGCAGATCACGTCCGCTGACCAGACGAACGACGCAGTCCGCGGGTGGCAGGGATTGGGTTCTGAAGACTTCGCGGATACGTCGCTTGAGTGCGTTGCGCTGGACCGCCAGTCGTAGCTGTCGCTTTGGGACGATCATCCCCAGGCGCGCGTGCCCTAGCCCGTTCGCCCGCCACAGCAGTTGCAAGCCTGAGCGCCGCGTGCGCCCCTGCGGATGGCGCAGTACCGCATCGAACGCGGGTTTGTCGAGCATGCGCACGGATCGAGGGAAGATAGCTGTGCTGGGCATCGCTGTCGCCGGTAGCGGCTGCGGCTGCGAGTTCGACCGGTAAATGCACCCGCCGGAGCTCGCTGGGGGAGAATCAGACGGACAGGCGCTTGCGGCCCTTGGCCCGACGGGCGTTGAGTACCTTGCGGCCCCCATTGGTGGCCATGCGCGCGCGGAAGCCGTGGGTGCGCTTGCGCTTCAGGTTGCTCGGCTGAAAGGTGCGCTTCATGACGACGTGCCCTGTGTTTGTTCATTCGGCCGCACGTTCATGGGGCCGAATCTAGACCGATTCTGGATTCTGGCCTGGACACTGCCCGCCGGGGCATCCAGACAAAGGGAGCGGGAGTCTAAAGACCCGGAATAAGACTGTCAATTCATATATAGAGCGCTTTTTGTTTGTGCCTCAGGCCCTTAGGGGCCTGAGTTCGGGCCCTGGAAAAGGGGTTTGTTATTTCTTGCTTGTTAAGGGCTGGCTCGCTGTGGACAGAGCACCTAAGCCGCTGTCGCAAAGCGCTAATCCTGCGCGTACAACGCTGTGCATGTTGGTCGCTAAACCTGTGATCGTCGTTTGGAGAACCGCTGAGTTATCGACAGAGGGCGATTTTGCACACTCACCTCCACAGGTGATGCACAGTTTGTCCACAGGGGCGTCGTCGCTAGACGCGGTGAAAAAATTTTTTTTTCTGGCGGCTTCGCGCATAACACTTTGATTTGGCGAGACTTCGGAATCGGCATGCTTTTGCGTTGCTAGAAAGTGACTTGCACCGCATGGCGCTCGGCTAAAAAAGGTGATTAGAATAACCACCGGCTCGGCGCAGTTTTCGATGCTGCGCACAAGGCGAAGTAAGCTTTTCGCTGTCGCTCTCGCGATACGAATCGGTTCTCGTCACACCGCCGAATTTCTGTTGTTGAAGTAACGATTATCAAGCTGCTGTGGGCTTGCTGTTAACGTGACGCTGCAAAAAGTGGTTGAGCACTAGACCGGCAGTAACTAGACCGGCAGTAAAAAGCGCAGCGGCAATAGCCGTCGGGAATAAGAACCGGGTACAGCCTCTATAAGCTGAGTGAAAACAAAAAAAATCAACAACGGCTGGAAGCAGAGAAGCGCCAACGGAAATTTGATTCCCATAAGGATTAGAAGAACAAGAACAAGAACAAGAACAACAAATAAAGCGGACGAGAGAAGCTAGACAAGCGACAGACGGCCGGGTAAGCACCCGGTCTGCACATTAGTCGATTCGTCGCTCGGTGAGCGACAACCAGGACAACGCAAGACGAGTCGTCACAAGACAAGTCGATACAACATAACAAGCAAGGCTGACCTCGCGGTACTGAACACTGCTCGCGAGCGTCGGATAGAGGCACGGACAAGCCCGCGTCAAAGAACTGGCGCTACCTGAACCGCCCTGGAGGGGCAGCTTTACCCGCGGGGGGAATACATCGAGTGGAACGCGCGCTTTGGCGGCAGTGCTTTGTGCAACTGCAGAGTGAACTGACGACAGAAGACTTTAATACCTGGATCCGACCCTTGCAGGCCCGCCAGGTAGGCTCGCAGCTAACGATACTGGCACCGAATCAGTACGTGCGCGAGCGGGTCGTAGAAAGCTATCTGACAAAGATCAGCCAGATGCTGGAGCTGTTGGGCGACCCGGACAATCCGCCGGTCGTCGACGTTGAGGTGGGCAGCATCGACCCTGATCCGCAGTCGTCCGCGGCGGACCCGCAAGAACCACAGCCGCTGCGTGCCGGCATTCGCTACGAAAATCGCCTGAACGGCGGCTATACCTTCGAGAACTTCGTCGAGGGTAAATCGAACGAACTCGCGCGCGCGGCGGCGACGCAGGTCTCGGTCAATGCCGGTCTCTCCTACAATCCGCTGTTGCTATATGGCGGTGTTGGTCTGGGTAAGACGCACCTGATGAATGCTGTTGGCAACGCGATCATGGCGAAGAAGCAGAATGCCAAGGTCGAGTACCTGCACTCCCAGCGATTCGTGCAAGATATGGTGCAGGCGCTGCAAACCAATACCATGCAGAACTTCGTCGACTACTACAAAGGGGTCGATGCGCTCCTGATTGACGACATACAGTTCTTCGCCAACAAGCTGCGCTCGCAGGAGGAGTTCTTTCACGTCTTCAACGCGCTGCTGGAGAGCGGCAAGCAGATGGTGCTGACCTGTGATCGCTACCCGCGCGAGATTGAGGGCCTCGAAGAGCGGCTGAAGTCGCGCTTCGTGTGGGGCCTGACCGTGGAGATGGAGCAGCCAGATCTCGAGACCCGTGTCGCCATCCTGATGAAGAAGGCGGAGCTGGACGGTGTGCGTCTGGATCAGAAGGTGGCTTTCTTTATTGCCGAACGGATACGTTCCAATGTCCGCGAGCTCGAGGGTGCGCTACGACGAGTCCAGGCCAACGCCAGCTTCACCGCCCAGGCCATTACCATCGAGCAGGTCAAGACCGCGCTCAAAGACCTGTTCGCGGTATCCGAGCGGCTGATCAGCATCGAGAACATCCAGCGCATCGTCGCCGAGTACTACAAGATTAAGCACTCCGACATGCAGTCGAAGCGCCGGACGCGCACCATCGCTCGGCCCCGGCAGATGGCCATGGCGCTGGCGAAGGAACTCACCAACCATTCCCTGCCCGAGATCGGCGACGCCTTCGGCGGTCGCGATCACACAACGGTGCTGCACGCCTGTCGCAAGATCGCTGAGCTCAAGGAGCGTAATCCGGATCTCGCTGAGGACTACCGCAACCTGACTCGTCTGCTCACCGGCTAGGGGCGTTTCGCGTAGCGCGTGTCGAAGCTGCGCCCCGGCTGCTGCCCGCCTTGCTAGTAGGCCGCGGCGGCACCGGGATGCACGGGACGTCTCGTTCGCGCTGGACCTCGATGGCCATCGGCCGCTTCGGGGTCTGAACGCGACGCGAAACCGGGTAGAGTACGCGGCTTGAGTGGCCGTTGAGTCGTGTAAGGATTCCCCGATGAAGCTGACAACCAGCAAAGAGGCTCTGCTGCGAGCCCTGCAACTCAGTTCCGGTGTGGTCGAGCGACGTCAGACCCTGCCAGTGCTTGCGAATTTGCTGCTCGTTGCGGAAGACGGCCTGCTCACCGTGACGGGCACGGACATGGAAGTTGAGATTCGGGTGGCTGTCGACAGCGGCGTCGACATCGAGCAACCCGGTCGCACGACGCTGCCCGCGCGCAAGCTCATCGACATATGGCGCGCGCTGCCGGATGGTGCGACGGTCGCTATCGCGGTCGATGGCGCTAAAGCGACCGTGCGTTCGGGTCGCAGTCGCTTCACGCTGGCGACGCTGCCGGCGAGCGACTTTCCCAGCGTCGAGGGCGGCGCGGCGGAGCTGAGTCTTGAGCTCGCCTGGAACGAATTAAAACGCCTCATCGACCAGGTCGGCTTCGCGATGGCGCAGCAGGACGTTCGCTACTTTCTCAACGGCATGCTGTTCGAGGTCGATCCCGAAGGCGTCCGGACGGTCGCGACGGACGGGCATCGGCTGGCGATGTGCCGGCTGGCCCGCGGCGGACTGGACGGTAGCGCCCAGGCCATCGTTCCGCGCAAAGGCGTAGGCGAGCTGGCGCGGATGCTGGTCGACATCGATGAGCCGGTGCAGGTGACCATTGGTAAGGGCCACCTCAGCGCCAGCCAGGGCGCGGTATCGCTGACCACCAAGCTGGTTGACGGAAAGTTTCCTGACTATAAGAAGGTGGTCCCTGCGGCGACGGAGCAAACGGTCACCGGTGACCGTGATAGCCTCAGACAGGCGTTCCACCGCGCCTCGATATTGTCCAACGAAAAGTACCGCGGCATTCGCCTCAAGGTAGAGGCGGATCAGTTGACCATCCAGGCGAACAACCCTGAGCAGGAAGAGGCCGAAGAGTCGGTTGAGGTGAGCTACAGCGGTTCAGATATAGAAATTGGCTTTAACGTCAGTTACTTACAGGACATCATGGCGGCTCTCGACACCGAGTCTGTGCGTATTTCTTTCAGCGATGCGAATAGCAGCGCCTTGATCGAGGCAGACGGCGCGGATGATGCACTCTATGTCGTCATGCCCATGAGGCTCTAAACGGGCGTCGCCGCGTCGCGATGTCTAAGCCGCAGGTGACGGTAGGCATGCGGTTCGACGCGTGCAGGAAAGCCAGATCATGGCGCTCAGAACCCTAAGCGTCGCCAACCTGCGCAACGTCGAGTCGGTATCTATCGATCTCGATCCGATTGGTAATTTGCTCGCCGGGCCGAACGGTGCGGGTAAGACCGCGCTCCTGGAGTCCGTGTTTCTGCTCTCGACCGGACGTTCGTTTCGCTCTGGCCGGCCCGGTTCTCTCATTCGTCACGGTGCCGAATCGCTGCTGGTTCGCGGTACGCGGTTAGATGATGTGTCGCTAGCGATCGAGCGCTCTCGCGACGGTCAGCAAAGGTTACGTCTGCGTGGCGAGCCGTGCGAGCGCCTCGCCGATCTGGCGCGTTCGTTACCTAGCCTGGCGTTGCTACCCGATATCGCCGAACTCGTGTTTGGGGCCCCGGACCTGCGCCGGCGGGCGCTCGACTGGGGATTGTTTCACGTGGAACGATCGTTCAACGATGATGCGGGCCGCTACGCCCGCTGTCTGCGACAGCGGAACGCGGTGCTGCGACGCCTCGCACAGGGCGAGGCGGATACCGGTCTTGGTGTCTGGACCGAACGTTTGGCCGGGCTGGGTGAAGCCCTATCCGTCGCTCGGGAGCACTATCTTGCGCGCATCCGGCCTCGTTTTGCGGCGGAGCTGGCGCGCCTGGACGCAGATTTAGACGTCCGGCTCGAGTACACGCCCGGATTCAACGCCGAGGTTGGACTGATCGACGAACTCAGCCAGCACTGGGACCACGAGATCCGACGCGCGACCACGCTGTATGGACCCCATCGCGCGGACCTCAGAATTCGCAGCGATAATCACGCTGCAGGCTCCGTATTGTCTCGGGGACAGGGTAAAATGGTGGCTTTGGCGCTGCGCCTGGCCCAGGTCTCGGACCTGGTCCAACAGCGCGACATCGTTCCCATACTGCTGGTCGACGATATAGGGGCGGAGCTGGACCGTGATCGGGGCGAGCGACTGTTAGAGGCGCTGACCTCAGCTCGCAGCCAGATCATCGCCACCACGGCAGATGACGTGTGGGCTCGGGACGCAGGCGCGCGAGGACCGCTGGCGGCGCTGTCGGAGCGCTGGCCGGTGTTCCACGTGGAACAGGGTTCTGTGAACCCCGTCACAGCAGGCGCACGCTAAACAGGCATTCGGGTCGCAAAAGGGATGTGCACCCGTTCGGCATCCCAAGAGGGGCGGTGCGTAGATCACTACCCTTTTCGTGCCTATCGCGTCATTGGTTCTGCGCCAGTGGATGCTGGGCTCGACCGGGGGGCGGTGTTTGGGGATTGGATGCGCGCAAAGAGGCGAGAGCCCCGCGCGTGGCAGATGACGGCATGCCGCTTTCAAACGGCGGATTACAGACAGCAGATAGCGGTTAGACGAGCACAGCATGACAGACGGTACCGATGGCGAAGACTACGACTCAGGCAGTATCAAGGTGCTGCGCGGGCTAGATGCGGTTCGCAAGCGTCCTGGCATGTACATCGGTGATACCGAAGACGGCACCGGGCTGCACCACATGGTGCAGGAGCTGGTCGATAACGCGATAGACGAAGCACTAGCGGGCTATTGCGATGAAGTGCTGGTGATCATTCATCCGGAAGAAGCCGTCACCGTTGAAGACAATGGCCGCGGCATACCGACGGATCTGCACCCGGAAGAAAACGTGTCTGCCGCCGAAGTGATCATGACCACCCTGCACGCGGGCGGTAAGTTCGACGACAACAGTTACAAGGTGTCCGGGGGCCTGCACGGCGTCGGCGTGTCTGTGGTGAACGCGCTCTCTGAAGAGCTGCGCCTGATGATCTATCGAGAGGGCAAGGCACACAGCCAGATCTATCGCCACGGTGTCCCGGAAGCGCCGCTGCGCGAGGTTGGGGAAACTAATCGCCGCGGGACCGCGTGCTATTTCAAACCTTCGGCAGAGACCTTCGGCAAGATCGAGTTTCACTACGACGTGCTCGCCAAGCGGCTGCGGGAACTCGCCTTCCTCAACTCGGGGGTAAAGATTGTCCTACGAGATGAGCGCACCGATCAGGAAGAAACCTACCTCTACGAAGGCGGCCTGCAGGCGTTCGTTGCGTACCTGAATCAGAACAAGACGACGCTCAACGACATCTGCCATTTCACGGTCGAACGCGACGACGGCGTCGCCGTCGAGGTGGCGATGCAGTGGAACGACGGCTTCTCCGAGCAGGTGCTGCCGTACACGAACAACATTCCACAGGGTGACGGCGGTACACACCTCGCGGGTTTTCGCGCGGGCCTGACGCGGACGTTCAATCAATACATCGAGCGCGAGAACGCGCTGAAAAAGTCGCAGGTACACACCACAGGCGACGACGCGCGGGAAGGCCTCACGGCAGTCATCAGCGTCAAGGTGCCGGACCCGAAGTTTTCCTCCCAGACCAAGGACAAGCTGGTGTCGAGCGAGGTAAAGACCGCGGTCGAGCAGGAACTGGGCAACTACTTCGCCGCGTATCTCGACGAAAACCCGAACGCCGCGAAGCTGTTGGTGAACAAGATGCTGGAGGCGGCGCGCGCCCGCGAGGCCGCGCGCAAGGCTCGCGAGATGACGCGCCGCAAGGGCGCGCTCGACATCGCCGGCTTGCCCGGCAAGCTCGCGGACTGCCAGGAGAAAGACCCGGCGAAGTCGGAGCTGTATCTGGTCGAGGGCGAGTCGGCGGGCGGTAGCGCTAAGCAGGGGCGTGATCGGCGCACCCAGGCGATCCTGCCACTCAAGGGCAAGATTCTGAACGTCGAAAAAGCGCGCTTCGACAAGATGCTGTCGTCGACCGAGGTCGGCACGCTCGTCACGGCGCTCGGCTGCGGTATCGGCAGTGATGAGTTCGACGCCGACAAGCTGCGCTATCACCGCATCATCATCATGACCGACGCCGACGTTGACGGGTCGCACATTCGCACGCTGCTGTTGACCTTCTTCTTCCGCCAGATGCCCGAGCTGCTGCGACGCGGTCACGTTTTTATCGCCCAGCCGCCCTTGTACAAGGTCAAGCGCGGCCGTCAGGAGCGCTACCTGAAAGACGAACAGGAGCTGCAGGGCTATTTCCTGCAGCTGGCACTCGAAGGCGCCAAGCTGCACGTCAACGGCGAAGCGCCCGCGATGCAGGATCAGGCGCTGGAAGCCCTCGTCAGTCAATATATGGAAACAATCGAAAGGTTAGTTTCGATAGAAAGAAGCTATCCCCTCGCGATTACGCGCAGCCTGCTCGACGTCCCGCCGCTGGCTACGGATTCGCTCACCGATCGCGGCGCCGTTGAGACCTGGGCGAGTGAGCTGCAGGCCGTGCTCGATACGCTGGACGACGCCGAGGTTGCGCAGTACACGGTGCACGTCGAAGCCGATGAGGAGCGCGCCCTATTTTACCCTGCGGTGGAACTGTTCAGCCGCGGCATCTCCGAGCGCATCGAACTAACTGAGCGGTTCTTCCGCTCCTCGGACTATCAGCTCATCAAAGACCTGGGTGCCGAGCTGCGCGGACTGATAGAGACGGACGCGTTCGTCGCCCGCGGCGAGCGGCGTGAAGAGGTCGAGCATTTCAGCGACGCCGTCGACTGGCTCAATGCCCAGGCGCGCCGCAACACCGACGTGCAGCGCTACAAGGGCCTCGGCGAAATGAATCCCGAACAGCTCTGGGAAACGACGATGGATCCGGAGGTGCGGCGCATGCTGCGCGTGACGGTAGACGACGGCATCGCCGCCGATCAGATGTTCACGACGCTAATGGGCGACCAGGTCGAGCCGCGCCGGGAATTCATCGAGACAAACGCGCTGTCGGTGGTCAACCTCGACGTCTGACGGGCTCAGCCTTCCACGGGCTGCAGCAGCGTCGCTTCGTCGAGCGCTTGCGCATCGACGCTCGATTCGATCTGCGCCATCGTGCGGCGCATCCAGGCCTCTGCCAGCTCGGTAATCTCTTTGCTGCTGCGTCCGGCGGGATAAAACGGTTCACTGAAAACGACGTCGATGGTACCGGGATGTTTCATGAGCCGGTGTGCCGGCCATCGATAGGCCGCCGTGTGGGCGACTAGCTGAATCGGCGCGTCGGCGGCTCGCGCCAGCGCCGCGCCGCCCGCCTGAAAGGATCGCTGCTCGCCCGGTCGCGCGCGGGTACCCTCAGGAAACAGCACGACCCACGAGCCTTCGCGCAGATGTTGCTGGCCCTGGTCGATCAACCGCTTCAGGCCCTGGCGCGGCGACCGGCGATCGATCGCGATCGGCCGCAGCAGCCGATAGGCCCAGCCGAAAAAGGGGATGTTCAGCAGCTCTTTCTTCACCAACGTGGCCTGGGGTTGGTACAGCCCCTGCAGATATAGCGCCTCCCAGGTGCTCGAGTGCTTGGCAAGCACCACGCAGGCCTGTTTAGCCGGCGTACCCGTGGTCCGCACGTCGATGCCGCAGGTCAGCCGCAGCCACAGCAGCACGAAGCCGGTCCACCAGCCGATGACCACCTTGAACCGCCAGCGATAGGGCAACACCCAGGCGAGCAGCACACACAGCGAGCCCCACAGCACCGTGCTGCCGACAAAGCCGAAATAGAACAGGCCGCTACGCAGCGCGGTCAGCAGGCTGCGTTGCGTGGCGTTGCGCTGCGCCAGACCCGTCATTGGCTCGCTTCTCCCAGTAGATAGGCCACCGCGGCGGCACAGTCGTCGAATACCAGTTTAACGCCGGCGTCCACCGCAGCGGCGCGATCGCTGCGACCGTTGCCGGTCAGGACGAGCAGCGGCTCGACGCCCGCAGCCTGCGCGGCCTGCATGTCGCGCAACGAATCACCAACGAAACAGGCCGTGTCCGCGCTGCTGCCGCATTCGCGCAGCGCATCGCGCAGCATGGCAGCCCCTGGCTTGCGGCAGCCGCAGCCGGCGTCGGGCAGATGCGGACAATATCTCAGACAGGCGATGTCAGTACCTAGCGCGTGCAGATCCCGCCGCAGCCTACGATGAATGGTGGCAATCTCGCGCGCCGCGATAAGTCCTCTACCAATACCCGATTGGTTGGTACAGATGCCAACCTGTATCCCGGCCCTCGACAGCGCGGCGAGTGCCTCCAGGCTGCCGGCGATCGGCGCCCAGGCCGCCTCGCGATTGAGATAGCCGACATCCTGATTGAGCACGCCGTCGCGGTCGAACAGGGCGCACGACCAGCGACCCGTGGCAGATGCGATCTCAGTCTGGCTCATCGATGCGGGACCTCGCTGTCACCCGCAGGGTTCGCGCCGGGCGCGCTAGAATACGCCATTGGTTTAGCGAGCGCCCCGCGATTTCGCGCGCGGCGGATAGGCGAAGCGATGGCGAGCGCGGCTGTTTTCGCAGCGCTCCCAGTGGACGCTGATATGGCGCCGATATGGCGCTGATGCTGATATGAAAGGACGGGTCTCTGATATGGCACTGATATGGCGCTGAGCGGGCGACAACCAAAACGCTGCGGTTGGTGCGGCGAAGACCCCATTTATGTCGACTATCACGACAGTGAATGGGGCGTGCCCATGACGCAGTCGCGCGAGCTGTTCGCGCTGCTGCAGCTTGAGGGTATGCAGGCGGGGCTCAGCTGGATCACGGTACTGAAAAAGCGCGCGCACATGCGCAAGCGCTTCTTTCGCTTTTCACCCAACCAGCTTGCCGCCCGCGGCCGCGACGCGTACGACAGCTGGCTTGAGGATCCGGGTCTGATTCGCAATCGCGCGAAACTCTCCGCGCTGATCGGCAACGCGGAGGCGTTTCTCGCCTACGAAAAGCGCCACGGTCGCGGCAGCTTCGGCGCCTTCATCTGGTCGTTCGTCGATGGCAAGCCACAGCAGAATCGCTTCAAGACTCTGGCGGAGGTGCCGGCTGAAACCGATGCCAGTCGCGCCATGTCGAAGGCGTTGAAGGCCGCGGGTTTTCGCTTTGTGGGACCCACGATTTGCTACGCGTTTATGCAGAGCGCGGGTCTTGTTAACGACCACATCACCAGCTGCTTCCGCGCCAAGGCGTGTCGCTCGTTCGCCGCGGAGATCGGTTGACCCCTGAGCCGCCGCGCGGCACCGCTGTTGCCGCGTGGGGTTTTCGCGCGCTCGCGGGCGCGACCGAAGCGTCTCGACGACGCAAGGCCGCCCTGCTTGCGCGCGGCCTGCAGCTGTTTGCCCGCCGCGGCAGACGGGTTGCGGATATCAACATCGGCGTCTGTTTCCCGTCGCTAGACCCGGAACAGCGGCGCGCGCTGCTCGCGGCGCACCTCGACTTCACCGCCGCGCTCTTGGTCGATGTGGCAAGCGCGTGGCACGGCCCGGCTTCCGCGTGGCGCGAGCAGGTCGACGGCGTGCATGGCAGTGACTGCCTGTCGGATCAGCAGCCGACGCTGTTGCTGGCGCCGCATCTTGGCAACTGGGAACTGCTGAACCTTTATCTGGGTGCCGAGCACGGCCTGACCGCCCTGTTCGATCCGCCGCGGCTGGCCGCCCTGCGCGAGGTGATACGCCGCGGTCGGGAACGTTCCGGCAGCACGCTGCTACCGATTGGCGCAGCCGGTTTGCGGACCTTTGCCCGCCGCTTGGCGGCGGGGCAGTTGGTTGCACTGCTGCCCGATCAGGTGCCCGCGCCGGATCAGGGTGTCTATGCGAACTTCTTCGATCGGCCGGCGCTGACCATGACGCTCGCGCAGCGGCTCGTCCAGCGGCAGCAAGTACGAGTCGTGCTTGGCTGGGCACGGCGGCTGCCAGCCGGCCGCTACGCGCTGCACTTTGAGGATGCCACGGCAGCCGTCTCAGCTTCCGAGCCAGCAGCTAGCGCCAGCGCCATGAACGCCGCGATTGAGTCCCTGATTCGACGCGCGCCAGAGCAGTACCAGTGGTCGTATCGGCGCTTCAAACGCCCACCCGTCGGGTATTCGCGATTGTACTGAGGGCCGCTTGGGGTTGGATGCCGCGGCGACCGGGGCTTCAGCGGCGCCAGAAGGCGGGCGTTAGCAGCACCAGCAACGTGAAGATTTCCAGCCGACCCAGCAGCATGGCCAAAATCAGGATCCACTTGGTCGCGATGGCCTGGTCTGCGTAGTTCGCGGCGACGGCTCCCAGCCCCGGGCCGAGATTGTTCAGGCAGGCGCCGACCGCCGAAAAGGCCGTGGTGAAATCGACCGGGGACAGCAGCATGATCGCGCAGACCATGGTCAAGAAGATGATCACGTAGGCGGCGAAGAAGCCCCAGACGGCTTCGATCACGCGATCCGGGACCGTGGCGTTGCCGAGCTTGACCGGAAACACGCCGGCCGGGTGAATCAGACGCCGTACCTCGCGCAGTCCCTGCAGATAGATCAGCAGCACGCGCACCATCTTCAGTCCGCCGGCGGTCGATCCCGCGCAGCCGCCGGCGAAGGCGGCGAGCAGCAGCAAGATGGGCGCGACCGACGGCCAGACGCTGAAGTCGGTGGTGGTGAAGCCGGTCGTCGTCGCGATGGACACCGTCTGAAACAGCGCGTGCCGCACAGGCGTGTCGCTCGCCTCGGGGTGCGCCCACAGCACCGACATGGTGATGCCGGCGATCAGCAGCAGAACGCCCACGAACAGGCGCACCTCCCAATCGCGCAGGTAGTAACCAATGCGGCGGCGGCTGACCACGGTGAAGTGCAGCCCAAAGTTGATCGCGGCGATCACCATAAACACGATCGCGACGGCCTCGATGCCGGCGCTGTCGAAATAGCCCAGGCTCGCGTCGTGCGTGGAAAAGCCGCCGATCGCAACCGTGGAAAAGCTATGACAGATCGCATCGAACAGCGACATCCCGGCGGCGTAGTAGCTGGCGGCGCACAGCGCGGTCAGCGTCAGATAGATGTACCACAGCGCCTTCGCGGTCTGGGTGATACGGGGCGTCAGCTTCGCGTCCTTCACCGGGCCGGGCGACTCCGCGCGATAGAGCTGCATCCCGCCGATGCCCAGCATCGGCAGGATGGCGACCGCCAGCACGATGATCCCCATGCCGCCCAGCCACTGCAGAAACTGACGATAGAACAGGATCGAACGCGGCAGCTCGTCCAGCCCGAGAATCACGGTCGCGCCCGTCGTCGTCAGCCCGGACAGCGACTCGAACGCCGCGTCGGTGAAGCTCAGATCGAGACTGTTGTGCAGCCACAGGGGCAGCGCACCGAACGTTCCCAGTCCGAGGTAGAACAGCACCGTGATCAGAAAACCGTCGCGATTGCGCAGCTCAGCCCCCTGCGGCGTTAGTCGCCACAGCGCGAGTCCAACGCCGACAGTAATGACGAACGCGATGGCAAACGCGTGGGTGCTCGACTCGCCGTAGATCGCGGCGATGCCGACGGGCAGCAGCATGGTCAGGCTGAAGATCGTCAGCAGTATGCCGGTAACGCGCAGGATGACGGAGAAGTGCACTGCCTGTCAGACCCTCGTCGGGGCGTCGCTAAAAGAAGCCGACGCCGACCTGGAACAATCGCTCGACGGGCCGCACCCGCGATTTATCGACCAGAAACAGAATCACGTGGTCCTCAGGCTCGATCACGACGTGATCGTGCGCGATCAGAACGTCCTCGCCGCGCACTATGGCACCGATGGTGGTGCCCGCGGGCAGGTCGATCGAACCGATGGAGCAGCCGACGACCTTGGCCTCCGCGTGGGCGATCATCTCGATCGCCTCGGCCGCGCCGCGCCGCAGCGTGTGCACCCGCGCCACGTCGGCCCGCCGCACATGGGTGAGCAGGCTGCTGGTGGTCGCCTGCTGCGGCGAGATGGCGATGTCGATCTCGCCGCCCTGGACCAGATCGACGTAAGCGGGTTTGCCGATCAGCGTCATGACCTGGTGTGCGCCGAGCTGTTTGGCGAGCAGCGACGACATGATGTTGACCTCGTCGTCGTTGGTCAGGGCACAGAACAGATCCGTGTGTTCGATGTTTTCCTCGAGCATTAGATCCTTGTCGGTCGCGTCGCCGTGCAGCACGACGGCGGACTCGAGCACCTCGGCGATTTCTTCGCAACGCGGCAGCGAAAACTCGATGATCTTGACCGCGAACTCGCTTTCGATACTGCGCGCGAGGCTCAGGCCGATGTTGCCGCCGCCCGCGATCAGGATGCGTTTGTACTGGCGCTCGATTTGGCGGAACTCGGCCATCACCATGTTGATGTGCTCGCGGGCGGCGATGAAGAACACCTCGTCCTGCGGTTCGATGACCGTGTCTCCGCGCGGTGCGATCGACGTGCCGCGACGATAGATTGCGGCGACGCGCGTGTCTGCCTGGGGCATGTGCTCACGCAGCAGGCTGAGCGGGTGGCCGACGAGCGGCCCGCCGTAGAACGCCCGCAGCCCGACGAGCTGAACCTTGCCATCTGCGAAGTCGACCACCTGCAGCGCGCCGGGGTGTTCGAGCAGCTGTCGAATGCGCGACGTAACCTCGACTTCCGGATTGATCAGGACGTCGATCGGCATGTGGTCCTTGCTGAAAAATCCGTCGCGGCCGTGAAAGGCCGCGTTTCGAATGCGGGCGATCTTGGTGGGGGTGCGGTACAGCGAGTAGCAGACCTGGCACGCGACCATGTTGATCTCGTCGCTGTTGGTGACGGCGATCAAGAGATCGGTCTCGTCGGCGCCGGCGCGGCGCAGTACGTCCGGGTGGCTCGCCTCACCGGTGATGGTCTGAATGTCGAGCCGATCGCGCAGCTCCGCCAGCTTGCTCGCGTCGGAGTCGACGATCGTCACGTCCGAGTCTTCCTGGGCCAGATGGTCAGCGAGCGTTGCGCCGACCTGCCCGGCGCCGAGTATGAGTATTTTCACCGGATCTCCCGCCTAGTCCGCCGTGAACGAACCCGCGTCGCGCTTGTGGGTCTTGTGCAGGAGCGAATAGTAGAAACCGTCCATCCCGTCCTCTGTCGGCAGACCTTGCCAGCCATGCGTCATCGCCACGCCATTGAGCCCTTCCGGCGGGGCTAAGGGTACGACATTTGCGTCGCTGCGACCGATGACAAAGTCGTCGATAGCCGCGTCGTTTTCGTCATGAAACAGCGAACAGGTGCAGTACAGCAGATGGCCTCCGGGGCGCAGGGTGTACCACAGATTGCGCAGCAGGCTCGCCTGCAGTGCCTTCAGCGGTTCCAGATCGCGCCGCGCGCGCAGGACCTTGATGTCCGGATGTCGGCGCACCGTACCGCTGCCGGAACAGGGCGCGTCCAGCAGGATGCCGTCGAACTCCAGTCCGTCCCACCAGTCGAGCCGAGTGGCGTCTGCGGCCTGGATATCGACCCGCTCGTGACCGAGCCGCACCGCCTCCTCGCGCAGGTGGACGACCCGGGCGTCGGCGACCTCCAGCATCTTCAGATCGACGCCGGGGTTGCGCTCCAGGCAGTGAAATCCCTTGCCACCCGGCGCGGCGCAGGCATCGAGTAGGCGATCTCCGGGTCGGCAAGGCAGCCAACCAGCGGCGAGCTGGGCGCCGACGTCCTGCACGCTGCAGCGACCCGCCGCGTGGCCCGGCAGTTCGGCAACGGGCCGGGGTCGGGCCAGCGTGAGCGCATCGGCAACGGGTTCGAGGCGGTGCTCGATGCCGGCTTGGTCCAGCTCCGCACGGAACTCAGATCGGCTGCCGCGGGAGCCATTGACGCGCAGCGACAGCGGCGCGCGCGTGTTGTTGGCGCGCAGCACCTCGGACCAGTGTGCCGGCAGGCTATTGCGGGTGGCGTTGATGAACCAGTGGGGATGATCCCAGTGCGCGTCGGGCGGCCATTCTTCTGTCGCTGGCGGCAGGTTGCGCAAGACGGCGTTGACCAAACCGCGCGCCCAGGGCTTCTTCAGGGCTCGGGTGCAGTCGACCGTTTCTTTTACGGCGGCGTGATCCGGGATGCGGGTGTGCAGTATTTGATAGGCGCCGACGGTCAGCAGCGCGCGCACGTCGATATCTTTTTTGCGCAGCGGTCGCGTTAAGAGCTCGTCGATGCGGTGATTGAGGCTGAAGTGATGACGCAGCGAGCCTGCAACCAGTTCTCTGACCAGCGGCGCGGTACCGCTCGGCAAGACCTGATCCAGCGTTTGGCCGCGGTCGAGCACGCGCGTTAGGGCCCGGACCGCTGTCAGTCTGGGGTTGTCGCTCACCTCGCTAGCGCCATGGCGTCAGGCCGTCGTGGCGGCGAAGCGCGCGCCGGGCGCAAACAGGTCGCCGTAGCCATTCAGGGCGGCGGCCATTGGCATAGGGCGTCCTTTGCCTCGGGTGAGCTGCACCTGTCCCAGACGCAGGGTGCCGCGCCCGCACGCAATGTCGATGTGCTTGCGGCCTCGTTCCGTGATCGTGCCAGGGGCAGGTGCGGCATCCGGTGACGCCTCAATGGCGTGCGCCGCCAGCAGCAACACGGTCTCTCCCGCCAGGGCGCTGCGTGCGGGCTGGCGGTCATTGAGGGCGTTGATCTGGCGCGCGATCGAGTCCGCGTCCCCGTGCCAGTCGATCAGCGACTCCGCTGGGGTCAGCTTGTCGGCGTAGGTGATTCCCTCTGCGGGCTGCGGGGTGGCCGCCGCCGGGTCGAAATCGATGAGCGCGGCAAGCAGCTCCTGGCCGCCGAGTTCGGCGAGCTGATCGTGCAGCTCGCGCCCTGTGGTAGTTGGACCGATGGCCACCGCCGCGCGCCTATGCACGGCTCCGGTGTCCAGTCCGGCATCCATTTGCATGATGCAGACGCCCGATTCCGTATCGCCCGCCATGATCGCGCGCTCGATCGGTGCGGCGCCCCGCCATCTCGGCAGCAGCGATGCGTGGACGTTGACGCAGCCCAGCCGTGGCGCGGCGAGAAAGGGCTCGGGCAGTATCAGGCCGTAGGCGGCAACGATCAGCAGATCGAGCTCGTCCGCGGCCAGGATCGCGGCAGCATCGCCGCGCCGCAGGCTGCGTGGCTGACGCACTTCGATACCCGCGGTGTCGGCGAGCTGTTTGACCGGCGATGGCTGCAGCTTGCGGCCGCGGCCGGTGGGCCGGTCGGGCTGAGTATAGGCGAGCGCGACCTGCTCGCCCGCGTCGATCAGTGCGCGCAGCGCGGTCGCCGCGAACGCCGGCGTGCCGGCAAAACCCAGACGCAGGCCGGAAGGCACCCGCTCGCGTGTAGTGGTCAAGTCAGAACTCCAGCGTGGCGCGACGAGATGGGAATTGGGGTTAGCCGGTCGCCGAGCTTACTGCGGCTCAGGCGCGCTGGCGCTGGCTTTTCATCAGCTTCTTGCGAATGCGCTGGCGCTTGAGCGTCGACAGATAGTCGACAAACAGCTTGCCTGCCAAATGATCGCACTCGTGTTGGATGCACACCGACAACAGGCCTTCGGCCGCGAGCGTATAGGCGTCACCCTCCCGATCGAGCGCCTTGACCTCGATGTGTTCGACCCGGGTCACCGTCTCATACTGACCCGGCACCGACAGGCAGCCCTCTTCGTGGACGATTTCGCCCCCCTTGGCGATGATCTCCGGATTGATCAGCACCAGCGGTTCATCCTGCTGTTCTGATACGTCGATGACGATCACGCGTTCGTGAACGTTAACCTGGGTGGCGGCGAGGCCGATCCCTGGCGCGTCGTACATCGTCTCGAACATGTCATCGACGAGCTTGCGGATACGGTCATCGACCGCCGCGACGGGTTTTGCCACCGTGCGCAGGCGCGGGTCGGGGAATTCCAGTATCGCGAGTTTTGTCATGGTCTCGATCGGGTGCTCGTCAGCCGGTCTGCGTCCGCGCCTTGCCCGCGGCCACGGCCTGCGCGGCGCATCCGCGCTCACCGGCGGGGGCGCGCGAAGGGTACCAAGTGCGCGGCCGAACTGTGACGCAGGTCGCTAGTATTGGCGTAAATCGGACTGCTAAGATGGTGAAGCGTAATGAGTTTTCGCTGAATTGGCGAGTTTACCGTCACGACTTTTGCAAGCCATTCGCAGGCTGTTTGTGCAGGACAAGACGTCCTCTGCGAGGCGGAAACTCATGTCGGAAGCGGTGCAGAAAATCGTCTCTGACATCGCTGCGGCTGCCTTGTAGCTCGATGTCTCACGCAGACGCCGAAATACCCGTTCAGAACCAGAATCAGTTTAAAAAGGACGTTGGAATGATCAGAGTTGGCCGCCCTCGGCGACGCGCTGTGCTGCGCACTCTGTCCCCATGCCGAGGAGACCTCCGCTTGCCCCGCCTGTTCCGCCTGTTCCGCCTCTTCCATCGGAGTCGACTGCTGACGCTCTGCTTGGCCGGGACGCTGTTGGCGACGCCCTTTGCCCAATTTGCCAATGCCGCGGTCAACGACTATCTGCGCGCCGACGCGCCGGACATCTATGAGGTCAAGAAGGGCGACACGCTCTGGGACATCAGCGGCCGCTTCCTGGATCGCCCCTGGCTGTGGCCCGAGGTCTGGCAGGTCAACCCGCAGATCGAAAACCCTCACCTGATCTACCCCGGCGATCGCATCCGCCTGGTGTATGTCGATGGCCAGCCGCAGCTGCGACTCGACCGAGGCGTCGGCTATCGCGGACCGCGCAGCGGCGAGCGGCTGCAGCCGCGCGTGCGCTCGACACCGCTCGAGTCGGCAATCCCGACCATTAGCCTCGACGCCATCGAGGGCTTCTTGGTGCATAACCGCGTGGTGAGCCCGGCCAGCCTGGACCGCGCGCCCTACGTCATCCAGGGTGATGACGAGCGGCTCGTGCTCGGCGCGGGCGATCGGCTCTACGTGCGCGGCGTGTTGCCGAACAGCGCCTCGTACAATTTCGTCCGCAAAGGGCCGCTGTATATCGATCCCGTCACCGAAGAGGTGTTGGGACAGGAAGCCACCTATATCGGCGTCGGGCGTACGCTGGAGCAAAACGACGACATCGCGACCATGACGGTCGTGGAATCGCGCGAGGAAGTGCAGATCACCGATCGCGTGCTGCCCACCGAAGAGCGGCGCTTGGCGTCGAAGTTCTTCCCCAGCGCCCCCGCCGAGCCGGTCTCGGGAGAGATCATAAGTGTCTTCTCTGGCGTCACCCAGGTCGGCCAGTATGACGTGGTCGTCATCAATCAGGGCGCGCGCGAAGGCATCGTCGTCGGCAACGTGCTGGCGATCCATCGTCGCGGCGCGCTGGCTCGCGACCGGATCGCCGGCGACATTGTGCGCCTGCCGTCGGAGCGGGCTGGGCTGATGATGGTGTTCCGCACCTTCGAGAAGCTCTCCTATGGGCTCGTGCTGAGCACGGCCCGCGCGCTGTCCGTCGGCGACGAGGTCACCGGACCCTAAGGCCGCATTGCCGCGAGGCAGAACACGGACGCGACTCCGGGCTCTTGTCGTTGGGCAAGCGCCTGCTGCCATTGGCATCCTCGATGGATCCCGCCATCGCCTGAGGCTTGCCCTTGCCCCGCCACGACCCCGATATGCCGCACGCGACCCTGCCGTCGCTCGATCGCTGGTGCGCACTCGGATCCTATCCGACGCGTCGCCAGCGCCGCTGCGCGGATGTGGCAGCGCTCGATGCCTGTTGGCGCGAAGCGGGCCGTCCACAGCTTGGTGAGTCCGATCAGGCTGCGCTGCGAGGCTGGCTGACGGGCCCGCGGCGCCGGGTGCTGTGGCGCTGGGACGACCAGTTTCCCGCACCGCTGGCCGCCATCCCCGATCCGCCGCTGGCGCTGTTCGCCGACGGCCCGCTCGCGCCATCCGCCGCTTCTCCCGCCCCTCTAAGGCCAGCGCCGCAGTCCGATGACCATGACGCGGTGCCGCAGATGCGCTGCTGTGCCATCGTCGGCAGTCGCGCGGCGAGTCAGTTCGCCCGCCGGTTCACCGAGCAGCTGGCCGGTGATCTGGTTGCGGCGGGCGTTACCGTGGTTAGCGGCCTCGCCCAGGGTATCGACCGGGCCGCGCACGAGGGCGCGCTCGCCGCCGGCGGCTCGACCATCGCGATTCTCGGCGCGGGCCTCGGTCGCATCTATCCGCGCGGCCATGAGGGATTAGCCCGGCGCATCCTCGCGGCGGATGGGCTGCTGCTCAGCGAGTACGCGCCCTGGGTCAGCGCGCGACGCACTACCTTTCCGGAACGCAATCGACTCATTAGCGGACTGTCCGCGGGCGTGGTCGTTGTCCAGGCGGCCCTGCGCAGCGGTTCGCTCGTGACGGCCCGCTGCGCGTTGGAACAGGGCAGGGAGGTGCTTGCCGTGCCCGGCTTACCCGGTACGGGAGGCGGCGCGGGTACGAACGCGCTGTTGCGCGATGGCGCGGCGCTGGTGGAATCGGCGCAGGACGTGCTCGCGGCCCTCGGCTGGACCGCGGCGGACGCGGTCGAGACGGCCCCGGCCAGCGACGCTGGGGAGCCGTCGCTGCTGAGTGTGCTGGACGGTGCGCCCACCTCGCTGGAGCGGCTGGCGGCACTGACCGGTGTCGCGGCGGGTGACCTCGCCGTGCAGCTGTCCCAGTGGGAGGTCGATGGATTGGTTGAGGCGACGCCCCAGGGGTATATTCGCTGCCCGATCGGGGTTCGACCCTGATCCATTCGGAACCGCTCGACCGCTCAACGGGTGACAGGCGTCAGATTAATGGGCAGTAAAATCGATAGCGTCGCGCGCCGTTGCGGGCGTGGGCCAACGACCGGATCTCGCGGCGTTCGCAGCGCGCAGGCGTGGGCGCCCGTGCGCCGAGCCGTCGGTGTGCCGCGATGGCAGACATGACCGATCCGGACCCCATCGCCGCCGCCGCGGCGATCCTGCGAGCTGGCGGGCTCGTCGCCCACGCGACGGAGGGCGTATTCGGGCTGGCTGTCGACCCCTTCAACGACGCGGCGGTGCACCGCCTGCTCGCGCTGAAATCGCGGCCGGCCAGCAAGGGGCTCATCGTCATCGGTGCCTCCGCGGACGTATTCGCGACAGAGCTCGAGGCCCTCGACGCGCGCGATCGACAGGCCGCGCTCGATGCTTGGCCGGGGGCCGAGACTTTTGTCGTGCCCAACACCCGCTTCAGTCCGCTCGTCGCCGGAGATTCCGGCGCGATCGCGATCCGCGTGCCGGGCCACCCGCAGGCGCGCGCGCTCGCCGCTGCCGTCTCGGGACCGCTCACCTCTACCAGCGCTAATCCGGCGGGCTCCGACGCGGCGGTTACTGCAGAGGAAGTAACCGCTTACTTCCATGCTCAGGTCGATCTCGTGATTCCCGGCGAGGTCATCGCTCGGGGCCGGCCGAGCCGAATCCGCGATCTGCGCACCGGCGCGGTGCTGCGAGGGACATCGGCGTGAGCGTGACCTCTGCTGACGGGGCGCCCGGAGATTCCACCGGGCGCGCCCGCTACGCAGTGATCGGCGCGCCCGTCGAGCACAGCCTGTCGCCGATCCTGCACACGAGCTTTGCCGCAGCAACCGGCGAGGCGTTGGAGTACCGCCTGCTACCCGCCCCCGTTGATGGGTTTCGACCCACGGCTGCGGCGTTCTTTCGGGCGGGTGGCCGCGGGCTCAATGTGACTCTGCCGTTCAAGCCTGAGGCGGCGGCCTGGGTCGATTCGCTGGATGAAGCCGCCGCGGCCGCCGAGGCGGTCAATACCGTCGCCGCCGACTCGGCCGGCAGGCTGCACGGCTACAATACGGACGGCGCGGGTCTGGTGCAGGACCTCACCGTTAATCTCGGCTGGCCCATCGACGGCGCCCGGGTTCTGCTGCTCGGCGCCGGCGGTTCCGCCCGCGGCGTGCTGAGGCCTCTGCTGGCGGCTGGTGTCGCCGAACTGGTCGTCGCCAATCGCACGCCGGCGCGCGCAGAAGATTTGGCTCGGCTGGATCCCCGGGTTCGCGGCGTCGCCCTCGAGGCGGCGCGTGGTCCCTTCGATGTCGTCCTGAACTCGACGTCCGCCTCGATCGCCGGCGTCGGCGCGCTGGTCGCGGCCGATTGTGTGCACGGTGCGCGTTGCTACGACCTGCTCTATGCCCCCGGCGACACCGCATTCATGGACTGGTGTCGACGCCGGGGAGCCCGCGCGGTGAGCGATGGTTTCGGCATGCTGATCGAGCAGGCGGCCGAGGCTTTTGCGATTTGGCGCGGCTTGCGTCCGAAAACGGGTGCGTTGCTGTCCGATCGAGACGCACTTTTTGCCGCGCAGGAGGCGATCCGGCAATCGAAGCCGAGTGCGGTGCCCGGAGGCACCGGGGCAGCGGGACGAGATCGCCTGGACGGCGGCGATGCGGACGAAATGCACAACGAGCCCTCGGCCTAGCAGGTCTCAGGAGGTCACCATGGTCAAACAACGTTTCATCGCCGGTGCGGTCTGCCCGCGCTGTCGGGAGATCGATCGAATAGTTGTGCGCCGTACCCCCGCGGGCGACGAGCGCGCTTGCGTCGCCTGCGACTTTCGCGAGGCTGCGCAAACCGGGGCCAGCACGGCCGGTGTGCCGCGCGGCAAACCGGAGCGCGCGCGCGACGGCGGGTCCGGCGAGACCAGCGTTGTGCGGCTGGTCACACCGAAGCCGCCCGAACAGCGCTGAACCTGCCTGCGTCTGCCCCGTCTGCGGCGCGGCGGGCCGACGCTTGGCGCGGCGCGGCACACCTGTGCCTGAGCTATCGACCCCTGTCTATTCGGTGAGCCCGGTCACGACTCGATTGCGTCGTCACCAAAAGTAACAAACAGCCGCCATGCTCGGGCGCCGAAAACGCCCCGGATGCTTGTTGCCAACACATCGACCAATGCTCGCAAAAGCCTTGAAAAAGCACGGTTTTTCTTTGACCAAACTGTCCTATGTCGTTTTTCTTTATGGACCTCGTTGCTATACTTCCGCGGCTTTGTAGAGCACCCGTGGGCGCAGTTGATGCGCCGCTGGCAGCGGCGCGCATGAGCAGCCGGATGCGCTTGAACGGGGCCGGACAGAGACTGGGATTGGACGCGGCGAGGCATCCGCGCCTAACGCCAACTCTGACACGGGCTCTATGCTTTAGATGAGCTATTCAATCGGGCTCGTCCGTTCGCGAGTCGCGTGGGCCACGCGCCGACGGTTCGCAGCGTATGAGCGTCACGATTGAGCTGGCGCCGCGCCTCAACAACGCGGGGCGAGCTGTGCAAGCGCAGTCGTCAGGTCCGGGCAAACTTCGGACCGCGAAAATAAAGGAGCAGAGATCAGTGCAGCCTGTGACCCATAATCGCCGCGGTGGACTGCGGCGTCTGTTTCGCACCGGCATCCGGTCCGGGGCCCGTGTGGGTGGTCGTACCGTTGCGGCGCGGTTCCTGACGGGAATCGTTGCGCTCTTGGCCACCGCGTTCGCCTACGGCGATGACCTGAACATGCCGGTCGGCGTGACGGACATCTCCCGTCAGGTCTACGACCTGCACATGCTGATCTTCTGGATCTGCGTCGCGATCGGCGTTGTCGTCTTCGGCGCCATCATCTGGTCGGTGCTGAACCATCGCAAGTCGTTCGGCGTCGAACCCGCCACCTGGCACGAGAGCACCCGGCTGGAACTGGCGTGGACCATCATCCCGACCGTCATCCTGATCGTCATGGCTATACCGGCCACGAGGGTCCTGATCGCGATGTACGACACCGGCGGCGAAGACATGGTCGTCGAGGTGCGCGGCTATCAGTGGAAGTGGGAATACAAGTATCTCGACGACGACATGAACACCAGTCTGCGGTTCATGAGCAACCTGGCGACGCCCAAAGACGAGACGTACGGCAAATCGGCCAAGGGCGAACACTACCTGCTCGAGGTCGATGAGCCGCTGCGCATACCGATCAACCGCAAGGTGCGCTTTCTGGTAACCGCCAACGACGTGATTCACGCCTGGTGGGTGCCCGACTTCGGCATCAAGCGCGACGCCATTCCGGGGATCATCAACGAGCTGTGGGCGATCGTCGAAGAGCCGGGCGTCTATCGCGGTCAGTGCACCGAACTGTGCGGCAAGGACCATGGCTTCATGCCTATCGTCGTGCACGCGATGGAAGAAGCCGAATACGATGCCTGGTACGCCGAGCAGCAGCAGCAGTATCTCGCTCTGCAGACCATGAAGGACAAGACCTTCACGCACGAGGAGCTCATGGCAAACGGCGAGGCCGTGTATTCCAAGTACTGCGCGAGCTGTCACATGGCCAACGGCCAGGGCGTGCCACCCGTGTTCCCGGCGCTGGTCGGCAGCGAGGTCGTGCTCGGGCCTAAGGCCGGACACATCGACGTCATCTTAAACGGCCGGCAGGGCACGGCGATGCAGGCCTTCGGCAGCCAGCTCAGAGAAGACGAAATCGCCGCGGTGGTGCATTACAAGCGACACGCCTGGGGCAACGACACGGGCGACGTGACTCAACCTGCTGACGTTGTCGCGCTGAAGAGTAAGGAGGGCTAGACCATGAGTGCAGTTATAGACGCACATCACGACGACCACGACCATCACGGTCCGGCCAAGGGCATCGCCCGCTGGCTCTTTACGACCAACCACAAGGACATCGGTACGCTGTACCTGTGGTTCTCGTTCATCATGTTCCTGATCGGCGGCACCATGGCGCTGATCATTCGCGCCGAGCTGTTTCAGCCGGGGCTGCAGTTCGTCGAGCCTGAATTCTTCAACCAGATGACGACCAACCATGGTCTCATCATGGTCTTCGGCGCGATCATGCCGGCCTTCGTGGGGCTCGCAAACTGGCTGGTGCCGATGATGGTCGGCGCGCCGGACATGGCGCTGCCGCGCATGAACAACCTGTCTTTCTGGATCCTGCCGTTCGCGTTTTCGATGCTGCTCATGACGCTGTTCATGGAAGGCGGTGGCCCGAACTTCGGCTGGACCTTCTATGCGCCGCTGTCGACGACCTACGCCCCTGACACGGTGACCTTCTTTATCTTCGGTGTGCACATGATGGGGGCCTCCTCGATCATGGGCTCGATCAACATCATCGCCACGATCCTCAACATGCGCGCGCCGGGCATGACCTACATGCGCATGCCGCTGTTTGTGTGGACGTGGCTGATCACCGCCTATCTGCTGATCGCCGTGATGCCGGTGCTGGCGGGCGCGGTGACCATGATGCTGTTCGATATTCACTTCGGCACCAGCTTCTTCAGCGCGGCCGGCGGCGGCGATCCGGTGATGTTCCAGCACATCTTCTGGTTCTTCGGTCACCCCGAGGTCTACATCATGATCCTGCCGGCGTTCGGTATCGTATCGGCGATCATCCCGACCTTCGCGCGCAAGCGGCTGTTCGGCTATGACTCGATGGTCTATGCGACGGCCTCGATCGCCTTCCTGTCGTTCATCGTCTGGGCGCACCACATGTTTACGGTGGGCATGCCGCTGGCTGGCCAGCTGTTCTTCATGTACTCGACCATGCTGATCGCGGTACCCACGGGCGTAAAAGTCTTCAACTGGGTCGCGACCATGTGGAAGGGGTCGATGACCTTCGAGACACCCATGCTGTTTGCGATCGCGTTCGTGATCCTGTTCACGATGGGCGGCTTCTCGGGACTGATGCTCGCCATCACGCCGGCCGACTATCAGTACCACGACACCTACTTTGTGGTGGCGCACTTCCACTACGTGTTGGTGCCGGGCGCGCTGTTCTCGATCATCGCGGCGGTCTACTACTGGCTGCCGAAGTGGTGCGGTCGCATGGTGGACGAACGTCTGGGCAAGACCCACTTCTGGCTCAGCTTCATCGGCGTCAACGTCACCTTCTTCCCGCAGCACTTCTCGGGGCTGGCCGGCATGCCGCGACGCATCCCGGACTATGCGCTGGCGTTTGCTGACTTCAATATGGTGTCGTCGATCGGTGCGTTCATCTTCGGCTTCAGCCAGGTGTTCTTCATGTACGTCGTGATCAAGACCATCCGCAGCGGTCGACCGGCAACGGCGCGGGTTTGGGAAGGCGCCACCGGGCTTGAGTGGGAGCTGCCGTCGCCGGCGCCGTACCACAGCTTCTCGACGCCGCCGAAAGTGACGGCAGAGAACGCGCACTGATAGCGGCTTGATCGCCCGCGCGCTACGCAGATGACGCACAACAGCCAATCGAGCCAACCGAGCCAACCGAGCCAACCGACCCAACAGCCGCAACACGGTCGCACCGTGCTGCGGCTGGCCGGCATTGTGGTTGGCATGTTTGCGTTCGGTTTCGCGCTGGTGCCGCTGTACGACCTGCTCTGCGAGGTCACGGGGCTGAACGGCAAGACCGGCGGCCCCTACGAGTACGACGCGGCGGCACTGCAGCCGGATCGCTCGCGCCTCATCAAAGTGAACTTCATCACCAACACCAACGAAGGCATGCCCTGGGAGTTTCGCTCCGAAAAAGGCGGCGTGCGGGTGCATCCTGGCGAGCTGAAAAGCGTCAACTTCGTGGTCCGCAATCCGACGGATCGAGTGATGGTCGCCCAGGCGGTGCCGTCGCTGGTGCCGTTCAGCGCGACCAAGTTTTTTCACAAAACCGAGTGCTTCTGTTTCGAACGCCAGGAATTGCAACCTGGTGAAGAGATGATCATGCCCATGCGGTTTATTGTCGGCCGAGAGCTGCCGAAGACGGTGCAGTCGATCGCACTGTCCTATTCGCTCTACGACATCACCGACATGGCTCGAATCGAATCGGCCGAGGAACAACGGCCTGGACCCAACCTCGATAGCGACAGCGTGGAACCCATAAATGGCTAGTCACACCCCCGGGGAAACCCCCGCCTATTACATCCCTCACGAAGGCTGGTATCCCGTTTGGCTCGCGCTGTCGACCTGCGTGATGATGCTGGGACTGGGCTCCTGGCTGAATACGGCGTCCGCAGGTGAGGAACCGAACACGCTGTTCTTCTGGCTCGGCTTCGGCGGCCTCGCAATCGTGCTGTTTCAGTGGTTCGCGAAGGTCGTTCGCGAAAACCACGCCGGCCTCGTCAGCGGTCAGCTCAAGCGCTCCTACGTCTGGGGCATGGGTTGGTTCATCTTCTCTGAGGTCATGTTCTTCGCAGCGTTCTTCGGCGCGCTGTTCTACGCCCGCAATCTGGCGGTGGCCTGGCTGGGCGGCGACGGTGCTAAGGGCATTACCGGCGATTATCTGTGGCCAGAGTTCGAAAACACCTGGCCGGTCGTCAACAATCCGAATCCTGAAGTGTTTACCAATCCCGGCGAAAGCATGGCGCCGCCCTCGACCGCCAGCGCGTGGGCCGGCTATCTGCCGCTGTGGAACACCGTCATCCTGCTGACCTCATCCGTCACCGTGCATTTCGCGCACACCGCGCTTAAGAACGATAACCGCAATCGATTCATTACCTGGCTCGGTCTCACGGTCGCGCTGGGCATCATCTTCCTGATCCTGCAGGGCGAAGAGTACATTCACGCCTATCAGGAACTCGGCCTGACGCTCGAAAGCGGCATCTACGGCTCTACCTTCTTCATCCTCACGGGTTTTCACGGCTTTCACGTGACCCTTGGTACCTTCATGTTGGCCGTACAGCTGGTGCGGGCGATTCGCGGACACTTCAGTCACGAGGATTGTTTCGGTTTCGAAGCGTCGTCCTGGTACTGGCACTTCGTGGACGTGGTCTGGGTCGGGCTGTTCTTCTTCGTCTATCTGCTCTAAGTAGACGGCAAGCCGGAGTAGGCCTGGGGTCAGTGTCGCGACTCTGACCCCCTACTCTGACCCCAGCACCACGCCACACCCGGCCTGGCTGCCAGCCTCAAGCCGCGCCGCCGGTCCAGGGGGCCTGCATGGTGAGTTCGCCGGTATAGAGGCCATAGGCGACGACGAGCACCAGCAGCACGGCAAGTGTGATACGCACGCCCAGCGCATAGAGCGTGCGCTTCGAACTACCCGTGCCCGTGTCTTTGAACAGAAACGCGAGACCCGAAAACAGACTCACGACGATGCCGATCAAGAGCAGAACAATGATGGCCTTCAGCACGGTAGTCATACCCGTTGGACAAGGCGCTGTAGTCTCGGTCTGTACCCGCAGCGACGCAACCAGCCAGGTCCGATGAGATCAGATGTCTCGCTTTCGACCCGATTGGCGCATGACGGCATTTGTGGTGGTCATGCTGCCGGTGCTGGTGTTGCTCGGGCTGTGGCAGAGCGAGCGGGCGGCGTACAAGGACGAGCTGGAAACCCAGTTTGGCGCGACGCTCGGCAGCATGCCTGCGGCCCTCGGCCGCAGCGCCACGCCCGCATCGCGGCTGCGACGGCTGCGTCTGTTCGGCCGCTACGGCGAGCAGCGCCTGCTGCTCGACAACCAGATCCACGAGGGCCAGGTCGGTTACTGGCTGCTGCAGAGCTTCACGGCCGAAGCGGACGGCACGTTGCAGCAGGTGCTTGTGAACAGGGGCTGGCTGGCCGCGCCGGCGCGGCGCGATCAGCTGCCGGCGCTGCCGCCGACGCCCGCGGGGCGCCAGAGTCTGATCGCGCTGCAGTGGCCCGATCTGGGTGCCCTGCCGAGTTTTGGCACGCCGCAACCTCCCGAAGCGCTCGACGACGAGCTCTGGCGGATACAGCGCATCGACTGGCCGGCGATCGACACGCTCGTTCCGGGCTTGATGAGCGCTGAGATGCGTCTAGAAGCGGGGCAACCCGGCGTCCTAGTCGCCGCGCCAGCGCGATTGGGCTTCGGCGCGGATCGACATCGGGGCTATGCCTTCCAGTGGTTTGGCCTCGCGCTGACGCTGCTAATCGGATACATCGTCTACGGTTACAAGAGCTCATGAGCGCGGCACAGAAACAGCTATTGATATTGATCGGTATCGTCTTCGGCACGATGGGGCTGTCGTATCTGCTGTTCTTTGGCGCCCAGGGCGGCAACGTCTGGGGCACGACGAACGCGGGCGAGTTCGTCGAACCCGAGCGCTCGGCGGCGGACGTGAACTGGCAAACCGAAACTGGGCTGGCGTTTAGTCAGCGCTTCGAAGAGGGACCGGCGCGCGATCGCCACTGGTCGCTCACCATCGTGCCGGCTGGGAGCTGCGACGCCGAGTGCGAGACCAGCCTGTCGCAGATGCGGGCGCTGCAGGTGCTGCTCACCAAGGACGCCACGCGGCTGCGGCGCGTCCTCGTGTTGCCGGGCGGCGCCGATGCCGCCGACGTCGTTGCGGCCTATCCGAAGCTGGAGGTCCTGCGCGCGGGCTCGACGGCCGATCGTGGGCTCTACCTGATCGATCCGAACGGCAATTTTGTGCTGCGCTATCCCCTCGGCGATACGGGTCACATGGTGCAGAAAGATCTGAAGAAGCTGCTGCGAATTTCTCGAATTGGGTGAACGGACGTGGTTGAGAGCTGGAAGAGCACCTATCGACTGACCATCTTCGCGATCGGTTTTGCCGTCGTGGTAGTGGGCCTCGGTGCCTATACGCGGCTCGCCGATGCGGGCCTCGGCTGCCCGGACTGGCCCGGCTGCTACGGCTTCGTCGGCGTGCCCATGTCCACGAGCGCGATCGCCACGGCCGAGGCGGCGTTTCCGGACGCGCCGGTCGAGGTCGGCAAGGCCTGGTGGGAGATGATCCATCGCTATTTCGCGGGAACCCTGGGGCTCTTGATCGTCGCGATCGCGATCAGCGCCTGGCGCCGTCGCCGCTCCGGTATTCCGCTGAAGCTCGCGTTCGCCCTTGTCGCCCTGGTGATTTGTCAGGGCGCCTTTGGCGCCTGGACCGTGACGCTCAAGCTCTGGCCCCAGGTGGTCACGGCGCATCTGTTGGGTGGCTTCACGACGCTTGCGCTGCTGTTCCTGCTCGCCCTGCGACTCGGCCTCGGCCAGCGTTTCTTCGTGCCGGGCAGCCTGCAGCGCCACGCGCAGATTGCGCTGGTTCTGGTCGTGCTGCAGGTGGCCCTCGGCGGCTGGACCTCCTCGAACTATGCGGCCCTCGCCTGCCATGACTTTCCGGGCTGCCAGGTCGAGCAGGCCTGGCCGCAGATGGATTTCGCTAAGGGCTTCGACGTCACGCAGGCGGTTGGCCCGAACTATCTCGGCGGACAGCTCGACAACGCGGCGCGTCAGACGATACACATGACCCACCGCCTGGGCGCGGTGCTGGTGCTGCTGGTGGTGGGCGCGCTCGCCTGGCGGCTGCATCGTTCGAGCGCCCATCTCGGCGGTCGGCTGGCGGCGGTGCTGGCAGTACAGCTCACCCTGGGTGTGACGAACATCGTTTGGGTCTTGCCCCTGTGGAACGCGACCCTCCACAACCTGGGCGGGGCCGCGTTGCTGCTCGTTCTGGTTGCAGTAAACTACGGCGCCTTTTGTTCGGCGCGATCGCGTGTAGCGGTCGAGCGCGGCCCGGGGACCGTCGTCGGATCGACCTCACCCGCGGCGGCCTAGTGTGGTCCGCGTAGCGACACGTATGTAAAGGATACGAGCGCCAGGAAACGACAGTGGAAATCACCGAAACGAGCTTGGGCGCCACCTGGCGCGACTATTACGAGATGACCAAACCCAGGGTCGTCCTGTTGATGTTGCTGTGCGCCATCGTGGGCATGTTTCTCGCCGTTCCCGGCATGGTGCCGTTGGATGTGCTGCTGTTCGGCACGCTGGGCATCGCGCTGGTCGCCGGCAGCGCTGCGGCGGTTAATCACATTGCGGATGCCGAGATCGACGCGCGCATGGCGCGCACCGAAGCGCGACCGATCGCGCAGGGTCGCGTCGGCTTCTATCAAGGGATCGCGTTTGCCGCGACCACCGGCATCCTCGGCATGCTGGTGCTGTATTTTCTGGTCAACCCGCTGACGGCCTGGCTGAATCTCGCGTCCTGGGTCGGCTACGGTCTGGTCTACACGTTGTGGTTGAAGCGCGCTACGCCGCAGAACATCGTTATCGGTGGTTTGTTTGGGGCCGCGCCGCCGCTGTTCGGTTGGGCGGCCGTCAGCAACTCGATCGAGCCGGGTGCGCTGCTCTTGGTGCTGATCATCTTCGCCTGGACGCCACCGCACTTCTGGGCGCTGGCGCTGGATCGCAAGGACGAGTATCGAGATGTCAATATTCCCATGCTGCCGGTGACCCATGGCGAACCCTTCACCCGGCTGCACATCCTGCTCTACACGCTGATACTCGTCGCGATCAGCCTGCTGCCGTTCAGCATCCGCATGTCCGGCTGGCTCTATTTGGCGGGCGCGGTGCTACTTGGCGCGCGTTTTCTATTTTGGGCCATCAAGCTGCTGCGCAATCAGGACGCGGGTGCGCCGATGGCGACCTTTAGGTTCTCGATTGTCTATCTCGGCGCGCTGTTTCTGGTGCTGCTGGTGGATCACTATCTGACGGCGCCCGGCGCCATCTTTGGCTGAATCGCGACAGTGAACGGAGTACGCGCGACCGTTGCCCTGTGCCTGCTGTTTGTGGCGATGGTGCTCGGCGCGTTCTACTTGAAGATGACCCGGGAAGTCGTGCTGTCCCCCGAGCAGCTCGCAGAGCTCGGCACCGTGCTGCTGCCGAGACCGCGCGCCATCGCCGACGTGGCGCTCACCGATACCGATGGCAAGCCCTATACGGAAGCGTCACTGGTGGGCGGTTGGCGCTTCGTTTTCTTTGGCTTCACCAACTGCCCCGATATCTGCCCGACGACCATGTCCGTGCTCGGTCAGGTGTGGGCGGAACTGACGCCCGACGAGCAGCAGGACTTCCACGGCGTGCTGATCTCGGTAGACCCGGAGCGCGACACGCCCGAGGCGCTCGCGCGCTATGCGACCGCGTTTGCGCCCACGTTCATCGGGGCGACGGGCAGCATTGTCGAACTGGCAAAGTTCGCCACCCAGGTGAACGTCGCCTTCGCGAAGGTGCCCAGCCCCAACGCGTCGGAGCCCTACACGATGGATCACACGGGCAACGTCGTGATCATCAACCCGATGGGTCACTATCACGGGTTCGTCAAAATGCCGCATACGCGTGATAAGCTGCTGACGACTTACCGCACGCTCAGGGCGACGTTTTAGGCTGTACTTGCCGGACCGCGGGTCGATCTCGCCGGGCCTGCCTGCTCAATATCCCTCAACCCATGATCTCTATCGCCCCTGGCGTGCGCCGACGGGGCTGCGAAACGGTTCGCTGAATGGGTTTGTAAAGTCGGCCTGCTGCACGCCTCGAGCGAACAACGGAGTGGTTTTGCACAAGACGAACACGGCAGATCAGGCGCAGGAGTCGCACTTCGCAGCCGTCCGTCAGCACAGCGTCGATCTTTGCGCGCCGCTCGCGGCGGACGATTTCAGCATGCAGCCGATTGCGGACGTCAGCCCGCCGAAGTGGCATCTCGCGCACACCAGCTGGTTTTTCGAAACCTTTTTGCTCAAAGCGCGGCCCGACTATCGCGAGTTTGATCCCCGCTATGAGGTGCTGTTCAACTCCTACTACAACGGCGTGGGTCGGCCTTTCCCGCGCGAGCAGCGCGGCACGCTGTCGCGACCCACGACGGAGACCGTGTACCGCTATCGCGAACACGTCGATGCTGCCATCGCGGCTCGACTTGGGCGCGGTGAATTGGATGAGTCGCTCCTGACGCTTGGCTGTCACCATGAGCAGCAGCACCAGGAACTGCTGCTGACCGACATGAAGTACATCCTTGGACAGAATCCGCTGCGACCAGCCTATTGCGACGACATTGTCGTGACCGAGGACCGGCCGGAACCGACGCCCGACATGCGCTGGCTGGACGTATCGGGTGGCATCGTCGAGATCGGCACGAAACCCGATAGCGGTTTCTGTTTCGACAACGAAACGCCGCGGCATCGCGTGTGGCTGGACGACTTTCGTATCGGGGATCGCCTGATTACCAACGGCGAGTTTCTCGCGTTTATCGATGCCGATGGTTATCGCCGCTCGGAGCTGTGGCTGTCTGAAGGTTGGGCTGCAGTGCAGGCCGGGCGCTTCGGGACGCCGCCGTCGCCGCTCTACTGGCATCGGGAGGAAGAAGGCTGGTTCGAGTATCAACTCACTGGCGATGCGCCGCTGGATCTCGATGCGCCGGTTTCCCACGTGTCCCACTTCGAAGCGGATGCTTATGCGCGCTGGCGCAACGTTCGGCTGCCGACTGAAACAGAATGGGAGATCGCCGCCGAACGAAACGCACTGGAGTCGCCGCGTACGCCGCTGCGGCCTACTGCCGCGCGGCGACAAGCGGGCGAACGGGCAGGCATGCAGCAGACGACCGGCAGCCTCTGGCAGTGGACCGCGAGCGCGTATCTGCCTTACCCGGGCTATCGGCCGCTGCCGGGAACCGTCGGGGAATACAACGGCAAGTTCATGAACGGCCAGATGGTGCTGCGCGGTGCGTCCGTCGCCACGCCGCCGGGACACGACAGACTCACGTATCGAAATTTCTTCTATTCCGCCGATCGCTGGCAGTTTACGGGTATACGACTCGCCAGCGATGCGCGCGGTACCGCGCGAAGCGACGTCGGCTGATGGGCAGCTATCGATTCTTCGACATGGCGCCCGTCCGGGCCTCCATGCGCGATGATGTCATCGGCGGGCTGAGCAAAGCGCAGAAGTCGATTCCGCCGAAGTACTTCTACGACGAGGCCGGCAGCGCGCTGTTCGATGAGATCACTCGACTGCCCGAGTACTACCCGACGCGCGTCGAGACCGCGCTGTACGAACGGCGCAGCGCCGACATTGCTCGATTCTTCTCTGCGGACATGACCCTCATCGAGTACGGCAGCGGCAGCTCGCGCAAGATTCGCGCGCTGCTCGAGGGCCTGCGGCCGCGGACCTATGTGCCCATCGATATCTCGGCAGAGCACATGGAGGCCGCTGCGAAAGAACTCGGCGCCGACTACGACTGGCTAGATATCTGCGCGGTCTGCGCGGACTACTCTGCCGAGATCGAGCTGCCGGACGCGATCCCGATGCGTCAGCCGATGGCGTTCTTCCCGGGCTCTTCGATCGGCAATTTTCAGCCTGCTGATGCCGCGATCTTTCTGGGTCGCGTGCGCGCCATGGTCGGTGCGGGCGGCTATCTGCTCATCGGCGTTGATACGAAGAAGGATGTCGCGACGCTCGAGGCGGCTTACGACGACGCGGCGGGCGTCACGGCCCGATTCAATTTGAACCTGCTCCACCACATCAACCGCGCGCTTGGCTCGAACTTCGACCCAAGCGCCTTCACGCATCGCGCCCGCTACAACGCGACGGCGGGAACCGTGCAGATGTTCCTCGTCAGTCGGATTGCGCAGAGCGTCACGATTGGTGATCACCGGTTCGACTTTGCCCCGGGTGAAGAGCTGCACACGGAAAACTCTTTCAAATACGCGCCCGAGGAATTTCGCGAACTGGCCGAATCCGCCGGGTGGCAGTGGGCCGCCGAGTATCTGGATCCCGATCGACACTTTCTGGTCGCGCTGTTTCGCGGCGTCTAGCGCCCAACCTCTCCGGCTCGCGCTAGCCGGTGCGCGAGTCACCCGCGACCAGGCGGGATACAGCTCCCCCGTGACGCTCATGTCATCACTCATGTCGTTTGCGGCCCCATGCCGTGAGCTACCGCCGTTGTATGATCCGGCGAAACTGCGGCACCGGGTGAGCGCATGAAACAAGTCGTACTGTCTTTCGTCGGCGAAGACCGCGCAGGTCTGGTTCGTGATCTCGCAGACATAGTCGCCGAGTACGGCGGCACCTGGCAGGAAAGCCGCATGATCCGCTTAGACGGCCAGTTTGCCGGCCTCGCGCGGGTCGTGTTTCCGACGGAAGCGGCGTCTATCGGCGAGCAACTACAGTCGCGTTCGACCCCGGCCATGCAGATAGTTGTCACCGAAATCAGGGACGTCGCAAGCGTGGAGCGCAAGCGCTACGCGTTCGATCTGGTCGGTCCGGATCGTCCCGGCATCATCTTCGAGACGACGCGCGAACTCGCCGAGCATCAGGCCAATATCATCGAGATGTCGTCTTCGGTCAGTCCCGCGCCCATGAGCGGTACGCCGATGTTTGCCTGCAGCGGCATTGTCGAGGTCAGCGTCGACCGGTCGCTGCCGGAGCCCGCCGACTGGGCGCTCGGCGACGTGCTGTCGGTTGACTTCAACATTGTGGAGACTGCCGACGACGCGGCCAGCGGCTAGCGCCTGCCGCTGATCGATCGCGTGCGCGGCTAGCGTCCCGCCGCTAGCGCGCGCTCGCCGCCGAGATTGGCAGCGAGAAAGTCGAGCACCTGGGTGTACAGCTCGGTGCGATTCTCCACGCCGCCGAAGCCGTGGCCCTCGCGACGTTCCTGTATCCACACCGGAGCATTGCCGGCTTGTTTCAGCGCGTCGCGCATGCGCGTCGCGTGCTCGAGCGGCGCGCGCTGATCCTGATTGCCGTGCGCCAACAGCACCTTCGCCTTGATGCGCGATGCGTGGTTCACGGGTGAGCGCCGCTCGAGATCGGCCATGTCGGTGCCCAGCACGTCCTCGAGATAGGACTTGCCGTAGTTGAGCTGCAGAATATCGCCGCGTTTGTACATCAGCGGCAGATCGTAGACGCCCGCAATTCCGATGGCGCACCGGTAGAGGTCCGGTTCGCGGGCGACGCCCATCAGGCTTGCGTAGGCGCCGAAACTCGCGCCCATGATGCAAATCTTGTCGCTTTCCGCGAGGCCCTCTTTGATCAGCCAGCGGGTCGCGTCGGTGATGTCATCCTGCATCTTCGCACCCCACTCGCCATAGCCCGCGCTCATAAAGTCGCTGCCCGTGCCGCCCGAACCGCGGTAGTTCAGCTGCATCACGCCGTAGCCACGCGACGCGAGTAGCTGAGCCTCGCTGTCGAAGCCCCAGTAATCCTGCACGCCGTGCGGCCCGCCGTGCACCAGCACGACGAAGGGTCGCGGCCCTTTGCCGGCGGTCAGCGTTGTGTAGCCACGCAGCATCAGGCCATCGCGGGCCTTGAGCTCGAAGGGCTCCACCTCCGCGAGTTGGTCGCGAATTGCCGACAAAGCCGGCCGCGACTGGGCCAGCGGGTTCAGTTCGTTGGTGCTGAACTCAAACAGATAAAACTCTGTCGGTCGCTTCGGACCTTCGACGCGCACCACAGCCTTGCTGCCGTCTTCGCTGAAGGTGGCGAAATACACATCGTCCTCGGGAAAAGCCTGGCGAATACCCACGTGCGCCTTGGCGACTGGATCTTCGCTGCTCAGGTACTGATACTCCGGGTAATGTTCCTGGTACCAGATGCCCCACAGGCGATTGTCGTCCGTGAACATCAGCCCGCCGAAGTCCTCGTTGTCCCGTCTGAACACCGACTTCAGGGAGTTTTGCGCCGGATTCCAGCGGAACAGCCCGAGCGTGTCGGCATCCCTACGACCCACGGACCAGAACTCATTGGTGCCGGGTATCGCGGTTCTCGGCACGGGATAGTCGGCCTTGGGATCGCCGATCTGGGTGAATCTGCTTTTGCCGTTTTCGCGCCAGTAGCTGACCGCGTAGCCTTCCGCGTTGGTGCCATAGAAGGCCGCCACGTTGCCGCGACCGTCGGGCACGAAGCGCCCGTAGCGCAGAGGGCCGGTTGCCAGATCGCGCTGGTTGCCGTTGCGAACATCGAGCAGCACGGCTTTCGCGTAAGGACCGGAACGATCCAGCGGCTCCTTCTGAATGATGATCTTGTGCTTCTGTTCCGGGTAGCGGTCCAGCAGCGTCGCATAAGACAGCTCTGATTCGCGCTTCTTGATCTTGCTGCCGAGCTGTTGCTCACCGGCCCCGAAACCGAACAGCATCCGCATGCCGCGGCCGTTGGCGTTCAGGCCGAACAGCTCGCCGGTTGCGACCTTTCCCTCCAGGAACTGGCTGAAGCGACGACCGGGCTGCACGATCAGGCGATCGTTGTGCGCCCAGAAGAAGTTCTTTACGTCGTTCCTGCCGCCAAAGTTAGACGCCGACAGGATCTCTTTCTTAGCGACGTCGTAGACGGCGAGTGTCTCGCCGTCACCGCGGCGCTGGGTAAACGCCAAGCGATCGCCCAGCGGGGACAGCTTGACGTTTTGGTACTCCGGATAGCGCACGAAGTCGATGACGGGCGGTGCGGCGAAACCCGTTGCGGCAATCACCACTGCCGCGCCTGCACCTAGCGGGCGGCTCAATCGGTGTGCAAAATTTGCGTTTGGAGATCCTTGTTTCTGACGCGTCATCGCCCCCTCCCTGGTCCATCAGTCATCCACCCCAACGCGCGAGTGTACGACAACGCAACGCGGAACAGAGCGCGGATGAAAAATGTAAAGCGCGCGCGTGAAACCGTCTTGCTGCGACGACCTTAACGCGCGTTTGCGGCGCCGCCGCGCCAGCGTTTGCCTTTGCTAATCACCGCGCCGATGGCGCGCGTGTTGGCGATGTCGGCGAGGGGATCGGCGTTGAGTAAAACCAGGTCGGCGACGAACCCAGCGCGTATCTGGCCCATCGAGTCGTCCAGGCTGAGAAACTCGGCGGGGCGGATCGTTGCCGCGCGCAGCGCATCCAGCGGCGTCAGGCCCGCAGTTACCAACCGCTCCAGTTCCGTATGCAGGCTGTAGCCTGGCAGCGCGCTGCCGATAGGCGTGTCGGTGCCTGCGCCGATCGGCACGCCGGCGCTGTGCATGCGCTTGACCAGCGACAGGCTCCAGTTCGCGGCCGCGGGGCTCATGTTTACCCGCGACGACGCGAACCGTCGTGCCAGCGCGAGCCAGCGCTCGGCCGCGGCCGGCGGCAGTCGTTGTACGTGGGTGACCCAGTCCGCGCGATCGTAGGGCTGATGCAACGCGAGGGTGTTCAGGCGCAGCGTCGGCACCTGGATCGTGTCGCGCAGGCTCTCGATGACGAGATCGCAGCGCGCCTGATCCAGTGCGGCGATCGCACGCGGCCGAAACGCGCTGTGCAAGTTGCGCCGCAGCGTGTGACCGGGCAGCCCGGTGGGATTCTTCAACAGCTCGCGGCGTTCGTCGCGCGCGTCGATCGCATCGGCCGCGCAGGCCAGTTCGACGTTGCGCAGGTGTTCCATCGAACCGACTCGGGGGCCCGCCACTTCCGCGGTCAGTGACAGCGGCACGTGCGCCGCGATGGGCAGACCGGCGGCGCCGGCCGCGTCCGCCAGCGCGCCGAACACCGAGGGGGACACCATCTCGTAGAACTTCACGAAGTCGACGCCGGCAGCGCGCATCTCGGCAATTCGCGCGCGAGCCGCGGCGACATCCGGCGTGTCGACGCCGATATGCGGCACCGACCCGCCGTCGTAGACCACGAACCTGCCGTCGAGCAGCGGCCCGCTGAAAAAGATGCGCGGCGCGACGGCGCCCGGTGCGCGCCAGGCGTCGACGACCGGTTTGACGCGATCCAGCAGTCCGCCGGTGTCGCGCACGCTGGTGATGCCATAAGACAGAAACAGCTCGCGCATGGCGTCGGTGAGATCGGGCTCGTAGGTGACGTGCACGTGCATGTCCCACAGGCCCGGAATCAGATAACGGCCGCTGCCGTCGATTACCTCGGCCGCGCTGGCGGCCTTCGTACCGCCGGGCTCGACGCCGACGATGCGGCCTTTATCGATCAACACGTCGACGCCGGCGCGGACGCCGGTGATTGCGTCGATGGCGGTGACGTTTCGCACGGCCAGATCGATCGGACGCTCAGGCGCGATCGCGCAGCCGTGCAGCATCGCGACCAGTACCGTTAGCAGCGTTGCGCGCATCATTCCCCCTTCAGATTCTCTCCCACGTCCCGAAGCGCCCTGCGGAACGCCGCTCCTGCAGTGCCGGGGCTGCGATCAGCGCAGCGTCAATCAGCGCCGCCCAATCAGAGGCGGCGCCTATCAACGTAGAAGAAGCGCCGCACCCGTTCGCGCAGAATATCGCGAAACTCGTCTGGGTTTTTCTGCCGTGGCGGCGGCGTCTCCTGTGGCGGATAGCGCACTGCGAGCCGCGACAGCCAGAAGGCGAGCGCTGCATACACGAGAAAGATCGGCAGAAACCACAGCTCCTCATCGCGCAGCGCGCGCTCGCTGCAGTAACCGCGCAGCAGCGCGTAGGCATGTTCGGCGTCAAGCCGGCCGCCGCCTTCGGCGCACCACTCATTCATTGCGACGGCGACGTCGTAGAGCAGGTAGTGCTCGCCAGCGTGGTGAAAGTCGAGCACGCCCGACAGGCCGTGGCTGTTGAACAGCACGTTGTCGCGGAATAGATCGCCGTGCACGATGCCGATGGGCAGTCGGGTCAGGTCGCGGCGATCCAGCAGCGATTCGAGCAGCTTGACGCTGTCGTCCAGGAGTTTCTGTTCGCTCTGTGGCAGGAAGCTGCGCACCTGTGTGGCGTTCCGCCGCAGCCAGTTGAGATCGCGAGCGAAGAGCTGCGCCTGCTCTCTCGCGCCCTCTGCGGCGCGGTGGAAGCGGGCGAGGAATCGGCCGACCGCGGCGCACTGGCTGCGCGTCGGATTCAGCGGGTGCTCGCCGGGTAGGCAGGCAGACAGCAGCGCCTGCTTGCCGAGCAGGCGGGTGATGCTGTCACCGCGGCGCGTGCGCAGGATCGCTGGCACCGGCAGTCCCGCCGCGTGCAGTCTGTGGGTCAGCGGCACCAGCAGATCACGCGACGCATACTGCTGTTCCAGCACCGTCAGCACGAAGTGGCGCGTGCCCTGCGGGTTGTCAGTGTCGACGTAGTAGTTGCTGTTCTCAATCCCCGTGCTGATCTGACGGAGATCCGTGAGCCGCCCCACGTCGAACTGTTCCAGCCACGGACTCAGTTCCTGCTCGGTGATGCGGGTCGCGATGTTCATCTAGAACTCGACGATGACCCACTTGGGAATGAGCATGCGCGCCTGTTCCAGGTCGCCGAAGCCGCGGGTGTCGTCTGCCGGCACCAGGTAGTAGGGCCGACCGATCGTGGGTACGATCTTGACCATGCGCAGATTGCCGTTTTGTCGGTACTCGTAAACGGTGCGATCCTCGCCGGCGATGATCGTAACGTCCGGCCCTTCCAGGGAACGCAGCACGTCCTCGGCGTGGGTCAGTCCGCTCGCCGCGATTAACCCGAGTGCGACGACGACCGACCAGACGCGTAGGCGCAGGATTGCGGATAGCGCTCGGCGGCTGCGGTTGCTGGGGGCTGCAGGGCTCATGCGGCGCATGCTGAAGCAAATGCCGGTCGCAGACAATGCGCGCCCACGGTGCAGCCGGCACGCCAACGGCGCAGACGAGCGGCGAGGCGACGGGCGCGAGGATAGGCGCGAGGACGGCCGCCAGAACAGGCGAGAGGACGTAAGATCAATCATGTGGATCAACTCCTGGCGTGCGGCGCTGTTGATCATTGGACTGCTGCTGCCAGTGCCGGTTCTCGCCTAGCCGTCCGGGGCTAGCGCGACCACGTCAGAGGCGCCCGCCGAACTGGTCTCGCACAGCGCAACCATCTGGACGGTCGATCCGGCCCTCACGCGCGCTGGCGCGCTGACCGGCACGCCGCGCAGCGGCTGGTTCCCGCGCGAGCGACTATCGATCGAAGAGGCGATCCAGGCCTATACGCTGAACACCGCCGATGCGGCCTTCGAAGATCACATCAAGGGTAGCCTCACGGTGGGCAAGCTCGCCGATTTCGTCGTGCTGGCGGAAAACCTGCTGACGCTTGATCCCGATCGGATCAAGGACGTCACCGTGCTGCGCACGTTCGTCGGCGGCGCGGAGGTGTTTACGGTGTCGCCGTGATCGCGCGCCCGTCGCGCGGCTCTATGCCCCCGCCGCCGAAACTCAGCAGCGGCGGCTGGCCGTCTTTGTCGGCGCCGCCGTAGGTCGCCTGCCAGCGCAGGATCCACTCCGGATCCGGCGTGTCGTCCGGATGGTGGTTCGGCGCGAGGGCACGAACCATCGCGTAGCCCGCTCTGAAAAAGAAGCGGCCCGCGGTGCGCCACAGTCGCAGGCGCGAGCGCAGGCTGCGCCAGCGTCCGTCTTTCTTCAGCATGGTCACGTAGCCGCGCCGACTCAGCAGGGCGACGTGCAGGGACCCGTACAAGAGCCCAAAGACGCGCAGCCAGTAGCCGCCGTGCACGGCGCGGTACACGTCCAGCGCGACGGACTTGTGCTCGGTCTCTTCCACCATGTGCCACAGGACGAAGGACGCCACCAGCGGATCGGCCCCGTCGAACAGCGCGGCGCGTTCGTTGATCAGCCACTCCGTGATCCCCATCGTCATGGTCTCGAAGCCGGCGGTGTACGCCAGCCGCCACGCCAGAGAGCGCGTCGCTAGTCTCGCGTACGAGTCGCTGTGGCGCGCCTCGACTGCTGCGAGCTCCGCATAGCCTGCGCATCGCAGCATCTCGTTGTAACGCTGGTGGTTGCGATAGTGCTGCGCCTCCTGACCGATGAAGCCCCGCGCGTCTGCGCGCAGATCGGCGTCGTCGATGTGCGGCAGCGCGTCGCGAACGTTTCTGACCAGAAAGGGTTCCAGATAGGGCATGACGAGCGAGGCGCCGTTGACCATGTGGCTCCACTCTGGGGCGTCCGGCTTCCACAGCGGGCGCGCGCCCTCGAAGTCGAATCCCGGTCGGCGGATCTCGATGTGGTGATGCATCAGCTTATCCCTCGATAGTGTTTCCAGGCGCCGATCAGTAACAGCACGAACGCGATGTGGACGCCGATCATCGCCGGCCAGCCGCACAGATAGATCACGTCGTTGGCGAGGCTGGCGCCGAACGGACCGCCGCCGAACGCAAGCCCGCGGGTGCCGAACCACGCGTTGGCGATGGCGGGCAGCGTGAACAGCCAGCCGAAGGTCACGGCCGAGTACACCAGCCAGCGAAACTGGCGCTCGGACAGGCTGAGGTAGCCCGCGATCAGGGCGATCGCGATCAACAGCAGGCCGTTCGTGATGCCCTCTAGGTGCGCCATGATCCAGGCCCGTGGCTCGCCGGGTACCTGCGCCTCCACGTGATGGACGACGGGCCACAGATCGATCTCGCCGAGCAGTTGGAAGAAATGCAGCCAGCCGGACAGCGCTGCGCTGATCAGCAGGCCGATGCCGTTCAGAATCAGCAGGCTCTTGTGTCTCGCGGTCACGTTCGGCTCCCCAGTCGGCGTTAGCGATGACGAACGCCGATTGTTCGCGCGCGAGGCGGCGGCGGCGAGGACCCCTGCTGCCTACGGGGGGACATCTGGTGACAATCGCGTCGGGCCACTAGGATGTGGCGATGCCGGATGTCTTTGCCATGGGTTATGTGCGGGTGCTGTACCGCTACGTGCGCGCCGAAGGCGTCAGCGCCGAGGCGGTGCTAAACGGGACGGGGTACACCGAGTCTGCGCTGCTTGCCGCCGGGACCTCGATGCCGCTCGATGCCGAGCTGCTGCTGTGCCGCAACGCGCTCGCGGCGACGCGGCCCGGTCTGGGCCTGCGGGCCGGTACCCAGCTACATCTCGCGTCCCACGGCGCGCTGGGCACGGCCATGCAGTCTGCTGCGACCCTCGACGCAGCGCTCTCTACCTTCACGCGCTTCGTTGCCGATCGGGCCAGTTTTGCCGGGCTCGAACTCCGGTCAACGGAGCGCCGTACGGAGATGGTGCTGACGCTGACGAATCTCCCGGAAGAGCTGACGCCGTTTTTCACCGAGGCCGTGCTGATGACGCTGTGTCAGTGCATCGGCTTTTACAGCGTCGAGCAGCAGCAGATCGACGTGCAGATTGCCTACCCGGCGCCGGCGTACGCGCCGGCCTATGCGCAGGCGCTGGGCGCCCGCGTGCGCTTCGCGACGGCGGAGACGACGCTTAGCTTCGATCGCGCGCTGCTCACGTTGCCCTCGCCGGAGGCCGACGCGGCGCTGCATGCGCAGAGCATTGCCCGCTGCCTGGCGCAGCGCGCTGCCGCGCCCGGCGGCTTGCAGCTTGCCGATGCCATCGAGGCCTTTCTGTGGAACAACCCTGGCAAGCTCTGGACCCTCGCCGAGATCGCGCCGACGCTGGGCTGCAGCCCGCGTACCGCGATTCGGCGCCTGGCCGAATCCGGCCAGTCCTATCAGGGACTGCGTGACCAGGTGCTGCAGCAGCTTGCGCTCGCGCACCTGAAGACCATGTCGGTGGAAGCGACGGCCTTGTCGCTGGGCTTCGCGGATGCCGCCAGCTTCAGGCGCGCCTATCGGCGCTGGTTCGGACAGCCGCCGCGAAGCTCGAATGGCTGACGGGTCCGTACGGTTGCGGTATTACCGGCCGTTCGCCGCGACTCACGATGGAAGTGGCAAATACAGCTCGCGGACGATTTTGCCGTCGGCGACCGTATAGACGCCGACCTCGGTCGAGGTCGCCCGCGGCTGGTCTTGCAGCGTCACGTCCATCGTAAAACGCACGACGAACTGATCCGAGTGAGCGCCCGCGAAGGGCCCCTCGGCGGTGACCTGGTGCATCATCGCGGCACCGGCCCACCAGGCGTGTTTCTCCCGCACCGCCGCGATGCCGTCCCAGCGCCCCGACTCGGGATCCATGTCCCCCTCGATGCTGACGACGCCCTCGGCGTACAGCTCGTCGAGCGCCTCGGCCTCGCGGTCCGCGACGGTGAGTTCGATCAGCCGCGTTCCGATTTCCAGTGGTGTCATGGCCTCGATGCCCCCTGCAAGTCATGGTCGATGGATCGAGACTAGCGAATCGGGCCCGTGGCTGCAGGTGGGTGTCCGGTCAGATGTCCGGTCAGATGCGCGCGCCGCGCGGTTCCGGCGCGGTGCGGGCAGGGCTGACCGCACCGCCAGATTCGGGGCCAGATCCCGTGATAGTGTCGCTACTCTCCGGGCGAGTGCGATTGGGCGAATGGCGAAGGCAAAAGCGAACACGAAAGCGAAAACGACAGCGGCCGTACCGCTGCTGCTGGTCGACGGCTCCTCCTATCTATTTCGGGCGTTTCACGCCATGCCGGACCTCAGCACCGTCGACGACTTTCCGACCGGCGCGATGCGTGGCGTGCTGTCGATGCTGCGCAAGCTGCAAAAGGACTATCCGGGCAGCCCGATCGCGGTGGTGTTCGATGCCAAGGGCAAGACCTTCCGCGACGACCTCTATACCGAGTACAAGGCTAACCGCCCGCCGATGGACGATCGGCTGCGGCAGCAGATTGAGCCGCTGCACGACTGCATCCGCGCGATGGGCTTCCCGCTGTTGGTCGTGCCCGGCGTCGAGGCAGACGACGTCATCGGCACGCTGGCGGCGCAGGCCACCGAGGCGCAGCGGCCGACGGTGGTGTCGACCTCTGACAAGGACATGGCCCAGCTCGTTACTAGCCACGTCACGCTGGTGAACACGATGAGCGAGACGACCATGGATCCGGCGGGGGTCGAAGAAAAGTTCGGTGTGCGTCCGGACCAGATCATCGACTACCTCGCGCTCATGGGCGACACCGTCGACAACATTCCCGGGGTGCCCAAGGTGGGTCCGAAGACCGCCGCGAAATGGCTCGGGCTGTACGACACGCTCGACGGGGTAATCGAAAACGCGGACGCGATTAAGGGCAAGGTCGGCGAGAGTCTGCGCGACCATCTCGAGCAGCTACCGCTGTCGCGCACGCTCACCACCATCAAGTGCGACGTCGAGCTCGACGTGTCGGCTGCAGACATCGAGATGAACCCGGTAGACGAGCCGCGACTCGTCGAGCTGTTTACCCGCTACGAGTTTCGAACTTTTCTCGACGATCTGGGCGAGGTCGAAGGCGCTTCCGCGGCCGAGGCCGTCGCGACCGACTACGACTGCGTGCTGGATCGCGCGTCGCTGGATGCGTGGATAGAAAAACTCCAGCAGGCCGATCTGATCGCGTTCGATACCGAGACCACCAGCCTCGACTACATGGTGGCCGAGCTGGTCGGCGTGTCGTTCTCGGTCGCGGTGGGCGAGGCGGCCTACGTGCCCTGCGGTCACAGCTACGTGGGCGCGCCCGAACAGCTTTCCCGCACCGAACTGCTCGACGCGCTGCGCCCGGTGCTCGAGTCCGCTGACGTGAAGAAGGTCGGCCAAAATCTCAAGTACGACATGAGCGTGCTGGCGCGTCACGGCGTCGAGCTGAAGGGCGTGGCCTTCGACACCATGCTGGAAAGCTACGTCCTTAACAGCGTCGGCAGTCGCCACAACATGGACGTGCTGGCGGAAAAGTTTCTCGGTCGCAAGACGATTCACTTCGAGGACATCGCGGGCAAGGGCGCCAAGCAGCTCACCTTCGACCAGATTCCACTCGAACAGGCGGCCGAGTACGCGGCGGAGGATGCCGACATCACCCTGCAGCTGCACGAGGCGATCTGGCCGCGACTAGAGGCGGAGCCGACGCTGAAATCCGTGTTCGAAAACATCGAGATGCCGCTCGTGCCCGTGCTGTCACACATCGAGCGCACCGGTACGCTGCTGGACGCGGGGCTGCTCGCGGAACAGAGCGCGGATCACGCGGAGAGCATGCGCCGGCTCGAGGAAGAGACCTGGACGCTCGCCGGCGAGGAATTCAATCTCGATTCCACCAAGCAGCTGCAGGCGATTCTGTACGAGAAGCTCGAGCTGCCGGTGTTGAAGAAGACGCCCAAGGGCGCGCCGTCGACGGCCGAGCCGGTGCTGACCGAGCTCGCGCACGACTACGAGATTCCGCGCCTGATCATGGACTATCGCTCGCTCAACAAGCTCAAGGGCACCTACACCGACAAGCTGCCGCTGCAGATCAATCAGGGCTCTGGCCGCGTCCACACGTCCTATCACCAGGCCGTCGCGGCGACCGGACGCCTGTCGTCGTCGGATCCCAACCTGCAGAACATTCCGATCCGCACCGAGGCCGGTCGGCGCGTGCGACAGGCGTTCGTCGCGCCGCCCGGCAGCGTGCTGATCGCGGCGGACTATTCGCAGATCGAGCTGCGCATCATGGCCCACCTGTCCGGTGACGCGAATCTACGCGCGGCCTTCGAACAGAATCTCGACATTCACCGCGCGACGGCGGCCGAGGTGTTCGGTGCAACTCTGGACACCGTCTCCGATGAAGAGCGGCGCAGCGCCAAGGCGATCAACTTTGGCCTGATCTACGGCATGTCGGCGTTTGGGCTGGCGCAGAATCTCGGCATCACGCGCGGTGTGGCGGCCGAGTACATCGAGCGCTACTTCGAGCGCTATCCCGGCGTGCGCGCCTACATGGACGAGACGCGCGCGCTCGCCAAAGAGCAGGGCTACGTCGAAACGGTCTACGGCCGCCGGCTGTACCTGCCGGAGATCAACTCGGCCAACGGCATGCGCCGCCAGGCGGCCGAGCGCACGGCGATCAACGCGCCCATGCAGGGCACCGCGGCCGACATCATCAAGCGCGCCATGATCAGCGTGAACGACTGGCTGGCGCAGTCGGGTATCGCCGCGCGGGTCATCATGCAGGTGCACGACGAGCTGGTCTTCGAGGTCGAAGACGGCGCGATCGATGAGCTGACCGACGGCGCGCGCGAGCATATGGAAGCGGCGGCGTCACTCGACGTCGACCTGGTCGTCGACGTCGGCGTCGGCGCCAACTGGGACGAGGCGCACTAGCGACCACCTCAGCGGCGACGAGCTCGTTTAGCGAAGACGCCCTCGCCTGTCGCTACCGGTCTCTCACGCGGTCGCCGTCTCGCGCGCAATGCGCTCGTCCACCAGACGTTCGATCGGGCGGTAGATGAAGAACAGCGCGACGCACACCGCGCTGACGCAGACACCACTGATCATGAAGTAGCTTCCCCAGCCGAAGCGCGCGGCCAAGAGCCCGCCCAGCGCGGTCGCGATCGACGCGCCGGCGCGCATGGTCACGATCTGCGCCGTGTAGTCGGTCGCCGGCTGCGCGCGGCTGGCCCACTTCAGGCGCGCGGCCTGGAAGGTCACGTCGAAGGTGGCGGGCAGCGCCAGTCCCTGCAGCGTAACCAGGAAGACGACGAGTGCCGACGGGCTCTCCTGTTGTCCGAGCCAGACGATGGCGGGGATCGCGAGCACGACGGACGCGGCCGCGACGCCGAACATCGCGCGGTAGCCGATACGTCGAATCAACAGGCTCGCCACGCTCGCGCCCACGAGCGTGCCGAGCAGCGTCGCCGGTCCAGCGATCATCGCGACCTCGCCCGCGCTGAAGCCGAGATCGATCAGAAACGTCGGATAGAGCGCGGGCAGCAGCGATGCGAACAGCGCCACCGCGAAACAGGTCGGCAGCACGATCTGGTTGTCGCGGCGCACCACGAGCTGGCGAAAGCTGGGCGGCGGCGCGGCCGTGAGTTCGACCGGCGGCGGTTCCCGACGCAGCATGCCGGGCAGCGAGAACAGCAGCAGGAGCACGGCCGCGCCGGAGGCGGACGCTGTCCAGCCGAACTCGCTGTACACGAGCCCCATTCCGGCCCAGGCGAAGAACATGCCCGCATTGCGCGCGATGTCGAGCGCCGCCCCGGCCACCGGCCGCTCGTGATCGGCGATGTTCTCGATCATGTAGCCGTCGATCGCCACGTCCTGGGTGGTCATCACCAGGTTGGTGACCACCAGCATGGCGATCATCAGGTTCAGGTTGTCGAGCGTTGGATTGACGGACGACAGCAGCAGGTACGCGAGCGTGCCCACGAGCGTGCAGGGCACGAACCAGGAACGTCGCTTGCCGAATCGCTCGCTGCCGGTGCGATCCACCCACGCCGCCCACAGCGGCCGCAGCCAGTGCGGAATGCTGGGCAGCGAGAACATGAACATCATCTCGAGCGGCAGGCCCTGCTCGCGGAACACAATCGGCAGCATCAGCGCGATGAAGGCGAACGGCATCGCCTGGCCGAGCTGCAGGCCGAGTACGGCCGCGAAACGCAGGCTGGTGTCGCCGTCGCGCACGAGATCGCGAAAGCCGAAATGGGCGGCTTCGCCGCCGGCCTCAGTCATGCGTGCGGATCATCGGTACAGGTCAGCAGCGCGGGCGGGGACCGCGCCGGTCAGCGGTCACTGGGGTGCGGCTGTGTGAGCCGCGAAGGCGCTTTGCGGGGCGGGCGCGCGCGGCCCGACTCAGGCGCTGTGACGGCCGGCTTCTGCGTCGTCCAGATACTGCGCGAGGGCCGCGCTCAATATCTCCTGATTGGACGCGTCGCGCTCGAGCGCCAGGAGCCTCAGTCGGCGGTGGGTCTCGCGGCTGACCCAGCAGGTGACCGGTTTTTTGTTGGCGCGACTGGGCGGTAGCGGAGCCCGGGCCGGCGACTCGCGTCCGGCCGGGGCGTCTATATTGTCGGACATTATTGGGATCTGGGTGACTTCATTCCCACTCAATATCGTGGACGCCGACGCTGCTGTCCACCAGATCGCTGTTCGCCGCCGTGGGCAGCCGGGCGAGATTGAAGCCGCCGGCAGCGGCGACGGCGATGGTCCGCTCGCGCTCATTGAGCGGGAAGGTCACCTCGATGTTCGGCACCTCGGCGACATCGGCGCTGCGCAGGTGGGCGAGGGCCGCATCGCGTCGTTTCTGCTCCGCGATGAACATCGACTGCAGCAGGCTGAACAGATGCGCCGTCTCTTCGGCGGCCGCCCCGTTAGGGCGATACTCGGCGGCCGAGAGTCCCTTGGCGTCGCAGTACTCGTAGTCGACCCGCCGTGACAGGAAGCGTGACAGTACGGTGATGTCGTACTGCGCCTGGATGTCGACCTGGCGCTTGCGCACCAGTGCGCGTGCGTTCGGTGGCACCTGGTTCAGCAGCACATAGGCCGGTTTCTCGAGACGGCGAATCTCGGCCAGCGTCAGCACCGCGGCGTCGATGTCCTTGGTCGACTGGATCTTGCAGGGCATCAGCACCATGTCCGCCTTCTCGGCCGCGGCCGCGGCGAGCGAGGCGCTGTGTCCGGGCGTATCGAGGAAGACGAAGTGCGTGCCGTTGGCGCGAGCGTCGGCGAGCACGTCATCCAGTGATTGCGGCAAGGTCTGGATGACAGGCGGCTCGCTGGCCTCGCGACGATCAGACCATTTCTTGAGGGTTCCCTGTGGATCCAGTTCCACGATCAAGGTCTTGTGACCCTGTTGATTCGCGCATACGGCGAGAGATTGGACGACCGTAGACTTCCCGGCGCCGCCTTTCAGACTCATCAGACAGATGACGTGCATCCTGACCTCCTCTAGGTCCCATGCGAGCTGCGTGTACAGCGGTTGAGGCGTTAAAAAAGCGTTGTATAACTGCCGGTTACTGAGAATACATGTAGACATGTCGATAAAACACGCGCCGGGCAGGCCGCCAGAGCCTTGCCCTACAAGAGTATTCATGTGGAAAAAGAGAAGTAAGCGCTAACTTTTTGAAAGCAAAGATGAAACTGTTGCGATATCAGCGGCAATAAATAGATCGTGTCTAATTATGGGTCGGGACCGCTAATTCTCGGTCTGGGGCGCACTCGGCGCATCCAGAAATCGCGCCAGGGCCGACAGCGCTTCGCCCTGGCCGAGTCCGGACTGGGCGGAAAACAACTGCACGCCGCACAGGGGCTGTCGCGCGATGCGCTTGCGGGCGGCCAAGAGCGCCTTGCTGCGCGCGCCCGACTTCAGTTTGTCCGCCTTGTTCAGGAGTATCTGGGCCGGTAGCTGCGACTGGTGGGCCCACTCCAGCAGCTCTTCGTCCAGCGCGCTAAATGGATGCCGAACGTCCATGACCAGCAACAGTCCCACCAGCGTGTCGCGCTCCGAAAGGTAGCGGTTCACGTGACCCTGCCACTGTGCCTGCGCGGCCTTGCCGGCCTTCGCGTAGCCGTAGCCGGGCAGATCCACCAGCCGTCCCCGAGCACCGACCGCGAAAAAATTCAGCAGCTGGGTACGCCCCGGCGTCTTGCTGACGCGCGCAAGCTGGCGCTGACCGGCGAACCGGTTGAGGACGCTCGACTTACCGGCGTTCGAGCGGCCCGCGATCGCGACTTCCGGTTGATCCGCGGGCGGCAGCGCATCCGCGCTCGCCGCGCTACCGAGAAAGGTGATCCCGACGCGGAGCTCTTTTTCGGAACCGGGCGGTGTCGCATTAGCGTCACGGTCGGACTGTGATCCATGCTTTGATGTCATGCGGATCTCATTGATTTCGTTGCAAACTCTCGCGAATCAGTCGGGCGCTCGCGATCGCCGTGGTTTATACTGCGCGGCCGAATATTTGCGGGCAATGGTCAATCCCAGCGGCCGCTTTGTGACTACAATTGCAGTCAGAATGCGATCCGCTCAGCGACCATCAGCCTTATTCCCGGATGACTCGATTATGACGACTCGCTCGCGCCTGACAGCCTTTTTTACCGCGACAACTGCGGCCGCCGCCGTTGGCCGCGCCCTGCGCTCGACGCTGGCCGTAGTAGCGACCGTGGCCGTTGCGACGACTGGCGCCAATGCCTGGGCCGGCGATGCCGCGGCCGGTGAACAACTCACTCTGCCCTGTCAGGCCTGCCACGGCGCCACCGGCACCAGCACAGGTTCGCTCTATCCCAGCATCGGTGGCCAGAACGAGCGCTATCTGCTGCGCCAGCTAGAGATGATCAAGTCGGGCACGCGCGCCGCGCCGCTGATGGCGGGGCAGCTAGACAATATGTCGGGCGACGATCTGGCCAACATTGCCGCGTACTACGCCGCTCAGCAGCCGAGCCTCGGTCAGGCGCAGGGCGACGATGCCAGCATCCAGCTCGCCCAACAGATTTATCGTGGCGGCTCAATCGAGAAGGGCGTGGCGGCTTGTTCCGCCTGCCACGCGCCGCGCGGCAACGGCAACGCACCCGCCGGGTTTCCCATGCTGTCCGGGCAGACGCCCGAGTACACCATCACTCAGCTGACGGCCTATCGCGAGGGCGCGCGGGCCACGGACGAGGAATATGGCGGCATGATGCGCCAGGTCGCCGCCAATCTGAACGACACCGAGATCGCGGCGCTGGCCGACTATCTGCGCGGTCTGCACTGACGGTTGTTCAGGCTGCGTAACCGCCCGGCTGGCGCGCTGCAGCACCGCTCGGCGGTCATGAGACGCCTTTCACATTCGGAAGCACATTCGAAAGCACAGTCGGAAGCACAGCCGTAATCACAGCCTGAAAGTGGCGACGGAATTTTCTTGTAAAACCGCAGTCGGTTTCATAAGGCGTTCAGCCGCTCGCGATACAGTTGAATGAGCGAGTGGCGATGCGAACCTGCCACGCGGTGGCTAGTGCGAGGTGACCGCGATGGCCGCTTCCCCGGTAACCGGCAGACCGTTGCCCACGGGGGCAGCACGAACAACAAGAACCGTGTCGCGGGCCATTCGATCTCATTGCAACTGAATGCGCCGTCAGACGAAAAAGGAGAGCACCGATGAGTCAAAGCCGCCAGAACACCGCCGCGCTGGCCCGGTCCGCGCGCAGGCTGCTAGTCGGGCTGCTGAGCGCGGCGGCCCTCGTCGCGCTGCTACCGGCGCGCGCCGCGGACTACGAAGCGGGCGTCCACTACGAGGAACTGCTGCTGCCCGTCGCGGTGACCGATCCGTCCCGGGTCGAAGTGGTCGAGATGTTCTCCTACATGTGCGTCCACTGTTTCAACTTCGACGCGACGGTGCACCAATGGTCCAAGTCGCAGCCGGATGACGTCGTGTTTCGTCAGGTACCGGCGATCTTCAACAAAAGCTGGGAGGCCGTTGCACAGGGCTTCTATACCGCGCAGCTGCTGGGCGTTGGTGAGCAGGTCCACGGACCGATCTTCGAAGCGATACACGTCAAGAATCAGGACGTGCGCAGCGCGAGCGCTATGGCCGCCCTTTTCAAGCAACACGCCGGGGTCAGCACAGAAGATTTCAACAAGGCGTACAAGTCGTTTTCCGTCCGCAGCAAGGTGCAGCAGGCCGCTCGCCTCGTCGCGCAGTATCGCCTCGGCTCCGTGCCCTCGATGATCGTCAACGGCAAGTACCGCGTTGAGGTGCGCATGGCTGGCGGCAACACCGGTATGCTGCGGGTCGTCGAGCATCTGGTAGAAAAAGAGCGCGCCGCGCTGGCGGCCGCCGCGGCGCAACCCGCCGCCGGCGAATAGCGCACGAGCGGCCGGCAGGTTCTGCGTCCCTTGACCCCACAGGCAACGCACACCAAGAACGCGCGCGGCCTGCTATCGGCCGCCTCCGATCGCGCTCGCCGGCGGCTCGACCCGCTGCGCGTAGTGTTGGATACACCTCAGAACTTGATCACCCGACGCAGTACGCTGAAGGCGCAGTTGTTGTCGGGGACCGACATGCGTTTGCCTTTTGAGCGACTCGCTCTTGGAGGTATTGGCGGCGCAAGGACTGGGCGGGCATCCATGGCCCAGCCGGTCGTTAATCGCGCTGCCCGGGGAGAGACCGAGCGGGACGAAGCACGCGCCGTGCGCCTGCTGACCTTCAATATTCAGTCGGGCATCACCACCACCAAGTATCGTGATTACGTCACAAACTACTGGCGCCACGTGTTGCCGCACGAAAATCGTGCGCGCAATCTGCAGCGCATCGGGGATCTGATCGCCGACTATGACGTGGTCGCACTGCAGGAGATCGACGCAGGATCCCTGCGCAGCGGGTTCGTCAATCAGGTGGAGTATCTCGCCCAACGCGCCGGGTTTCCGTACTGGTACGCACAGCGCAATCGCGACTTCGGTCCTTTTGCGCAGATGGGCAACGGTGTGCTGAGTCACCTGCGACCGCGCGGACTCGAAGATCACAAGCTCCCTGGCGCGATTCCCGGTCGGGGCGCGCTGACGCTAACGCTACCCTTTGCAGAGTCCGAGTTGCTGGTGGTGATCCTGCACCTGTCGCTGGGTGGCCGCAGTCAGGAGCAGCAGCTCGAATACGTCCGCGAGCTGATCCGCCACCACGATCATGTCGTGGTGCTCGGCGATCTGAACACCAGCCTGCGTTCGGTGTTGAACGACTCCGCGCTAAGCGGTTGCGGACTGCGCTCGCACCCGCGGCCGGTACCGACCTTTCCGAGCTGGGCGCCGCGACAGATCATCGACCATGCGCTGGTCTCCGAAGGGCTCGCACTCGACGGCTATGACGTTCTGGATTGCTGCGTTTCGGATCACCGGCCGCTGGCCGTGACGGTGTCCCTGCGCTGACGCATGTCGCGCGCCCGCCGCTTCCGCGGCGGGCATGAGGTCAAACCCGGTCGCGCTACTCTGAGGCCGTTCCGGCCGCCTCCTGCTGCACCTCCGCCGTCGGCACGGCGCGCACGCACGCCGTCTCCAGCAGCTCGGGATAGTTGGTGCGGTATTCGGTCTGGCACAGCGCGATCGTCTGCTTGGTCGATTCGATGACGTACGCGTGGACGTCGCGCGAGCCCTGTTCGTCGAGCACGTGCGCGAAGCTCACCATGCCCTTGCCCGTATAGGCGCCGCCGCGCACGATCGCATCCCAGGACGCGTGGGTCGCGGCCGTCATGTAACGTAGATCGGGCAGCGAGCTGGAGCTGATGACCCCTGGACCGTGGCACACGTTGCAGTTCTCGGCATATAGCTTCTGGCCGTGCGTGACCTGTGCGGTCGTGTAGTCCATCTCCGGCGGCGCCGGGATGTCCATCCACGCGATGCTCGGCTGCGGTAGTTCGACTTCGCCGCCGAGCTTGAAGGTCAGGATGCGGCCTTCCTTCATCGCGTTGGACTTGTGTCGCGGCACGCCGGAGGTTAGACCGAAGGCGCCGCCCCAGCCCGCGACGACGGTGACGTACTGCTCGCCGTCGATCTCGTAGGTGACCGGCGGCGCGATGATGCCGATGTTGACGGGAATCTCTTTCAGCAGCTTGCCGTCGGTCGCGCGATAGGCGGCGAACTGACCGTCCGCGCGGCCCTGGAACACCAGGTTACCGGCGGTGGACACCAGGCCGCCGTTCCAGGACTGCGGATGCTGCACGCGCCACACCTCGGTCTGCTTGACCGGGTCCCAGGCCGCGAGGTGACCGCGTACCTTCTGCAGGGTCTCGATCAGCTCGTCAGGCGTTGCGGGCGGCGGCGTGTTGAAGTCGATGCCCAGGTTCCAGGTCTTGGGGTCGTACTTGAACGCGTTGTCCTGGGCGTAGTTGAACTCGAGCCCGAGCGCCGGGATGTAGACGAGCCCGGTGTCGGGGCTGTACGTCATCGGATGCCAGTTGTGGCCGCCGAGCGGTCCCGGCTGGATCGTCTTCAGATCGTTGGCGTACTGGGCATCGGGACTCTCCACCGGCTTGCCCGTTTCGGGATCGATGTGGGTCGCCCACTCGACGGGCACGTAGGCTTCGGCGGAGATGAACTCGCCCGTCACCCGATCGATGACGTAAAAGAAGCCGTTCTTGGGCGCCTGCATCAGGACCTTGCGCGCCTCGCCCTTGATCTCCATGTCCGCGAGGATCATGTGCTGCGTGGCGGTGTAGTCCCAGTTGTCCCCCGGCGTCGTCTGGTAATGCCAGACGTATTCGCCCGTGTCCGGTCGCAGCGCCACGATCGACGACAGATACAGATTGTCGCCGCCGCCCGGGCTTCTGATATATCGGTTCCAGGGCGAGCCGTTGCCGACGCCGATGTACAGCAGGTCCAGCTCTGGGTCGAAGGCCATGGAATCCCACACCGTGCCGCCGCCGCCAACCTTCCAGTATTCGTCGCCGCGCCAGGTGGTGGCGGCCGCCTTCATGGCGTCATTTTCGTACGGATCGGCCGGATTGCCAGGCACGGTGTAAAAGCGCCACTTCTCGTCGCCCGTTTCGGTGTCGTAGGCCGTCACATAGCCGCGCACGCCGTACTCGGCGCCGCCGTTGCCGATGATCACCATGTCCTTGAGCACCCTGGGTGCGCCGGTGATCGTGTAGGCGCGATCGCGCGGCGTGGTCTGCTGGCTCCAGACGACGGTGCCGTCGGCCGCGTTCAGGGCCATCAGCCGGCCGTCGATGGTGCCGACGTAGACCTTGCCCTTCCAGACCGCGACGCCGCGATTGACCACGTCGCAGCAGGCATAGACCCCATGGGCGCGCGGCACCTCGGGATCGAATTCCCACAGCAGCTCGCCGGTTTTCGCGTCGTGCGCCCAGACGGTGCTCCAGGTGCCCGTCGAGTACATCCGCCCGTCGACCACGATCGGCGACGCCTCGAGACCCCGGCTGGTGCCGGTGTCCCAGTACCAGGCGATGCCCAGGTCGCCGACGTTGTCGGCTGTGATCTGCTTCAGCGGGCTGAAGCGCTGCTCGTCGTAGGTGCGGCCGTGGGCCAGCCAGCTGCCGGGCTCGCTGTCCGCGGCGACGATGCGCGCGCCGTCGATGGCGGCAAGCCCGGTGGCCTGGGCCGCCGGTTCGGTCTCGGCGCTGGTGGCGCTGGTTGGTGTGTCGTCCTGTCCGCAGGCCGCGACGGCGAGTAGCAGGGCTGCCAGCGTCAGGTGGTAGCGGGCGCGAACGGATTGGATGCCAGCAAGTCTCATCGAAGCCTCCCCAGTGCTCTTCAATGTTCTTTGTCAATTCAGCGTGTCAGCTGGGCGCAAGCGCGCCGACCCCGAGTGTAGCAAGGCATGTGCCGCTGAGAAGGCGTCGGGGGGGCTTTCGTCCCGGTTTATTTGGCTGCGGCTGTTCCGCCGTGGGAGGACGGCCGCCCCCGATCCGGCAGCGCCCAGACGATGTCGTGCAGCGCATCGGTTAAGGCCCGGCGGTTGGGATAGGCCTGCAGAGCCTCCGGGCCGATCGGGTCACCGATGTCGACCCGCAGGCGGGTGCCGAACTTGTTGCGAATCTCGTGGACCAACAGCGCCAGCCGCAGGGGCTCCGAGACGTGGGACAGGACGTGAAACAGCCGGCTGTTGCGGCCGTGAAAGAAACAGGGCACCACGGTCGCGTTGCTCTGCTGGATCAGCTTTGCCGCGAACGTGGTCCACGGCAGGTCGTGCAGTTCGCCGAAACCGAAGCGGTCTAGCGTGGACACGCCGCCCGCCGGGAAGATCAACACCGGGATGTCTTCACGCAGCGTATCCAGCGCCACTCGTTTGCTCGCGATGTTGGTCTTCAGCGCCGCTTTCTCACCGCTAAAGTCGATCGGCAGAAAATACGGCAGCAGATCACGATCCTGGCACAAGAGCGCGTGGATCATGATGCGGAAGTTGCCGCGGCTGCGCAGCGCGAGCTGGCAGAACGCCACGCCGTCCATCACGCCGAACGGGTGATTGGCGATGAAGACTACCGGACCGCTCGCCGGCACCTTCGCGAGCTGCCGCTCGTCGTAGTCCAGAGTGACGTTACCTGCCGCGAGCGCTTCAGAGAAAAAACGTTGTACGTCGAACGGCTGATGCTTCAGGCCTTCGTAAATGTCCTGTATCTCGTCGCGCCCCAATAGCGACTCGACGGTATCGATCACGGTGCGCCGCAGCTTCGAGTCGGCGGGCTCCACGTAGGTGATGCGCGGCTCTTCGCGCAGCAGGTACTCGAACGCGCGGTATGCGTCCGGTATAGCGCTGGGATGGACGCGCGTGCTCAACTCGGCGCGTGCCTGGCGAGGAAATCGAGCACCAGCGCGTTGATCATCGCCGGATCCTCGCGATGCAGAAAGTGGCCCAGACCGTCCAGCAGTTCGATCTCCAGCGGACCGCTGAAGGACGCGTCCATGCCGGCGGTCATGCCGGCGTCGATGCAGCCGTCCTCGTTACCGTGCAAATGCAGACAGGGCATCGCGAGCGTGGCGCCCACTTTGGCCTGCGCCGTCGCATAGCGCTCATGCTGGTGTTCCGGGTTCAGCGCGCAGCGATAGTATTGAATCGCCGCGGCCATGACGCCGGGCTGCGCCAGGGCGTCGAGCACGGGTCGGATGTCTGCTTCGGTGAACGCCCAGGTTGGCGACCAGTCCTGCCAGAGTCGGCGGATGAACGCGAGGTCTGCATGCAGCGCGGCCGCTTCCGCGAACGGCGTCTGAAAGAAAAACATGTACCAGCTGCGGCGCTGCTGATCGAGATCGGTGACGAAGCTGCTGCCCAGACTGCCGCCATAGGGCACCGCTGCGGTGATCAGCGCGCGCACGCGCTCGGGCGCGATGGCGGCGACGGCGCCGGCGATGGCGGCGCCCCAGTCGTGGCCGAAGATGACCGCCTGTTCGATGTCCAGCGCGTCCAGTAGCGCGACTGCGTCGTCTGCAAGCGCGGCGGTCTGATAGGCGTTGTCCGCGCTCTGCCAGTCGGGATGGTAGCCGCGCAGCGTCGGCGCGATCGCGCGATAGCCGGCTGCGGCCAGCGCCGGCAGCTGCGCATCGAAGCTGGCCGCGATATCCGGAAAACCGTGCAGGCACAGCACGACGGGCGCATCCGCTTCGGTGCCTGCCGCGCGGCAGGGAACGGCGCGCTCGCCCGCGTGTATGCGCTGCTCGCTGATCGTGTGTTTGATTGCCAAGCTAGATTGCCACATTCGGAAAGCGCTGCAGTTGGGCTTGCGCGTCTGCAGCGCAATTTCAGGTTCGCGGCGCGTATCCGCCGCAGCCTCTCGACGGTATTCTGCGCCCTGTCAGATCAAACACAAAGGGCGGATGCATGGACCCGGACTGGGCCGCGGAACGACAGGAATGGCTCGACTCGTTCGAGGCGGTGCTGCGCGAGCGCGGCGCTGCCGGCGCGCGCGAGATTCTTGCCGAGCTCGACGCCAAGCTCTCCCGCGCGACGGGCGCGCCGCTCGGCGTGTCGCTGAATACGCCCTATCGAAACACGATCGACCTACTGGATCAGGGCCTCTATCCCGGCGACATCGAGCTCGAAACCCAGCTTGAAAACGTGATTCGCTGGAACGCCGTTGCCATGGTCTTACAGGCGTTCGACAGCGGCTCGGGCGTCGGCGGCCACATCGCGACCTACCTGTCCGCATCCACCATGATGGAGGTCGGTTTCAATCATTTCTTTCGCGCCCGCTCCGACGACTACGGCGGCGACCAGGTGCACTTTCAGGCACACACCGCGCCCGGCGTCTACGCGCGCGCCTGGCTGGAAGGCAGGCTGACGGACGCCCAGATCGCCAACTACCGACGCGAACTCGGCGCCGGCGGTGGACTGCCGTCCTACCCGCATCCGCGCCGCATGCCGACGTTCTGGCAGATGCCGACTGCGAGCATGGGCCTGTCGACACCCAGCGCGATCTACCAGGCGCGGTTTGCCAAGTACCTCGAGAGTCGCGGCCTGAAGCCGGACAACGGCGGCAAGATCTGGACCTTCATCGGCGACGGCGAATCCGACGAGCCGGAGGTGATCGGCACCATCAACATTGCGGCGCGCGAAGAGCTCGACAATCTGGTGCTGTGCGTGAACTGCAACCTGCAGCGGCTCGATGGTCCGGTGCGCGGCAACGGCAAGATCATTCAGGAGCTCGAACGCGCGTTTCGCGGTGCCGGCTGGCGCGTCATCAAGGTGATCTGGGGTGGCGGTTGGGATGCGCTCCTGGCACGCGACGAGGACGGCATCCTGCAGCGCCGCATGGAGGAGGCCGTCGACGGCGACTATCAGATGTACACGGTGTCCTCCAGCGACGTCGTGCGCGAGCACTGGGTGGAAAATACGCCCGAGCTGCGCAAGCTGATGCAGTCGCTGTCGGATGAAGAGATCGTCAGCATTCGTCGCGGCGGCCACGATCGCAAGAAGATCCACGCGGCGTGCGCCGCGGCGGCGGCGACGGAAGGCCGACCCTGCGTGATCCTGCTGAAGACGGTGAAGGGACACGGGCTGGGTCCAAACGCGGCCGGTCGCAACACCGTGCATCAAAAGAAGCAGCTCACCGTCGAAGAACGGCACGAACTCGCGGCGCGTTTTTCCATACCGCTGGGCGACGAGCAGATCGAACGCGCCGAGTTCTATCGCCCTCCCGACGACAGCGCGATCATGGGCTACCTGCACGAGCGACGCGGGGCGCTGGGCGGTTCGCTGCCCGTGCGCGACGTGCGCTGTCCGCCGCTGCCCGCGCCGGATCGCAAACTGTTTGCCGACACCGCCAAGGGTTCGGGCGCGCGCGAGCAGTCGTCCACCATGGTCATGGTCCGGCTGCTGGCGAAGCTGCTGCGCGACAAGGACATCGGCAAGTATGTGGTGCCGATCGTTCCAGACGAGGCGCGCACTTTCGGCATGGACGGCCTGTTTCCCCAGGCGGGCATCTACTCGCCTGCGGGTCAGCGCTACCAGCCGGTGGACGCCGGCACGATCGCACCCTACCGCGAGGCCGAGGACGGCCAGATCCTGCAGGAAGGCATTTGCGAAACCGGCGCGATGGCGTCGTTTCTCGCCGCCGGCACGGCGTACGCCAACTACGGCCTGCCGATGATTCCGTTTTACATCTTCTATTCGATCTTCGGCTTTCAGCGCGTTGGCGACATGATCTGGGCCTGTGGCGACATGATGGCGCGCGGCTTTCTGCTCGGCGGCACGTCCGGCCGCACGACCCTGAACGGCGAGGGCGTGCAGCATCAGGACGGTCATTCGCATCTGCTCGCCAGCACGGTGCCGAATCTGAAGAGCTACGACCCCGCGTTCGGCTTCGAGCTCGGCGTGATCGTGCGCGAGGGTATTCGGCGCATGTACGCCGAGCAGATCGACGAGTTCTACTACATCACGCTGACGAACCAGAACCATCTGATGCCGGAACTGCCGGCGGCGAATGACGAGCGCGCGACGGAAGAACTCGAAGCGCAGATCTGCCAGGGGCTGTATCTGTTCGAGCGCGACGCCGGCCGCATCGACGTCAACCTGCTGGGCAGCGGTGCCATCATGCAGGAGGTGCTGGCGGCGGCGGACAAACTGCGCGCGCAGGATCTCAAGGTCGCGATCTGGAGCGTCACCAGCTACAACGAGCTGGTGCGCGAGGGACTCGCGGCCGATCGCGCCCGCCAGCACGGCGCGGGCGAGGTCGAGCGCGAGGCCTACGTCACGCGCCTGCTGGCCGATACCGACGGCGTTTTTCTCGCCGCCAGCGACTACCAGAAGGCCCTGCCGCTCGGCATCGCGCGCTGGGTGCCCGGACCCTACGATGTCCTCGGCACCGACGGTTACGGTTTGTCAGAGTCGCGGGCCAATCTGCGCGAGCACTTCGAGGTGTCGACCGACTGGATCGTGTTTGCCGCGCTGTCGCTGCTGGTGCGCGAAAATCGCCTGTCCGCTGAGGTCGTCGGGTCGTTCGTTGAGACCTCGGGCGTCAAGCTCGCGCCCGTCGCGTAAGATGGCGCGACAGATCACACCCCGGGGAGGGAACCATGTCTGAAGATCGCATCGTGATATACGGCCATCAGGCGAGCCGCGCCAGCCGGCCCTACTGGCTGCTGCGCGAGTACGGCATGACGATTAACGAGGACTTCGTCGAAGTCGACACGGGCGGTCCGGTCACCGGCTATAACGAGGTGCGCGACAGCGCCGCGTTTCTCGCCCTGAACCCCTATCGGCTGATACCGGTGATGACCCACGGCGACGTCGTGCTCTACGAGAGCCAGGCGATCTGTCAGTACATCGCGGAAGTTCTGGGCGGACCGCTCGCCGGTCAGAATCTCGCCGAGCGCGCGCGCATCAACATGTACGGGCTGTCGTCGATCTCCAACTTCGAGCCGAACTTTCTGCCGATGGTGTTTCGCCAGGGCGGCGAGGAAGGCCGCAAACAGTTTGAGGCGAATCTCGAGCCGCTCCTGGGTGCGCTGAACGCAGAGCTTGCTGAACGCGACTATCTGATCGGCGAGGGGCGCGGCCGCTTCACGGTGGCAGACGTGATGATGGCGTCCGTCGTCGGCCAGTACGGCCGTGCGGTGAAGTTTGACTTCGACCCCTGGCCGAACATCAAGGCCTGGGTCGAGCTGACGACGAAGCGGCCGGCGTTTTACCCGCCGCGCGGGATGAAGGTTAAGCCCGGCGAGTAGCCGGTCGGCTCGTCCGATGACGGCTACTGCGACGGCGGCTAGTTTTCAGAGAGCAGCTCGATCGTCAGGAAGCCCAGCGTTCGGTACTGGTCCCTGATCACGCCCGCGTAGCTGCGCGAATAGTATTCGCCGACGAGATAGCCCGAGCCGCCGGCGATGGCGATCTTCTCCACGCCCGGCAGCATGGTGGCGATGGCGGAGTCCTGCTCCGGGTTCTGCGGCGCGATCACAACCTGTATACCGCCGCCCGCGGCCGCGTCGTCGATGCAGGTGTTGAGCAGCCCTTTCACCTCGTCGAGCAGCAGCGCCTCTTCCTCGGCGACCTCGTCGTCGGCCGCGACGAGCGCATCGAGTATGTCCATCAGCTCGGCCACCTGCTCGGGCGCCGGCGAGGTCTGGACATACGCCTCAACGCGGCGACGCGTCTCGATAAGCCGCGTCGGCCGATCCTCCTCGGCGAGCGCCGCCTGCGCCTGCCAGTCGATGTCGAGTTTCCAGCTATTCGCGAAACCCTCGATCAGCGCTCGTTCCCGATCTGCAAGCTCGCGATCGATGTAGGCGAAGCGCAGGAAGATCTCCAGGATCAGTTCGGCCCCCGACGGCCGAAACAGCGTGGTGGCGAGATGCCCAACCTCGGAGCGCTCGAGCCGCAGCGCCTCCTTCAGGCGCTTCCAAAAGGATTTTCGCGGTTGGTTTCGCACCCACATGCCGGAACCGATCGCAACAGACAGCGCGCCGGCGAATATCCAGATGATGCTATCGATCAGGCCCTGCCACTGCGCGACCAAGAGGAAATTCAGGGCGAAGAAGGTGAGCGGAATGATGTCGACGACATTACCCATGATCGACACGCTGTTCGCCACTTCCGCGATGTGTTTGCGTTTCCAGATCTTGTTGAGCTTCAGATAGGCGGCGGCCAGGGAGAAGCCGAGCGAGGCATAGGCCATGACGCTGATGAAGGATTTGAAGACGTCCATGGTGGGCGCAAGCGGACCTCGTCGGACAGAGCCCTGCGATGGTACGTCAAGCGGGCCCCGCCGCGCACAGGTTCATCGAGTGACGCCAACTGCCCTGCGCGCTGCCGAGCCCCGCCGGGTCGCATAGCGTCGGGACGCCCCACGGGTTAGCATCGGCTGCCGTAGGACACACTATGAAACGAGGGGGTTTCCATGTTCTCCAAACTCACCGGTCTGCTCGACTTCGCCAAAGATATGGGCGCCAGCCTGTTCACCTCGGACGCTGAGGCGGCGATGAACATCGTCAAGCACATCGAAGCAAACAACCCCGGGGTCAACCCGATCAACGCCACGTTTGACGACGGGGTTGTGACGCTCACGGGCGATGCGACGAGCGCCGCGGCGAAGGAGAAAGCCATCCTGCTGGCAGGCAACGTGAAGGGCGTTGAGAAAGTGGTCGCCGATGACCTGCGTGCGCCCGCGCCGCCGCCGCCCGCGCCGACCGTCGAAGTCCCCGCCGCGGAGGCCCTGCCAGAGCCCGAAGTGCAGTTCTACGTGATCGAGAGCGGCGACACCCTCGGCGCGATCGCCAAGGAATTCCTTGGCAGCGCCAGCCGCTACCCGGAGATCTTCGAAGCCAACCGCGAGGTCATTCAGGATCCCAACAAGATCTACCCCGGCCAGAAGATCCGCATCCCGCTGAGCTGATGCGCGACCGCTCGCGACGGTTGGCGCACGCGCTCTGTGCGCTGACCGTCGCGCTATTTCCCGTGACTGCGCACGCCGACGATCACGCAAGCACCCAGGGCATTCAGGTGACCGGGCGCGGCGTGCTGCTGGTTGAACCCGACATGGCGACCGTCACGCTCAACGTGACCGCGGAGGACGACGCGGCCGACGCGCTCAAGGCGCGTCTCGACCGGGTCACCGAGCAGGTGCTGAAGATGGTGGCGCGCCTCGACATCAAACGACGCGACGTCACCGCCGCCATGATCAACATCAATCCCCGCTATCGCCGCGAAGGCCAGCGCTCGGTGCTCGACGGCGTCCAGGGCTCGCGCTCGATCGTCGTGGTGCTGCGCGATCTCGATCGCTATGGCGCCCTGCTCGATGGCGCGCTGGGTTTGGGCATCAACGGCGTGTCCGGCATGAGTCTCGATCACTCAGAACGCGCTCGACTCGAAGAGGACGCACTGGGCCGCGCCATCGATGATGCGCAGCGGCGGGCCCGCTTCGTCGCGGACCAGTTCGACGTCCGGCTTGGCGCGCTGCTCGACGCCGAGGTGCAGGCCGGATACAGCGAGCCGCAGGCGCGCATGATGCGCTCAGAGGCCATGAACTTTGACGCGGGCGGCGACTTCAGTCCGGGCGAGATTCGCATCACCCGCGACGTGCGGGCGCTATTTGCCATTCGGACGCGCTAGCGCGTCTCAGCCGCCGACCTCCGGTGGCTCGACGGCATAGACGAAGGCCCGCACGGTTGCGCCCGACTCGAGCGTGACAGGCGCGAGGACGCGCTGATAGTCGTCACCTTCGAACTCGTCGAGCCGCTGCCAGTGCAGCGGCAGCGCGGGCGATGACAGCAGCGCTCCCTTGACCTCGGCGCCGTTCGCGTGGATCACGATGCCGGGAAACCCTTCGTTCGAGCCCCACCCCGCTTCGAATAGCGTGCCGCGCACGCCACCCACCTGCCAGGTGCCGCCGACGTCCGTCAGCACGTCTGCGTTCGATCTGCCTGGTTGCAGGCTGCCGTAGACGAACAGTCGATCGGGGCATAGGTCCCCGGTCTCGAAGTCAGCGCGCGCGAGCGCGTACTGAAATTCGGGCACCCAGCGGCCGTTCTTTTCGAAACCCTGGTCCGTCGTGTTCACCCGAGCAAGTCCGAGTTTGGTCAGCACCCTCGCGCTCGCTCGATTCCACTGCGCGTGGCTCGCGCTGATCGTGCGCGCGCCCAGCGTGCCAAAGCCCAGCCGGATCAGTTCTGTTGCGCCTTCGGTTGCAAAGCCACGCTCCTGGTATGCGGGATGCACCCAGTAGCCGATGCTCCACTCGGCGGTGGCCGCGTCTTCGATGCGAATGTCGAAGCGGCCGATGACGTCGGCGGACGTCCGGTCTTCCATGGTCCAGGTGAAGCGTCTGCCGGCCTGCCAGTCGTCTATGGCCCGACCCAGCGCCTCGGCAAGGTCGGCCTCGCTCTGCGGGGGATCCCAGGTCATACCGGCGTTGAAACCGGGCGTTTTGCAGGCCGATACGATCGCCGGGTAGTCCGCCTGCGACGGTGCCCGCAGGCGGCCGCGAGGCGTTTCCCGAACGGCGGTATAGGCGAGGTGGACCACGCGACGCGGCTACAGGTCCGAGGACCGGCCCGAGGCTGCGTCAGGCGTGTCGCCGGCGACGATCACGACGTTAGCCGGCGATGAGCTGCAGAAACTCCGCTCGGGTCGACGCGTCGGAGCGAAACGAACCGAGCATCACAGACGTCTTCATCTGCGAGTTCTGTTTCTCGACCCCGCGCATCGACATGCACATGTGCTGCGCCTCGACGATGACCCCGACGCCCGCGGCGTTGGTAACCTGCAGTATCGCTTCCGCGATCTGGCGGGAGAGGTTTTCCTGTATCTGCATGCGGCGCGCGTACATGTCGACGATGCGGGCAATCTTGGACAGCCCGATTACGCGACCCTTGGGCAGATAGCCGACGTGGCATTTGCCAACGAAGGGCAACAGGTGGTGTTCGCACATCGAGTAGAGCTCGATGTCCTTCACCAGCACGATTTCTTCCGTGTCCGATTCGAACATCGCGTTGTTGACGACGGTGTCGAGATCCTGGGTGTAGCCGCGGTTCAGAAACAGCATCGCCTTGGCGGCGCGCTTGGGCGTATCCAGCAGGCCTTCGCGCTCGGGGTTTTCACCCACCCCGGCGATGATGCCGCGGTAGTGCTCGGCGATGTTCTCCCAGTCTTCACGCACGTCGTCGGCCATGGGTAGTGCTTAAACCTTCCAGTCAAAAAAATCAGAATGCCGCCCGTTGTTCGGGCGGCTGATGCCGTCAAAGCAGATCGGCGAGTTCGTCTTCGTAGCGTTGATATAGCTCGTAGTTGTGGCTGGTCGTCGCGTCCAGATCTTTGTGCAGACGCGCGCCGAACAGCTGTTGCTTCACCCACTCGTGTTCCGCCCAGTTGCCGTTACCGCTCTTCACGGCCTGCATCTCGGCGGTGCCGGCGCTGATCGCGCCTTTGATGCCTTTGAAGATGTCACCAAGCGAGGCCTCGTCGCCGTCCTCGTTGAGTTTTTCCAGGGCAGCGCCGGACTCGTCACGCAGCGTTTGTGCGGCCTGCAAAAAATGCACGACGCGCCGCACCTGCTCCTCGGTGACCTTGCCGTCGCTCGGTGGCGCAAACGCGTCGTCGCCGGCGTCGCCCAGATAGGACAGCTCGCGGCCGAAGCCGAACATACCGCCCTCGGCCTCGCTGGCAGATACGCTGCGGTCGTCGTCTGCGTCAGATCGGGAGCGCTCGCGCGCAAGCTCTTCTTCCACCCGCTGTTCGACCTGCTCGCGCCAGTCCTCGCTGGGCAGATCGCGATCGCCCCCGCCGAACAGCGCGCCGAGGCCGATCGCGCCGAGCAGCGCATAGGCGACGATCAGGCCAACGATCGACAGGCCCATCGTCGCCAGAAAGTGGCCGAGACGCCTGTCCTCGGGCACGCCCAGAAACACCGGCAGCGCGTTGTAGAGCATGACCAGTCCCCAGATCGCGCCGGCGAGCGCGAGCAGCCAGCCGACCAGCGGCAGCGGCGACAGCGCGTTGCCCAAGACGGCGGGGATGGCCGCGAATGTCAGCGCGGCCCAGGCGCGCGAAAAGCTCTCCTCGCCGCCGAATCTGGCCGCCAGGAAGCTCGCGATCACGCCGCCGAGGCCGAACCAGATGAGGCTGGGGATGATGGCGCCCAAAAACGCGTAGAACGGTCGACCGTAGTCGCTGAACAGCCAGGTCAGCAGCAGCGCTACCAGGCCGCCGGCGGCCAGCATCGGCAGCGACAGCGCGCGCGCGGTGGTCAGCCAGTCCGGATCGGCCGCGCGGTACTCGCGCCAGGTGGCGTCGCTGTCCAGCACGCCGCCGGTCAGCCAGTCGAGCAGCGAGTCGCTGCGGCCGGTGTCGATATCAGTCGTCATCTGGGCCTGCCTCCTTGGAGCCGTTGCGCGTTACTCGTCGATCGCATCGGTCAGCGGTACGAAGCTGTCGCCGTCCTTGATGTGCGGAATACCGTCGAGATAGACGAGCTTCTCGCGCAGATACGCCGGCAGCTCGGTGGGTTCTACCGGCTGGCTGATGGGGACCGCGGCGGGCGTGCTGCCGGCGGCGCGGTCGGCGCCGCTGCTGGGTTCGAAATCGCGGGTCTCGCCGCTGCTGGTGTCGAACGTGCGAATCCGGAACCGCCCTGCCTGGGTTGCGCCGTCGTCGGTGGCCGCCTCGCCGCGAGCCGCGGTGGCGATCGGGCTCGCGCCGTCCAGGCGCATGATGAAGGCGTCGTAATAGCCCGCGCTCTGCAGCGCGACCAACGTATCGCGCGCGTCGGCGCTGGAGTCGAAGCGGCCGATGGAATAGCGCGTCCAGCCGTTTGGTCCGGGGCTCGTCACCAGCTCGCCATTGGCGGTCGCGTTCTCGGTGAAACCGGACGCCGGCGCACGATCAAAGGTGCCGATCTGGACGGTGTACTCCGCGCCGAAGGCGGAACCCGTGCCGAAGATCGCAAGGGCTACGCAGCACGCCATGCGCAGGCGACGCCGCGCACCGGTTACGCGAGGCTGCGAGCTGTTGTACCTGTGTCTGCCTGTCATGTTCTGTCGTCCTTCTTGCTTACCGTTCGTTCCGTCGGTTCCTTTCTATTCACGCTTGTCTATCTGCTCTTGTCTGTCCGTTGAGGCCCATCCGTTGTTGTCCGTTCGCTTGGCTGCTCGGATCGTCGGCGCTGCGAGCATTTGGTGCCCGTGATGTACGCGCAAATCGACAGGATCACGCTACGCGCGACCGGCCCAAACGGAAAGCCCCCACACGCGATATTCGCGAGGATTTTACCTCAGTCAGCCTGCCAAACCGGGCAGGCGTTACCCGTCGGCTTCGCCGCCGCCGTCCGGCGCCCTGACAGCCGGCTCAGGACGTCTTGGGCGGGAAGTTCAGCTCGTGCAGCTTCTGCAGGCGCTTCTGATAGCGGGTCTGCACGATGTCGGTCAGAACCAGCGTGCCGATCACGAAGTAGAACGTGGTCTTGCTCATCTGGTGCACTTCCTCGCCAAACAGCGTGAGCCCAGACAGGTGGCCGCCTTCGGTCAGCAGCATGATGCCCACCACGAAAAGGATGAACAGCCCGAGCACCTCGTACATGCGGTTCTTCTGCAGAAACTCGGAGACGGTATCGACCAGCACGATCATCAGCACGCCGCCGATGATGATCGCTGTGGCCATGACGATGAAGACCTCCGTGAGCGCCATCGCCGACAGAATCGAGTCGAACGAAAACACGAGATTCATCAGCACGATCCAGGTGATCACCGCCGCCGCGGACTTGGGCTCGCGACTCTCTCCCTCCAGGTCGTCGAGGCTCATCATGTGCGCGACTTCTTTGGTCGCGGTGTAAAGAATGAATACGCCCCCCAACAGCACGATGAACGCGTGCAGATTGAAGGTGGCCTCGACGACGCCCTCGATGTTGATGCTGAACAGCGGATTCTGAAAGTAGGAGATCATGCGCATCAGCAGGAACAGCAGCACGATGCGCAGGCCTACGGCGAGACCGATGCCGAGTTTGCGCACGCGGGCCTGATCGGCTTTTGGCGCGCGCTGTGACTCCAGCGAGATATACAGAAGGTTGTCGAAGCCCAGCACCGCCTGCAGCATGATCAGCATCAGCAGCGTGAGCAGGTTTTCGAAAGTCAGCAGTTCCATCGTTCTTCTTGGGTCTCGTTTTCAGTGTGTCGTTGTTCGGTGGCGTATGGCGCCGGCAGAGGCATCGGCCGTTAGGGCCGGTCGCTGGGCCTAGAGCGATTCGAGCCAGGCGTCATCCGAGCCTTCCTCGATGCCTTCGCACAGCACGGTCGACAGATAGCGCTCGCCGGTATCCGGCAGCATGACCAGCATGGCGCTGCCCGCCGGCGCTTGGCGCGCCACCTTCAGTCCGGCGGCAAGGGTAGCGCCCCCCGAGATGCCCACGAAGATGCCTTCACTTTGCGCCAGCGTAAGCGAAGTGCTGATGGCCTCATCGCCGCTAACGGTCACCAGTTCATCGACGACGTCTGCGTTGAGCACGTCGGGCACGAAGTCCGGCGTCCAGCCCTGGATCTTGTGTGGGCTCCAGTCGTTACCCGACAGCAGGGCGGCCTCTTCCGGCTCGGTCGCAATGATCTTTAAGTCAGGACGCGCCGCCTTGAGCACTTCGCCGGCCCCCGTGAGCGTGCCGCCGGTGCCCCAGCCGGTCACCCAGTAATCGAGTCGCTCGCCCGCGAAGTCGCGCAGGATCTCGGGGCCCGTCGTGCTGCGGTGGTAAGCGGGATTGGCGGGATTTTCGAACTGGCGGGCGAGAAACCAGCCGTGCTGGGCGGCAAGCTCTTCCGCGCGTTTCACCATGCCGGAACCGCGCTCGGCCGCCGGCGTCAGTATGACCTTGGCGCCCAGCGCGCGCATGATCTTGCGACGCTCGATCGAAAAGGTTTCGACCATGGTCGCAACGAATGGATGGCCGAGTGCCGCGCAGACCATCGCCAGCGCGATGCCCGTGTTGCCCGACGTCGCCTCGACAACCGTTTGCCCTGGCTGCAGGTCGCCACGGTCGGTCGCGTCCTTGATGATCGCGTAGGCCAGACGATCTTTCACCGAGGCCATGGGATTGAACGACTCCACCTTGACGTGGATGTCGACGTTGTCGGGGGCCATCCGATTCAGTCGGACGATTGGTGTGTTGCCGATGGTCTGCAGAATGTTGTCGTAGCGCATCGAGTGTCCCTTGCTCTTGTCCTTGTTTGATTCTTTAGTTTGTTGCTGTTGTCCGCTGTTTTGGCAGGCGGGGCTGTGCGCCTGTTTGGCCTTGGGCAAGCAGTCGTTTCGTCTGCGCTAGCCTGAGAGCGACAGCGCCTGTTCCAGGCGCGCAAATGGCGACCTGTTTCAGGCGTTGATCCTAACCTGTGGATAAGATCGCCGCGTTTGCTCTGCCAAAAGCTGATTGTAACGATTGAGTTGCCGGTGAAAAATCGGTAAAAAAGTCGCCTATCGGTTGGCGCGCGGTTTGCGTCGGCGTTGGTCCATTGGAGGCCCCCTGACACATGCCGAGTTTCTCTCGTGTTTCCAACTGTTTCCATTCAGCGCGCATGACGCGCCCGCGTTCGTGACCGCTGCTGCCGAGGTGCTAAAGCGGCGCGCACCCAAAGCCGACGAATCGCTGTCCGATCGCGGCACCGTCATCGATTCGCGCGCGGCCTTTGTCGCCCGCGGCGCAGATCGCCGGGTGCTGCCCGATCGTCGTCGCGCCACTAATCGCGTCATCGAGATGCGGGCCCGCTGCGAAGGCATTGAGCTCGACCGCCGCCGCGCGCGACGACGCTCCGAGGAACTGTTGACGGCCCAGGCGCTGGTGCGCTCTTGGTTCAGCCACTGGCGTCGCCGGGGCTGACGGCTCGACCTCGGCAATCCTCGCGCGCGTCCATGCCAGACGCCCCCCACAGCGCGGTGATCCGCATCTCGCTGCCTGCCCTGCAGGCCAACTACGCCGAGCTGCGTAAGCGCTCGGCCGGCGACTGCGCCGGCGTCGTCAAGGCCGACGGCTATGGCCTGGGCATCGAACCCGTCGGCAGCGCGCTAGCGGAGGCCGGCTGTCGCGAGTTTTTCGTCGCGACCGCGATGGAAGGCGTACGGCTGCGGCGGGTGCTGCCCGCGGTCTCCATCCGCGTCCTCGAGGGCGTCTTTCCGACGACGATCGAACTGCTGCGCGAGGCGCGGCTGGAGCCCGTGATCGCCAGCCCGCGGGATCTCGAGCTGTGGCGGGCGGCGGGTGCGCCCGGGACCGTGACCGTGCACCTGGATACGGGCATGGAACGGCTCGGCCTCAGCGTTGCCGAGCAGTCTGCGATCGACTGGGGCGGCGTGGACGTGTCTCTGGTCATGACCCACTACGTCGAGGCCGACAGGCTCGATTCGGCGGTGACGCGCGCGCAGCGCGCGTCTTTCGAAGAGCGGCGCCGTCCCTTTAGCGGCGTCCGCACGTCCATGGCCAACTCTGCCGGCTGCCTCTTGGGGCGCGATCATCACGGCGACCTGACGCGGCCGGGTATCGGTCTGTACGGCGGCCACCCGCGCAACCTCACCGCCGACAATCCCATGCGGCCGGTCGTCGGCCTGTTCGGTCGGGTGCTGCGGCTGCGCGATCTGCCGGCCGGCACGACGCTCGGCTACTGGGGGACTCACCGCGTTGAGCGCGCCAGCCGCATCGCGGTCGTCGGCGTCGGCTATGCCGACGGGCTGCCGCGGCTGCTGTCGAATCGCGGCGCGGTGGCCTTCGCGGGCGCGCGCCTGCCGATCGTCGGCCGGGTCTCGATGGATGTGGTCCAGGTCGACGCGACGGACCTCTCGCCCGAGGCCGCGCTCGCAGCCGATGACTGGGTCGAACTGTTCGGTGCCCACCTTGGCCTCGATGAGGTCGCAGGCTGGGCCGACACGATCGGACTCGAGATTCTCTGTGGCCTCGGCGGCCGGCCGCGGCGGGACTTCTGCGCCTCGCTCTAGCCCCGCTCGTCGACCCGCATTCGCCGGGGACGGACGCGCGCTCGGCAAGCGCCGACCGCGCGCGACGCCGCGCAGATTGGACAGCGCGCCGCCCGTGCAAGGCGCATAATCACCCGGCGCCGCAGCGGCGCGGCCAAGAGGGAGAGTGACATGCCAGACCTGCTACACAATCGGTTCCCCGATGATTCCATCGAGGCGCGCGACCTGCGCCACGTGCTGCACCCGACGACCAATCTCGCCCAGCACCTGGAAAACGGACCCACGGTGCACGAGCGCGCGGAGGGCGTGTATCTCTGGGACAACAAGGGCAAGCAGTACCTGGAGGGCATGGCGGGTCTCTGGTGCACCGCACTGGGCTACGGCGAGGAAGAACTGGTTCGCGTCGCGACCGAACAGATGCGCAAGCTCAGCTACTCGCAGCTGTTTGCGAGTAAGACCAACGAACCCAGCGTCCTGCTGGCCGAGAAGCTCGCGGGCATGATCCCGCTCGACAACGCGCGCATCTTCTTCGGGCTGTCGGGCTCCGATGCCAACGACACCCAAGTCAAGCTGATGCGCTACTACAACAACGCGATCGGCAAACCCGAGCGGAAGAAAATCATCTCCCGCCAGCGCGGCTATCACGGCGTCACGCTGGCCTCGGGCAGCCTCACCGGCCTGCCGCCGTTTCACGCGCACTTCGACCTGCCGATCGACGGCGTGCTGCATACGGACGCGCCGCACTATTATCGCGGCCGGCGCGACGGCGAAAGCGAGGCGCAGTTTGTCGATCGCATCGTCGGCAACCTGGAACGGCAGATCCACCGGGAAGGTCCAGACACCGTCGCGGCCTTCATTGCCGAACCCGTGGCCGGGGCCGGCGGCGTGATCGTGCCGCCGGCGGGCTACTACGACAAAGTGCAGGCGGTGCTGGCGGCGCACGACATTGCGTTCATCGATGACGAGGTGATCACCGGCTTCGGCCGCCTGGGCGTTCGCTTCGGCGCCGAGGCATTCGATATTCGGCCGACGACCATGAGTTTCGCCAAGGCCATCACGTCCGCCTATCTGCCGCTGTCCGCGGTCGCGGTGCCCGAGTTCATGTTCGAGGCGCTCGTCGATGCCAGCGGTGAGTTGGGCAATTTCAGTCACGGCTTCACCTACACGGGCCACCCCGTGTGCGCCGCCGTCGCGCTGCGCACGCTCGAGCTGTTGGAAGAGCGCGACCTGTACGCGCACGCCGCGTCGGTGTCCGAGCCCTTCCAGGCGGCGCTGCGCAGCTTCGGCGATCACCCGCTGGTCGGCGAGGCCCGCGGCATGGGGCTGATCGGCGCCATCGAGCTGGTGGCCGACAAGGAGACGGGCGAGCCGTTCTCCCCGCAGCAGGGCGTGGGTGCGCGCCTGATGCAGGAAGCGCTTGATCGCGGGCTGATTGTGCGCGCGCTGGGAGACGTCATCGCATTCTGCCCGCCGCTGATTATCACCAGCGCCCAGGTGGACGAGCTGTTCGAGAAGTTCGGCGCCGCTCTCGCCGCGACCCAGGCCTGGCTCGGGCGTTGACCGGACTCGCGCCGGAATTCGATCCGCTGCGCTCGGCGTGGCCCGTATGGGCCGCATCCGACGCGCGCACGCGGCGCCGGCTGAACGTGCTGGCGCCCTTCGATCGTGAGCCGCTCGCGCAGGTGGACGTGGCCGACGAGCGTCACGTCAACGACGCGCTCTTCACCGCGTTCACCCTGTTTCGCGGCCGCAGCCGCTGGCCGAGTGCAGACGAGCGCCTCGCGATCATCGACGGCTTCGTCGCGCTGATCGACGAGTGGGCCGACCGGCTCGCGGCAGGGGCGAGTCACGAGTGCGGCCAACCGCTGTGGATGAGTCACGAGGAAATCGCGCTGATACGCGAAGACGCGGCCACCGCGCGGGCGGCGCTGACGGCGCTGGACGGCGCGACCGCCGCCGGCACGCTTGTGTTTATCGCCGATCACGTGCGACCGCTCGCGGGACCCGCCCGCGTGTTGCTGACCGCCCTGGCGGCCGGTGCGCCGGTGATCGTGGCGGCACACCCGAACGCGCCGCTGTCGGCGCTGCGGCTGGTCGAGTTTATGGAACGCGCCGGCCTGCGCTATGGCTGGGCGCAGGCGCTGGTCATACCGGAAGCCGACACCCTGCGCGCACTCGCGCTCGACGCGCGCGTCGGCACGCTGATCTATCACGGCGACAGCGATCAGGGCTGGGCGTGGCGCGCCGCACTCGGGCCCGGCACCGGCGCCCTGTTGCTGCACGCTGGCAGCCCGCCGCTGATCGTCGCCTCCGACGCCGATCAGCAGCTCGCGCTGGACGTCGCGCTGGGCGCCGGCTTCGCGCGGGCGGCCCATGATCGCTCGGCCTGGCGTCGTGTGTTCGTGCCGCAGCACGACGCCGCGGACTTTGCGGCGGCGCTCGGCGCGCGCGCGCTGGAACTCAGGCGCGGCGATCCCGCCGAGCCGGACACCGACGTCGGCGTTCACAACGACCCCGGCGCGCGCGACGCGCTGCGGGTCTTTCGCGACGAACTGCTTGCCGGTGATGCGCGGCGCGCGCCGGCCGATGGGGATGGCAGCGTCCTGTTCGACCCCGGCACCTCCGCCGCCGCGCCGCTGGGCAGGCTGATCGTGGTGCATCCCTATGACGATCTTGAGGCGGCCTGTCATCGCGCCAACGGGCTGCCGTTCGCGACTCACGCCGGGCTGATCGGCGCCGCTCGCGCGGACGTGGTAGCCGAGTGGCTCGACGCGCCGACGCTGTTGGTTGACCAGGCCGCGCTACTGCATCGCTGGCAGCCGAGCGCGGCCCTGCGTCGCAGCGCGCTCGGTCCCGTGGATCTGGCTGGCCGGGTGCGTGCGCTGACGGTGGCTCGATCCTTGCGCGGCACGCAGCCGGCGGCGTCGCTCGCGTGAACGCGCCGCCTCGCGGCGCGAGCGATGTGATCGGCATCGCGCCTATGGCCGGTCGGGGCAGCCGACTGGGTGCGGACAGCAGCAAAGAGGTCGTGCCGATTGCGAATCTCGGCATGCCCGCCGAGCGCGTACTCGGCAGCTATGCCTTCGCCCACATGGCGCGCGCGGGAATTCAGCGCTGCCAGGTCATCGTCGATCCCATCAAGACCGATATACCGTCGACCTTTGGTACGTCCGTCGCCGGCGTGCGGCTCGACTACACCTGGATCGAGAACTCGCCGAGCCCGGTGGCGTCTCTCGACGCCGCCTACGCGGCACTCAGCGGCCGCGTCTGCGCGCTCAGCTTTCCCGACATCCTCTATCGGCCCTGCCGCGGTTACGAACAGTTGCTCGAGCAGCTCTTGGGGGGCGATGCGGATGTGGTGCTGGGCCTGTTTCCGGCGCTAGCGCCAGAGCACTGCGACATGGTCCGGCTCGGCGACGACGGCGCCGTCGACGAGATTCGCATCAAGTCGGCGACGGGCGCGGAGCTCACCCACACCTGGATGCTCGCGGTCTGGCGACCGCGCTTCACCGACTTTCTCCACGACTTTGCAACGGAGCTGGGTGACGGCCGCGGGCTCGGACGAGAGGCCTTCATTGGCGACGTGGTGCTGGCGGCGCAAGCCGCAGGGCTCGACGTCCGCGGTCGCATCGTGTCGCCGGAACCGGCACTGGACGCCGGTACGCCGGCGGCGCTCGCCCGTGCGCGCGAGCAGTCCTGGGAGTGACGGAGCAGCCCCAGTCCGCCCAAGCCGACGGGCGTTAGAACCGCGCCAGCGCGGCGAGCTGTGCCTCGCACACGCGAATGACCTCGTCGGGCGCGAGCTCGACCTCGAGGCCACGCCTGCCCGCAGACAGAAACACGCTGTCGTGGTCGCCGATCGAGCGATCCGCAAAGGTCCGCAGTTGGCGTCGCTGTCCGAACGGGCTGATGCCGCCGCGTAAATAACCGCTGCTGCGCTCCGCGCGCTCCGGGTCGGCCATCAGGGCACGCTTGCCGCCGGCGGCGCTCGCCAGCGCCTTCAGCGCGAGCGTTGCGTTGGCCGGCACCAGGGCCACGACCAGCTCTGATCCGACGGCGGCTAACAGCGTCTTGAAGACGCGCTCGGGCGCCAGCGCCAAGGCCTGGGCCGCGTCCTGCGCCCAGTCGTCGCCGGCGACGGTATAGCTGTGGATCCTGAATTCGACGCGTGCCGCGCGCAGCGCATCGATTGCCGGTGTCATCTGCTCAATCCCGTGGCCTGGACGTATCTTTCGGGCGAACTGCGCCGAAGTCGAATCGAAGAAAATCTCGGGACGAAAAAAAGCCCGCGCAGGGCGGGCTTCGTGTGCGTAAGCGAACGGTCGTCGCCGACCGTTCGCTCTATCGTCGCACCTAGATGCTGATGCCGAGCGCCTTCAGCGTGGCCATCGTCAGGCCGCCCGTCGCGAGACCCTCGCGACGCTGATAGGCGTCGATGGCGAGCAGCGTCTTGCGACCGATGAGACCGTCAGCCGGACCCGGATCGAAGCCCGCTTTCTGCAGGGCACCTTGAACGTTGGCGATAACGTCCGTGCTCATGTTGGTTTCGCACAGGACCGAACGCCACTCCAGGCGGGCGTTGGAGACCTTCACACGCTTGGTGACGGTGTTGGTTTCTTCCGGAATCTTGGTGCGAACTTCTCTCGCATCCGCGACCAGCTTGCGAACCTTCTTCACTTCGTACTTGGCGGGAACGCTGACTTTCTGGAACGACGCGGGCGTCTTCACGACCTTGCGGACGACGGTCTTCGTCTTGGCCGCAACGTCTTTCTTGCAGATCACGTTGCCGGTCTTGGGTCCCCATTCCCCGGGCGTTTCAACCGGATGCCACACGTATTTCGCGTCGGATACTTTCACGCGCTTTGCGACTTCCTGGTACTTGGCCGGGATCGAGTTGCGAACTTCCTTCGAATCGCTGACCAGCTTGCGCACCTTGATGTTCTGATACTCGGCCGGAATCTCGACGACCTTGGTGCTCGCAGGGGTTTTCACGACGCGCTTCTTCACGGTCTTGTACTTCGCGGGCACCTCGATCAGACACATGATCTCGCCGGTGCTGCCGTCGATCTTCTCGATCAGGCCGCGGCCCTGCTTCCATTCGGACTTCGCCGGCTCAACCAGAACGCGCTCTTCCACGGTCTCGTAGACGGCGGGTACTTCGACCAGCTTCTTCGACGCAGGCTTCACCAGCACGCGCTCTTCGACCAGGTCGTACTTGGCCGGGACGACCTTCACTTCCTCGGACGCCTGGGCGACCAGCACGCGCTCGACCTTGTCTTCGAACTTCGGCGCCTGGTAGTGCTCGTGATAGCAGCGGCCCGGCTCGGCGCCAGTCAGATCCACGCCGCCGTCGGTTGCCGCGCGCAGCACCACCGGGTTAACTCGGACGTTGGACTTGAGGCTGCCGGCAACCCAGTTCGTCGTTGCCGGGCTGATCTCGTAGACCTGCTTTTCGTCACCCCAGACGGCGGGCACGGGAACCAGCTTGGTCGATGCTTCGGCGACCAGGACGCGTTCCTCGGCCATTTCGTACTTGGCGGGAATGATCTCTACTTTTTCCGCGGCTTCCTTGACGACGACCGTCGTGGTCTCGTCACGATAGTTGGCGGGAACCATGACCTTCGCGTAGCACTCGCCCGGATTCGCGTCCGGAAGGGTGTCGGTGTTGTCATCGATCGCCGCTGCGGGCATGGCCAGGGCGAGGCCGAAACCGGCCGCTGCCCAGCGCAGGCCGGGTTTGCGCGCGCTTCGCGCGAGAGGCTGAGTGGTCATGTTCTATCCTTGCTCGTAATAAGCTGGTCTGTTGCTCGAAAGTTGCTCATCAATTCAAAGTTTCTGGCGGTCAGGGACCTACACTGTTTCTGAAACGATGGTCCCCGGTCGCGTGCGTCTGAATGTCGCCAAACGCCCGGGAATAGTGCAGGAAAATCCCCTCTCCGGGGCGGGATGCGGGCCGAAATGACACGCAATTTACGATCAATATTGAGACAAAATTGATTGTAGTATCAACGCGTTAGCGTGGATTATTTTCACCCCGTTTGGGTTTTCGTGCATAATTACACGAGCGCCGCCGGCGCATATTAGCTTAGTTGACAGCGCGAACGAAACAGGTGTTTGAAGGGATGTTACGGAGCAGAACTCAGCAATTGGTCTGTCTATTTGTGGCCGCGTTCGGTGTCGCGACGGCGCTCGCGGTGCCGCCTGGGACCGACGATGAGGTCCGCGCGCGCCTGGCTCCGCTGGGCTCGCTGTGCCGCGCCGGCGACGATTGCGGCGTCGCTGCGGTGGCCGCCGGCCCACGAACCGGCAAGGATGTCTACGACACCGCTTGCTTCGCCTGCCACACCACGGGCGTGGGCGACGCGCCCGTGCTGGGTGACGCGTCCACCTGGGCGCCGCGGGTCGGCAAGGGCATGGACGCGCTGTGGGGCAGCCTGCTCAACGGTATCGGCGCGATGCCGGCCAAGGGCACCTGCATGGACTGCAGCGACGATGAGCTGCGCGCGGTGCTCGACTATATGTTGGCCGACGTTCAGTAGCTCGAACTCGGCGCTGCGGCGACTTTCCGCCACCCGCAGCGCCGCCCAGTTCTCGCCAATCTCCCCAGCGATCCGTCGGTGATCATCCCCGCGGTCGATAGCTCAGCGCTTCAGCGATCGCTTTGGCGTCGATCGCCTGCTCCGGCGCGCCGGACAGATCCATGATCGTGCGCGCGACGCGCAGTACCCGAAAATAGCCGCGGGCCGAAAACCGCAGACGCGCTACCGCACGCTCTAGCAGCCGGGCGCCAGGCCCGTCGACGGCGAGCGCTGCACTCGCTCGGTCGGAACGCAGGGCCGCGTTCGGCACGCCGCGCAGCGCTACGGCGGCGGCGCGCGCCGCCGCAATGTCCTCTACCTCCGGTAGTGCAGAGTCGGGGTGTTTGGCGTCAGTGTGCGCGGATACGTCGGGCCGCTCCGCTTCGGGCCTGCCCGCCCTAGATTCGTCTGGCGCCGTCGCTGGCGCGGTACCGGCCAACAGGTCCTCGAGCGGCACGGCCTCTACGCTCAGGTGCAGGTCGATGCGATCCAGCAGCGGCGCCGAAATGCGCTGTCGATAGCGGCGCGCCTGGTCTGGCGTACAGCGGCAGTCGGCGGGCCGGCAGACAAGTCCCGCGGGACAGGGATTCATCGCTGCGACTAGCTGAAAGCTAGCGGGATAGGTGGCGCTGGCGCCGCTGCGGCTCAGCCGCACCGTCCCGGCTTCGAGCGGCTCTCGCAGCGTCTCCAGCGCGTCGCGCCGAAACTCCGGCAGCTCGTCGAGAAACAGTACGCCGGCATGGGCGAGGCTCACCTCGCCGGGCGTGGGCGGGTTGCCCCCGCCGGCCAGAGCCGCCGCGCTGGCGCTGTGATGGGGCGCGCGAAACGGGCTGCCGTCCGGCGGCGGCAGACCGCACAGTGAATGGATCTCTGCACCCAGGGCGAGCTGGTCCGGTGCGGGTGGTGGCAACAGTCTCTGCAGGCGCTCGGCGAGCATCGTCTTGCCCGCGCCGGGTGGACCCTCCATCAGCAGATGATGGCCGCCGGCCGCGGCGATGCACAGCGCCCGCTTGGGAACCTGCTGACCGATCACCGCGCGCAGCGGGTGGGCTTCTGGCTGCTTCGCGACGGGCGCCGCGGCCCGCAGTCTGGGCAGGCCGGGCAGTCGCCGCAGGTCGCTCAGGTGGCGGATCAGGCGCCGCTCTGGCGCGGAAATCGGCAAGCCGCCGGTCGCCGCAGGCGCTGCGTCCTCCCGCTGCTGCTGGGCGGCGAGCTCGTCCCGATTGCCGGCGGGCGCGAGCAGCGCGCGATCCTCGCTGGCCGCCGCCCGGGCCGCGCTCAGCACGCCGCGAATGCCGCGCACGTCGCCCAGCAGCGAAAGCTCGCCCAGCAGATCCCAGCGCTCAAACAGCTCGGCGGGCAGCTGAGCGCTGGCGACGAGGATGCCGGCGGCGATCGCAAGATCGTAGCGGCAGCCCTGCTTGCGCAGCTCGGCCGGGCCCAGGTTGACGCTCACGCGGCAGTTCGGATAGTCGAAGCCGCTGTTTTCGATGGCGCTTTTCACCCGATCCCGGGCGGCTGGCGCGTTGAGTCCACTTAGCCCGAAGCCGGGTAGCCCGGAGGGCAGATGCACCTCGACGCGCACAGGCGGCGCGTCCAGACCGGATTCGCCGCGGCTCATGATCAGGGCGGTAGACATGGGCGTCAGCCTGCCCGTTCGCGCGCGCGCTGGCCGTGGGTCGGCGCCGCCGCGAGCGTTGGGCCGTTGACGACGATTCGCGTGGGCGATTGCCCGTTCGACGTGCAGCTAGTCGCGCGTCTCCAGCTCGGCGACGCGATCCTGCAGTCGCGATACCTCCGCCTCCAGCCGTTCGAGCTGCGCGATGTGGCCGTCGAACTCCTCCCGCCGCAGCACCTGGAAGGGCGCGAGCGCTGCGTCCACCAGCGGGGCGAACCGCGCCTCGAGGCGTTGCAGCGCATCCGCCGGCAGGCCCTGCGGCCCGGTCTGTCCCAGCAGTTCGTCCAGCCCACCGCGCAGGCGGGCCATGAGCTCATCGAGGGGCGTCTGATTCATCTCGGTCTCCTGCTAGCCGCGATCGCAGCGTCGCGTGCAGCCCTTGCGTTGCAGCGCGCTCGATCTAGCGGCCGCGATCCTCGGTTCGGGGATGCGGTATTCCTCGGACGCGCACGGTATTATCTTTGTCGGGACGTGCGCGGCAAGGGCGGGCGCGTGCAGCCGCGCGATTGCGGGCGCCGCCCAACCCCGTTGCAACGACTGTGGCCCCCGACGGCGCAAGCCGCTGCACAACACGAACGACTAGGAACAGGCATGAAACTGATCACCGCAATCATCAAACCGTTCAAACTCGATGACGTGCGCGACGCGCTGTCGGAGATAGGCGTCCAGGGCATGACCGTTACCGAGGTGAAAGGATTCGGGCGCCAGAAGGGGCACACCGAGCTGTATCGCGGTGCCGAGTACGTGGTCGACTTTCTGCCGAAAGTTAAGCTTGAGATCGCGCTGGACGATGGTTTGCTCGATCAGGCCATCGAGGCGATTACCCGCGCCGCGAACACCAGCAAAGTCGGCGACGGCAAGATATTCGTTTCCTCGCTCGAAGAAGTCGTGCGCATTCGAACCGGCGAGACGGGCGCCGACGCCGTCTGATATCCCCGCGCTAGTCTCCTGATCGTATCGCGACGACGCCTGTCGTCGCGGTGCTAGTCCGCGGCGGTATTCGCCGCCTTTGTCTTCTGCTTCGCCTCGCCGCCGCTTTGCTGCGCCGTCTCTCTACACTTTCCGTCTCTGTGTTCCTTCTACGCCCTTTCGTACACGCCTTTCCGTCGCGCTTTCGGACACTCCGTGTCGATTTCTTGCGCGTTCGCGTTTGTGTTCTATAACTACGGCGCAGGTGACAACACATGGATCAAGGGGACAGTCATGAATGACACAGACGACGACGTGACGACCGCTACCGGCACAACTGACGAGATGCGTACGGCGCAGCGTTTTCGCGCCGTGAACCCTTCCCCCACAGCGACCGGGTATCCCAACCCTGCGGGCGGCGAAGTCGACACGCATACCATCGAAGCGCGACAGGCCGTGCGCGACCAGCTGGCGCTCGACATCGAGGCGTTTCTGACCCATGGCGGCCAGGTCGAACAGCTCGAGCCCTGTCTGCGCGCGGATCCGCCCAAGGCGCCGAAAAACAACTACGGCAGGGGTTCGATCTAACGCCCAGGCCCCGGCGATGACCGACAACCCCGCCGCGCCCGCGACGACGCGGGCGCTGGCGTGCTGCTATTCGCGCCCGTGCCACCGATAGACGCTCGCGCCGCGCAGGACACGGCCGTAAACTACTCGCGTTTATTCCCTGGTTCCCCCATGCGCTACATCAGCACCCGCGGCGATACGCCCGCGATGTCGTTTCAGGACGCGGTCCTGACCGGACTCGCCCCGGATGGCGGCCTGTTGATTCCCGAACGCATTCCCGACCTCAGCCAGGAGGTCGAGGCCCTGCGCGGGGCCGATTTTGTGTCGCTGGCCGCCGCCATCGTTGCGCACTTCATCGACGACATCGCCCCCGCCGATCAGCGCCGCCTGCTGCAGGACGCCTACGCCAGCTTTGCCCACAGCGACATTGCGCCGCTCGTCGATGTCGGCGAGGTCAGCGTGCTCGAGCTGTTTCACGGCCCGACGCTGGCGTTTAAGGACGTCGCGCTGCAGCTACTCGGCCAGCTCTTCGACCATACGCTCAGCGATCGCGGTGGGCGTTTGAACGTGCTGGCCGCCACGAGTGGCGACACCGGCAGCGCCGCGATCGCCGGCGTGCAGGGCAAGAGCAACGTTAACATCGCGGTCATGTTTCCTTATGGCCGCATCAGTCCACTGCAGGAACTGCAGATGACGACGGTCGCCGACAGCAACGTCCACTGCCTTGCGGTACACGGCAGTTTCGACGACTGCCAGACGCTGATGAAGCAGACCTTTGCCGACGTCGATTTCAAAGCCGAACATCAGCTCGGCGCGGTGAATTCCGTGAACTGGGCGCGCGTGCTGGCGCAGACGGTGTACTACGCCTACGCGAGCCTCGCGCGCGACGCCGGCGACGGCGTGGACATCGCCGTGCCGACCGGCAACTTCGGCAACATCTTCGCGGGTTACATCGCCCGTCGCATGGGGTTCCCCATAGCGCGCCTGCTGCTCGGCACCAACGAGAACGACATTCTCGCAGGCGTGTTCAAGAGCGGCGCGTACCGGCGCGGCGACGTGCATCAGACGCTCAGCCCGTCGATGGACATTCAGGTCGCCAGCAACTTCGAACGGCTGGTCTACTACGTCGAAGAGGGCAGCACGCACCGCGTGAAGGATTTCATGGCGACGTTCCAGCGCGACGGCGCCGCCACGCTGCAGTTCGATCAGGTTCGGGAACAGAACATCGAGGCGCGCGCGATCGACACGCGGACGACGCTGGAGACGATCGCCGACACCTATCGTCAGCACGGCTATGTGCTGGATCCGCACTCCGCGGTGGGCGTTGCGACCGCGCTGCAGCTACGCGGCGAGCGGCCACTGGTGGCGGTCGCGACCGCGCATCCGGCGAAGTTTCCGGACGCCGTGCAGCGCGCGCGGCCGGACGTCAGCGTGACCCATCCGACGCTGGAGGCGCTGCGCGACCTGCCGCAGCGGGTCGTCGAACTGCCGGCGACAGAGCGGGCTATCCGCGGCTACATCGAAACGCACGTCGCCTGATAGGACGCCCGCGCGCTTACAGCGCAGCGATCAGCTCGGGCAGTTCATCCAGCTCACACACGCTCGCAACATAGCCGCGCTCGGGCTCCGGCGGTGCGCCGCTGCGATTTACCCAGACGCTGCGCCAGCCCGCCGCGACCGCGCCCGCGATGTCCTCATCCAGATTGTCGCCGACGTGCAGGATCTGTTCGGCGCCGACGTCGGCGGCGGCCAGGGTCGCCGCGAAGATGCCGCTGTCGGGTTTGCGCGCCTGGGCCTCGACGGGCGATATCGAAAACTCGAACAGCTCGCCTAGCCCCGCCTCGCGATAGTCCGCGTTGCCGTTCGTCAGGCCGATCAATCGATAGGTTTTCTTCAGCTCGGCCAGGGTATCCAGCGCGCCGTCGAAGAACGTCACCCGATTGCGACCGCGCATGAAGGTCTGAAAAGCGTCACGCGCCACCCGCTGCAGCCGCTCGCCCCGCAGCCCGCAGCGCTCAAGCGAGTCCTCGAGCAGCCGCAGTCGCATGGTCGTAATGTCGTAGCGCAAGAGCGGCTCGCGCTCGAGTCGCGCCTTGCGCAGCGCCAGCATGGTGGCGTCGTCCATGCGGCTCGAGTAGTCGGGAACCGCCGCCTCGATGACGGCGTTCATGTCTTCGATCGCGGCGTAAATCACCGGCCGGACCGGCCACAGCGTGTCGTCCAGATCGAAGCTGATGACCTCGATGGCCATGGGTTCTAACGATCTTCGTCGGTGGTGTCGGCGGCAGCGTTCGCGCGCGGATGCGCCGCGTCGTAGACGCTGGCGAGATGCTGAAAGTCGAGGTGCGTATAGATCTGGGTGGTACTGATGTTCGCGTGGCCGAGCAGCTCCTGCACGGCGCGCAGATCGCCGCTGGATTCCAGCAGATGGCTCGCGCAGCTGTGGCGCAGCATGTGCGGGTGCAGCTCGCCGCTGCCGAGCTGTTCGAATCCCCAGCGCTTGACGCGGTTCTGTACCGTACGCGGGCTGATGCGATTTTTGCCGCGGCCGGTGAACAGTGCGGCGTCCGGCTCGAGCGTGCCGCCGACCGTCGTCGCGCTGTTGCGGCGCATCTCGACATAGGCGCGCAGCGCGTTGGTCGCGGCCTCGCCCAGCGGCACGATACGCTCCTTATTGCCCTTGCCGCAGACGCGGATGAAACCCTCGTCGAGGTTCACATCGTTGATGTTCGCGGCAACCAGCTCACCCAGGCGCAGCCCGCTGCCGTACAGCAATTCGAGCATGGCGCGGTCGCGAACGTCCCGCGGCGACAGCGCCGCCGGACTCTCGGGTCGCGGTGCCTCGAACAGGCTCGCCGCGCGATCGACGTCCAGCGCTCGCGGCAGGCGACGCTTGCCGCTGGGCGAGTTGACGATGCTGGTGGGATCTTCGAGACGCGGCATCTGTCTGCGGCAGAAACGAAAGTACGCGCGCAGGCTCGACAGGTTGCGCTTGATCGATCGCGGCGCCAGCCCCGAGTGGTGCAGCTCGGCCACATAGCGCTGTATCTGATGGCTGGCTGCCTCGTGGGGCTGCTGCGGCGCGCAGGCCGTTGCGAAGCGGCGCAGATCGCGTTCGTAGGCGTTGACGGTGTGCACAGAGTAGCGGCGCTCGACGCGCAGATAGCGCAGAAAACCCTCGATCTGAGATTCGTTTTCTGCCGCGGTTGCGCTGTCAGTCACGGCAGCCCTCAGCGCCTGATGCGATCGAGCGCATGATCGATCAGTTCACCAACATAGCTGAGAAACAGCATGCCGCTGTTTTGATCGAAGTGCGTCGAGTCCGTGCTGCCGAAGGCGAGCACGCCCGCGTTCCGCGCGAGCGGCAGCAAGGCCGCGGAGCCGTTGCCGCGGCTTTCGCGCAGCGGGAACAGCTCGTCGAGTTCGCGTTCACGCAGCGCGGTACAGCGAACGGCGAGCTGACCGGTCTGCGCCGAATGACGCTGGCCGAACCCATCGACCAGCTTCGCGAGCGCCGCCGGTAGCTGCGCGCGACGCAGCAGCGAGCCCACTTTCTGGCGTGCGCCGCTCGCGCTGAAGTCGTCGCGCGGGGGCAGATAGATGGCGACCTCCTGCGCGTTGCAGACGGGCGCCACGACGTCGCGCAGGGCTGCCTCCAGCGCGTCGGTCGTCTGCGCATCGATCAGCGTCAGGCTGACGTCGCGCGTTTGTTGAAACAGCAGCTCGTTGCTGCGCGCGTTGTCCTCTAGATCCTGCAGCCGAATGCGCAGGTTGGAATTACGCTGGCGCAGCACGTTGGCCAGTCCGCCGGAGATCGCGACCGGGACGCTGCCGTTCGGCAGCCGCAAGAGCGGCACGAGATCGGGATACTCGACGAAAAAGTCGCGGTGCTCGCGTAGGTAGGCCAGCACGGTCGCGGCGTCGATGACCCGTTCGCGTGGTTGTCCTTGGCTTACGACGCTGGGTGCTGGAGCTTCGGTTTCCGACACGTCGCGCTGTCCCTCCTTTACTTACGTCCGTTTTTGTTCTGTCCGTGTGCTTTAGCCTGCGGTTCCGTCGCAGTTTTGTCGCAGTTCTTGCGCCGCGCAGCAGTCCGGGCGACAGGGCGCCAATCTACGCCCCGTGTTTAGAGCTTCAATTCGCCTCGAAACACGGTCACCGCGGGGCCCGTCATTTTAACGCTGTGCCCGTCGCCCAGCCATTCGATGCGCAGCTTGCCGCCGGGCAGCGATACCTTGCTGCGTTGGCCCAGCTCACCGCTGAGATTGGCCGCGACGGCCGCCGCGCAGGCGCCCGTGCCGCATGCGCGCGTTTCGCCCACGCCGCGCTCGAACACGCGCAGCCGCGCGAAGCTGTCGTCCAGCACCTGACAGAAACCGACGTTGACGCCTTCAGGAAACAGCTCGTGGTTGGTCAGTCGGCTGCCGATGCCTTCGACGTCGGTTTGCATCACATCGTCGACGCGAATGACCGCGTGCGGGTTGCCCATGGACACCGCCATGAATTCGAAACGTTCGCCGTCGGATTCGACAAACTGGCTAGCGCCGTTCGATTCCGCCGGCAGTTCCGGTCCGGTGAACTTCGGCTCGCCCATGTCGATCTCGACCTGGCCGTTGTTCAGTAGGCGCGAGCGAATCAGCCCGGTGTTGGTTTCCAGCGTCAGCTCTTTTTGCGTCGTCAGTTTCTGTTCCAGCACGAAGCGCGCGAAGCAGCGCGCGCCGTTGCCGCACTGCTGGGCCTCAGAGCCGTCGGCGTTGTAGATGACGTAGCGGAAGTCGGCGTCGGGCCGCGTCGGCAAGTCGACGAGCAGCAGCTGATCGAAGCCGACGCCGGTGCGCCGGTCGCCGAGCTGACCGATGCGCTTAGGGTCGAGCTGCAGGTCCTGGGTGATGCCGTCCAGCACGACGAAGTCGTTGCCCAGGCCGTGCATCTTGCTGAAGGGGACGCGCATCTCAGCCCCCCGCCAGCGCGGCACGCTCGGGGCCGAGCAAATCGTTCAGGGTCTCGCGTGCGCGGATCAGGCGCGGTTCGCCGGCGTCGACCAGGACCTCCGGCGCGCGACCCCGCGAGTTGTAGTTCGATGCCTGGCTCATGCCGTAGGCACCGGCGGAGTGCACCGCCAACAGGTCGCCGGCGGCGACGGTTAGATCGCGGTCGTGCGCGAGAAAGTCGCCCGACTCGCAGATCGGGCCGACGATGTTCCACGAACCGTCGAGCGCGTCCGCGCCAGGTGCGCCGACGCGTTCGATGTGGTGATAGGCCTGGTAGAGCGCGGGTCGCAGCAGGTCGTTCATCGCTGCGTCGACAATCGCAAAGTTCTTGAAACCCGGCTTCAGGTACTCCACGCGGGTGAGCAGCAGGCCGTTGTTGGCAACCAGGTAGCGTCCGGGTTCGAGCAGCAGGGTGACCTTCTGGTTGCCGAGCAGCTCGCGCAGACCCTGGCCGTAGGCGGCGACGTCCAGCGCCGCGTCGTCGTCGTAGGCGACGCCCAGTCCGCCGCCCAGATCGACGTGCTCGATGTCGATGCCGTCGGCGGCGAGGGTGTCGCGCAGCTCCAGAATGCGCTGGCCGGCCTCGCGAAAGGGTGCCCACGTCTGAATCTGTGAGCCGATGTGGCAGTCGATGCCGACCACGCGCAGATGCTCGCTTGCCGACGCGCGCCGATACAGCGCCGGCGCGTCTTCCATCGCGACGCCGAACTTGCTCTCGCGCAGGCCGGTGGCGATGTAGGGGTGGGTCTGCGGGTCCACCTGCGGATTGACGCGCAGCGAGATCGGCGCGGCCCGGCCCAGCAGCTCCGCGCGCGCTTCGATGCGCGCGAGCTCAGCCGCGCTCTCGACGTTGAAGCAGCCGACACCGGCCTTGAGGGCGAAGTCGATCTCGTCGGCACGCTTGCCGACGCCGGAGAACACGACGTCAGCGGCGTCGCCGCCGACCTCCAGCACCCGCGCGAGCTCGCCGCCGGAGACGATGTCGAAGCCGGTGCCCAGTTCGTGAAACAGCGCGAGCACCCCTAAGTTGCTGTTCGCTTTCACCGCGTAGTGAATGCGGTGATCGACGCCGCGCAGCGCGGCCTTCAGCTCGTCGTGCCGTGCGCGCATGCCCTGCGCGTCATAGACGTAGCAGGGCGTGCCCCAGCGATCGGCGATCGCCGCGAGGGTGGCGGCCTCGATCACGACCGCGCCAACGCGCTCGTGTCCGGCTCAGGTAGCCGCAGCGGACCCTGCTGGCCGCAGCTGGCGACCAGGGAGACGAGCAGGAAGAGCGTGGCAAGCCGGAGTGACACGTTGCAGACTCAAGTTTCGGGGAGCGCCAGTATACGGAGGGGTCGACGCCCCGCAAGCCGGACCGCTAGGGCGCGGGCAGCGCCTCCAGCGGGACGTAGTCGAAGTCGAATCCGAAGCAGCGCGGTGCCACGACGGCCAGCGCCCGCGGCTCGCGATAGAAGTCCGGGCAGCCGATCGCGATCACCGCGACGCGCTGGCCGAAGCGCACGCGTTCGGAGTTGATGGGCGCGCCGGTCTCGAGATCCAGCAGCGAAATCAGGTCAGGGACGCTGGAGACGACGCGCCCCTCGTCTTCGCTGTCGGCGGCCAGCCTTGCGACCAGATACTCGTTGCGAATATCGATGAGCAAATCCGGCTGCGCCTCGTCGAACGACTCAATCCGCACCCGGCCGACGTCGTAGCCGCCGATCACCTGGCTCGCACTGTCCGCGATCTTGCCCGTATACAGGTGGCGCAGCTCGCCGTAGATCGAATCGGCGAACGCCGCCCGCAGCGGGGCGATTAGCGCCTCGGCGTTGCCGCGCCGCTCGCGCAGGACGCGGCCCAGCTCGATGGAAAACGAGATCGTCTCCGGCACGACGCTGCGCTTCAGCTCGGCCCCGGTCATGGGATGCTCGACGGTCAGGATCATCCCGCCCATCGCCTGCGCCATGGCGCGCACGTGGCGCTCGTAGGTTGCGGTCGAGTCGGTACTGAAGGTCGCGGTATTGCCCGCGTAGTCGAGCGCCAGAGCCGGCGTGGGCGCGACCCCCGCGATCGGGAAGGTCATCATCTGCGCCTCCGGCAGCGCCCGCCCCATGCCGTCGCCGTCGATCACGGGCAGGCCGGACGACGCGCCCGCGATCAGCGGAATCATCGAGTTGCCGCCGCCGACCTCAAACGACACCAGCGCGTCGATCTTGCGGCCGACGTGGGCCTCGAACGCGGCGAGCGCCCGCGCGGGCTCGTCGCTGGACGGCAATAGCTCGAGCCCCACCGACGGCGCGCCGACGCCGCCGATCGCGACCACGTAGGCGTCGTCGGTGAGCGCCTCGGGCTTGAGCAGCGTGACGGGGCCCATGGCGGTCAGCGTTTGCCGGGCGCTGAGATAAGAGACGTAGGGATCGCCGCCGCCGCCCGTCGCCAGCAGGACCGCGCCGCTGGACAGGTCGGCGAGCTGATCGGCCTCGATGCGCGTGGTGGTGCGCGTACTAATGCGCGTGGTCACTCTGACCCCTCCTTTTTGCCGGCGGCGCCGGCGAGTGCCGCGATGTCGCCGACCACGCGGACCTTGTAGCGCGTGGTCGCGCGCGCCATGTACGAGACCGGCGTCGCCTCGACGTCCGCGACCTCGATGCTGTTTGCCGCCGCGCCGGCCTCGATGGCCGCGCGGGTGGCGTTGGCGGTGACGCGGGCGAGCGCCTGCTCGCGCGGGACGTCGTCGTTGGCGAACATTTCCTCGGCCTCGCCGCCGATCTGCGCGATCGCGGCTCCGATCGCGTTGGCGACGTCGGCGTTGTCGGGGCGCAGGACCTCGGTGGCCGCGCCGAGCGGCTGGGTCACCAACAGCGCGCCGCCGCCGACCAGCACGAGCGGCAGCGGTTCGCTGTTCGGTTTCATCTGTTCGATGTGATCGTTCAGCAGCGCGGTCATGCGCGCCCGCGCGCGCTCGATGGTCGCGGCGGGCAGATCGGCAACCCGACTGGCGTCGCCGACCTGTGCCCGGTCGGCGGCCACGACGATGTCGGTCGCCGTCAGCGTGTTGCCGCCAAACACGCGCCCGTCGCTCACCAACCGATGACCCACCGAGCGCGGACCCACCGCGTCGCCGTCCTCGCTGACCAGGCTGCCGCCGCCCAGGCCGACTGCCAGGATGTCCGGCATGCGGAAGTTGGTGCGCACGCCGCCGACCTCGATAACCATGTTCGATTGCCGCGGAAAGCCGCCGCGCAGCGCGCCGATGTCCGAGGTGGTGCCGCCGATGTCGACCACCAGCGCGTCCTGCAGGCCGGTGAGCCGCGCAGCACCCCGCAGGGAGTTGGTCGGCCCCGATGCGAACGTCAGCGCCGGCTTGGTGCGCGCAAACTCGGCGTCCATCAGCGTGCCGTCGTTCTGGCTGATGAAGAACGGGCAGTCGAGGCCGCGCTCGCGCACCGCCGCAGTGAAGGCGCCGACCACCCGGTCGGCGAACGGCAGCAGGCTGGTGTTCAGCAGCGCCGCGTTCTCGCGCTCCAGGAGGCCGAGGCCGCCGACGCGATGGGACAGCGTGATGTGCGCCGCCGGCAGGGCCGCGCGTACGCGGCGCCCGACCTCGATCTCGTGGGCGGGATTCATGGGCGAGAACGCGGCGGTAATCGCGACGGCCTGCACCCGGCGCGCGACCAGATCGTCGACGACGGTCGTGAGCTCGCGCTCGTCTAGCGGCGCTAGCGGCTGACCGTCGTAGAGCAAGCCGCCGTGTACGGCGTAGTCGCTGGCGCCGAGCGCCGCCGCGATGTCCTCCGGCCAGCCGCACTTGGGCGCGAGGCCCTGACCCGACGGCAGACCGATGCGAATGGCGGCGACCTCGGTCAGCTCGCGGCGCTCGACCACCGCGTTGGTGAACTGGGTGGTGCCCAGCATCACGGCCTCGACGTCGCAAGGCTCGACGCCCGGCGTCGCCAGCACGTTTTCCAGCGCCTCGCACACGCCGCCGAGCACGTCGGCGCTGGTCAGCGCTTTGGTCGTCGCCAGCACCATGTCGCCGCGCACCAGCACGGCGTCGGTGTGCGTGCCGCCGACGTCGATACCGATTCGCAGCATCAGCGTAAAGCGCTCAAGTGGATGGGCCCAACCGGGCGAGCAGGAAATAGCCGAGCGCGGCCGCCAGCATCGCGTCGAGCGCGGCGATGCCGGAGCCGCTGATCACGCCCTCCGCGCCGAGCAGCGCGATCGCGCTGCCCAGCAGCCAGGCGCCGAGCGCGCTTGCGCGCATCGAATCGATGCTGTCGAGCCGGCCGTAAGCGTCGCGACGCACGAATAGATAGTCGACGGCGATGACGCCGGCGACCGGCACGAAGACGATCGCGAGATAAAACAGAAAGGTTAGAAAGGCATCCAGAATATTGAAGAACGCGGCGACCGTGCCGAGCGCGCCCAGCAGTACGATCAGCGGCGTGTTTGGCAGGCGCTGGGTCGTCGCCTCCACGCTGAGCGTCGCGCTGTACAGGTTCAGCGAGTTCAGCACCCAGCTACCGGCGATGACGATCACGAACGCGGCGGCGCTCATCCCCAGCACCAGCATTACGTCGAGGAAGTCGTCGTTGCCCAGCGCGTCCGCCGCGAGGCCGCCGACCGTCATGACCAGGGTCTGCACCGCGACATAGGACAGCAAGGCGGTGTACACCGCGCCGCGCCAGTCACGCAGAAAGCGCGTCACGTCGGGCAGTATGACCGCGCCGACGATCATGCCGCCGATGACGGACGAGATGGCGTCGCCCAGGCTGAGCGTGCTGGCCTGCTGCACCGCGAACGACGCCGACAGGTCGCGCAGGTCCAGTGCGGCGGCAAGCAGCAGCGCGGTCGTCACCATCATGACGGGGACCAGCAGGGTCGACAGTAGATTGATCGCGCGGAAGCCGTAGATGGTCGTGGCGGTCATCGCCGCGCCGGCGCCCAGCTCGATCAGCCACAGCGGCGGGTGCAGGCCCAGACCCTCGCCGAGCAGCCGCTGCAGCGCGCCGCCGAACAGATCGATGTTGACGCCGAACCAGCCGAGCAGCGACACCGCGAACGCGAGGTTAACGAACGCGGCGCCGCGGTTGCCGAACGCGATGCGCGTGAGCATGTAGGAGCTTAAGTGCGTCGCGGCGCCGATGGCGCCGCTGATCGATGCGATCAGCGCCAGCGCGAGACAGCCGGTCACGACGGCGACGATCGCGTCGTCGTTGCTGCTGGCGAGGAAGACCTCGGCGCCGGTGATAAAGGTGGGCAGCGAGAACGCGACCATCGCGCTGATGATGGCGACGGCCGGCCAGTGCACCTGGCGCTCGGCAGGTACGGGTTGGGCCGCGTATTCCTCGCCGCTGGCCGGACTCGCGGCCTCGCCGCTGCTGACCAGGTCGCCGCGCAGCAGCGCGGGCAGGCGCGCGCGCAGCCCTCCCTTTGTCTCCGGGGTGTTGGCTGAGTCTGGTTCATCGGTGGTTTTCAATGTCGCTCCAGGGCGTGGCGCGCCTTGATTGAACGACGCTACGCGACAGTCAGCTTACCCATATGGTGGTCGTTGAACAGCCACCCCCAAACTTGGAAGTGATTCCCAAGCACCTGCGGGGCGTTGCCCGCTAGACGCTGTCGCCGCGCGTTCATTAACCGTTTGGAAACTTGGTCGCTGCTAGGTTGCGCGCTCAGATGACTATGGTTGGTCGAATCCATGCAGTATCGATTATCGGCACTACTTGTTGACGCCCTTGTGCTCACGGCTTGCGGTGGAGGCGGTGGCGGAACACCGCCTGCGAACGACGCTGGCGCTGGACCGTCGGATCTCGACAACGAACTGGCGGCTCTGATTGACGCTGACGGTCTGACCGGCGACCCGCGCACGAATCGGACGCTGCCCAGCATCGAGGATCCGGTGGCCCAACTCGGCAAGCAGCTCTTCTTCAGCAAGAGTCTGGGCGGCGACGTCGATTCGGCCTGTGTCACTTGTCACCACCCCATGCTGGGCGGTGGCGACGGGCTGTCGTTACCCATCGGCATAGGGGCGGTGGAGCCGGATGTGCTTGGCCCCGGACGCGCGCACACCAGCGGCGTGCCGAACGTTCCGCGCAACAGCCCCACCGTGTTCAACGCAGGGCTGTGGGATGCCGGTCTGTTCTGGGACTCGCGCGTTGAGAGTTTTGGTGCGGAAGCAGGCGCCAACGGCACCGTCTCTTCCATACGCACGCCCGATGTCGCGCTCGGCGGCGTCGACGATGATGCCGGTCCTAATCTGGTCGCCGCGCAGGCCCGCTTTCCGGTGACTTCTGTCGACGAGATGCGCGGCGAGGCATTCGAAGCGGGTAGTGCCAATCAGGCGGTTCGCGCACACCTCGCGGCGCGCATCGGCGGTTATGGCATCGCAAGCGACGAACTCGCCCGCAACGAGTGGCTATCCGAGTTTCAGGCGGCGTTTGGTCCGGGAGACGCGGAAACGCTGATCACTTTCGACAACATCGCGTTGGCGTTGGGCGAATATCAGCGTTCGATGGTGTTCGTCGATAACCCTTGGAAGGCGTATGTCGAGGGTGACCTCGCGGCGCTCAGCGATGCGCAAAAAGAGGGCGCCGTTCTGTTCCTGACTGCTGCGGACGATGGCGGCGGCGGCTGTATCGATTGCCATTCGGGCGATACGTTCAGCGATGGTGGGCATCGCCTCGTCGCCTTTCCGCAGTTCGGCCCGGGCAAGGGTGACGGGGTGGCCGATGACTTTGGTCGCGGGCGCGAGACCGGCTTGATCGAGGATCGCTATCGCTTCCGGACACCATCGCTCTTGAACGTCGCGGTGACGGCGCCGTTCGGGCACGCCGGAACCTATGAAACCCTCGAAACCGTACTCGAGCACTACGACGATCCGGCCGATGTAGTGGAGGAGTTTTTTGACGACGGCGCCGCCTGCGCGCTGTCTCAGTTCGACTCTGACCCCGCCTGCGCGTCGCGCTATCCCAACGCGGCCGCGAACAGCGAGGCGGCTCTGCTCGCTCTGCAGGCCGCGCGTGATGCAGATACCACCCTGTTCCGACCGACCGATTTGAACGGTGGCGAACGCGACGATATCGAGGCCTTCTTGAACGCGCTGACTGACCCGTGCGTGCGCTCTCGTGACTGCCTGGCGCCGTGGATCGCGGATACCGCCTCTAGCGGCCCGGATGATCAGCAGCTGAATGCGACGGTTGCGGCGGGTAATCTCCTCTAGACCTGTCGTTTCCGAGTGGGCGAGTCGCTTGGCGTGCGTAACGCTTTGCGCAATCCGGTCGCGAAGCTGTGATTTACTAGCCGGCGATAAGCGCTTTGCGAGTCGACACCTATGAACATTCGCGCCCTGCTGGTCGAAGACAACCTGGCGCTCGCAGAAACCGTTGTCGCGTATCTCGCACTGGAACAGATTGACTGCGACTTCGCGGCGAACGGCGTGCAGGGCAAAGAGCTGGCCGGTAACGCCGCGTACGACGTGGTCCTTCTGGATATCAACTTGCCCAAGATGGATGGTCTGGCGGTATGTGAAGCGCTGCGGGCACAGGGCATAGACAGTCCCGTGCTCATGCTGACCGCGCGCGATACGTTGGAGGACAAGCTGGCAGGTTTTCAGGCCGGCACCGACGACTACCTCGTAAAGCCGTTCGAGATGAGGGAGCTGGTTGTGCGGGTCAAGGCGCTCGCCAAGCGGCGCAGCGGTCAGAGCCAGCAGCTGGTGGTGGGGCCGCTCATCATGGAGGTCGCGCGCAAGACACTCACGCGCGACGGCGAGGCGATCAGCCTGTCGCCGACCAGTTGGAAAATCCTCTCGCTGTTGATGCGAGAGTCCCCCAACGTGGTCAGTCGGGAAAAAATTTCCTACGCCATCTGGGGCGATGACGATCAACCCGACTCCGACGTGCTGAAGGTGCACCTTCACCGCTTGCGGCAGAAGATCGACAAGCCGTTCGCCGACAAGCTGCTGCACACAGTGGCGAATCACGGATTTGCACTGCGCCCGCCTGATGATTAAGCCCGAGGCAACAAATCGACTCAGCAGTCTGCGTCTGCATCTGTTGCTGTGGTTCGGCGGCTGCGCGATTGCGATGGTGTTCGCCTATACCGAGCTGCTGGAGTACTACCTGGAGCAAGGCATTGCCCTACGCACCCAGTCGTTTCTGGAACGCATCGCCGAAGACTACGACACCGAACAGGCGCTAGCGCCCAACATAGGCCAGACGGAACTGCCGCAGGGTCCAAACTATGTGGCCTATTCGAACCTCGACGCCATCCCCGAAGCGTTTGCCGAGGTGTTTCCCACCCAGGCTTTGGCACACGGCCAGATAGAGCGCTTTATCAATCTGAGATTTGAAGATGATGATGACAACGTCCGCCGGTTCAGGATAGAGACACAGGATCTGTGCCCCGAAGGCGCCTGCGAGCTGCTGTTCCTGTACCCCTATCAGCTGCGGGACGGCGCCTGGCTGTATCTGATTCATGGTCTGGTAGGCAGCGATGTGGCGTTTGCCGAACTGGAGTTCGCCGAGCAGGTCGCCTTCGGTATCGGCAGCCTGTTCGCCGCGCTGCTGCTCATCGTTTCGTGGATTGTCATCCGCAACATCGATGTGCCGCTGCGACGGCTAAACCAGTGGAGCGCGAACCAGGCCGCGGACACGGTGGATCAGCCGCTGCCCGACCTGCGCTTTCGCGAGTTCGACGCGCTCGCCCGCCGCATTCGCGGCGCGTTCAAGAGCATGCGTGAGGGTATCGAGAACGAAGAGCGGTTTTTGCGTCACGCAAGCCACGAACTGCGTACACCGCTCGCGGTGCTGAGCGCGAATCTGGAGTTGCTCGATCGACTCTCCGCGAGCGACGAACGCCCGGAAGCGCAGCAGGCCGCGTTCGTGCGTCAGTATCGCGCGCTGGATGACATCCGGCTGCTCACCGAAACACTGCTGTGGGTCCATCGAAAGTCAGAGGACCCGCCCGCTGCCGAGCAGGTCGATCTGAAGGCGACGGTGGAACGTCTGATTCAGCAGCATGACCACCTGCTGGCCGGAAAATCGATAGCGATCAGCGTGGCTGGTCAGGGCGGGGTGCTGGCACCCGCGGCTGCCGTCACGATCGTGCTGTCCAATCTGGTGCGTAACGCCCTGCAGCACACGCCTGATGGTCGCATCGATTTCATTGTTGCGGACGCTCAGGTTGAGATCACCAGTGTGTCGATGGACTCGAGCGCGACGGAGGATTCGGTGCACGGCGAACAAAGCTTCGGCCTGGGCTTGGAGCTGGTGGCCCTGCTGTGTGAGCGATTGGCTTGGGGTTATTGCACCCAGCCGCTGATGCGCAGCGACACCGAGACGCAGACCTCGACACACCCGGAGGGTTGGGTCAGTTCGGTCGACTTTGGGCGTGCTGGCTCAGAGGATCGGCGGTAGGGGGCTAAACAGTCCCCTCTAGCGTGCTTTCGCAGACTGCGCGTAGCGCATACACGGGCTAACGCGAACTTGTCGTGAGTAACGCATCGACGGCTAGTGTCGCCTGTCGCTGCCGCTCTTCATACGAGCTGCCCGCAATGACCTGATAAGGCGCACCGAATCGATCTAGTGCCTCGATCAAAGCCTGATGAAACGCCTGACGCTTCGGCTGATCAAGCACGCGGGTACCGTCGTCGACCCAGGGCACCGTCGGGTCCAGCAGCAGGTACAGCGAGAATCGCTGTTCCCGCGCGATGTGCCATGCGTTTGCGTGCTCCTCACCCAGATAGATGGGCGCATAGAGGGCGGTAGTAATGGCTTCCGTGTCGGTAAAGCACAGGCCGTCAGAGTCGAGCTGGGCCCTTCGGATGAGCAGCTTCTGCATGCTGAGGATAGCGTCGAAATCAGCAACGCTCAGCGCGTCACGCGCGTCGCTGATAGTGCGCCCCCACTCCGGTGCGTATGTGGTGCTGTAGTGCTCAGCGAGTGCTCTGACCAGCATGGACTTGCCCGTTGACTCAGCGCCGACCACCGCAACCGTTAGCGCCACATCCGGTTTCGCCCCGTCACTGACGAAATGGAAGTAGGCACGCCGATCTTTACGAATCTGTCGCGCTGATACAGGGACCGTTTCTCGCGTGGGATCAACCGGGAACCAGCTTGCTCCGATGCGGCGCGCGAGCTCCTGGCCATAGGGATCGGAGGTGAACACCAGTTCTATGTCGCGCAGAGTCTCTGCATTCTGCTCAAGCCAGCGTTGCCAGTAGCGCTCATCGACCACCGTGCCTTCAGCGTCTTTGGCGACGTTTGGATCTGGATCGGGGTCCGCCACGATAGCCATGGTCGCCGTGTTCTGGTTGCCGGCTTGGATGGCCGCCGTGATCCAGCGTTTGCGCTGCTCGAAGCTGTAAGGATCGTTCGGCGTGACACCAACCAGCACCGTCAGCTCGTTGCAGTGTGTTGCCGCGGCCTGCAGTAGCAGTTCATGTCCTTTGTGCAAGGGCAGGAATTTGCCAACGGTTACTCCCCGTCTAGGTCGCATGCTGTACTAGCGCCGCTGACTTTGAACGGAGATCTGCGCGCCATCGAAGCAAACCGATAACGGCGAGTACGAGAAACACCACATATAGCCCGGCGGTAACGTAGAGGCCTTTCAGGAAGTAGACCGGAATGGCCATGACGTCCATCGCGATCCAGAGAAACCAATTCTCCAGGATCTTCTTCAACATCAGGACACTCGCGCCGATACTCATCGTCGTGGTCAACGCGTCGGCATAGGGAAAGCTCGCATCGGTGCGTGTGGCCATGTAGGTACCCAGCAGCCAGGTGGCGGCGACAACTGAAATCAGCAGCGGTGGCCAGTAGCGGGAGGGTAATCGAACCACTCGCATGCTATCGGTTGTCTGCGTCTTCGTCTCCGAGCCGAGTGTTCGGCCGTACTTCCAAAGTACATAGCCAATCACCTGTAGGGGCGCATAAAACACCCACTGCAGCAGCATATCGGAGTAAAGCCTGTACTCCCGAAACAGGAAGCCGAACAGCAAAACGCCGGCGAGGCCAAACCAGTAGTTACTCAACCGCTGCTGCCCGAGCAGATAGACGTTGATCATCAGCAACAGTGTCGCGAGCAACTCGAGTTTGCCGAGAGGGCCGACGAAGTAATCGGCAATGGCCTGTAGCATCGGGTCGGCTAACTGACGTCGGGCGGATCAGGGTACCAAATCTTCAAGCAGTAACCGTTCGGTTACCTACTCGGTAGTAGGGTTGCCGGTGAAAACCCATCCGAGAGCGTCATGCTATGAGACGCCCACTATTCACGCTGTTAACGGTGTGCTGCGCAGGAGTCGGCCTGATCGCGCTGATTGCGACCACCGGACCCGAACCGCTGCAGGCGGCGCAACCACCTGCTAAGCCACAGGTTGCGGTCGCTACGCTTGACCGCACGCAAGAGCCGATAACCGTCTCCGCCGTCGGCACGCTGGTGCCTCGTCAGACCCTGTCCTTAACAACCCAGGTTCCGGGCGAGATCACCTGGGTTAGCCAGTCGCTCGACGCCGGTCGCCACGTCGAGGCCGGCGACAAGCTGCTACAGATTGATGAGCGTGACTATGTGATTGCGGTTGCCAGCGCCGAGGCCCTGCACGCCCAGGCCCAGGCCAATATCGCGTTGGAGGAAGGCCGGGCGGAAATCGCGCGCCTGGAATGGCAGGCCTGGAAATCGACCAGTCAGGATGCTGAGCAGGCGGGACCACTTGCGTTACGCGAACCGCAGAAGGCGGACGCGGTTGCCCGGCGCAGGGTGATCGACGCGCAGCTCAGAGGGGCGCGACTTGCGCTGCAGCGTACGGCCATCAAGGCGCCCTGGTCGGCGACGATCGCCCAGGCCAACGCGATCATCGGGCAGGTGCTGTCGGTCGGCGACGTCACCGCGGTGTTGATGCCGCTCGACTTCGCGATCGTCGAGCTGCAGGTGCCGATCAAGACGGCGCGCACCCTCGATCAGGGGGTCGATACCATCGAGATTGTGCCGGTCGACGATCCCGACGCGACGCCGGTGCTGGGCAGGTTCGAGGGGATCGTACGCAACCTGACGAGTGACACGCGACTGGCGACGCTGCGGGTGCGCATCGATGAACCCCTGGCTCACCCTGGCTGGGCCTATGGCATGCACCTGCGCGCGCGGATTCAGGCCAGGCAGACGCGGCCCGTTGCGCTGGTGCCGGCCGACCTGGTGGTGAACGGCAATCTCGTCTGGGTCTATCGCGACGGCGCTGCGCTGCGTCACCGGCTAACGCCAACCGGGGGCACGCCGGAGCTGGTGTCGGTCGCTGACAGCTTCGAGCCGTCTGACCGACTAATTGTCGATCGCCCCATCGGCCTGCTGGACGGCGTGTCGGTCGAACTGCGGGAGCTCTGAGATGGCTGCTCGCGACAGCCAGGGCGTCAGCGGCTGGTTTCTGCACAACCCGACCGCGGCGAATCTGTTGATGGTGGTGCTGATCGTCGCGGGTGTGATCGCGATCTTCACGATGCGTCAGGAAGTGTTTCCGCTGGCGGTGCTGGACACCATCGAGATCCGGGCGGACTACCGGGGCGCAACCGCGGCCGAAGTCGAAGCCCAGGTCGTGCAGCCGATGGAACAGAGCATCAACACGCTGCGCGACATTCGCACCGTTGTCAGCGAGGTGCGATCGGGCGGCGCCAACATCTTTGTGATGTTGCAGCAGGGCAGCGACGCCCAGCGCGCGTTGGATGAGATACGCAGCGCCGTCGATGGCATCAATACCCTGCCGCTCGATCTCGACCCGCCCGCGATCGTGCAGGTTCGCGATGACGGCGGCGAGATGGATATCGGTTTCTACGGTTTTGCCTCTCGCGACGCGCTGCACGATTTTGCGGAAAAGACGCGCGCGCGCCTGTTGGCGTTGGAACCCGTCGGGCAGGTCGAGGTGGACGGCGCCGTCGAACCCGAGATCACGGTTCGAGTATCGCCCGATCGTGCGCGCCTGTTTGGTCTGTCGCTCTCCGACGTTGCGCAACAGATACGCCGCGCGACCTTGGATCTGTCGGGCGGCGCGATTCGCAGCAGCACCGGCGACTATGGTCTGTCGACCGGACTGGATCGCCGCTACGCCGATGAGTTTGCCGACATCGCGTTGGTGCAGTCCGGCACGGGCGTACCCCTGTCGCTATCGCAGATCGCCCGCATCGAAGACGGCTTTCGACCCCACGGCAAGCGCTATCGTATCAACGGCGAGCGCGGCGTGATGATGACCGTGTTCGGCGCGGGGGGTGCGACGCCCGCCGAAGTGTCGACCAGCGTGCGCGAGTTGTTGGCTGAGATCGAGGCGGAGATGCCCGCCGGCGGCGTCGTGGTTCTGGACGACGACGCCCAGAGCTATGTCGATCGTGTTGGCATCCTGGCCGATAGCGCATTTATTGGCCTGGCGCTGGTGCTGGGCCTGTTGTTTTTGGTGTTGGAGGCGCGGGTTGCGTTTTGGGTGGCGACCGGCTTGCCCGTTGCGATGCTGGGCGGCGTTGCGCTGTTTGCGTTGACGCCTTACACGATCAACTTTGTGTCGATCTTTTCGTTTGTCATTGTGATCGGCGTGGTTGTGGATGATGCCGTGGTGATTGGTGAGTCGATCTATTCAGGTATCGAGGCTGGATTGCTCCCGCTCGACGCCGCGGCCGACACGCTGTCGCGCTTCAGCCCGGCGATCACGCTCGCGATCGCGACCAACATCATCGCCTTTGCGCCCATCCTGTTTATGCCCGGCGAGCTGGGGTTGTTCCTGGTGGCGATTCCCGTTGTGACCGCCTGCGTGTTTGCGATGTCGCTCGTCGAGGCGCTGTGGATTTTGCCGTCGCACTTGGCGTATGGGCGCTATGCCGGTCGCACGGCGCAGACTAAAACGCGCTGGTTGCCTTCGCGGCTCAACGACTTTCGTAAACGGCGACTCATACCCGCGCTACGCGTTTGCCTGAACAACGCGTCTCTTGTGATCGCCATTGGCCTACTCGTCGCTGGTGTCGTCTTCAGTTGGGCCTTCAGCGGGCGCATGCCGATCGCGCTGCAGCCGGCGTTTGAAAGTCAGCAGGTTACGGCCAACTTCGCGCTCAACCCCGGCGCCTCGGAACGCCAGGTCGATGACATGGCGACCGGACTTGCCGCACTGGGCCAAGAAACGTTGGCGGGGCTGGGTAACGCATCCGATATCAAGGGCAGCTACCTGACTCTGGGTGAGCCCGTGAGTCATCAGGGTGCCGTGACTTTCACCCTGGCCGATGGGGGCGACAGGTTGTTTACGGCCGGCGACTTTGCCACCCGCTGGCGCCAGCGGATCGGCCAACCGGTCGAGCTGACCCAGCTATCCATCGACTATCTGCAGGGGCCGGGCGATGGCCGCGATCTGACAGTAGAACTCGCGCATGCGAATCAGGCGGTCAGCCGCCGGGCGGCGGAAAGTCTGGTAGAAAAGCTGCGGCATGTTGCCGGCGTGGAACAGATTTCGTACAGCGGCAACGCCTTTCGTTCGGAGATTCGGTTCGAGCTGACCTCGGCCGGACGAGCGCTTGGGTTTGATGAGTCTGAGATTTCCAGCCGCCTGCGTGCCCAGCTCGACGGGTTAGAAGCGCTGCGCCTGGCGCGCGGCAACAACGAGGTTCGCGTGATGATTCGCGGCGATCACGCGGCGACCGACGTGCTGCCGGATCTCGACAACATCATCCTGACGTCCAGCCAGGGGCGGCAGGTTGCGCTGGGGGACATCGCCAACATCCGTTGGGAGCGCGGCGCTGTGCAGCTGCGGCGCATCAACGGGCAGCGCATCGAACGGGTCGAGGCATCGATCGATCGCAGCATCGTCGCGAAAGGGCTAATCGATGATCTGGTCAGCGATGTGCTGCTGCCGGAACTGGAAGCTGACTACCCAGGGCTGCTGACCTGGGATGAGGCGTTGGATACCAATGAGGATGCGGAAACGGCGACCAGCTTGCTGGTTGCCACGGCGGCGATGTTGGTCGGCATCTTTGTGCTGATCGGTGGTTATGTGCGCAGCCTGCGTCGCGGCGCGATCCTGCTAATCGCGCTGCCGCTATCGGCCGCCGGAGCTTTGTTAGGCCACATCGTGTTGGGCATTGGCTTGAGTGCCGCGAGTTTTCTTGGCGTGCTGGCGCTGGGCGGTCTGGTAATCAACTCGGGGCTGCTGCTGAACCTGCGGTATACCGAGGCCCGCGCAGAGGGAAACACAGCGCCAGACGCGATGATCATCGCGGTCGGCGATCGGTTTCGGCCGATTGTGTTGTCCAGCGTGACGACGCTGTTGGGACTGGCGCCGCTGATCTTCAGCGCATCTACCCAGGCGGCCGCGCTGCGGCCGGTCGCGGTGTCGGTCGGGTTCGGTATGTTGTTTTCGATTCCCGTGATACTGATTTTGCTGCCGTGCATTGTTGTTGCGACGGAGGTGGCGCGCTCCCCGCGTGCAACTACAACTGCGCTGGGTGGTGAGGCAGCGAGGGCAACATGACTCGCCGTAGCAACAAAGTAGTGCTCTGTGTCCTGTGGCTGGTGCTGTTGGTCGGTTGTGTGCAGGCGCCGCATGTTGAGTTGGTGCCAGAGGCTTTGCGGACGCAGCCGGCTCCCGATCGTGCGAGTTCCGTTCCGATGGCGGCGTGGTGGCAGCCTCTCCACGATCCTGTGCTGAGCGGTCTGATCGACGCAGCGCTGCGCGATAGCCCGTCGACGCAGATCGCTGAGGCGCGCATCAACCAGGCGCAGCTGCAGATACAAATCGCCCGCGGTTCTCTGTGGCCATCGATAGGTGCGCAAGGCCGACGCGATGTCATGAACTTCAGTGACAACACCGTAGACACGCGTGCCGACCTTGGCGCGCTCTCGCTCAACTGGGATGCCGGGCTGTGGGGCAGGCGCCGTCTGCAGATTTACGTCGCAAAATGCTTTAGCGATCAGCGCTGGTTCGAGGCGCAGCAGGTGGCGCTGTTGCTCAGCACCCAGGTGGCGGACACCTACTTTCAGATCGTCGAGGGATACACCCAGGGCGATCTGCTGGCGGAGCAGATGCGGGTGAGCCGGGATCTGGAAGATCTGATCGAGGCGCGCTTCCGCCTCGGTCAGGCGGCAGCCAGCGAGTTGTATCAGCAGCGCGAACAAACCGCCGTGCTGAAGCAGCTCAGCCTGGTGAACGATGCGAATGCCGAGGTGCTCGAACGCCGGCTGGATGTGTTGCTGGGCGCTGCGCCGGACCGACGACCGCGTGTGTTGCTGCGCACGCTTCCTGCGGCACCAGCTGCAACGCCTGCCCGTGCGCCGCAAGATCTGGTGCGCAGCCGAGCCGACATTCGGGCGGGCTTCGCGCAGTTGCGGCAGATCGCGGCGGAGGCTGGCATCGGCATCACAGACAGACTGCCGGCCCTGCGAGTGAACCTGGGACTGGCCTCGCTTGCGAACAAGGCAACCAGCACCCAATTGCTGAGTCATGGCCTGGACCTTACCGCGCCCCTGTTCACCGGCGGCCGACTGCGCGCGACGCAGAAAAGTCTGTTCCTGGCGCTAGAGGAAGCGCGCCAGCGCTACTACGCAATCTGGCTAGGCGCGCTAGAAGAGATCAGCGTGACCCGCTGGCGTTTTGACCAGCAAAGCCAGATCATCGTGGCGTCGCAAGAGCGCCGACGTAATGCTCAACTCGCGCTCGGTGCGGCGCGAAATCGATATGCGCTGGGCAATCGAAACTTCCTCGACGTTCTGACCGCGCTGCGCGGTCTGCAGGATGCAGATCGACAGCTAAACACTCAGCGACGCGAGCTGCTGACGCTGTGGATACGCGCGATCGAGGCAAGCGGCAGGCCGGTATTTCACGAGGCACTGTGTGACGATTTGGCCGGCTGTCGGGAACGGTGGGAAAGTTGAGGGTTGCAGCGGCATGAACTTAATTTCGACTTTTTGGTTGGTGCTTGCGCTCGCGTTGTCGATCGCTGTCGCCACCCTGCTAATTGCAAACAAGATTCGCGGCACAAGCGTCGAGCAGGCCGACCGGTTGGCGATCACCGAGGTGATGGCGCGCTACGCGCTCTATTGGGATGACAAAGACGCGCGGCAGTTTGCGAATCTGTTTACCGAAGATGCGGTGCTGGAGCTATGGGCTGACGGTGACAGACGCAGTCGCACCAATGGTCGTGCGTCGATCTACGACTATGCCAAGCGCTCGCACGGCGGGCGACTGGCGGATCGCCAAACGCGCCATCACCTGTCGCCGCCGGTGTTCATTGAGTTGAACGCGAACACGGCGGTAACCGATCAGCTGGTGTTGATTACCCATCAGACGCTGACCCAGGGACGCGCAGAAATCAGCGGCAGCGGACGCTATCGGATCGCGTGGCGCAAAACGGACGATGGTTGGCAGATCGCCGAGAGAACACTCAATACTGACAACCGGCCTTTGTAGAAGACATGGGCTCAGAGTCGGGGGTCAGAGTAAACCGCTTCAATCCCTGAACGCTTGCTTGCAACTCAAGAAGCCGTATTGCAGATCCCGGGGCCTGTCCGTCCGATCGTATCCCTGCCGCAATGACTAAGGCGCGACCAACAGCTTCCCCATGTGGCCGCCGTTGAACAGCATGCACAGAGCCTCGGGAAAGCGTTCGATGCCTTCTTCGACCTGTTCGTGCATGTTGATCGAACCGTTGGCCAGCCAGCCGCTGATGTCCTGCTCCATCTTCGGGAAGGCCTCTGCGTGCTTGTCGACGGTAAAGCCGCGCATTGACGCGTTGCGCTCCGCGATTCGCAGATACAGTTTGGGCCCGCGCACGTCGCCCATGTTGTTGTACTGCGAGATCGCGCCGCACAGCACGACGCGGCCGTGCATCGCGAGCTGGTCCAGCGCGATGTCGAGGATCTCGCCGCCGACGTTATCGAAGAACAGATCGACGCCGTCGGGCGCAAGTTCGCGCAGATCGTCGGCGACGTTATCGGCCTTGTAGTCGATCGCGCCGTGGCAGCCGACAGTCTCCGTGAGATACGCGGTCTTGGCCGGACCACCGGCGATGCCGATGACCTTCGCGCCTTTCACCTTCGCGAGCTGACAGGCCATCGAGCCCACAGCGCCAGCGGCGGCTGATACCAGGACGGTGTCGCCTTCTTTGACCTCGCCCACTTCGATCATGCCCGCGTAGGCGGTTAGACCCGTGGTCATACCGAGCGCGCCGAGGTAGGCGCGCGCCGGCACGCCTTCGGGTTCCAGCTTGCGATACATCGAGCCGTGCCCAACCGCATGGGTCTGCGCGCCCATGGGACCGAACACGGCATCGCCCTGATTCAGCCCGTCGAAATTACTGCGCAGCACGCGACCGATACCCAGCGCCGTCACGGGTGCGTCGATGCCGGACGCGCCGTGAAAGCCCTCGGTCGCATCCAGCATGGTGCGAATGAACGCATCGATCGACAGGTGCTCGACCTCGAGAACCACCTGATCGTCGGCGAGCTCGGACAGTTCCTCCTCGACCAGCTTGAAGTGCGACGGATCCGGCGCACCGTTCGGGTGCTCGGCCAGCACAATTTTTCGGTTCATCATCGTCTGCGATTCCTTTTGCGCTCGCGGATTTGTGCGGTGTCAGGAAATGCGGGGTCAGAGTCGCGACTCTGACCCCAGGTTTTCCCTCGCTTACGCGTCCGCTACCCAGCTTCCATGGAAGCCGGCAGGCACACGCACGGGCAGATGCACGCGTGCGACCGGGTCGGCCGCGACGTTGGACGCATCCACAATCACCAGCTCGCTGCTGTTGGTCGCGCCGTCGTGTACGTAAGACAGCAGGTAGCCGTCGTCTTCGTTGGTGGCACCTTCCGCGGGAACGAACACCGGCTCGCCACCGGTGCGGCCCGGCCCCAGATCGTGAGCGCTGCTCTCGCCAGTCTGCAGATCGTACTTGCGGAACGCGGCGGCCATCGGCTTGCCGGAAGCGAACTCGGCCGTGTAGCCGAAGCGATGCTTCTGGCCGACCAGGGCATCGGGCACACGCGGGAACTCGACCGAACGATCATCGAGCTGCGATTCGCTCACGCGACCTTCCTTTTGCTTGATCGTCCAGCGGTGCAGCATCGGCGGAACTTCCGGTGTGTTCGCCTTCATAGAGGTCGCCATGCGGCACACGTCGATCACGATGTCGTCGCCTTCTTCGTACGCGTTCAGCGGGTGGTATACGTAGCAGGGGTCGATGTCGTACCAGGTGACGTCCGCGTTGGTGCCGTTGCGCGGCATCACGCCCAGGCGTGCGCCGTACTCATCGCTCCAGCGAATCGGCAGACCGGAAGTTGCGAACGCTTCGAAGTCCCAGATCAGCGGCAGATCCATGAAGATCACGAAGTTCTCGGTGATGTTGAAGTCGTGGACCATGGTCGCGCCCTTCACGTCGATCACCTCGGATTGCAGCAGCTCGCCGGTCGCGGACGCGCGGTGATAGGTGAGGTACGGGGGCATCATGCCGTAGGCGAAGAACAGCAGTTCGCCGGTCTTCGGGCATAGCTTCGGATGCGCGGTCATGCCGGTGGTCAGCTTGCCGTTGTAGTTGTGCGCGCCGATCGTCTCCAGCTCTGGGCTCAGCTCGAACGGCCAGTGACCTTCTTCCAATGCCAGGATCTTGCCCGCGTGAGAGATGATGTGGGTATTCGCCAGCGAATGGGTCATGTCGCCCGCGGCGTTCATCGGATCGTTATCGGTGCTCTCGTACGCGGGCGTGCGCACGTAGCGATTGCGATACCAGTTGGCCTTGCCGCCGGACAGCTCCACGCCGTGGATCATGCCGTTGCCCAGAAACCAGTGAGGCGATTCGCCGGTCTGCGGGTTGGCGCCGTTGCGCAGGTAGCGGCCCTGCAGCTCCGGGGGGATGCTGCCGGTGACCTTAAGCTGGGTCTCGGTGACTTCCTCGAACGTGGGCGCAAAGTTGCCGTCCAGCCAGAACGGCGTGTTGTCTGCTAGTGCTTCACTCATCGATTTTCTCCTAAGTCGATTTCGTGGCTGCCCCGGCTGGGGCTATGGGTCCCTAAGATTTCGGCGCCTGGGGCGCCAGCATGCCGCGCATACAGCGCACGGCTTCGAAAATGTAGGCCTCGCGCAGCCCGGGGTCGCCGCGGCGGCGCCAGGCGCGGTAGGCGGCGTCGACTAGGGCGAACTGCAGTTCGGCCATGATGCGCGGGTCACCCGCGCGCGCCTGGCCGGCGGCGATGCCCAGCTCCAGATTGGCGCGGATCTTGTCGATGACGATGTCGGCGTTCAGGGCGCTGGTGTCTTCGTTGTCTGCGGCACGGCGGCTGAACAGGTCATACAAAGCGGGTTGGGCGTCGGCGAAGTCGAAGGCCGCGCGGACCACCGACTCTTCGGTCATCTCGTCGGTCTCGGCCGGCATGGTGGCGTCCGCGGCGGCGGTCGCGAAGTCGCTGGCGAGCGCCTCGAACAGGCCTCTTTTCGAGCCGAAGTGGTGGAACAGGATGCCCTCGGAGACGCCGGCGCGGCGGGCGATCGACAGGGTGGTGGTGCCCTCGAAGCCCTGCATCAGGAACAGGTGGCGGCCGGCGTCCAGCAGGCGGGCGCGCTTGTCGTCGGGATCGCGGCGCGTAGTGCCGTCGGTCTTGGCTGTCGGTTTGCCGGGCGCTGAACTCATGTTTCGTCGTTATTGAGTGTCACTTTGTAAAGTGTCGCTCAATAGCGGTCCGAAAGATACGTCCATCTGCCGCCGGGCAGCTCTTGTACAACCAAACGCTCTCACGCCTTGGGGCCGACCCCGAGATGTGCAGACCCGGGTGGGACACCACGGCGTCAGGCGGCACTAGTCCCTACCCATCGCGAGCACGGCTTGGGATGGACTGTCGAGGGCGTTTTCAGCCCGGCGCAGATAGGTTACGAACGGAGCAATGGCATATGGCGACGATAAGAAACGTGTCGACAACCCTCGAGAACGTCGGCGATCACCGGATCAGGGTGCAGGGTGAGGTGGAACTTGGTGTGTCGCGCACTGAGGCGCGCCTGGAGATTCCGCACCATGTTTGGGTCCGGATCGCCGAGCGCGACGACGGTTTCGATCAAGAATACCTGTGGGCCAACTGGCACTCCGGCGACGCGGTGGCCCCAGGCAATGACCGCAAGACAGGTTGGTTCTTCATCGACACGGTTGTCGGTGACTCTGTTATCCCCTTCGATTTCGAGGTGGATATCTCTGACCTTGCGGAACGGGGCAACGAGGAGATTTACATGGTCGCCGCGTCCCGACCCGACATCTCCGCCGCCGTGGGCAACAGCCTGCACTTCAGCCGCAATAACGAATTGGGAGAGCGTTTCATCTTTCCGGTGGCAGAGGTTCCCCCGGACCCCTAGCAGCGTTGCCGGCAGCTGTGTTCTTGGTGAGCCGCGGCTAGCGCTCGGCGTGGCGCCGCTGCAGGTACAGCAGCGCAATCGCGTCATAGATGGCGTGGCAGACGATCGCCGCCAGTAGCCCAACCTCCAGATACAGCCAGCCCAGAAACAGGCCCATAAAGGTCGCCAGCACGAAGTAGGTGGCGTTCAGCCAGTGCACGGCGCCAAACACCAGGCTAACTACAACGAGTGCCTGTACGTCACCGATGACCGGCCCAAGCCCGCCCTGCAGCACCCACCGAAACGCCATCTCCTCGCCAACGCCGGCCAGGGTCGAGATCAGCAGGACCTGCCCGGTGCTGACCTTTGCGAACATCGGCCCGAGCGTGTCGATGACAAACTGGTGGAACGCTTGCAGCGCCGGCAGCCGCAGCAGCACAAACAGCACCGCGACCAGCGGGATCGTCCACAGCACCCCGGCCAGCATGTGGCGCATGCCGTCGGCGTCTGCGGCAGGAAAGAACAACCCAGATAGCAGGCTGTGAGAGCCGATGTTGGTGGATCGCGTGAGAGGCCCACAAAACCCCAGTCAGGCGCTGCCCAAAGCGATAAGGATCAAACCACCTTCGACGATCAGCGTCAGGCGCATCAGTGCGGCTGGGCTGATGTTGGGCGTCGTGGCCATCAGCCGAACGCTTGCAGCCGATCCTTCGCTCTTGCTGCCGCCGCCTGAACCTGCGCCGGCGCCGTACCCCCAAAGTGATCCCGCGCCGTCACCGAACCCTCAAGTGTGAGCACGCCAAACACCTCATCGCCAATCGCCTGATGAAACCCGCGCAGTTCCTCCAGCGTAAGCTCGGCCAGCGTCTTGTTCGCACCGATCGCGAACGCGACCGCTTTGCCCACCACTTCATGCGCATCGCGAAACGGCAGGCCCAGCCGCACCAGGTAATCGGCCAGATCGGTGGCCGTCGCGAACCCGGCCTCCGCCGCTGCCGCCATGGTCGAGGGGTTCACCGTCATCTCGTCCAGCAGGCCGTTCATCGCGCGCAGACAATCCATCAGCGTATCCAGCACATCGAACAGCGGCTCTTTGTCTTCCTGATTGTCCTTGTTGTAGGCCAGCGGCTGGCTCTTCATCAGCGACAGCAACCCGAACAGATGCCCGGCGACGCGGCTGTACTTGCCGCGCACCAGTTCCGGTACGTCGGGGTTTTTTTTCTGCGGCATGATCGACGAGCCGGTGCAGTAGGCATCCGACAGCTCGATGAAGTCGAACTGCTGGCACGACCACAGGATCAGCTCCTCGCACCAGCGCGACATGTGCATCAGCGTCATGCTGGCGACGAAACAAAACTCGATGGCGAAGTCGCGATCGCTGACCGCGTCCAGCGAGTTCTCCGCCGGTCGGTCGAAGCCGAGCGCAGATGCCGTCGCCGCACGATCGATCGGAAAGGTGGTGCCGGCGAGTGCGGCCGCGCCCAGGGGCGAAACGTTCACCCGCGCGCGGCAATCCCGCAGCCGCTCGCGGTCGCGCATCAGCATCTCGAACCACGCCAGCAGGTGATGCCCAAAGGTGATGGGCTGCGCCGTCTGCAGATGCGTGAAGCCGGGCATGACGGTGTTTGCGTGGACTTTCGCCTGACGAACTAGCGTCTCCCCCAGCTCCGCCATCTGCGCATCAATCGTGTCGATGCCATCGCGCAGGTACAGCCGCACGTCGGTCGCGACCTGATCGTTGCGCGAACGCCCCGTGTGCAGCTTCTTGCCGACGTCGCCGATCAGCGCGGTCAGGCGCGCCTCGACGTTCATGTGCACGTCTTCCAGCCCCACCGACCAGGCAAAGTCGCCGGCGTCGATCTCGGCGCGCACCTGGGCCAGGCCCTCGACGATCCGGGTCTTCTCCTCGTCGGTCAGGATACCGTTCGCGGCCAGCATCTCGGCATGGGCGATAGAGCCGCGAATATCCTGCTCGGCCAGCCGCTGATCGAAGTCAACGGAGGCGGTGAAGCGCTCGACGAAGGCATCGGTGGGGGCGTCGAAGCGGCCGCCCCAGAGTTTGTTCTCGTTGCTCATGGCTGCGTGCGCTGTCGCGCCGACTCCGGCTCGATAAAAAGGCGCGAAAGTATAACAATGCCGCTCGCGCCCTCCCGGAATTTCTCTGTGCCCGCGAATCGGTTTCAGGTCCCCGAGCTGTGCAACGTCACGGCCCTGACCATCGTCATCCTGGTCTCCCAGCTATTCGTGTTTGTCCTGCTGTTTGCGGGGCCAGAGCTGTCCTGGGCGCGGCTCGCGCTGTTGTCGTTATTCGTCCAATGGATCGCCCTGTCATCGGCAGGCCTACTGTGTGCCGCACGACCGATCTTCAACCGCTTGGGCCTGCTGCAGGGGGCAGCGCTCGCCTTCCTGCTGGTGATGGGTGCGGCCTTCGTCGTGGGGCTGCTCAGCGATCGGGTGCTGGGCGGCTGGGATCTGTCGCGGCCGTTCAACTGGCGCCTGATCGGCCAGCAGCTCGCCATCGCCGCCATCATCACCGGCCTGGTGTTGCGCTATTTCTATGTGCAGCAGCGCCTGCGGGAGCAGGAGCGCAGCGAGCTGCAGTCGCGCATCCAGGCGCTGCAGTCGCGCATCCGCCCCCACTTTCTGTTCAACAGCATGAACATCATCGCGAGCCTGATCAGCGTCGATCCCGACACGGCGGAGAGCGTGGTGGAGGATCTGTCGGCGCTGTTCCGCGCCAGCCTCAACGAGGTGGGCAACCAGGTGCGCCTGGATGAAGAGCTGAAGCTGTGCGAGCGCTATGTGCGCATCGAAGGCCTGCGGCTGGGCGAGCGGCTGGACATGGACTGGCAGATCGAAGAAGTGCCGCGCGACACGCGCATTCCGCTGCTGACCCTGCAGCCGTTGCTGGAAAACGCGATCTATCACGGCATCCAACCGCTGCCCGACGGCGGCCGCATCGAGCTGCGCCTGTGGCAAGAGGCCGGCGACATTCGCGTGCGCATCGTCAACCCGATCCCGCCCTCTACCCAGGAGGTGCCGGTCGCCGGCCACACCGAGGGCAATCGCATGGCGCTGAACAACATTCGCTCGCGCCTGCAGGTGCTGTACGGCGGCCGCGCGAGCCTGGAAACCAGCGAGCGCGACGACGAGTTCATCACCACCTTGCGGTATCCTTACCGCTCCGAGAGTTAGGCGAACGCGATAGCCGCGATGCAGATTCTGATCGTCGACGATGAACAGCTGGCGCGCGACCGGCTCGTGCGCATGGTGAACGATCTGGACGACCACGCGGTTGTGGGCGAGGCGGGCAACGGCGTGCAGGCGGTACAGCTTGCGGAGCGCATGGTGCCAGACGTCGTGCTGCTGGATATCCGCATGCCAGGCATGGACGGACTGGAGGCCGCGCGCCACCTGCTGGAACTGGAACAACCCCCCGCAGTTGTGTTTTGCACCGCATACGAAGAGCACGCGATCGAGGCGTTCGATGTGCAGGCGGTGGGTTATCTGCTGAAGCCGGTGCGTCGCGAAGATCTAGCCCGCGTGCTGGGCGCAACCACGCGCGTTAACAAGGCGCAGCTGGAAAGCCTGCGAGACGATGGCCAGAAACGCCGAACCCATATTTCGGCGCGCACCCGACGCGGCATCGAACTGGTGCCGGTGCACGAGGTCTGCTACTTCCAGGCGGATCAGAAATACGTGACGGCACGGCACATTTCCGGCGAGCTGATCATCGACGAACCGCTACGCGATCTGGAAAACGAGTTTGGCGAACTGTTCATTCGCGTGCATCGCAACGCGCTGGTGGCCAGCCGCGCGATCGAAGGCATCGAGCGCGATGAAGACGGCAAACATCGGCTGCGGTTGAAGCAGATCGACGAGACCCTAGAAATCTCCCGCCGCCATGTGGCCAACGTGCGCAAGTACGTTCGTACGCTGTAGGTTCGAGTTATGCAGATCATCATCGCAACACGCGAAAGCCCGCTTGCGCTTTGGCAGGCGGAACACATCGCGGCCGAGCTGAAGAAAGCGAATCCGGATTGCGAGCCGACTTTGCTGGGGATGACAACCAAGGGCGATCAGTGGTTGTCGTCGCCGCTGTCGGAGGTCGGTGGTAAAGGCCTGTTCGTGAAAGAGCTGGAACAGGCGATGCTGGATGGGCGCGCCCACATTGCCGTGCATTCGTGCAAGGACCTGCCGGCGGAGTTGCCGGATGGGTTTGAGTTGATTGCGACGGGGTATCGGGCGGACGTGCGGGATGCCTTTGTTAGTCCGCGCTATGCATCGTTTGCTGAGTTGCCGCAAGGCGCGGTGGTGGGTACCAGCAGTTTGCGGCGCGGTGTGCAGTTGTTGGCGCGCCGGCCGGATCTGGTGTTGAAGCCTGTGCGTGGGAACGTGGGGACGCGACTTGGGAAGCTGGATGCGGGGGAGTATGACGCGTTGATTTTGGCGGCGGCTGGGTTGGAACGCTTGGAGTTGGGGGAGCGAATTCGTGAACGGTTCGAGCCGAGTGATTCGCTGCCCGCGGCGGGGCAAGGGGCGCTGTCGATCGAGTGCCATGAGACGCTCTCCTCAGAGCTTCGCGCGTTAGTTGGCGCTTTGCATGACTCAAAGATTGCCGCGCAAGTCGCCGCAGAACGCGCGGTGAGCGCGGGCCTCGGCGCTGATTGTTCCCTACCGGTCGCAGCTTATGCCTCCGGTGATGGCGAAACGATGATGCTAGACGCGTTGGTTGGCGCTTTGCCGACGGAAACTGAACCGGCGCGAATCGAGCGCGTTCACGTTGCCGCCCGAAACCTTTCTGACACAGCGGCGCTGGGTCAACAAGCGGCAGAAGATTTGCTCAAGGCGGGTGCCCAGTCGATTCTGGACGCCGCGCGTCACGCCTAATGCGCGTCTGGATTGCGCGCACACAACCAGGTGCCGATCGGTTAGCCCAACACCTTGAGAGCAGAGGCTTCGAGTCGCTTGTATATCCCGTGCTCACGATCGAGCGCAGCGGCAACGCAATGCCGAGCGGTGCGTTTGATATTGCGATCGTGTTGTCGCAGCACGCGGCGTACGCGGTGGCCGAACTGCCTGCTGGTGTCGGTCCCACGCTCTATGCAGTAGGGCCCGCGACAGCAGCTGCGGTGCAGGCACATAGCTCGCGGCAGGTGATCGTTCCTGATAACCGCAGCAGCGAAGGGCTGCTCGAACTACCGCAGCTTCGAAATCCGAAGGGCCAGCACGTAATGCTGATATGTGGCGATTCAGGTCGCGATCTACTGCCGCAAGAACTAGAGCGTCGGGGTGCGCACGTCGTGTCGTGGCCAGTGTATCGGCGAGCCTGGATTATCGATCCGCCCAGTGATTCCGACTGGTTACGAATCGATGTCGCCGTTGCGGGCAGTGGTGAAGGCCAAGCTGCGATGGCCGATTTGTGGTTCGCGGCTGGTGGCAGCCCAGACCTACCATTACTGGTTCCATCTGAACGGATTATCGCATCCGCTAAGGAACGGGGTTGGCGTCAGTTGCTTGTGAGCGACGGCGCGGACCACGGAGCTGTAGAACGTGCCTTACGGCGGCTCGAATCTTCAGAATGAGATTCCTGCATTAGCTATCCTGAAGTGATCGTTGCCTTACACTGCCGATCCGAGCGGAAGACTCGGTGTTTCAACAACATCAGCCTGTCAATCCGAACACCTCGTGCAGAAACGATACCTCGCCTGCAACAACTTCTCTCATTTGTGTTCAGCTTGGCCGCGCGTGATCGTCCTCATGGCCTCGATGCCATGCAGTGTCGCCTTGGCACTTCGCAACCCCCAGAGAGTCTTTTCCGGGGTCTATGGACCTTTTACACTTTGCGTTGTCAGACTCAACAACGTTTTTTCCCACTCGCAATCCAATTAATGAACCCAACCGTTGGTGTTGGACCGACTGTTGAGTTTCCCTAGGGCCATCGCATAGGCGGACGCCTTGTCAGTCACTATGGTCAGCGATCGGTACAGCCGGGCGTTGTCCCTCGCCCGAAGTGGGAATGTCCGGGCCGCGTTGGCGTTGCGACGGCGGTAAGCCAGAAATCGATGGCGCTTGAACGGGTTGCTTGCTGTCATCAGTAAACTTCGCTGGACGAGATTGCCCTAACCAGATTCAGACTCATGCAACGATCCGTTATCTGTGGATATCGACATGCTCCTCCGCGTTCACGCCTGAAATGACACTGAAGCCATGCGGTCCAGGGCATCGGGAATTGATATCGGGCCGTACCAGCCGACAGGGCCGAATGGATAGCAAAAAGAAGAAAACAGGGAAAGGCAAAAAGACGGAAACGTTGTACATGGCCTTCGCCGTGAGGCGTGACTTGTCGCACGTCCTCTATCGTAGGCTATTGGCGCAGCTACCGCGATAGCATATTTTTACCGAAGTCGGTCCAAAATCGCACCACAGTGAATTTGCCAGCGAGTTAGGCTTGAAGAAGGCGATGTAAAGGCGTTCTCCCGGCTGTACGGCCCATGGTATATTCTTAGTAGTGCATTCCCTGTCGAATGATCACCAAGAGCACCTCTACAAGATACAAATGGACGCCAGTATCAGTGATCGTTATCCAAGATCCCTCAAATCCTAGTTCAACGTATTTACTCGAGTCGCTCTTAGACGCTTGCGATTCTGCGACCAAATTCGCGGGGGCGTTTGCATTCGCCTCATCTGCTGGTGTTCGGTTGGTTACTGATAGTGATACTTTCGCTGCGATAGCGAGGGATCATGAGATTGATCTTGTTGTTGGTATCGATGCAGTTACAAATAATGCTGCTCTAGACGCACTCCTTGCCGTATCGAAACCCTTCCCAAAGTTCAGGGTGCGAGCTTTCTTGAACCCCAAGAACGACGTTATCTTTCACCCAAAATTTTGTTGGACGCGCGTAGGTGACGCGGGTTCAATCATCACGGGATCAGGAAATCTTACGGAGGCTGGTTTATTAGGGAATTGGGAGGCATATGCATACGACAGCTTAGATGCTGCAGGCATAGGTAGTGTAGAGGCGACTTGGAAAGACTGGGTCACACGACACGATCAGAGTTTGAGGCCTCTTGATGATCAGGAGGTTCGCGATCGGGCCACACAAAATACTGTGATGGCAAGGCAGGGAGATCTACCAGTCTTGCGATCGCCAAGAATCGTCAAAAAAGATCCTTCGGTTAATGTATCACTGACTGTAGTTCCCACTATTGAGTCAGCTGACGTATTGATTGCTGAAATTCCCCGTTCTGGAAATCGATGGAAACAGGCCAATTTTGACAAGCACAACTACGAACACTTTTTTGGCGCCAGAGTTGGAGAACAGCGGCTCATCGTATTTCGTCACGTTGAAGAAGACGGACAGCTATCGCCTTACGAACGTAGTCGACCAAGCGTCGAAGTGAAAAGCCAGAACTATCGATTTGAGCTTGATGCAGCTAGTGGGCTCGACTATCCGGACGATGGCAGGCCAATAGCAGTATTCATTCGTATCGCGACGAGGACGTTTCTTTACCATCTCTTGATGCCTTCCGATCAAGAGTATCCACGTGTAATGAATATCCTCAATGAACGTGATTCGGAATCCAATGTTCGTAGGGAACGAATGAGTGAGAACGAGCTTAGAGATTGGTGGCCAACTGCTCCGTTTTGGAAGATCGAAGATGTCTAACGGCATACGATGAAGACTTCAGCGTTCTTACCAGTTTCCATTTCTAGTTCCGATTTGTTGAGCTTGCTGTGAGTTACACCCTCGGCAAATCGTACTTCCACTTTGTCAAAATAGATCTTCGCGAGATCAACAATCGCCTCAACGGTCATAAGACGAGGGTGGCCATTGCTTACGAATGGCGAATAGGAGCAAATTAGAGGAATATCCAGTGAACTGACACCAGAGAACAAATCACGAAATGCATCTGGAGCTTGAGACTTAATGCAAAACGGGGACTGGTGTCGGTCATTACGGTAGATTCCGCGGCTTATCGAGCCAGTACCATTCAACATTGTCGTGGTGATTTGTGGCGTGTCACGAAGACAAAGCGTTTCCAGTACGTGGTAGAAGCGGCTGTAGTGATCCCGCGTGTAGGGTGGGTCGGCGTAGACTACCGAAACTTCAGAACAGTGATTTTGCAATACATATTTGTAGTCCCCGCGTACGACTAGATGCGAGTTCACCCTTGGTACCGATAGGTAGCGCGCAAACCACTTATCGAAACTTGATGACACACTAATTGTTCGATCTCGAACCATCTGCCGGATAAGGTGTGATTTGATCTCCCCATCCTTGGTTCGCGGTCGTATAGGTTGGGCAAATTGCTTACCTACAGTATTAACTATTTCGCTTGCGGTACTCAGGACGGCGCCGTAGCCGATTGTTCGTAGGGATGGGATAGCTCTATTAAGTGCCTCAGATACCGCGTCGAGCCAGAGTGCTTGATCGTATGCGAAATACAAACCGCCATAGAATCGCGTTGCAATCAAGATGTCGCCGGAATCTGATTGGCGAATGCGTTTCAAGACATCCTTCTTTGCCTTTGCTAGAGAATTGTTGGCGTTGCCCATTTCATCACTGAGCAGCGAGCCATCATCCACAATGTTGCAAAGCAACTCGGGGTCGTGTTCTGCAGATCTTATAGCTTCGGTCTCCAACTCGACCAATGGCCCCAGCTGCCTAGAAATTCTCCGGTGGATTTCTCGGGCGTTCGCCAGTACTTGATCAGACCCATCCGCAATTGGTGATGTTTCAAGCAGTGCGGCACAAATCGTTCGGGCGAACTCTTGTATGTCTGATGCAACGACAGAGCGTGTCTGGGAAAGTGAAGAGGCCACCGTCCCGGAACCTGCGAACAAATCACATACCGCTCCCCGCTCAGGGTCTAGCTCATCAAGTATTGATGTGATGGGGTAGATTAGGCGCAGTTTGCTGCCCAAATAGTGGATAGGTCTCCAAGGGTTGGCGGAGAGAGTTTGTCCTTCGGAATCCGCTAGCAATGGCTTGGAGGCCTTCTCATGATTTTCGGTAGCCATTCCGTCTGATAACATTGCAACGCCTGCGTTCTTGTTAATGAGGCTCAAAATGCCAAGAAAGACTCAGTTTCAAGTCGTCGGTTCGCAAGATCTATCATCGCTCAATTGCGATGGATTTTCATCACTCAAGCGTATTGCGAAATATTCCTCCGGCACACCTGGAACAGGAAACGCGCTAATTCAAGGTGAAAACCTGGCCGTCTTGCAACAACTACTACCTAGATTCGACTCAAAGGTACGTTGCTGTTATATCGATCCCCCCTACAACAACAATGAAAAGCACTACCACTATGCTGACTCGTTGGACCACCGAACCTGGCTGGATCAAACTACCGAACGGATAGAAATCCTTGCTGAATTTCTGAGGGATGACGGAAGTCTCTGGATTTCGATTGATGACCGCGAAGTTCACTATCTGAAGGTCGCTTGTGACAAGATTCTAGGGAGGAAGAACTTTGTAACTACGATTGTTTGGCAACAACGGACGACTCGAGAGAACCGAAAGGTCTTTTCAAACAATCACGAGTATCTGCTGGTTTACGCAAAGGATCTCAAGAAATTCTCCAAGTCTCGTAATAGCCTCGAGCTAACACCAGAGGTACGAGCACGTTACAAGAACGTCGATAATGACCCGCGGGGACCGTGGCAGTCAGTTAGCGCTAACGTTCAAGCCGGACATGCAACACCAGCTCAGTTCTACAAGCTGGAAGCACCTAACGGCCTGCTGCACAGTCCACCCGCTGGAAGATGTTGGGCGTATTCATTGGAGAAGATGCAGGAGCAAATACGCGAAAACCGTGTTTGGTTCGGGCGGGATGGCAGTGGCGTTCCACGATTAAAGCGTTTCCTGAGCGAAGCTCGACAAGGGCTAACGCCTGAAACGCTTTGGCTTGCTAACGAAGTTGGGACAAACGACGAAGCGAAAAAGCACTTGATCAAGCTCTTTCCCGATGAATCTGTTTTCGACACGCCCAAGCCTGAAAGTCTGATTGAGCGAGTATTGGCAATCTCCAGCTCGCCGGGTGAATTGGTTGTTGATGCCTACCTTGGATCGGGGACGACTGCAGCTGTCGCTCACAAAATGAATAGGCGGTTTATCGGTATAGAACAAGGCAAACATGCCGTAACTCATGCTGCTCGGCGATTGTCAAAAGTTGTCAGAGGAGAAGAGAAACTTGGTATCTCTAGCTGCGTTGGCTGGAGTGGTGGAGGAGGCTTTGACTTTTATCGCCTGTTAAGAAACGAGTAGAGTCGTTTCAAAATCGATTTTTGTAACTTGGGTCGAGGAGTTCGGGAGCGTATCGAAGGCTTGTCTGATGTGTGTGGCCAGATACACCTTTTACCGGTGTTGAGCAGCTTGGAGGCGCCACTGGAGAAGTTAAGAAGCAATCCAATCCACGGAATCGCCCTGATTCTGCCGTCGAATACGTTGCAGTGCGTTTTGCCCTGAACTAAGGGATAGGTCAATTGACTAACAGGCTCATGGTATCCCTCGGTGTGTGTGTTCTGGCTTTCTGCGAACCCAGATGGGGCGGATTTGAACTAACTGTGCATAATCCGTCCGAAGTACGGTTAAAAGGTAAGGGCCGTCTATTCTCCGTCTTTGACCACGCTGGGTAGCAACGCCTCGTAGTCCGCAACGCTATCGGCCAGCGGTAGCCGATCGAAGATGGTGTTGAGGTACGCGCGCGGGTGGAGCCCATGAGCCTTTGCTGGCTCGAGGTGACTCTACAGATTTGCGTCTGCTCTGACGCCAGCCGCTGACTTCGAGAACAACCAGTTTTTCCTTTCCACCACGAAGAGATGGGTCGCGTTCTCCACCCGTTTGTTGTCGATTGGGTAGCGACCATCTTCAACATAGCGGACCAGGTGCTGTCGCTGGTTGCCAAGATACGTCAGCGCCTTGCCCAGCCGTGATAGACGCGACCTGATCTGACAGTTATCGGTTTGTCAGAAGCGCAGCTGTCAGACCAGTTCAGCTCACTGGCCTTCTGTTCCCATAGCTCCCGTCCATCCAGCAACGTTTGCAATGGGGTTCTTCCGCAACACATCTTTCCTTGATGCCATCGCTCCAGGTTCTAGTGATCAACCCAAGCGACGAGGTGGGCTTGCAGGTCTTCGAGGTCAGAGTACACCTTCTAGCGGAAGTTGACGTCATAGAACTCTTCCTTCGCCGGACAGCAGGCTGGCGGTCACCATGCTCTTGGGGATCTGAGACGACGGCTTTGCCGCCGTCTTGATGCCGCTATCACAACACGGACAGGTGTATTTCTTCTGGACATGGTGAGCCACGTAAAGCTTCGCCGGCTGGAACTCGAGCTATTCGCTGACGTCCTCGACCATCGGCTCCAGCGCACGGCCGTGCTCGGCACAGACCTTCTCGTCGTCGCCAAGATCGTGGATCAAATCAACGCGAGGCAGATTCGCTGACAGTCGTGGTACGCGCGTGCGAGCGCGGGTGTGACTCTCGACGCGAACCGGAGTGGCGTCAGTAACTGCTTCATCTTCAGCGTCAATCCAAAATCCTAACCGGAAGTGCGCGAAACTAGCTGTTGCCTTAACGCGCGAAACTGGGTGTCGCTCGACACCTGAAGAGGTGTTTTTCAACCTGGGGGGCTCTCGAGCGATCAGGCTGGCCTAGTTGCGATGCCTCAGATCTGATTAGCGCGCAGATAACGGTAGAATAGGAACGATTTCTTTTGCCATGCGACTGGCTGAACCCTTAACTTCATGCGACCGAATGTCATCGCCCACCCCGAACTCGCCCACGAAGGCCAACGTCGCATCGACTGGGTGCGCCGCAACATGCCCATCCTCGAAAGCATCGGTACCCGCTTCGAACAAGAAAAACCCTTCACCGGCCTACGAGCCGTAGTCTGCATCCATCTGGAAGCCAAAACCGCCAACCTGGCCCTCACCCTCGCCTGCGGCGGCGCTCAGGTCGCCGCCACCGGCTCCAACCCCGACTCCACCAAAGACGACGTGGTCGCTGCCCTCGCCGAATCTGGCATCGCCGTCTATGCCCGCCACGGCGCCTCCCCAGAGGAAATGCGCGACCACATGCGTATGGCGCTTGATATCGAACCCCACATCGTTATCGACGACGGTGGCGATCTGGTGGAGCTGATCGAAGACGAACGCCCCGAACTGCTCTCAACGTTGATGGGCGTCTGCGAAGAAACCACCACGGGCGTACGCCGCGCCGAGGCGCGCGAGGCGGAAGGAAAACTCTCTGTCCCTGTGTTCGCCATCAACGACGCCCGCTGTAAGTTCCTCTTCGACAACGTTCACGGCACCGGTCAATCCGTATGGGACGCCATCATGCGGGCCGGCAACACCACCATCGCAGGCAAGGTGGTGCTGGTCGTCGGCTTCGGCTGGTGCGGGCGCGGTATCGCGCTGCGCGCCGACGGATTGGGCGCCCGCGTGATCGTTGCAGAGCGCGACGCGGTCAAAGCAGCGGACGCCGCGATGCACGGCTACGAGGTCGCGCCCCTGTTTGATGCCTGCACGCGCGCCGACATCGTCGTGACCGCAACGGGCGAAGCGGCAACGCTGGCGGCTGATCATTTCGCGGTATTGAAAGACGGCGCCATGCTCGCCAACGCCGGCCACTTCTGGACCGAGATCGACGCGCCGGCGCTGAAGGCGGCCGCCGAAGAAGTCGTGCCGGTGCGCGAGATGATCGACGGCTACCGCATGGCCGATGGGCACTGGCTGTATCTGCTAGGCGACGCGCACATCGTCAACATCGCCTGCGGCGACGGTCATCCGGCCGAGATTATGGATACCAGCTTTGCGCTGCAGGCGCTGACCGCCGAATACCTCGTCAAGACGCGCGACAACCTGGAGCCCGTCGTGCACCAGGTGCCAGAAGCCATCGATGCAGAGGTCGCGCGGGGCAAGCTGGCGGCTATGGGGTTACGCATCGATTCTTGAGGTGCCTGGTCGGGCCTGACCGACTGGCGGTGGCCCCGCCGTTCGGCTCAGTGAGCGGTCATCAGACCCCCCCTACATTTGCCGTCCCGCAACCGCTTAAGCGTGCCTCGCGCGGTATTACCCGCTAACCTTTCCCCATCTGCGGGCGGATGCCCGATCTCGACCTTGGAGTTAGCGTTCGAGTATGAGTGAACACGACGATGATGCGGCCAAATACGGTCGCCCGGAGGCAGGCGATGAGGCCCCGGAATCGCCAGACGATCAGGCCGATGACGTCACGGATGCGATTGAGGCGGCAGACGACACTGAGTGGACCGAGCCCGCCGAAGACGTAGCGTCCGATGATGAAATGACCGAATCGGATTCAGAAGCGGTCGAAGCCCAGACCGCCGACGAGCCGCCTGCGAGCGAGCTGCCACCACCAGCAAAGACCCCCTCCCGCTTCCCAGCCTTCCTGGCCCTGCTGCTCGCCCTGGGTGGCCTCGGCCTGTCCGGCTTCCTTTTCTACGAAGACCGCACCAAGGCCGACCCACTGGTGGCCGTCAACGACCGCATCCGGGGCGTCGAGTCCAGCGCCCAGGCCGCCAGCGCCGCGCTCGAATCCCGTGCCGGCGAACTGCGCAGCGAGATTGAAGCCGCCGTCGCCGCCCAGCAATCCGCCGCCGCGTCCCTGCGCGATGAGCTCACCGACCAGCAAGACAACCTGGAGGCCGCACAAGCGGCCCTGGCCGAAAGCCTCAGCGACAACCTGGCAGCCCAGCCGCCGACCGATCGCGAGTGGAAGCTGGCAGAGGCCGAGTACCTGCTGCGCATCGCCAACCACCGCCTGCTGATGGAGCGCGACGCCCAGACCGCGGGTCAGCTGTTGGGCGCGGCCGATCAAATCTTCGCGGAGCTGGGCGACTTTTCGCTGTACGACGTGCGCGCGCGGCTTGCCGACGAGATGCTCAGCCTCAAGGCGCTTTCCGACACCGACCTACAGGGGCTGTATCTGCAGCTCGAGGCGCTGAAGAATAATCTCGAGGCGCTGCCGCTGCGCCTGCCCGCGTACATGCAGGCGAACGTCGCGCCCCAAGAGAGTCTCGCCCAAGCCGTCGAAGATGCGGAGCCGGTGACGACGGACAACTGGGTCGACTCGCTGCTCGGGGGCCTCGGCAACTTTTTCGAATACCGTCGCCTGTCCGGCGGCGAGACCGAGGCGCCGCTGCTGTCGCCAGATCAGTCGGCGTTTTTGGAGATGAATCTGCGGCTGATGCTGGAACGCGCGCAGCTCGCGATGATGCGGCGCAATCAGGTGGTGTACGAGGCCAGCCTGTCGTCGGCCGCCGACTGGGTCAGTCGCTATCTCGACACTGAGGTCGAGGCCGTCGCAGAGACCAGCCGCCAGCTCGAGTCGCTGCTGACCGTGCAGCTCGAACAGGACCTGCCGGACATCTCCGGTTCGTTGCGCGCGCTGCAATCCGTCAGTCGAGGTCGCGAGTGATGCGCGCCCTGGCGATGATTGTCGTGGCCATCATCATCGGTGGTCTGATCGGCACGCTCGCGCTGCGCGATCCCGGCTACGTGATGCTCGCCTATCACGGCCACAGCGTAGAGATGAGCCTGTGGTTCGCGCTGATCCTGGTGGTCGCGGCCGTCATTCTGATTCGCCTGCTGTACGCGCTGGTCCGCAGCATCGCGACCAGCCCGCGCATCGTCGGTCGCTGGAACGCCAACCGCCGGCTGAACGGTTCTCGTCGGCACACCGAACACGGATTGCTGCTGCTTGCGGAAGAGGAGTGGTCGGCGGCCCGTCGCTCGCTGGTCGCCGGTGCACCGGGCAGCGATGCGCCGCTGTTGAATTACCTTGAGGCGGCGATGGCGAGCAATCGTCTCGGCGAAGGTAAGCGGCGCGACGATCTGTTGAAGAAGGCGATCGCCTCGACGCCCGGCTCTGAGTTTGCGGTGGATCTCGCGCGCGTGCGCATGCAGATGGACAACGGCGAGTTCGGTCAGGCGATCGCGGTGCTGAATCGGCTGCGCGACATGGCGCCGCGGCATCAGGTGGTCGCGACGCTGCTCGCCCGCTGTCATCGCGGTCATGGCGATATGTCGCTGCTAGAGGCCGAGCTGCCTAGGCTCAAGCGCCTGAAGAAAGACGCGCCGGAAGAGTTCGCCGGCATGCAGCTCGACATCGCGCGCCACAAGGTCTTCGGCGCGCTGGCGCGCGACGACGACGCGCCGGGTGCGGTCGCGGTCTGGAAGCGACTGGATACCAGCGCCCGGCTCGATCGCGACGTGGTGCTCGACCTCGCGGCGGAACTGCTCGGCCGCGATGCGACCGAAGCCGCGCGCGACGTGCTGGTCGCGGCGCTGGGCGATTCCTGGCGGCGCGACTGGCTGGGCGTCTACGCGGCACTCGATATCGAGAACGACGAAAAGCGCCGTCAGGCGCAGCGCTGGCTGGGTAAGCACGCGGACGATGCGCTGCTGAAGCGCATCGCGGCCGAGCCCGCCGGCGCTGGCACCGGCGGCGATGAGGCGGCGCAGAAGAACGGCCGCGACGCCGCGTGAGGGCGCGCGCGGTTCTGATGTCTTAAGCGGAAACAGGCAACCAGGAGGGGAGCATGCTCAGTCATTCGGCCACCATGCCGCGCGCGGAGTTCGAGGCGCGCACCGGCTGGACCTTTAAACCCGAGGGCGCGTGCAAGGGCGATGTTTGCCTGCCGCTGCCCGAGGCGCCCGGAGAGACCGTCGATCTCGCGGCGCTCGCCCACGCCATGAACCTGCCGCTGGTGAGCGAGCCGGACCACGGGCTGTGGGCGCTCGGCCCCGAGTCCGTCGGCGCCCGCGCGCTGACCAGCGCCGACGCCCCGCCGCTGGTGCTGCCAGATCTGAACGACGAACCGTTCGATCTGGCCCGGCTCGCGGGCAAGAAGATCGTCGTCTACGCCTGGGCACCGTACTGAGGCTGCTCTGCTGACCTGCCCGGGTGGCAGGCACTGCGAGACGAACTGCACGCCGCCAGCGGCGGCAACTTCGAGCTGGTCACCGTGGGGCTCGACGCCCTCGGCAAGGCGGGCTGCGAGACCTTTATGCGCGCGGCCCAGCCGACGCATCCCATGCTGATCGACGCGCACCACGAGCTGGCCGCGAAATTCGGCGTAGTGAACATTCCCAGCGCGATATGGATCGACGAGGCGGGTCGCATCGTGCGCCCGGCCGAGGCCGCGCCCGCGCCGCCCGCCGCACCGACGGCGGTACAGAATTTCGACTTCAGCGCGGTGCCCGAGCGGCTGCAGCAGATGATGGCCGAGGCGATGAAGATTCCGAGCGACCCAGAGGGCTATCACGCCGCACTCCGCGACTGGGTGGAGAAGGGTTCGGCGTCGGAATTCGCGCTCTCCGCGCAGCAGGTCATCAAGCGCTCCCGTCCGCGCTCGGCAGAGGTGGCGCTAGGTCACGCGCACTTCGAACTCGCGACCGGCCTGGAAGCGAAAGGCGAGCACCAGCTTGCGATTGCCCACTTCCGCAAGGCCCACGAACTGGTTCCAGATAGCTGGACGTTCCGGCGTCAGGCGTGGTCGCTGGAGCCCGGTGGCGACGGTCCCCTCGCCCGTTTCTGGCAGGGGCCTTCCGAAGATTCGCCTGAGGACTGGCCCTACGAGGGCGATTGGCTGGCGGACGTTCGGGCGGTGGGCGCAGAGAACTACAGCGAGTCGTTTAAACCCTGAAGTCCAGAGATCTGAACGCTGAAGATGCCCCATCCATAAAAGACCAGAGATATTGGCAAAGAAATGCCTGATGGTGTTCGCGTGCGTCGCTTGCGATCTCGTCCGGGTCGGCCTCGCTATCCGGATCGTTCAACCGGGCGCGCTTGCGCCGCGTGTCGTTGCAGACGTTCCTGCCGATCGTGTTGATCCAGGGCCCTAAGGGACTACCCCGACGGAATCGTGAGCGGGCGGTATACGCACGTAGATACACCGCCTGCGCCGCGTCTTCTGCGTCGGCGGCATCTCCCAGCATGCGGCGGTACAGGACCACCGCCCGGTAGTTTAGGGCCGTGAGGGCTTGCGAAGGCCTTATGGCGTGAATTCTGCATCTCCCCGCCTTGCCCGCCTGTTGGTCAGCATTGCCACCGCTAACCCCACCCGCGTGGAGCGCCTCGCACCATGGTGGGTCTGGTGCGGAGAAGGGCGGGTAACCGAACACTTCCGACGATGAGCATGAATCACAATGAGCGAGTCGCCCTCAGATCAGACGCCAGTCACCCTTGCGGATTGGCGCGATGCTTATGAAGGTGCTGGCGATCCTGGCAACCTGCTGACGGCTTTGCTCCATCGTATGGGGTGGATTGACGCGCCGGTCTATCTAAATCTGATTGCGCCCAAAGCGCTGGATTGCGAGATCGAGCGTTTGCGCGAACTACGTCGAGCTGCGCCCGACTGGCAGGGGCTCTGGCGAAATCTACCGCTGTGGGGGATTCCGTTCGTGGCTAAGGACAACATCGACGTGGCGGGTCTCCCCACCACTGCGGCTTGCCCAGCCTATGAGTACGCCCCTTCGTGTGATGCCGAGTGTGTTGCTAGTCTGCGCGCCGCTGGTGCGGTATGCCTCGGCAAGACCAACATGGATCAGTTCGCCACCGGTCTGGTCGGGGCTCGCTCGCCGTACGGCGCGCTCTGCAGCGTTTGGTCGAGTGAACACGTATCGGGAGGGTCCAGCTCTGGATCGGCGGTTGCGGTTGCATCCGGGCATGTCCCTTTGGCCTTGGGTACCGATACGGCCGGTTCGGGCAGAATTCCCGCCGCGTTCAACGGCATAGTTGGCGTCAAGCCGACCCCTGGAGTGGTCAGTAATCATGGTGTGGTGCCCGCCTGCGCATCTCTCGACTGTGTATCTGTGTTTGCGCAAAACCTGCCTGATGCTGGCGCCGCTTTGCGCGTGCTGACGAGGCGCAATCAGCCGGCAAACGCGTTGCATCGAACCGGCGCGACCAACATCAGGATCGGCTTTCCGGAGGTTTTTGATGAGCGCGTGGATACCGAGGTAGCGCAGGCCTTTGCCGTCTTGCTGGAGGCGCTTCACGGGAGTGGGCTTCAGGCTCTTCCCCGGGACTTCGCCGACTTGGCAGAGGTTGCCGCCCAACTCTATGAAGGCCCGTGGGTGGCGGAGCGGCTGGAAGCGACAAGCGTGCTGCTAGACAGAGACCCTGGCGCACTGGATCCAACGGTGCGGCAGATACTGACAGGCGCCCAAGATTACTCGGTGGCTGAATTATTGGACGCCCGTTCTAAGCTCGCCAAAACCCGCCGTGCTATCGACGCGATCTGGTCTGAGTTTGACGCCCTGATCGTGCCGAGCGCGCCTTACCAGCCCACGCTCGCCGAGGTTGACCAAGATCCGATTGGCGCAAACGCGGGGTTGGGCGCGTACTGCAACTTCGTCAATCTTCTGGGTTGGTGCGCGTTGACGATCCCAACGGGTGAGACCGATGCCGGCCGGCCTATGAGCGCAACCCTCATAGGGCCGGCAGGAGCCGACTGGTCGTTACTGAATCTGGCGCGGTTGGTTCGACCGGAGTTGGGTGCGGTGTCGGCTCCGCCTGATGCATTGATGCGGCTTCCTGTGGTGGCCGTTGGTGCGCATCTCAGCGGGTTGCCTCTGAACTACCAGCTCACCGAACTGGGTGGGGTGTTTGAACGTGCTGCACGTACTGTCCCCGAGTACCGGCTTTACGCATTGCCGGGCACAACGCCGTCCAAACCCGCGTTGGTGCGCACGGCTCCTTCCGAGGGAGCCCCAATCGATTGCGAAGTTTGGTCGCTTCCGGCCAGCAAAGTCGGTGCCTTTCTCGCCCAGATTCCCGCCCCACTTGGTTTGGGCACGATCGAACTCGAAGACGGCTCCGCCGTAAAAGGATTCCTGGGCGAGGGCTACGCCGTCCTCGATGCAGAAGACATCTCGTCCCATGGCGGCTGGCGGGCATACCTTGCGTCTCGCTCGGCCTGATTTGGCTGCTCGAACGCGGTGCGTTGCTGCGCTCAGCTGGTGCGAGGCGCCAACTCGGTGTGTCGGTTCCGTCGCTTCCCAGTTGGCAGGCGCTGGCATCAGTTTTGCTTTCTGGGATGGTAATGGGTTGATGGGACCGGCTAGAAAAGAAGACTAATGAACGGGTTGACGAATCTCTCGTCGGCAACCGATGAAGTTGCCTACGCTGATGAACTGCCGGCGGGTAAGCACTGGTCCATGCTGCTGCGCCGCGGTGTCGCCATGCGGCTGACCGACGTTGAAGGCGGAGCAAACGTCGGCATGCTGATGTTCAATCCTACGAATCCGCTCGAGCGACTCAACCTGCCCGATACTTTGAAGTGCCAACACACATTCAAGCTCACGGCCGGACACTGTCTGTATTCAGACATGGGACGGATATTCTGCTCGATCATCGCCGATGATGTCGGTTGGCACGATGCCGTCGGTGGTACCTGCAATGCCGATTTGGTGGCCTCTAAATGGCCCGCCGGGAGCTACCAGGAGCAGCGCAATGACTATCTCCGCAACGGCCGTGATTGCTTTCTGATTGAGTTGGCGAAGTACGGCCTGAGCAAGCGCGACCTGGCGGCGAACGTCAATTGGTTCAGTCGCATCGAGGTAAACGATCAGGGCGGTATGTCGTTGGCGGCCAGCAACAGCAGCGCCGGTGCCAGCGTCACGCTGAGGTTCGAGATGGATACGCTCGTCGCGTTGCACACTTGCCCGCATCCCTATACCCAGGCCGACGGCTATCCGCGGCACCCAGTGCGTTTCGCCCTGTTCGAGGTTCCGCCGCCAGGTCCCGACGACGCCTGTCGACTCGCCTGCCCTGAAAACGAGCGCGGTTTCCGAAACAACGAGCTTATGCACCTGGGCGGTCATTGGTGAACGGCAACAATGAACTAACGCACTTGGGTGGCCACTGGTGAACGTACAAAGCGATCGAGACATCCAGCAGGCCAGACACATAGAAACCGTTGATGCCGGTACCTACTGGGTAAGCAGAATTCGGCGCGGAGAGGCGTTTCGTATTACCGACCTTGAGGGTAATCAGGCGGTCGATACGCTGTTTTTCAATGCGGACGATCCCTTCGAGCGCTACAGCGCGTTTGATACTCTGCGCGCGCAACAGTCTCTTTATCTCACCGCTGGCACCACGTTGATGTCTAGCGAAGGTAATCCCATGCTCGATATCACCGCAGACACCTGTGGCCGGCATGACACGTTGGGCGGAGCTTGCGCGGGTGAAAGCAACACGGTGCGATACGCGTTGGAAAAGAAAACGATGCACTCCTGCCGCGACAGCTGGTTGCTTGCTTTAAGCAACGAGTTCGATGGCAGCGGGCTGACAAAGCGGGATCTGACTCACAACATCAACTTCTTCATGAATGTACCGGTGACACCGTCGGGTGGACTGACGTTCGAGGATGGGGTGAGCGCTCCTGGAAAGTATGTAGAGCTTGAGGCTCGCATGAACGTGCTGGTTTTGATTTCAAATTGTCCGCAGCTCAACAACCCCTGCAACGGCTATAACCCCACGCCAATTGAGACGGCAATCTGGGCATCCGCCGTTGATTGAAAGCGTAGTGATTGCGAACCGCGGTGTCGCTGCGGTTCGCATTGCCCGCAGCCTTGCAACGCTCGGCATCCGAAGCATTGGGCTGAGCACCCTCGCAGAAGAGTCTGCCGGTTACTGGCAAGTCTTCGATGAAGTGCGTTCGCTAGGAGATGGACCGCCGCGCGACACCTATTTAAACGCCGAGCGTATCGTTGAGATCGCGCAGCAGGCCGGCGCCCAGGCTATTCATCCAGGATACGGATTTCTGAGTGAGAACTCGGTGTTTGCCGCCGCCGTAGAATCCGTGGGTATGCGCTTTATCGGCCCGGCTGCTGCGACCATTGAAGTCTTTGGCCTGAAGCATCGCGCACGCGAACTTGCCCAGGCTGCGGGTGTAGATCTACTGCCCGGGTCTGGCGTACTTGCAGGCGTCGATGACGCAGTAGCGCAGGCAGTGGGCATAGGCTATCCCGTAATGCTCAAGAGCAGCGCAGGTGGTGGCGGCATAGGCATGCAGCGCTGCGCTGACGAATTCGAGCTGCGTCGCGCTTATGACGGTGTTGCCACACTTGCACAGCAGAATTTCGCAACCGCAGAGATGTTCGTTGAGAAGTGTCTCGATACGCCGCGACACGTGGAAGTCCAAATCTTCGGTGACGGTCATGGCAACGTCGCGGTCTTCGGAGATCGGGACTGCTCGCTACAGCGTCGCAACCAGAAAGTTGTCGAAGAGGCACCCGCGCCTGGAATACCTGACGAGGTGCGACGACGCCTTCACTCACAGGCGCGTCAGTTAGCGGAGTCAGTGAATTACGCGAGCGCTGGCACTGTGGAGTTCCTCTACGACGCTAAGACGCAGGCGAGCTACTTCCTTGAGGTTAATACTCGGATTCAGGTGGAGCATGGCGTAACTGAGGCGATTTTTGACGTCGATCTGGTCGCGTGGATGATTCGCCTGGCGGCGGGTGAGTTACCCACTGCGACGATCCTTGAGGCCAGGGCGCCGCGCGGTCACGCGATTCAGACCCGCGTGTATGCCGAGGATCCCTGGTGTGACTTCCAGCCCGCCCCAGGCGATCTGTACGCAGAGTTCGCCAAAGAATTCCCGGCCACGCCTGCGCACTATTCGGCAAGAAGAATCGACACCTGGCTAGGACGTGGCGAGACCCACAAGATCCCCCATCGTTTTGATGCACTGCTGGCTAATGTCATCTGTTGGGGAGAGTCCAGAGAGCATGCGCGTCAGGCGCTCGTGCAGACACTCGAGACCAGTCGGTTGGTCGGATCCGCGACGAACCTCATTTATCTGCAGCGGATTCTGAATCACGAAGCATTTGTTGACGGGCAGATGCACACACGGTTGCTCGCAGAGTTTTCTTATAGCGCGGCGCAGCTCCGCGTCGTTGAGGCTGGGATGCAGACCAGCTTGCAGTCATGGCCAGGCCGGCAGGGATATTGGGAAGTGGGAGTGCCGCCATCCGGCCCCATGGACGACAGATCCTTTCGCGTCGGCAACGAGCTACTTGGTAACCCGTCAGATGCTGCAGGTCTCGAGTGCGCGTTGCGCGGGCCGACGCTAGAATTTCGTGCGGCAACAACTGTACTGCTGGCCGGTGCGGTGGCGCAGGCAAAGCTGGATGGCGAGCCCGTTTCCATGTGGCAGGCCATAGCGGTTGCGCGCGGTCAGACGCTGTCCATTGGCGACATTCGCCACGGTATGCGTTGTTATTTGCTTGTTGCCGGTGGTCTGAAAGGCCAGTCGACACTAGGTTCTGATGCTACGTTTTCGCTCGGCGGACTGGGTGGGCAGCTTGGTCGAAATCTGATCACAGGCGACGTTTTGTCTTGGAGGTCCTCGGAGAGGCAGAAGACCACTGCACGAAATCTGGCGGTACCGGATATCGCGGAGCGACACCATATTCGCGTACTAATCGGCCCTCACGGCGCGCCGGATTTCATGACTCCAGATGGTCATGAGCAGCTCTTCAAAGCGCAGTGGCGGGTGCACCACAACTCTTCGCGCACCGGCGTGCGACTGATCGGCCCTACGCCTGACTGGGCGCGCACCGATGGCGGAGAGGCCGGTTTGCATCCTTCCAATGTGCACGACAACGCGTATGCGTTTGGCAGTATAGATTTTACGGGTGACATGCCCGTGGTGCTTGGCCCGGATGGTCCAAGTCTCGGTGGCTTTGTGTGTCCGGCTGTTGTGATCACGGCGGATCGATGGAAGCTGGGGCAACTGGTTCCAGCAGAGACCGTGCACCTTGTCCCGGTTGATGAGGCTGAGGCGCAGCACGCGCTGATGGACGCTGACCGAGCGCTTGGCATTCCACCAGCTGATGTCTTCTCGACTCCCGCGCACCGCCATTCCGGAGTCCATGATGCGGTCCTGTGGGCTGAAGATGGAATAGAAAGCGATGCGAGCGATCGTGTCGTGGTTCGCCGAGCGGGACAAGAGTGGCTGTTGGTTGAATTCGGCCCGCCGATCCTGGAACTCGGGTCGCGACTGGCCGCTCAACAGCTCTATGAGAGTCTGCGGAACAGTGGCCTGCCCGGTCTGATCGAGTTTACGCCTGGTATTCGCTCGTTGCAGATTCGCTACGACTGTCGTCGCTGGCGTTCAAGTGCGCTGATTCGCGCGCTGGAGCCGTATCTACAAGACTGTGTTTCTTCTAAACCAGACCGGTTGCCTTCCCGGGTTGTGCGGTTGCCTTTGTCCTGGGATGACCCCGCGTGTCGCCTGGCGATTGAGCGTTACGTGAGCAACGTTCGACCCGATGCACCCTGGTGTCCGGACAATATCGAATTTATTCGCCGGATAAACGGTCTGGACTCTGTCGCGGCAGTTCGCAAGATCGTATTTGATGCGAGTTATCTGGTGTATGGGCTGGGTGATGTCTATCTCGGCGCGCCGGTTGCTACCCCGATTGATCCACAGCACCGGCTGGTGACGACCAAATACAACCCCGCGCGCACCTGGACGGCGGAGAACAGCGTCGGCATCGGTGGTGCCTATCTCTGCGTTTACGGTATGGAGGGCCCCGGCGGGTATCAGTTCGTTGGTCGAACGGTCCCGGTTTGGTCCCGCCTTATTCAGGATCTGGATAATCCGTGGTTGTTGCGTCACTTCGATCAACTGCAATTCTTCGACGTTGATCATGCAACCCTTATTGAGATGCGAGAGGCAACGAGACGCGGCAGCTACCGCGTTGAAGTCGCAGAGTGCGAGTTCAATCTGACTGCGCATCGCCAGCAACTGCTGGATAACGAAGCTGCGATTCAGACATTCAAGAAAAGACAACAGTCGGCCTTTGAATCGGAGCTTGCGCACTGGCAAGACATCGGCGCGCTGCATTTCGAGGTTGCCGACACCGCCGAACCCGTGGTCGCAAGTTTTGACGATCTGGAGCCTGGTGAGAGAGTTATTAGCCCCGTGGCCGCTTCGATCTGGCGCATCGAAAATGCGCGCAGCGTTCAAGAAGGGGACACTCTAGTCGTTCTCGAAGCGATGAAGTCAGAATTGGAAATCAACGCACCCGCTAGCGGGCGAGTCGAGATGCTTGTTGCCGAGGGGGATTCTGTCCAGCCTGGCCAGGTCATTGCGCTGATTCAAAACTCCTAGTGCCAGAAGCCCCTACCATCTGACCCCTTGCCTACCAGTAGTTGACTCGCCCGTGCGATGCGATGGTGCCGGTGCTCGCACCAAATGAAGCCGTTTGCTTCGATGTGCTCGAATACTGTGCATCGCACTTGCAAAACGAGTTTTGTCTAATCCCGCCGCCACCGATGGCACCGAAATTGCGTTGCTACGGATACAAGAAGATTGGTCGGGGAATGCAATGAATACAATTCCAAACCGGTGCAGTAATCGGTTACTTCTGGTGCTGCTAGCTACGATTGGTGCGATAACGGTGCAATCGCGCGCTTTCGCGGAGGAATCGTTTGACGAAGAGATCGAAGAAGTCGTTGTTACCGGAACCCGCTTGAAAACCGGCAACACCAATTCATCTCAACCGCTAGTGACTATAGACGCGGAAGTTATTTCTGAGGGCGGCCAGCTCGATATCAGCGAGCTTCTCAATGACACCCCTTCTTTGATGAACAGTGTGTCCGCGACGAACTCGCTGGATGCGTCGGCATCCAATCTTGATGCTGGCAGCACCCAGAACTTTGGTGGTGCGGCGCTAGATCTGCGCGGGTTAGGGAACAAGCGAACACTAACGCTCGTGAATGGTCGTCGGCACGTATCTGGTATCGAAGGTACGGCCGCGGTCGATATCACGACTATACCGACTGCTCTAATTGAGCGAGTAGATATCCTCTCTGGTGGTGCCTCTGCCATCTATGGTTCTGATGCGGTAACAGGCGTCGTCAACTTTGTACTGAAAGACGATTTCGAGGGCCTGGAGCTTGGGCTGCAGGGCGGGCTCGCCGGCGCAGGCGACAACGCTGGTGGCGGTTTGTCGCTGGTTGGCGGGAAGAACTTTGCCGATGGGCGCGGCAATATCACGGTAGCTGTGCAGTATCAGAACGACAACGGCCTACTGATGGGCGATCGCAGCTTCACTCGCGACAATCGCCTCGCGAACGATGATCAAAACCCTGCGCTGCGATTTCAGCGTGGTGAGATTGGCGTGAGCACGCCCAATCTCGCACAGTTCTATGACTTTAACGCGACTGGTCTATTTCCCTGGGGCCTGCGCATTCCAGATGTAGATACATTCGTTGCGGACTACACCGCCGAGTTTGGCAGCGTTCCTAGTTTAACCAGCGAAGAGCAGGCACTCTTCACGCGGGCGGCCAACGCGTTTCCCCAGGCCATCCTGCCGGGAAGAACGTTCAATATCACGTCGCCCTATGGGGTTGTTGCCCTGGGCGATTTTGGCGTAGAGACCGGCCTTGGGGCGGAACCCGATCTCGACGGTGACGGTACCAGCGACTGTTTGCAAAGCTTCACCGGTTACAACAGCTCTCTCGATGGCGCTGGAGCTTTCGGTATCGCTGGCGGTTGTTGGGTGATTGGCGAAGATGGCTCTCTTGGACCCTACCAGGACGGTTTGGTGGCCGGATCCTTCAACCACTTTGGTGCCGAACAAAGCTACATTCGACCCAACAACATTCATTCCATTCCCGAGCGTGAGCAGTGGTCAGTTGACATCAATGGCTACTACGATCTGACCGATCGTGCATCCCTTTTCTGGGAGAGCAAGTACATATACCAGGAGGTTGAAGCGATCGAAGGGGTCCACAATTTCACCGATCTTCTGTACGGCGCACCGGACAACCCTTTCCTGCCAGCCGAGCTCGCCGCGTTTGTTAACAACGCGGGTCTTGGTTTCGCTGGCATAGATGGGGGCCTACACATCTCGCGCGATAGCGAAGACTGGGGGGAGAACCTGACAACGAACGAGCGGGAAACCATACGTTTTGTAGTTGGCTTGCAGGGCGACTTAAGCGATGTTTTCAGCTACGAGATCAGCGGAAACTACGGGAAGTTTGATCGCAAAATGATCGACCGTGAAGAGATGATTGCGGATCGTTTCTTCGCCGCGATTGACGCGGTTACCGATCCAGCGACCGGTCAGCCCGTTTGCCGGTCTGATCTCGACGCGTCCGCCTTCCCTCGTACGACGCCGTTTAACATCTTTCAGTTCGTTGGCGGCGGCAATCCTTCTTCGTTCTTCACTTTTCAGCCCGGCGATGGTCAGTGCCGGCCGATGAACATCTGGGGCGGTCGCGGCGCGATGTCTCAGGAGTCTATCGACTTCGTCACCTACGATCGCGTCGTTGACGAAGAGATCGAGCAGCTCGTTTTCTCAGGCTTTGTGGCGGGTGACTCGTCACCCTGGTTCAGCCTGCCTGCGGGCCCGATTGGGTTCGTAGCGGGGTTGGAGTGGCGCGAAGAACGCACCAAGCAGTCGTTTGGCGACCTGGATCAGGGCATATTGCCGGTCTCTGGTGTCACCTTTGATGGTCAAGCGTTCTCGGCAGGTGATCTGGTGGGTAGCGTGAGCGAAGCGGCGAGCCTGGGCCCGCAGCCGTCCACCCGTTTGATTTCCAGTGGAAACGACTATGACTTCTTCGATTTCTTCTTCGAGTTCTCGGTTCCGCTACTCGCTGATGTTCCTGGAGCGCTTGAGCTGAGCCTGGATCTGGCCTACCGACGCAGCGATAACTCGGTATTCGGTGCTAACGACACTTACAAGTACGGTGTTAGCTGGGCACCGACGTCCGATCTACGGTTCCGCTATACGTTTACGGAAGCCGTTCGCGTGCCGAATTTGTTTGAGCTGTTTTCCCCCGAGCAGGGTGCGCGCTTTCGGCCTGACGATCCCTGTGACGCGAACAACATTGCAGTAGCGCCGGATCCCGCGGTGCGTCAGGCGAACTGTGTTGCCGATCTACAAGCGAATGGCGTGACGAATGACAACCTGTTCGATGCCCAGGGTAATTTCGCTTTCGAAGACCCGCTATCGGCCGGATTCCCCGGGTCTATCGGAGGTAACCCGGATCTGGAGCCCGAGACCGGTGAAACCACCAGCATCGGTGTCGTCATCACGCCGCGTTTTCTGGAAGGCCTCACGCTCAGCGTCGACTACATCGACATTAGCATCGAAGATGCGATCCTGGACGTCTCCGCTCAGAACATCGTCAACCGCTGCTATGACTCGGCGAGTTTGAACAATGACTTCTGTGGCCTGGTGAGTCGCAACGACGATCCGGCGTCTGCCCAATCTGGTGGGTTGGACTTCCTGCGGCAGATACAGCTGAACTTTGGTGCCGCAAACTACGAGGGCTTAGATATCACAGCGCTTTATGAGTTCAACGCGCTGCAGACCGACTTCTCTGCGCTGCTCACGTGGACGAATGTACAGACCCTCGAGTTGATCGAGAGCGGTTCACCCGGCGAGCCGGATTCCGTAGATGATGAACTGGGTGAGATGCGAAGGCCAGAAGATGCGGCATTACTTTCGCTAACCGCTGGCCGCGGGCCCTTCAGCATTAACTGGACGACGCAGTACATGAGTCGCCAGTTGCTCACATACGAAGACGGCGCGGAAATTGAAACGGCGCGAGAGAACTTTGGACCGAGCGCTTTTACAGATAGCTCGACGTTCATACACGACTTCCGAGCGTCATACACGCGCGAGCGCTACACCGCATTTGGTGGTGTGAACAACATCACCGACGAGGAGCCGTTCATCTCCGAACGCGCGTATCCGGTCAGTCCGGTGGGTCGCTACTTCTTCCTTGGGTTCAGCGTCACGCTGCAATAGTGGCTATGGCGGGTGCCGGATTGTCCTGATCAGGTGCGAAAGCAGCAGCCTTGCGCGCCAATTAGGGGCGCGCAAGGCGGGTCACCACCCGCCGCTGACCGCTGCCGCTGCGGCCCGCGTTTTGCATCTTTCGGTAATAGTCAAACGACGGTCGTGAGAGACCCCACGTTCGTAGGGTGCAAGGCGCTAAGCCGAGGTGCACGGTAATTTCGGGGGAAAGATGAGGTACGTAACGCTTACCAGAGTACTTACAGCGCTGACCATCCTGCTCTGCGCGGGCTGCGGACACTCTAGCCAACCGCTTCGCATCGGCTATAGCGACTGGCCCGGCTGGGTGGCCTGGGAGGTCGCTATCGAAAAAGGCTGGTTTGCTGAAGCGGGCGTCGATGTGCAGTTTGAGTGGTTCGACTACGTGGCATCGATGGATGCGTTTGCGGCAGGCCAGCTAGATGCCGTGGCTATGACCAACGGCGACACGCTGGTTACTGGCGCCTCTGGCCGACGCGCGGTCATGTTGCTGCTCAACGACTTTAGCAATGGCAACGACATGATCGTCGCCAGTCCAGGTATTGAAGATATCGCCGGTCTAAAAGGCAAACGGGTGGGCGTCGAGATCGGTTTCGTTGGTCATCTTCTACTGCTACAGGCGTTGGAAAGCGCTGGCTTGACAGAAAAAGACGTTGAGTTGGTGAATGTGCCGACGAACGAAACGCCCCTCGTTCTATCTTCCGGCGGTGTCGATGCGATAGTCGCGTGGCAGCCTAATTCTTCGCAAGCCCTGGCGGCTCTTCCTGGCTCAAAAGCCATTTTCACCTCCGCCGACGTGCCCGGCCTGATCTATGACACGCTCGCCGTCGCGCCCGAAAGCCTCGCTACGCGCAAGCAAGACTGGCAGCGGATCGTGGAAGTTTGGTATCGCATCGTGGACTATCTCGAGGATCCCGCTCAGCGCGAGGATGCCCTTGAGATCATGGCGGCGCGCGTGGGGTTGTCGGGCGAACAATATGCGACCTTTATGGGTGGTACGCAGTTTCTGAGCCGGGCGGAAGCACAGGCGCGGATGCTTGGCGAGGGCGATGGGCTTGGAACGCTGCTCGGGTCCACCCGCCTTGCTCACCAGTTTAATCGCAGCTACGGCGTTTACGACGCTGAGTTCGATCCTGCGGGATTTGTCGATGCCTCCTTCTACCGCTGAACCGCCCGCTGCCGCGACCACCCTACTCGCGGAGGAGATGGCGCGCCGGCCGAGAGGGGGCGGCGGAGTAACCCCCGCCGAATCGGCGGCAGTCCGAGCAAACAAGTCGCCTACGAGCTGGTGGATTCCCCGGGCCAAGCTGCAGATATGGCAACGCCGCCTCATGGTCGCTGCATCGTTTCTGCTGCCACTCGCGTTGTGGTGCATCGTCAGCTACGTGCCCTTTGTCTGGCATCCGCAGATCGAGGTTGTCGAGCCGGGTTCCGTAGACTACTTGCAGGTAGGCATGCGCGTGGACCGCGAGCAGTTTGAGTCCGAACGTGTCGCCGCACTTGCGGCGGGTGTAGCTCCACCTGAGGGAGTGCGCAGCAATCCTATCTACCTACCGGCTCCACACGAGGTCGTCAGTGCCCTGTTTTCGGCTTTTGGCGAGCGGCCCGACAAGCGTAGCGAGGAGTGGTTGCATGTTAGCCTGATGCACAGCGTTTCTATCATCGCCTGGGGTTTTATTCTGTCTTGCCTGTTTGGGCTGCCGTTGGGAGTCCTGTGCGGGACCTACCCAACGCTTTCGCATCTCATTGAACCTTTCGTGGAGTTCTTTCGCTACTTCCCCGCGCCCGCGTTCGGGGCGTTGTGTGTTGCGATCCTTGGTATCTACGACGCGCCGAAGATTGCGATCATTTTCATTGGGACCTTCTTTCAGTTGGTATTGATCACTGCCAACACGGCGCGTGGGCTCGCACAACCGCTCATCGATGCGGCGCAAACACTGGGTGCCAACCATCGCCGCATACTGCTGTCGGTCGTGTTGCCCGGCAGCGCGCCGCGTTTGTTTAGAGATCTGCGAATCCTGCTGGGCTGGGCGTGGACCTATCTCATTGTCGCGGAGCTGGTTGGCAGCTCTTCGGGTATAACCTGGTTTATCACCCAACAGGCTCGCTACAAGAATTTCGATGAAGTATTCGCGGCAATTCTCGTCATCGGCCTGATCGGACTTCTTAGCGATGTACTCCTTGCTTGGCTAGGTCGTCGACTGTTCCCGTGGGAATCGCGAAGGGTCGCTGCTGGTGCGTAGGGACTCTGTTCGCAGGGCGCCCCTTCTTCGCCTGGAAGGGCTTACCAAGACGTTTGTGTCTGCAGGGTCAACCGCTGGGCACAAGGTTCTCTCCAATATCGATGTCGAAGTCGCGAAGGGCGAGTTCGTGGCGATCATCGGTGCATCTGGATGTGGAAAGTCGACCCTTGCCCGCATTGTCGCAGGGCTTGAGTCCGCGACGAGCGGACGCGCGCTTCTGCACGGACAGCCCATCTTGGCGCCGGGTCCTGATCGGGGCATGGTGTTTCAGCAGTTCACACTTTTCCCCTGGCTGACCGTGCTGGAAAATGTATTGTTTGGTTTGCGTTCACGCGGCGATGAACAGGCCGGAGCGCAGGAACGCGCGCGCGAACTGCTGGCGTTGGTCTCGCTTCAGGACTACGAGGACCACTACCCCTCGGAGTTATCCGGCGGTATGCAGCAGCGGGTCGCCATCGCGCGCGCGCTGGCCCCGCAGCCTGAGTTGCTACTCATGGACGAACCTTTTGGTGCGCTGGATTTCATGACGCGGCGGCGGATGCAGCAGCACCTGAGCGAACTCTGGCGGCGCGTAGGCTTCACGGTAGTTTTCGTCACCCACGACCTTGAAGAGGCGCTGATCATGGCCGACAGGATTATCGTGCTGGAGCCGAATCCCGGGCGGGTGAAGTGCATCAAAGAAGTGCCGTTTGATCACCCTCGCAACGCGGAGATACGAGCGCAAGCGGATTTCGGTCGTGCACTACAAGAACTCGAGACCTTGATTGGTATCGAAGCGGAGGTGGCTTAGTTCTCAACCGAGGGATACGCCCGGTCCAGATGTTCAGCCGCCGATGAGGACCTTCAGATTTTGCATGCCGCCGCAGCGGCAGCCGATCGACTTCCGTCGATCGCAAACTCTCATAGTGCCTCGCGGGCATTGTCCGTTGCGGGCTTGCTTAGCCTGTAGCTGCTGAGCCTGTTGTAGCGGTGACGCGCCTGACTTTGACGCGTGTTCGACTTCGTGGCGGGTGGCACAACCACCCAGGCACAAAAGCAACAGCACAGCAGCCATGCCGAAATACTTCGGTATGACCACAATTTTTCTCCTCTCTCCACGGGAGAGTGTAGGGGAGAAATTTACTTTGTGCTGCGCCCAACAATAAGGCGTCCTTCCCACGTTGGGGCAGCCTCTGCACGGCGATAGTGCCTTGAGGCCCTGAGAGATGCGTCAGGTGAAAGCTGTTCGACCACTTTTAAGGCTATGAAATATATGGCCTTTATGCGCGTCATGATGCGATTCTGGACGACTGAGGTGACATGGCCGGATTCTTGCGACCTGGTGGGATGATGGGAATCAGAGGGTCTAACGTGTCTGAATCAAAGGTCGAAGCGGGAGTTATGAGCCCGCAGGTGCAAGCGCGGGCCGACCATTCGGAAGGCGCGGCGCCCTTGACTGGCCGAGATTGGCTCTGGGCGTTGCCCCAGCCTGTATTGGTGCTCGGCTCGATGCTGCTTGTCGGCATGATGGTGGCTGGGGACTGGGTCTATCGGGAACTGTTTGCGGCCATCATGATCATTCTGCCAATACCTCTGGTGTTGATCGCTGAGCGGCTCTGGACAAAGCGCAACGACTGGCTGCTGGAACCCAAGGAGTTGGCCGAGGACTCCTTTTGGCTCGCCTTCGCTGGCCTGCTGTGGATTCCGCTGTATTCAGATTTCTACGAGACGCCCGTATCCGAAGGCATACGCGCGTTGCGCGATACGGCGCCCTTGCAGATCACGCTGGAACCGGATTCATTCCTGGGCCTGGTGGGGTCTGCGTTGCTCGTGATGTTTACCTCGTCATTCTTTTACTATTGGCTGCATCGAGGACAGCACGAATCTCTGTTTTGGTGGCGCATTCATGCCACCCATCATCACATCACCAAGATGGGCTGTTTGCGAGGTGACAGGACGCATCCGCTGGAGTACCTCGCGCTTGCGGTTGGGCCACCCATCGCGTTGGCGTTGTTGGGTGCAAGCGATTCGGTGATGGCGGTGGCTGGTGCGTTCGGTATCTGGAACGGCACCCTGAACCATTCGAATCTGCCACTGCGATCCATGCCAGTGTACAACTGGTTTTTCGCCACCGCGGAGCAGCACCACGCGCATCACGCTCTGGCACTGGACCAGAGCAATTCTAACTATGGCTGCAACATCATTTTTTGGGATCGCGTTTTTGGTACCTATTGCGGAGACACGGAGGTTGGTCAGATAGGTGCTGGTAAGGCCGTACCGCTGTCTATCAAAACGCAGCTTGCGCTGCCTTTCTATTCGAGCGAACGCCTTGTTGATCTGTAAGAACGATTTTGAGAACCGCAGCGCCGAGAGCATGGATGGGCAAGTATATCGAAGGGGTATGCTTGCATGGGCCGTACGAGCCACGCTGCTGATCACTCTCGTTGGTTGCGGAAGCGACGCCGCTACGTCCGACGCAGCAATCGATGGTGCTACCTCGCAGGAAGCGCACTCTGGTTTGACCACTGCTGCAGAGGTGGAATTACAAGGGGGCGCCGAAGCCGCGTTTACACCGTTTCTCCCAGCTGCATTTGATGCACCTACGTTGGTGGAGACTGCGCAGTTTAATGTTGTTCCTTTAGGGCCTGAGTTGGTCGACGTCGACTACGAAGCCTATATGTCGTCCATCGATCATCTGCAGCGCACCTTTACCCGCAGCACCAGTTGGCCGACTGCGGATATCGATGCAGCGGCGGCGATGCTCGATATGGAGACTGAAGCAAAGCGCTTTTCAGCCCGCGATTCCTTTGCCTACGGCGTTTTAACGCCGGACGGCGATCGAGAGCGGGGCTGCATCTATATTCAGCCGAGTACGAAACCGGGATTCGATGCTGTAGTGAAGCTCTGGGTCACCAAGCAGGAATACGACGACGGGTTCGACGTGGAGTTATATGCATGGACACAGCGCTGGTTGGAAGACTGGCCGTTCGTGAGTGTTGCCTATCCTGGTCGGTCCATCGAATGGTCGGAGTGGGATGCGCTTGCCGACGGCCCGTCTTTGATTGAGCAGAACCTCGCGACAGCCGAGGCTTTCATTGATGCATTCTATTCCTTTGATCAGCAGCGGTTGCTGAGCTATCTCGAGACAGCTACTGAGTCTCGCGAAGGAATAGCGTACTACCAGGGCTGGGCGGAAGGCGGCAATTACAAGGTGCTCGAGCGCGCGGGTTGCGTTGCTGAGACGGCAGCTTTGATCCGTTGCCCAATCACTGTTCAGGACGATCCGGTTCTCGCCTTAGAGACGGGATTCAATGTCACCGACACCTTTGCTTTGTCTTTCTCTGGGGCCGACATCGTCGAGATCGACACCAGTTCTAACGATCAACCGGTGTACTACCAGGCGCGTGACTGGGTACGGCGCGAGATGCCAGAGGTGATGTCGGGCGCCTGCAAGGATTATGGGTCCCTGGCTGGCACGCCTGGCGACTGTGCTCGGGCGATGACCGCTGGATACAAGGCGTTTGCGGCAAGCTCGGAGTTTCCGGCAAGCAGCGAGGAGGAAGGCTAACGAAGCTTTTTGTTCAGTTGCAGTTCGAAAAAATGGGCTGTTGGTAAAAAAAGTCTTGCTGATCAGGCGGCACAGACGGCGTCCTTGAAAAGCATGACAGAGAAGTTCATGCTCCGCGCGTCCTCATCTTTCTTGATCTTGCGCAGATTCGCTTGGTCATCATCCTTGAGTGCTTCGAACAGTAGGTTGGCCGTCGCGTATGCGTCTCGACCGTCGATCTCCTCGTTGCCACGGATGCGCAGGCCTGCGGTCATGGCGCTTGCGGGATCGGCCTCGTCAACGGGTACCGCCTTGATGGCGAGCGACAGGAAACGGTTGGCGAGCAGTGCCTCGTCGACCAGAGCGTTGGTGCAGGCGATGTCTTCGCCACTCTCCTTTACCGCCTGCACGCGTTCGGTGATTGCGGCGATGCTCTGCTTCGCCTGGTCGACCATGTCGTTGCGTTCCCCGTTTACGTAGATGCCGAACCCGACGGCGGTCACTATGACCACGAAGAGAATCGCCGTAACTACTTCCGACACCACCATTCCGGTGTTCTTTGCTCTATCTCTTATTGTTTGCTTCAATCGGTTTTTCTCTTCTTGTCGCAGCCTGGTAGTCCTCCCTACTTGTCGCTTGAGCAAGTTGCATGCCACAGCTGCGCGTCACCAGAGTACGAGTGCGCGTGGCGGTTGACCTCTTTGGTTGCTGTAATTCTGTGCGCAGGTGCGGGAACGGTGCCTGAGTCGCACGGAATGTGTGCGCACTTTGATGGCGTTTGCTGTCCGTTTAACGCATTGCTGTTGCCCGCGTCGCCTCTGAATCTGGCGGAAAGCCGCGATCGATTGGGGCCGATGGGTTAGTGATCACTTTCGACTAGCAGCCGATGGTCGCGTATGGCCTTGATTTTGCTTTCCAGGGTTGGGAGTGTGTTTTCGTCGTGTCATGCCGCACGGCTCGCACGCGCGCTAGCCGATGGGTAGCGGGCAAAGTCACAGGAGTCCTGGGATGAGCGGTCAGACGATGGATATCGCCGACGGTGCCGGAAACGCGTTTACTGAGTCTGATAATGACACTGCGGGGCCCGAGTCCTCCCAGCTAGAAGGTACTTCCGAAGTCTTGTCGAACGTGCTGTGGACCATTGCTCAGCCCGTACTGGTGCTCGGCTCCATGTTTCTTGTGGCGACAATGGTCACTGGCGAATGGATGAATCACAAGCTCTACGCTTTGTTCATGATCGTTCTGCCAATCCCGCTGTTGATCTTCGCAGAGCGAATCTGGACCAAACGAAAAGACTGGATTCTCAAGCCAAACGAGCTCGCTGAAGACGGATTCTGGATCGCGTTTGGTGCGATGCTGTGGGGTCCGCTCATTAGCGACTTCTACAAGACACCCGTGTCGGAGGGATTCAGGGCAATTCGCGATCGAAGCCCACTCGATTTCTCTATGACGCCCGAGAGCGTTTGGGGGCTTGTCGCCGCAGCGCTCCTGCTGCGTATCTGCTCCAGCTTTATCTACTACTGGTTGCATCGCGTTCAACATGAAACGCTGTTATTTTGGCGTATGCACGCCACACACCACCACATCACCAAGATGAGCTGTATGCGCGGTGCGCGCACGCATCCGTTGGAGTATCTCGCGCTGGCCGTCAGCACACCTATCATTCTCGCTTTCGCAGGTGCCAGCGACGAGGTAATCGCAGTCTCTGCGGCGTTTGGGATGTGGAACGGCAAGTTAAACCACTCGAATTTGCCGCTGAGATCCATGCCGGTCTATGACTGGGTGTTCGCAACGGCGCAGCAGCATCATGTGCACCACTCTCTGGATCGCCGACAGAGCGACAGCAACTATGGCTGCAATATCATTCTGTGGGACCGTCTCTTCGGAACCTACTGCGGTGATACTCAGGTGGAAAGGATTGGTGCTGGCAGAGCAGTGGCGCTGTCGATCAAAGAGCAGCTGATGCTCGCATTTTATCCGAACAAGCGACTGACCTCGTTGTAATCGCCGCGCTCGACCGATATCTGATTTGCGCAAAAACGATCATCGCTGGTGCCTTCTTCCGGTTTGCCTGGCTCAAGGGCTTACGCGGGGGCGCTGAACTATGCTCGGTACGGTGAAATACTCTCTATTCGCGATTGGTACATTGGCGTTCTTTGTCGCGGTGTATCTGGCAATCGCCTACCCGGAACTCACATCCGGGCAGGCAGAGCAGGTTCCTCAACGACCTCGGCTATTTGATCGCATTGCAACCTGGGTCATGTGGGCAGGATGGTGCGGCGCCGGATTGCTGACTCTCCTCGATCGTAGCGGATTTCTCGATACACCCGACTGAGCGCGACTCCGCCCCGCCTCAGTTATCCAGTTGGCGCCCGGCCTGACACTTGGGCTATCGGCTGTCATGCAATTGCCATCGAATCGTCACGCTTCTGACACCGAACTGTCACCGCGGTGACATCCATGCTCCTGATCATTTCCCCGCTTGTTAGTTAACCTTTGGGGGATCCAACGACATGGCAGAGATGATTCAAGAGCCTGAGGTTCGCGAAGACGACGAAGTCGTCAACCAATCGGGCAAACGCCCATTCCAGGATGTTCTGAGTGTCAATCTGAACCGCCGCGGCGTCTTAAAGGGCGGCCTCGCTGGCGCTACGGCGTTTGTTGCGCCTTCTATTCCCAGCGTCTCGAGCGCCGGCGACTTCATCGGCTTCCGCGCGTTGCCGAAAGCCAAGGCAACCGGACCATGGCCGACAATCTCGGCGGATTACGAGTGGAACGTGCTGGCGCCTTGGGGCGACCCAATCGAGCCCAGCGGACCGGCCTATAATTACCCGCCGAGCGCAAAAAACCAGGCGCTGCAGATGGGCGGTGGCCATGACGGCATGTGGTTTTTCGGCCGTCGTACTGACAACGGCCCGTCGAATACCCGTGGTGTCATGTGTATTAATCACGAGTTCATCACCAACTCGACGCTACTTGGCTACGGTGCGCCCGGCAGCGGCAACAGTTCCGGTGCTCTACCGCGTAGTCTCGAGGACGTTCGCACATCGCAGCATGCGCATGGAGTATCCGTTATCGAGGTCGCTAAGCGAGGCAATCGCTGGGTCACACTCAACAGCCCGTTCGCGCGTCGCGTTCACGTCAACCCGCCCGTAGAGTTCACGGGTCCCGCGGCTGATTCCGAACTGCTACAAACTCCAAACGGTAACGTTCCGCTGGGTACGGTGAACAACTGTGGGAACGGTTACACCCCCTGGGGCACTTACCTGACCTGCGAAGAGAACTTCAACGGATACTTCGGCGCAACCAATGCGAACTCGACGTGGATCCCGTCTGAAGAGCAGGCGCGCTACGGTTTCTCGAGTGCCGGCTTCAATTACGGCTGGTACCTGTTCGACCGTCGCTTCGACCTTTCAGATGAAGACTATCGTAACGAGGAAAACCGCTTCGGTTGGATTGTTGAAATCGATCCGTTCGACCCAGATGCCAAGCCGAAGAAGCGCACCGCGCTTGGCCGCGTGAAGCACGAAGGCATCGCGCTCACCATCGGCAAAGATGGTCGCGCTGTGGGCTACATGGGGGACGATCAGCGCTTTGACTACATCTACAAGTTCGTCTCCAGCGGTGATCACAGGGATATGCTGGCACAAGGCATGAGAGCCTCGATGAGGGCCAGCTGTACGTGGCTCATTTCGACGAGGACGGCACGGGTGAGTGGCTGGAACTGACGATCGGAAACCCGGCGCTGGCTGAACGCTTCGGTAGCCAGGCCGAGGTCTTGATCTACGCACGCGTAGCGGCCGATATCCTGGGCGCGACGCCGATGGATCGCCCGGAGTGGACCACGGTTGCGCCCAACGGCGATGTTTACTGCACGCTGACCAACAACAGCCGACGCACGGAAGGTAATGCAGCCAACCCACTCGCGCCAATCCTGATGGTCACATCATTCGCTGGCGCGATTCAGATGACCATGTGGGTATGACGTTCACCTGGGACATCTTCATTTTCGCGGCCTCAACCCGAGATACGCCAGATACCTTCACGGACCCCGACGGCATGTGGGCCGATCCGAACGGTCGGCTGTTTATTCAGACGGACGGTGGCCAGCCAGACGGCATGAACAATCAGATGGTTGTGGCGAATCCGCGCAACGGCCAGTTGAAGCGTTTGTTCGCTGGCGTGACCTCGGACGAGATCACTGGCATCGCCGTGACCCCGGATCGGCGCACGATGTTCATCAACACGCAGCATCCGGGCAACGGCGACCCCAGTCGCACGAATTTCCCGGCCCCATTCGATGGTGAGACGATCCCCCGCGACGCCACCATCGTCATCACCCGCCGCGATGGCGGGATCATTGGCTCTTAGCGTTTAAGGCGTAAGACTTTCCGGTCTAATCGTGCCACGCCTGCGATGCGCGCCCCCGCATCGCAGGAGACTTTCTTTCGGCTCAGGGACGAGCCGCCTTGTGCCAGTGTTTCGCCAGTCGCTTGAGCGAATGGGTTTCGCCTATGCCCGGCTCGTCGGCGAGTAGCTGCATGGCTTCTTCGACCGTCTCCGGATACTCGTCGATGATATTGACGATCTCGCGGATTTTTAGGGTCAGAGTAACGACTCTGACCCTCACGTCACTCTGTATTGCTACCTTTCTAATATGGGTCTATGACGTACAATATTGGTTGTGCTGACGTTTGTCGAAACTCCGTTATTCACGAGTATTGCCTCCGATTCCCTCGATGAGGGCTGAGGGTGATTTACTATTTCGCCTCTGCCAAAGGCGAAGTATGGACGCTGACGCTTTACCCCAAAAATGTGCGAGGCAATATTCCCGCCCATGTATTGCGCCAGATTAAGAAAGAGATTGAAGATGCCTAAGCAAGTCGAAGACAGAGACATTGGCAAAGAGATTCTTGATGGTGTGCGTAGCATCAAGACGGGTAAGACCGGACGCATCCCCACCGTCCCAGGAGTTGCCGAGATTCGTGCCAAAACCGCTCTGTCTGAATCGCAGTTTGCCAAACTACTGAATGTGTCCGTGCGCACGCTACAAGAATGGGAACAAGGGCGGCGCGCGCCACCTCGTCCAGCAAAAACACTTCTAGCTATCGCACACCAGAATCCCCAGGCTTTGCTAGACGTCGCGGTTTAACGAAACCAATCGACGGGGTGAGAGTCGCGAGTCTGACCCCACATCTTTCTTCACTAGTTGTTGGCCGCGTACCGCAACCCATACCCCACCGGAAACAGCGGCAGGTAAACGTCGTCGTCAAAGTTCGGCGCTGCCTGCTCCGCATCTTTGGGCCAACTGAACGACAGCCGGCCCGCGAAGTTAAAGTCATCGGTCGCAAACAGCGCATCCGCGATCGCACCCCCCTCCGATCCCGGCAACCACGCCGCGATAAACGCATCCGCGTGCAGCAGCTCCTGGCTCACCACCATCGGTCGACCCGACAGGAACACGGCCACCGTCGGAATGCCCTTGCGATGCAGGCGTTTCAGTAGCCGCCAGGACTTGCGATCGTACTTGTTGTACTCCAGATGTTCCCGATCGCCGAAAAACTCCGTATAGGGCTCTTCACCAAACACGATCACCGCGACGTCCGGTGTTGCCGACTTGCGGAACTTCGTATCGGTGACGACGGTGCCACCGATACGACTAACCGTTTCGCTGATGCCTTCCAGAATCGACGTCGCGCCGCGATAGTGCACGCGAGGGTTATCGGTGCCCTGCCAGGTGACGGTCCACCCGCCCGTCTGACGCGCGAGGTCATCCGCGCCGTTACCAGCAACCAGGATGGTTTGATTCGCGCGCAGCGGTAGCACCGGTTCGCGCACGCTGGTCGGCGCGTGCTTGATGCGCTGATCCGGGATCGGCGGTTCGTTCTTCAACAACACCAACGACTGCCGCGCCGCCTCGCGCGCGAGCGCGCGATGTTCGGGGCTGCCGACTACAGACGCGCTCGGCAGCTTGTCCAGGTCCTTCTCGAACAGTCCTGCGCGTATCTTCACTCGCAGGATGCGACGCACCGCCTCGTCGACGCGCGCGGCCGAGATCGCGCCGGTCACAACGTCTTCCAAAGTATTGTAGATGAAGGACCGCCAGTGCTCCGGCACCATCACCATGTCGACACCCGCGTTGATCGCGGTCGCGCACGATCGAATTTTGCAACCGTCGATCACCTCGTGACCGTTCCAGTCGCCCAGCACCAGACCGTCGAAACCCATGCGCTCGCGCAGGATGGTGGTGAGCAGATAGCTCCCGCCATGCAGCTTTGCGCCGCGCCAACTCGAGAATGAAGCCATCACCGTTTGTGTGCCGGCGTTCAACGTCGCGTAATACGCGCTTGCGTGACGCGTGCGCAGGGTTGATTCGTTGGTCAGCGTGTCGCCGCGATCCGTACCGGCCAGCGTGCCGCCGTCGCCGATGAAGTGTTTTGCGGTGGTGATCAGCGAACCGGTCACGCTGTTGTCGGGTTCCTGTGCGCCGTGCAAGCCACGCGCGATCGCGGTGCCCATGCGCGCGACGGTGGCGGGATCCTCGGAATAGCTTTCATAGGTGCGCCCCCAGCGATCGTCACGGGCAACGGCTAGCGTTGGGGCGAAGGTCCAATCGATGCCGGTGGCGGCGGTCTCCAACGCGGTCGCGCGGCCGATCTCGTACATCAGTCGCGCGTTGTTTGCGGCACCCAGACCGATGTTGTGCGGAAACAGCGTGGCGCCGACCACGTTGTTGTGGCCGTGCACGGCATCGACGCCCCACAGCAACGGGATGCTTAGTCGCGTTTCCAGCGATGCGTTGTGATATTCGCCGGTCAGGCGCCGCCAGTCTTCGGGGCTCGACAGCGGATTGCCGTCGGGCCAGCTCCCACCACCGCTCAGCACGCTGCCGAGATGAAAATCCCGCACATCGGCGGGGGAAGCGAAGCGAATCTCCGCCTGCACCATCTGCCCGACTTTCTCTTCCAACGTCATGCGGCGCAGCAGCGCGTCGATCCGCGCCTCGACCTGCGGCAGGGCCCGAAACGGCGTGTCGAGCGCGGGCCACGCGCCGGGATTGAGCGTCGGCAGCGGGTCGGCCGTTCCGATGGCCGCGCTACCGGCGAGCAGCAGCCCGATCAGGAGCTGGCGCACGCATCGACTCTTACGCCACGTCCGCCAATCAGATGTTTCGAACACGCCAGTACCTCGCACGACTGCTGTATGACTACGTTGGACGGCGCCCGCACCTGCCGAGGCAACCGGGGACTCAAAAAAGCGTAGTACAGGGCGCGAACTTGTCGCGTTGCCGTCGGTTTGCTGACGATCTGGGCAGGATCGGGCCGGTGGCAGGCGGCCGTGCCGCTTCGCGGCCCAGAAACGCTAGACTGTCCCCTTTGCTCAAAGAAATAGAAGTGAGGGGAAGCAACATGACCAGGCTGAAGTTTGGCGCGTTCGTCGCGCCGCACCACCCGATTGGCGAACACCCGATGCTGCAGCTGCAGAGCGATCTGCAGCTCGTCGAGCATCTCGACGCGCTCGGTTTCGATGAGTTCTGGTGCGGCGAACACCACTCGACGGGCTGGGAGGTCATTGCCTCGCCCGAGCTGTTTCTGGCAGCGGCGGCCGAGCGCACCCAGCGCATACGGCTCGGTACCGGCGTCGTCTCGCTGCCCTATCACCACCCGTTCATGGTCGCCCAGCGCATGGTGCAGCTTGACCATCAGAGCCGCGGCCGGCTGATTTTTGGCACCGGTCCCGGCGCGCTGCCGTCGGATGCGCACACCATGGGCATTGACCCGATGGTGCTGCGCGACCGACAGGATGAGGCGATCGGTGTGATCAAGCGGCTGTTCGCGGGCGGGGAGCGGTTCTCCTACGACAGCGAGTGGTTCAAGTTGCGCGATGCCAAGCTGCAGCTGCTACCGCTGCAGGACGAGATTCCGTTCGCGGTGGCGTCGATGGTCTCGCCGTCGGGCATGACGCTCGCGGGCAAGCACGGCACCGGCGTGCTGTCGATCGGCTCTATGACCAAAGCGGGCATCCAGTCGCTGCCGCTGCAGTGGAGCTTTGCCGAGGACGCCGCGACGGACAGCGGCGCTGTTGTCGATCGCAGCAACTGGCGCATCGTTATGAGCTGGCACATCGCGGAGACGCGCGAAGAGGCGCGCGCCCAGGCCGGCCCCGGTCTGATGCATCACAACAACGACTACACGGTCGGCACCCTCGCGGCCGGCGAGGGCACGGTGTTCGCGAGTCCCGATGAGGCGGTCGACGCCACGGCGTTCGCGGACGGCAGCACGGCCGTCATCGGTACGCCGGACGACCTGGTCGCCCGCATTCGCGAGATGGTCGAACTCACCGGCGGCTTCGGCACCGTCATCGGCTTCTGTCACGACTGGGCCAACCGCGAGAACAGCCGCCGCAGCTGGGATCTGGTGGCCCGCTACGTGATTCCCGAGGTCAACGGCATGCTCGCCGGCTATCGCGAATCCAACGAATTTGTCATCGCCAACCGCGGCTCCTGGGATCGCGCGGGTGCTGCGATCATGAGCAAGATCCAAGACAACGAGCGAGCGGCCGAGGCCATGCAGGAAGGCTTCACGGACGCGACCGCCATTCGCCCGCACTCGGTCGAGGCGACGGAAAAGGCGGCGGAGCAGGCCAAGAGCTAGCGCGGTGCCGCAGCTCGCGCGCTGCGCGGTTCATCAGGTCGACGAGATCGCGCAGGCGCTGGATACAGACGGCGCCTGCATCGCGCTGGGCGTGCACGACGACGGCCTCATCGATGCGCTGTGTAATGACTTCCAACCGCACCTCGACGCGCTCGTGTGGGGCGTCGACGAGTTCAACTATCGCGACGAATTTTACGGCCTGCAGACCAAGCGCCTGCACGGCCTGTTCGAGCGCTCTCCGCACATGGTCGATGTCCTAACTCAGCCGCTCTTCCTGACACTCGCCGAGCGCTGGTTTATTGAAACCGGCATCGGTCGCGACCTGCGCCTGAGCAACGCAGAGCTCATGGCGCTGGGCTCAGGGCAGACGAACCAAATGCTGCACAACGACGCCGTGTCCTGGGCGCGGGCTCAGGCTGCTGAAGATGGCGAGATACTGCTCAGCGCCAACTGCGCGCTCACAGACTTCACCGCCGACAACGGCGCGACGCGCGTCGTGCCCGGCAGCCATCGCTGGTCGGCCGATCGCACGGCGCGAGACGACGAGATCTGTCTCGCCGCGATGCCGCGCGGCTCAGCGCTGCTCTATGTGGGCAACGTGCTGCACTCTGGCGGCGAGAATCGCACTGATGCGGTACGGATGGGACTGTATCTCGGCTACATCCCGAGCTGGCTGCGGCCGATCGAAAATCATCTGGTGACCAATTCGCGCGAATCGATCGCGCGCCTGCCCGAGGCGGCGCAGAGGTTGCTGGATGTGACGCCGTCAGGCTTGACGGTTTATGCGTGAGGGTGGGGCGTAAGCCTGGGGTCAGAGTAAGGGTCAGAGTTGGGGTCAGAGTTCGGGCCGTCGTCGGTCGAGAACGCAAGATTCGATGAAAGAGAGAGCGGCGAAGATGGCGAAGGCCTCATTCGTGACGTTGGGCTGCATGTTCCTCCCCGCAACCTTGGAACAGACGTTCTCGAGAAAGGGTTGGAAGTACAAGGGACGGAGCCAAGGCCGG
>JBCCGT010000005.1:0-242758 GCA_039029135.1 Pseudomonadota bacterium | reverse complement strand
GTTTTTTTTTTTGTGTCCCTTGCCCCCACTCCCCCCCCTACTCTGACCCCAGCTTTCAACGCTCGCCCTCGATGGCGGCGCCGAGCAGCCGCGCCGTCACGTCAACGATCGGGATGACGTCCTTATAGGCCATGCGGGTCGGGCCGATCACCCCCAGCACCCCCGCGACCTGGCCGTTGATCTCGTAGGAGGAGGCGATCAGGCTCATGTCTCCCAGCAGCCGATAGCCGGACTCCTCGCCGATGAAGAGCTGCACGCCGTCACTGTCGAGGCAGCGATCGAGCAGGTGCAGGATGCGGCCCTTCTCCGCGAACGCCTCGAACATCTTCTGCATCAGATCGGGATCGGGCTGCAGGAGATTCTGCTCGCCGGTCATCCGGTAATCGCTCTCCGCCTCCTCCTCTTCGAGCGCCGGCCCCGCGAGGTCGACCGCCGCCTGCAGGATGTCGGTCATTTCGTCCTTGTCTTCCTGCATCGAGCGATGCAGCGCCTCGCGCGTGTGCTGCAGCGAGTTGCCCGCGAAGTTGGCGTTGATGTAGTTGGCGGCGGCGTTCAGCTCGGCCTGGCTGTAGTCGCGAGTGGTGTGGATGACCCGGTTTTGCACTTCGCGGTCGTTGATGACCAGGATGACCAGCACGCGATCGCCGGACAGCGGCAGGAACTCGATCTGTCGCAGCTCGGCCACCTCGAAGCGCGGCAGGGTGACGACGCCCGCCATGCTCGTTAGCTGGGCCACCAGCCGCGACGCGCTGTCGACCAGTTCGTTGGCCGACAGATCCGGTGACAGCCCCGTGCGCAGCGCCTTCACCCGCGCGGCGGTCAGCGGCTGCACAGATAGCAGGCTGTCGACAAACAGGCGCAGGCCGGGGACGGTGGGCACCTTGCCGGCGGAGGTATGCGGTGACTGCACGAAGCCGCGCGCCTCGAGATCCGCCATGATGTTGCGCACGGTCGCAGGACTGACGGCGACGCCGGGCGTCTGCGCCAGGGTCTTCGACGCGACCGGCGCGCCGTCGTCCAGATAGCGCTCGATCAACACTTTCAGCAGGGTCTGCGCGCGGTCCGGTAGCGCAAGATCATCGTTCGACTGCATGCGGCAACCAGTCAGGTCTAGCCAGTGTCGTGGCGGCGCATCGAGGCCCCGCCACCGCAAGCGGCCCGCGACCGAGCGGCACCAAACCGCGGCGCGAGCGCCGCAGCGATGGTAACGCGGGGTCGGGGAAAAGGCACCGCGCCAGACGGGATCGCCCGGAGAAAGAACGCCGCCGCGTGCACCCGCGTCTGGCCGTTCTCTCAGCGCCGAATCTGACAAGTGACTGTCGCGACAGCCGGTGCGTTCGGCTAATCTGCCGCGATGCTGCAGCAACTCACCGTTACCGACTTTGCCCTGGTCCGGCGCCTGTCCGTGGACTGGTCATCCGGCCTGACCGTCATCACCGGCGAATCCGGCGCGGGCAAGTCGATCCTGCTCGGTGCGCTGGGCATGGTGCTGGGCGAACGCGCCAGCGCCGACCGTGTGCGCCAGGGGGCATCCCGCGCAGACATCAGCGCAGAGTTCGACATCACGGGCAACTCGGTAGCCGAGAGCATCCTCGCCTCCCACGAGCTGGCGGATGCGGATGAGCCCGGCCGCTGTCTGCTGCGACGCGTTATCACGAAAGAGGGGCGCTCACGCGCCTTCATCAACGGCGTACCGGTGAACCGCGGCGACCTCGCTACGCTCGCCTCTACGCTGGTCGACATTCACGCACAGGACGATCACCAGCGCCTGCTGAAGCGCGATGTGCAGCTTATGCTGCTCGACGATTTTGGCGTCAAGCCGGCGCTGCGCGAGAGCGCGCGCGACACCTACGTTGCCTGGCGCACCGCGGCGGAACGCCGCGAGGCGCTGCTGGCGCGACTGGGCGGCGACAGCGATCGGGCCGCACTACTCGAGTACCAGGTCGAGGAACTGGACGGCCTGGGGCTGCGCCCCGACGAGATGCCGCGGCTGGAGGCCGAGCACCGGCGGCTGGCCCAGCTCGGCGATCTGCAGGCAGCGACCGATGCCTGCCTAGGCGCGCTGGGGGATGGCAATCCGATCGCGGAGCTCAGTCATCGGCTGCAGGCGCTGAGCGACGAACACCCGAGTCTGGCAGCCGCCCAGGATCTGCTCAGCACCGCCGAGGCACACGTCGACGAGGCCGCGGCCGAGCTGCGCCACTACCGCGACAGTCTCGACGGCGACCCGGAGGCCTTCGCCCGCGCGGAGGCTCGCCTCGCGCTGCTGCACGAGCACGCCCGCAAGCACCGCGTCGAGCCCGAGGCGCTGGCAGAGCACCACCAGCGCGTCACCGACGAACTGGCCGCCATTCGCGGCGGCGAGGCGGAGCTTGCGTCCCTGGCGGACGAAGTAGCGAGTCGCAAAGCCGCGTTCGAGAAGGCGGCCGCCAAACTCAGCAACGCCCGTAAGGCCGCGGTTAAACCGTTCTGCAAGGCCGTGAGCGAACAGATGAGCGCGCTCGGCATCGCCGCTGGCGAGCTGGGCGTGGCGTTTCACGACGCACGCGGACCGGGCGGGCTGGAAAGCATCGAGTTCACCGTCCGCACCAACCCCAAGCAGCCTGCGGGTCCGCTGCAGAAGATCGCCTCGGGCGGCGAGCGGGCGCGCATCGCGCTCGCTATACAGGTCGTCGCCGCAGAGCGCACCAATATGCCCACGCTGGTGCTGGACGAGGCGGACGTCGGCGTCGGCGGCACGACCGCGGACACGCTGGGTCGGCTGCTGCGCGACCTGAGCGCCAACTGCCAGGTTCTGTGCGTCACCCACGCGCCGCAGGTTGCGGCGCTGGGCCATCAACACCTGCTGGTGCAAAAGGACAAGAACAGCGACAGCTCCATCGTGCCGCTGGATGACGCCGAGCGCATCGACGAGGTCGCCCGCATGCTAGGCGGCGCGGAGATCAGCGCCGAAACCACCAGCTACGCGAAGACGCTGATCAGTCAGGCCTAGACGCCGCGCCGCCGGGCGCAGCGGCTCCCGCGATTTACCAATCCATGCGCGCGGCACGCGGCGCAGCACAGTCCGCCTCGAGCGCGACCGCCGACCACCGCGAACCGCCAAGTGGCTCTCACTGGCCGCAATCGACGCCCCACGAGCGTGCGCTCGGAATCGTCCAACACGTGAAGTGGTTCTCAGTTCACCCCCGCAGGACGACTACTATTCCTAGGACCGCGTCCGATGAAGCCAAGAACAAGGCGCGACCACAGACAACGAGAAGGAGCCCGTTATGTCTGCCAACGACTGGTTGCAGCACCCCGAGACCCGCGCCGCCGCCGAGCGCTGCGTAGATCTGCTGCGCAACATTCGACTCGACATCGAGCTGACCCACCCCGAATTCCCGCGCCTGCTGGAATGCTACGCCGAGCTGACCGGTTCCTTCGAACTGGGCGAAGCGCGCAAGGCATTCGAAGCATCGCGACTCGCCAGCGCCTGGGCCGCCGTGCCCGGCCGCGTGAGCGCGAGCGTTCTGGAAACCGCCTGATCGAGTCGACCATGCCGGATAACAACGATAACTCGTCCGCGACGTCACGCCCCGAGAGCTGCCAATCGGGCAGCTGCCTGTGCGGCGCGGTGGAGTGGGAACTCACGGCGCCGCCGCTGGCGCATTCCTGGTGTCACTGCAGCATCTGCCGCAAGCTCCACGGCGCGGCGTTCGGCGCGTACGTCGCGATTCCGATCGATGCGTTTCGCTTCCTGTCCGGCCGCGATCATCTGACGCAGTACGCATCCAGTGAAGGCTCGCTACGCAGCTTCTGCTCTAGCTGCGGCTCGGTCACGCCGACGATCGACGCGGACGCCATGCTCGCGCTCGTACCTGCCGGAAATCTCGACGGCGCGCCCGGGCGCGAGCTGGACTCGCACCTGTTCACGGCCGATGCCGCGTGCTGGTTTCAGATTCCGTCCGGGGCCCCACAGCTGCCCGCGTTTCCGCCGCAGTTCGAGGGCAAGCCGGAGCCGACGGTGTCGCGGCCCAGCCCCGAGTACAACAGCATTAGCGGTAGCTGCCACTGCGGCGCCGTGAGCTTCGTGGCCGAACACGTCACCGAGACCATGCACCACAGCCATCGCGAGGTGGATCGCAAGGCCTGCTCCGCGCCGTTCGCGACCTATTCCTACGTCCCGAGCTGGGGCTTCCGCTGGGCGTGGGGCGAGTCGGAGCTGAAGCACTTTGCGGTGCCGGAAAAGGACTTCGAGGCCAGCTTCTGTCGCCAGTGCGGCGGGGCGATGCCGGTGTTCGACAAACGCAGGGACAGCTGGCAGATCCCCGCGGGCGCGTGGGATCAGGATCCCGGCCATCGGCCGCTCGCCCACATACATACCGACGAGCGCGTCGACTGGCAGCCAATCGCGGATCGCCTCGCCCAGTTCGCGACGGCGCCGCCGACCGTCGAACCGATCGATCCCGAGCTCGACATGATGCTGAAAGAGATCGAGGCGTCGCGCTAGCGCAGCCGCATGGGCTTGCCGCCGCAGCGGGCGCTCACTTCGTCGCGCTGAGCGCCACCTCGTGGAGGCGCAGCCGGCGATCGCCGCGCAGCTCCAGGCGGATCGTCTGGCCGGTCTCGTTCAGCTCGAAAGACTGCAGGCCCCGTTCCGGGCGCGCCTGGAGCTGAATCTGCCGGCTGAAGACGCCGTCGACCAGCACGTCCACCAGCATCGATCGATTCACGGCCGGGGCGACTTGCAGCACCGGCAGGCGCCGCGGCGAGGCGACGCTGACCTCGACGTACGCGGTCTCCGCCGTGCCGTCGTTGCGCCATGACGACGACAGCCTGCCGTCGATCAGATTAGCCGCGCGGCCCTGCGCCACCGCCGTCGAGGCGCGCACCAAGACGGGTTCGAGCGTGGCGGGTGCCCTGCCGCGCAGCGCGACTTCGGCGACCACGAAACGCGGCTGGGACAGGGAGCGCACCCGCACGCGCCGACCGCTGGTACCCGCCGGCAGCTCAATGAGCTGCGAAACAACGTCCTCGGTGGCCTGCGTCATCGCCTCCCACACCGCCTCGCCATCGACAGAGATCCGCAGCGCGTGCGCGTGATCGGCACGAGTCGCAATCGCGAGCGCGTCGATACGGCTGACGTCCGCCAGCTCGATGTCGAAGTAGGTCGCGGCGCCAACGCCGACCCAGGCCGTGCCGAGATCGCCGTCGACGAGACGCGACGCGCGCCCGCGCCGCGCCGGCACGTCGACGCTGAGGATGTCGAGCAGCCCGCCCGGTGGCGCCGGCGGTCCCGCGTCCCCCGCCAGGGCAAAGCGCGTGGCCAGCAGCTCGTAGTCAGCCGCGTTCGCGGCGGCGCCGGTGGCGTCAGCAAGGGCGCTCGGGCTCTCCGCGACGACGACGGTATAGGTGTCGTCCGCAGGCAGGCGCAGGTCGAGCAGGACGGCATCGCGACTCTCGAACTCGTCGTCGTTTACGGCCGTCGTACCGGCTGGTCCATAGGGGACCGGCTCGCCGGCCGAATTCAGCACCCGAACGAGCGGATCGATCGGGGACTCGATGCGGCGCAGCACCTGCGACATCAGCTCTACGTTGAGCAGATCGCCCGCGGCGGCCTCGAACGTGAACCGTCCCGCCGGTCGGGATCCGAGCACGACGGCCGCGTCGACCACAAACGTCTCGCCCGCGTGGTCGCCGCGCAGCAGGGGATTCGGCACCGCGAGCGCTGCCAGCGGCAGCCGCCCAGCAGCGACGTCCGCCGGCACGGCCGCGCCGCGCTCGGCGAAGGCGAGCTTCATAGCAGATCGCTCGGAGAACCAGGACGGCGTCAGCAGGTCATCGAGCGACGAGCCCACCGAGGCGGGCGAGGCCATGATGTGATCGTTGGTCTCGTCACCCGCCGTCGGTCCCGGATACGCCGGTCTGTAGCGACCGGCCAGCCGCGGGCTGCTGTCCGTGAGGCCCATGCCGATCGGGCCGAAGGCGTCGCCGTGACGCAGGCCCAAGAGATGGCCGAGCTCGTGTGAGCCGATGATGGCGCTCGCCATGACGACGTCGTCATCCGTCAAGCCCGGCATCCCCGCGAGCACGCCGTAAGCGTTGACGAGGGCAATGTCGCCGCGATCGAGATTGCGGGCGTCGATCGCCTCGGCAAGCCCGCCCGGGCCGCCCGAGTTAAAGACGATGCGGCTGTATTCGGACGTCGCCGGAGCGCTCTGGACGAGCCGCACGTCGAAGCCCGCGAAGTGCGCCTTCATCAGCGCCTGAACCTGATCGCGCTGCTCGGCCGTGTAGGCAAACACGTCGTCTCGGCCGCTGTCGAAATCGAGCCACACGTGCTGAGCCTCGCCCCACGCACCCCGAGGCAGCAGCGCCAGAAGCGCCGCGCCGGCGACTACCGATGCGCGAAGCGAGCGAGTGAGCGCCATGGGCGACTGACTAAACGTTTAGTAGGTTGCGCTTACTCTGTCAGAAAAACTGCGTGGCGTCATCGCAGTTGGGACGCGCCGCGCGGCGCCGGCGCTATCAGCGGCCCGGCGCGTCTTCGTCGTTGGCGGCGGGATCGGCGACGTCGGCGGTGGCCTCAGTCGCCGCGTCCTGCTCGCCCGTGGGCACGAAGTCGCCGCGGAAATAGGCCAGCAGGTCGTTTTCGAAGAACAGCGACATGGTCGCTTGACGATCGAACACGCCGGGGTTGTAGATGGTGTAGACGTAGTCCCAGCGGTCGTCGTTAAAGGTGTTACGCACCACGGGCTCGCCCATGATGTAGGCGACCTGGGAGCGCGTCATACCCGGCTTGAGCTTGTCCACCATCGACTGGGAGATCACGTTGCCCTGCTGCACAACGACCTTGTGCACGCGCGGCCAGCCGCAGCCTTGCAGAAGTGCCAGGCACAGACCGGCAACGATCAGGGCGCGTGGGGCTGCAAAGCCGGATGGGGACAGAGGTTGCATGGTCGGACAGATGCCTCCCTTCAAGGGCGACGGATAATATCGGAGCCCCTGCCTGAACGCACGCTGTACGCCGCCGCACTCAGGGCCACCGGTTAAGGCGCCGCTGCCAGCTCACGGCCAGTTCGTGACTGGTGTAGTCCGCGTCGAGCCGCGCCGCACGCTCCGGGAACGGCCCGCTGCGCACATCGCCAAAGTGGCTGAATCGATACTCCAGCGTCCACAGCCAGTCGCCGCGCAGCGCCCGGGTTGCGCCCGCGCCCAGATGCCAGGCCGCCGCCCGGTTGCGGCGATCCCCACGGACCCGGCGCTCTGGGATGCCCAGCCGCGCGCGTTCGATGTGCTCTGCCTGGGTGCTGTGCCGCGCGAGGCCGACGCCGCCGCCGACGAACCAGCGCCAGCGCGCGCCGGCGCCAAATTCGCGCCGGGCCTGCGCAAACGTCGCCAGCGTTTCGGTGTTGCTGTAGACGTTCGTCACGGCGCCGAGACTGAAGGTGTTGGCGCGCACGTCCCAGTCCATGCGATAGCGCCAGTTCGCCTCGACCCCCAGCAGCCACGCGCCGCGACGCAGATGCAGGCCGAGCGCCACGCTTGGCGTTTCGTCGTTGACCGTGGTGTCGGCGATGGCGCCGTCTGTGTCCGCGCCGAATCGCTCCCCGGTGCCGATGCCCGCGGCCGAGATGTTGCGCACGACGTCGACGCCGACGCCGACCCGCACGCTCGCCCAGGGTTCGGCCGCCGCCTGATCGATCGCGAGCAGCAACAGCGCTGCGAGCCAGAAAGCGCTGGCGCGCCGACTCATCGCCGTCGCCCCATTTGCCTGACTGGTCCTAGGCGGGCGGTCATCGCGGCGGCGACCCCAGCACCTGCGCCGCCCGCTCCGAGAACGCGGCCACCAGCCCGTCGGCGGCGCGCTCCAGAATGCGCGACAGGCCGCCCGCGAACAGCCTGCCGCCGCGGGCGAACTCGAAGCGCAAATCAAGCGTCACGCGCGCGCCTTCGACGTCTTGGGCAACCAGCGGCCGGAAGCGCCACTCGCCCTCGAAGGCGCTGAACGGGCCCTCTACCAGTTCCAGCCCAATGCGACCGGGCCGTTCCAGCGTGTTGCGCGTGACGAACGTCTGCTCGATACCCGCGCCGCCCGCGTGCACCCGGGCCACGACGGTCTGCGGGGACTCTTCCAGCACGTCGATGGCGTGTACGGCAGACAGGTACTCCGGATAGGCGCGCACGTCGGCGACCAGATCGAACAGCGCCGCCGCCGGATACGGCAGCAACGCGCTGCGGGAGATGGCGCGCACGGGCGCTAATCGCCGACCGATCTAGGCGAAGGTGCCGTACAGCGTGTAAACGAACACCGCCAGCACGCCCACCGGCGCCACCACCTTGATCAAGAGCGACCACAAGAACCACCAGACGCCGCCGTCGATACCAAGCTGTTCCTGAGTGATCCGCCGCGGCAGCACGAAGCCCGCGAACAGCGCGATCAGCAGGCCACACAGCGGCAGCATGATGTTCTGGGTGACGTAATCGAGCGCGTCGAAGAACGTCATGCTGCCGACGATGTGCACGTCCGACCAATAGTTGAACGACAGGACCGAGCCGATACCGATCAGCCAGCTGAGCACGCCGAGGCTGATGGCGACCCGGCCGCGCTTCGCGTTGTACTCCTCGACGAGGTAGGCGAGCGCCGGCTCCATCAGCGAAATCGCGGACGTCACGGCGGCGAAGGTCACCAGCAAAAAGAACAGCGTGCCAAACAGCGTGCCCAGCGCCATCTGCCCGAACGCCAGCGGAACGGTCACGAACATCAGACCCGGCCCCTGCCCCGGCTCCAGCCCGTTGGCGAAGACGATGGGAAAGATGGCGAGTCCGGCCAACACGGCCACCAGCGTGTCCAGCCCCGCGATCATGAACACCGTGGTGCCGATCTTGGCATCGCCGGGCACATACGCGCCGTAGGCCATGATGGCGCCCATGCCCAGGCTCAGCGTGAAGAACGCCTGCCCCATCGCCACCAGCCAGCCGTCAACGGTGATCTTCGACCAGTCGAAGCCGATCATGAAATCGACGCCGGCCTGAAAGTCACCCGCCGTCACCGCATAGCCGAGCAGCACCAGCAGCAATATGAACAGCAGCGGCATGAACCAGCGCACCGCGCGCTCGATGCCCTTCGACACCCCGCCCGCCACGATCCAGACCATCAAGAACATGAACAGCGTGTGCCACAGGCTGAGTTGCAGCGGGTCGGCCAAGAAGGCATTGAACAGGCCTTCGGCCTGCTCCGCCGTCACGCCTTCGAGCGCACCGGTCGCGAGCAGCCGCACGTAGTTCAGCGCCCAGCCTGCGATGACCGGGTAGTAGGTGACGATCAGGAAGCCGGTGATAACGCCGAGCCAGCCGATGAGCGTCCAAAAGCCCCCCGCGTTCGATTCCTTGACCAGATGACGCATCGTGTTGATGGGGCTCTGCCGTCCGGCGCGGCCCATGAAGGTCTCCGCGATCATGATCGGCACGCCGATGATCGCGACGCACAGTAGATAGATGACGACGAACGCGCCGCCGCCGTTGTCGCCGGCGACATAGGGAAACTTCCAAATATTGCCCAGACCCACCGCGGAGCCGGCCGCCGCCAGGATGAACAGCCAGCGGCTGGACCACATGCCGTGCCTGGACTCGGTGCGGGTCGGAGATAGAGACATGATGGGTCCTTGCGGGCTCGCGAACCGGCGGATTGTAGCGGGTCTCGCCGATCACAGCAGGCGAGCGCTTATACTCTCGTCATGGCTTCAAAGAAGAAAAAGAAACCCGTCGGCATCACCATCGCCGAGAACCGCCGCGCGCGCCACGACTTCCAGCTCGAGGACACGTTCGAGGCGGGTCTGGTCCTGCAGGGCTGGGAGGTTAAGGCGCTGCGCGCCGGGCTCGGTCAGATCACCGATACCTACGTGCACGTGCGCGACGGCGAGGCCTGGCTGATCAACGCACACTTCACCCCGCTTGCGAGCGCGAGCACGCACGTCATTCCCGACCCCATAAGGCAGCGCAAGCTCTTGCTGCACGCGCGCGAGATCTCGCGGATCTTCAACGCGATCACGGCCAAGGGATATACCTGCGTCGCGACGCGCCTGTACTGGAAAGAGAACAAGGTGAAGTTGGAGCTGGCGCTGGCGAAGGGCAAGCAGGCTCACGACAAACGCAAGAGCGTCGCCGAACGCGACTGGGCGCGCCAGAAAGAGCGGCTGATGAAGCACGCCGGCTGATCGTCCGGCGAGCGCCGATTTTCCGGCGACAAAAACCGCTAGCGTGATGCACTCGACACCTGTCGCATCTGCCAGTGCCTACTATTGTTGTTGTGTACTTCACCGATCGGCTTCAGACCGATTCGTTCTCTTCGGAATCAGGACGTACCCATGAGATCGCCGCTCGCAATCGCCCGCCTGACAGCGCCCGCCGTCGCCCTCGTCTGCCTGACGCTGGCCGCGCCGGCGCTCGCCACGCAGAAGCTCAGCTACAACTACGGCACCGTCGGCTACGTCGGCTCCGGCGACATTGTCGGCGTCTCGGCCTACAGCTCCGGCCAGATCAATCGCAACTGGCGCACGACCGGCGAATATCGCTACACCGACGACGACGCGACCGCGACGGCGGACGTGAAGGCCCACACCGGCTTTCTCAGCCTGGGCTATATGGTGCGCACTCTGCCGCGCGCCGACATCCTGCTGGACGCCGGCATGTTCTTCACCCACGTTCGCGCCGAGTTCGCGACCGGCGGGAACGCGAAGGGCAACGACGCCGGCATGTTTGGCAGCCTCGGTTTTCGCTGGATCATCGGCGAACGCTGGGAGGTCGAGCCGCGGGTGCGCTACTACCACACGCTGGAGGACAGCGGCGACGGCTGGGACATTGGCCTGACCGGACGCTACTACCTGATGGAGAACCTGGGCGTGTATGTGTCGATCGAGGACTCGGATTTTTGGAACGAAACGCTGTTCCAGCTCGGCCTGCGGTTTGGCGAGCAGCGGGATTTGCAGAATTTCTAGCTGGCTTGGGTCGATCCGGGTCCCAGTCAGCACGCATCAGGGGCGCAGGACGCAAGCACGCGGGTTACGACAGCAACGTCATGCCCGCGCCCACTGCCGCGCGGTCGAAGCTGACAATCTTCTGGCACCCAGAAGCCGCCGCTGACGCGGCCACCAGCGCATCAGTTAGACCACACGACTCTCGTCGAGCCGTTGCAAGCGCCCGACTCACTACATCACGCTCTTCGATCACGATGTCCGGGCTTTGCAGCAAGTCCGCAACGAGTTCCAGTATCTCGGCTGCTGACACCTTATCCGCCCGCTGCAGCACCCACACCGTTTCAGCCAGAACAATCAGCCCAATGAATCCCGGCGCCTTGGCACTGAGCTCCTGCGTAAAGAAGCGCCGCGCGAGCTCCGACTGTTGCGGGTCGTCCTGGGTGAGAAATCGGACCAGAACGTTGGTATCGATACCGATCAATGGCGGTTCCGTTCGGCGGCGGCTTCGCCAATGACCCTGTCCATTTGCTCGACCGATAGCGACTCTAGGTCGCGACCAGCGAAGCGACCTTCGAGCCGCCGCACTTCGCCGCGCAATGGGACAAGCGCGAACCCTGCCTCCGTGCGCACGAAATCGACCCGATCACCCGTCGCGAGTCCCAGCGCCTCACGCACTTCGCGAGGCAGCGTGATTTGTCCCTTTGAGGTCATGGTCGAGGTCGGCATGGAATTCTCCTTACTTCTTGTAAGGAATATTAGCCGAATGCCCATAAGCAATCAAAACCAGGGAGTGATGAGCGCTCACCATATCGCCCCAGGAACCCGCCCTCAGCAGGGCTCAACCCTCTGATTATGTGAGATTTATCCGCATATCAGAGAAACCGGGCGCACCGTCGATCAGGGCGAGCGCCGATCGCGCCAGCGGGATTTGCAGAATTTCTAGCTGACGCTAGCCATTCTCACGGCGAAGCCACGCGTCGGCGGTCAACACCAGAAACTCAGCAGTCGCGTCAGCAAGCAGTAAATGGTCGCCGGTGATAAGCGCCGTCCCCGGCTGCAGACTCAGCAGCGACCAGAGATGATCATCACCTCGATCGGGCGCTGCGGGTCCGTCTGCTGGCTCGACCCACAGCGCGTTAGCCGCTATGTCGACCAGCAACAGATCAATCTCGCTCTCACTCAAACCATGCCGCGACATCAGCTTGGGCCTGAGAAGCACTGTCCGATACTCATCCAGTAGATCGGGCGAGAGGTAAAACAATAGTTCGCCAGTCAGCATCGAATCCAAAACACGTACGACGGGGCTTTCAGGGCTGCGGGTAATCAGACCCGCTACGACGATATTGGTATCGACGACGTAGGTGAGCAGGCTCATCGCTGGCGAGCGGCTCGAGTCTCCTCTGTCGCGAGCGTCACTGCATCATCCGCCTCCATCGCGGCCCGCTCACGCGATCGACTCACCAGCGCCTGAGCGCTGGAGCGACTCTTGATACCGCGCAGACGCAGGCTCTCTTCGATGATCGAAGTGATGGACCGTCCCTGCCGGGCAGCCGTTTCTTTCAGCGCACGATGCAATTCATCGTCGAGCGTAATCGTCAGCCTGCTCATAGGATTAGGTGCCGCAGCCCGTTGGTTTTGAGTTATTCACAGCCTATCACCAATAAACCATCACACCAAAACACCAGGCCACACACTTTAGTCGCCAAAACGGACCGGGCGTCGGCCCATCTCAACGGGCTCAGCAGATGTTGCGCCGTCTAGAGCGGCAACACGAGACGCAATAACCCCTTGATTCTGTGAGATTTATCCCCATCTCTACAAAACCGGGCGCATTGTTGATCAGGGACAGCAGGGAACTGATAGACTGCGCCCGGGTCATACATCTATGACCACCCACTGGGGGCGACTTGGCTTCGACGCCGGTAATGACGCCTGAGGTGCATGCCGAGAGGGTAGTGACTCTCGTTAAACAATCGCTGTAACTCTTATAGTTGCCAACGACGAAAACTACGCACTAGCGGCCTAAAACCCGCTTAACTCAGAGGATATCTGCCTGTGGATTGATCCTGAGTGCAACGCTCACAGGATCGCGATGGATGCCTCGCCCGGGGCTGAAACGCTAAAACTCAATCGGGATAGCCGGCAACACCCTGCCCATCGGGCCGTCGCCAGGCGAAACCAATAGATGGAACCAAGCATGTGAAGATCCGAAGGAAGAGTGCTGACGGACGCGGGTTCAACTCCCGCCGCCTCCACCATAGACACTAGGGTGCTGCCCGGAGACATGGGTAACACTTCATACCGGAGACATAGGTAACATCTTCGGTGCAAAGGGATTCGGGGCAGGCTGAACATGCCCCTCATCCTGATATAAAAATCCTAGGTCACATTCCATAAACGAGACAAGCCATCTCTCGTAAGCACAACAACGTCAGAAACTCGCGTAGTCGTTGGTACAAAGAACGGGGAGCCGTCACTAAACTGTGGCCTCTCGTAGGGTGTGGGCACCCGGAACGGGAAAGGTCAGCAAGAACGCTGCTAGGCCGAAAACCGACAAGGGAAACACGAGAAACCAATGACTGACTTCAGAGTGGGAACGATATTCCAATTCGGCGATGGGCAAAGCGCGGTGATTGTTAAAGTCTTAGGTGCAGCGTCTGATAGATACTACTGTGTGTACCATCAGAACAATCTCAAATTCGTAGTGACAGAATTCCAGCCAACAGAACACGGCTGGATCATGAGCGATCTACCCGGCAGACCAATCGGACGTTCCGAATGGCATATGGAAGTGTCGAAGCTGAAGCACCACCTTCGTGTTACGTGAGTAGTGTTCTGTTACGGTCCTTAGCTGACATCGGCCGTCAGGCTAGATACTGATAGCACTGCTGATTCGCCCGCTACCGAATCAGCCTAGGCGGGAAGAATTCATCGCCTTCCAACGCTAGGTATTGGGAGCAAAACAGCGTCTACCGTTGCTCTCTTACCCTACGAAAGATCTCTTGAGCCAAATGCTCATGCGCAGCAGACCGAAAACTCGTATCCGACATCACCCGCGAAAAAATCTCCTCATTGCCTTCCATACGGGAAATGAACAGCTCTTCTAGCATTCGATCAAAATAGGCGGAGAAATTGGCGTAGTTGTTGGCACGGGCCGCTTCAGCGATGTTCTCGTCATCTTCAGCACTCGCGCGTATCTGATCAAAAAAAAGCTGATCAGCCTCCGTGAAGTCAGTTCCGAAGCGCTCATTGAGCCTCTCGACTAATGAAGAAAGCGCGACTTCCTCGTCCATAATCTGAGCAGTACCCACATCAGTGGGTCCCTTGAGCGGATAGACTTCCCCGCCTCCGAGATCAATCGACCCATCGGTCATCTGCTGGACTCTAAAATATTGAAGCGCCACTTCGTCATCCAGCTCAAACTTTTGGCCATCACCCGGGGGCGGCAGCTTTAGGATCAAGTTGCGAACGAAGGTGTAAAGCTTCTCCAGATCGCTATCCTGGTAGGGAATTATCTGAGACAAGAATGAATAGAGGTTGCGATAGGCGGTCAACAGGCCGCGAAATTCTTCGCGCTCGTCCTCATCCAACTCACCAAAGCGTTGTACCACGATATCAAGAACAGCATTCATAACCCGATGATCGCTCGCAGAGTGATCGCGCTTGCCTCGGTACCAGACTTCCGAAAAGGCTTTTACATCGTCCTGAGTGAACACTGCCCACTCTAACAGCCGGTGTTGCAGCTCCGACAGGCGCTGTGGGTCGGCGTTTTCACCGACAGGGGTCGTTTCGTAATAGGGCTTGAACGCTTGATAGATGTCGTCCTCCTCATTGGCGAAATCGAGTACAAAGGTTCGCGACTTGCCAGGTGCGATGCGATTGAGCCGCGACAACGTTTGCACCGCCTGCACACCAGCCAACCGCTTGACCACATACATCGTCTGCAACAGCGGCTGATCGAAACCGGTCTGATACTTCTCGGCCACCAGTAACACCCGGTAGTCATCTCGCTCGAAGGCCTCAGGAAGTTCGCTCTCGGCCAACCCATCATTCATCGCCACTTCGGTATAAGACGGCCCGGGATCATCCGGGTCTTCAACCGAACCAGAGAATGCGACAAGTGAACGTATGCCCGTGTAACCCTGCTCCTTGATGTAACGGTCAAACGCGAGCTTGTACTTCACTGCTGCTAGACGCGAGCCCGTGACCACCATCGCCTTGGCCCGCCCACCAAGCTCGTGCATCACTGAAAGGCGAAAGTGCTCGACGATGACTGAAACCACCTGCTCAATATTGACCGGGTGCAACTCCAGATAACGCGACAAGGCCTTGGCCGCCTTCTTGCGCGGCACGTCGGGATCATCCTCCACCTGTTTGATCAAACCGAAGAAGCGCTTATAAGTGGCGTAGTTCTGCAGCACGTCCATGATGAAGCCCTCCCCTATAGCCTGGCGCATGCTGTATTCGTGAAAGGGGGATTCACCCGATGGGCCCGGTTCATCGAACAGGGCCTTGGTTTTGAATTTGGGCGTCGCAGTGAAGGCAAAGAAACTCAGATTCGGTTGGCGGGCACGCCGCAGTGCATCGCGTAGCACCGCCGCCTTTGCCTCATCCGACAGATCGCTATCCTCCTCCTCGGAGAGCTGCGCGGCGATGGCTGCCTCTATCCCGTGCTTGTTCAGCATCCCCTTGAGCGCCGTCGCAGTCTCGCCGCTCTGGGACGAGTGCGCCTCATCGACGATCACGGCGAAGCGTTTGCCTGCCGTATCAATGGTCACGCCACTACCTTTCTTCTCCAAGGTCGAGAGCGCTTGGGAGATGAACGGAAACTTCTGAATAGTGGTTATGACAATGGGTGTACCCTGAGACAGCGCACGGGCTAGTTGCTGAGTATCCTCGTCGATCTTCTCCACCACGCCGGTCTTGTGCTCGAACTGGTAGATGGTTGCCTGCAACTGCTGATCGAGCACACGCCGGTCGGTGACCACGATGACCGAGTGAAACACTTTCTCATCCTGGACATCGTGGAGGCTCGCCAGCCGATGGGCGAGCCAGGCAATGGAGTTCGATTTACCGGAACCAGCCGAATGCTGGATCAAATAGTTCCGTCCCGATCCATGTTCCTTCGCGTGGGCGGCCAAGACGCGCACCGCATCGAGCTGGTGATAGCGCGGAAAAATCATCGTCTCCCTACGCACCGTGCGCACACCTTTATCGGTCTTGAACTGCTTCTCTTTCACCTCAAGGTGCATGAAGCGCTGCAAAATCTCCAATAGGCTGTCCGCGGGCAGGACCTCATTCCAGAGATAACAGGTCTTCCAGTTGCCTTCCACGGGTGGATTACCTGCCCCATGATTGTCACCCCGATTAAAAGGCAGAAAACGGGTCTCCTTGCCCTTGAGCTGGGTGGTCATCCAAACCTCATCCGGGTCCACCGCGAAATGGACCAGGGCGCGCTCCTTGAACGCGAAGAGGCGATCACGCCCATCACGATCAACCTCATACTGGTGCATCGCATCGGCTGTTCGCTGACCGGTAAGCGGGTTCTTAAGCTCAGCAGTGACGACTGGGATGCCGTTGACAGCCAACGTCAAATCGATAATGCATCTACGATTGCCTCCTCCAGGTTTCTTCAATACCGAAGTAAAGGCAATCTGACGGGTGATGGTTAGCCGGTTCTTTGCATAGTTCTCCGCCGCCTCCGGATTCATGCTGGTATTCGGCTGGAAATAGGCCATGCGAAAAGTCTTGCCGTAGCATTTGAAACCATGGCGCAGAACATGGAGCGTGCCCTTAAGCGCCAATTCCTTGGATAAACCGTCTAAAACTGTGGCGGCTGTTTTCTGCCCCAGCAATCCCTCGAGCGCCGCCCACTTTGTAGACTGGGTTTCCTGGAGAAAGGCCAACACATCATCAGGGAAGAGTGCCAGCTCCTCCTCATACGCGCTGGGGTTTCGTTTCTCGAAACCGCCGGTGCGGGTCAGCTCGAACTCTATCGCGGTCTCGAAATCACGTTCCGTGTGTCCGGACACCTCAGACCTCATGTACCGAGGTGTTATCTAATTCAACCAGCGGTTGGCCTTGCACCTCATCAAAATGATAGTAACGAATTGATGGGTCAGCGTTGAGCTGCTGGTTGCCATCGACAAATGGACCAGGATTCGTGTTTGTCCCAAAAACAAACTTCCGTACTTTTAGCTTTTTGTTATAGGTTGTGTAGTACTCTATAGTGCGCTTCAGAGAACGCAGCCAACAAACGCCAGCACTCAGCTGTTCTTTGATCGCTTGCCCATTGATGCCTTTCGACTTGAACTCGATGCAATCCGCATGTAGCGCTCGTCGGTTGACAAAAAACACTACGAAATCACAACGCTTCGACCAAGGTTTGGCGTTGTCATCAAGAAAGTGGAAAAGTGCTGGCTTGTGTTTTCGCCTGGACGTTTCAAATTCATCATGGTCCAGCTTGAAAGCCATACCCGAACCAGGTATCAGTAATTCAATCTTGCGGGTTTGGGGTTTGACATCTTCTGGGAGAAAATACTTTTCGGTCAGAACAACTCTACCGCTTGCTCCATCGTCCATCACGTATTCGCTGTTAACATACGCTTTCAAGTGTTCCAAATACGCCCCTGCAGCAAGTGTCATTGCAACCCCTCAAGCTGCCCCGTGACCGCGGCAGTGATCAGCGCCGCGCGGTATTCGTTTAATCGCTCTAATGAAGCTTTTACCGCATCCAACACATCCGACAGCTTTTCCTTTTGACGAAATATCTCGGAAACGATTCTTTCTTGTTCATCGACAGGCGGAACTGCAACACGAATGCTGTTTACATCTGCAAGGCCGATGGTCCCAACAGTTGAACCTTTGGTTAGCCTTAGCAGCTCCCCCTTCATCCCATAGATCGCAAAGAGCAGATATTCCGGGACAATCCGCTTCTCGTCACATAGCCAAGCGATAATGTGCTGCGAAACAGCCATTGGACGAGTAGTGATAGCGCTTTCGCCAATCGTTGCATCACGGGTGAAGACTACCGCCCGCTCTGGTAATAACCGTGCCGACGAATTTGCCAAGCCAAGGTCGTTAATCTTGAATGTTGTATCCGCGATATAGTCGCCGGCCCTAAGAGCCGCTGTATCATTTAGGGAAACCCACGGGATTTCGCAATCCTCCCAGTAGGCATCCACTTTGCGATCGGGTGTATGACCGCTCTCTAGAACAGCAATGCGCTTGACCGGGAGCACCTCCCAATGCGCCGGAATATCACCAAGCCAGTCGATGCCGGAGGGTTTCAGCGGGGCATCGGGGTTGAGACCCGTGGTGACGGAACGAGTGATGTGGGCCTGACGCTTCTCGACCAGCCGGTCAAGCAGTGCGCGTTTCTTCTCGATCAAACCGTCGATATGGGCTGTTTTCTCATCCAGAAACTGGGCAATGCGTTGCTGGGTGTTGAGCGTGGGTACTGGACACATGATGCTGCCGATCATCTCCAGATTCAGACCGTCGCGTCCGTCCTGACTAGATAGATTACGAAGCGTCAGATACTGACTACCTAGCCACCAATAAAGGTATTTTCCATTCAACTTTTCGGGAACTATTGCCGCTAGAGACTGGTTTCCGGTAGTCCGAATATCTAGGAATCCGACCGTGGCTTTTGTCTTCCCTTGACCGGCTAACGCCATTACCAATGCCCCTCTTGGAATCCACTTCGCGCTAGATTCCTTCAAGGCGAGCTCGGTGATGTACTCGGACGGTTCAGTGATTACACCTTGGTTTACTGTCCCAGAATTTAACCAAGGAATCGTGCCTCCTTCCCAGTACTCAGGGTTCTTCGTATCTGGGGTTCCTCCAGCATAGCGTTTTGATAGCCACCGAAGGCGAATGCACTTCCATTCAACCGGCAGCTTGTAGGCTGAAAGCAACTTGGGCGTGGTCATGCCACCAACCCTTTCAACAGCCCGGCAATCTCTCCTTCAAGCTCGGCAATTTCGGCCTGAATCTCACCCAACGGGCGCGGCGGTTTGTAGACGTAGAAATAACGGTTGATTGGGATTTCGTACCCCACTTTGGTCTTGTCGTATGCGACCCAGGCATCGGGCACATGGGGCAACACCTCGCGTGCCATATAGGACTCGATCTCTTCGCGGAAGGTCTCAATTAGCCGGTCATTGGGCTTGTCGAGGCCAAACTCCATCGGGAGGGGCAGCGCCGTGCCTTCCGGTAGCGGGATGTTCTCGGTATCGCGTAACTCGCTGTCGGGCTCTGGTCGTCCCTTGCTATCACGGCAATTCTCGGCTTCGGGATCGCGCTCACCCAGGGCTGCGAAAATCGCTTTCTTGATGGGCGCGGGTATCTTCAGCCCAGCATTGCTCGCGGCCGCCATCAAGTCGGCCTCGAACACCGCACGGTCCATATAGCTACCCCTGTCTTCGAGGGTCGCCAGCAAGGCACGGATGGCAGATTGCTGTTTCTTACCCATCGCGATCTCACGTTCGGCAGCGGTGGCATCCTTACGCTTCTTTGATGTCGCCAGATTGACGAAGGCCGTCTGCTTGTCGAGGGCGGCGATTCGCTCCGGAGTAGCCTCGAAGTTCATCCGCAACGGACGCTCGACCGTGACCTTGAGGAAGCCGAACTCGCGATTCTCGAAGATGCGGGAGATGACGCGGGTCTCGGTTTCACCGTTGATCTGCACCTCGGCGGTCTCAGCGTCGCGGTAGTTGCCGTAGATTAGGGTGAGATCGGTGATCTGTTGGTCGCTGATCTCGTTGCGCTTGTTGTTTAAGCTCTTCTTCATCTTCTGGAAGAAACGGGTACCGTCTATGAGCTGCACTTTGCCGCGCCGCTCCGGTGCCTTGCGGTGGTTACCAGCCAGACGTAGGTGTAGATGCCGGTGTTGTAGAAGAGTTGGTCAGGTAACGCGACGATGGTGTCGAGCCAGTCGTTTTCAATAATCCAGCGACGAATATTGGACGGCCCGGAACCGGCATCGCCTGAGAAGAGCGGCGAGCCATTGAAGACGATCGCGATCTTGGAGCCAGACTGATCTTCATCACCCTCGGCGAAGGGGTGCATCTTGGCGATCATGTGTTGCAGGAACAACAGCGAGCCGTCGTTGATGGCTGGGAGTCCGGCACCGAAACGGCCGGCAAAGCCCATGGTCTTGTGCTCCCGCTCGACGATGGATTTCTGGTCTTTCCACTCAACGCCGAAGGGTGGGTTGGCCATAAGGTAGTGGAAGCGGTCTCCCTCGAAACCGTCACGGGTCTTGCCGTCACCAAGGGTATCCCCAAGGATGATGTTGCTGGTCTCCTCATCCTTGATCAGCATGTCCGAGCAGCAGATGGCCCAAGACTCGTCGTTGTACTCCTGACCATAGAGAGCCAACTCTGCGCGCTCGTTCTGGGAGAGGATAAGCTTCTCGGATTCAGACAGCATGCCGCCAGTACCACAGGCCGGGTCGTAGATCGTGCGGTAAATGCCTGGCTTGTAGACATCTTGTTCGCCAGTGTAGATGAGGTTGGCCATCAGGCGGATGACCTCACGCGGGGTGAAGTGGTCTCCCGCCTCTTCGTTGGCCTGTTCGTTGAACCTCATGATCAAGTGCTCGAACAGGTAGCCCATCTGCAGGTTATCGATGCGATTGGGGTGAAGGTCAACCTCGGCCATCGCCTTTACGATGGTGAAGAGGCGATTGCTGGCGTCGAGCTTCTCGATCTGATCGGCGAACTTAAAACGCTCGAAAATGCTGCGTGCGGTCGGCGAAAAGCCGTTGATATAGGCGACCAGATTCGGCGCGATGTTCTCAGCGTCACCCAGCAACCGTTCAAAGGTGTAGGGGCTGGTGTTGTAGAGCGGATGCTTACGGGTTGGGTCGGATGCCTTGCCGAGCAGGCGATCCATGGCCGCCTCCGGCATATCCTGCGCTTCCAGCTTCTCCAGCTGTTTGAGAACAGCGTCCTTCGTGGGCTCAAGCACGCAATCGAGTCGCCTTAACACCACCATCGGCAGCATCACCAAACGGTATTGCGGCGGACGATATGGGCCGCGCAGGCGGTTGGCAATCTCCCAGAGTGTGCCCTTCAGGTCTTCATGTGCTTGTGTGTTCAACGGCGTTGTTTCCAATTTGCGGCGACGATCTCAGATGGCATTCTGTTCGTTTTCTTGTTTCTTGTTTCTTGTTTCTCATGTCTCTTGCTTCTTCGCTATGGCCTTTGCCGCCGGCTCTGCGATGGGAGCCCTTTTGTGCTCGCAGTACCCCATGATCAAAACTGCTACCATGTTGGCGATAGAACGATGCTCCCGCTCCGCCGCCGTTCGCTGTGCCTCTTTTCAGTCTGGCTCGATCCGAGACGTCAGTGTGGTGGTCTTAGCGATGGCCGTTGTCTCCCCTCGATTCCAGCTGAACACTGCAAGTTTTCTGTAACGTACTGCAACATCCCACATTATCCAACGGGATAGGTGTAAAACTGTTCCGGAGGGGCTCATGGCCCGGCGCTACTCCTGCAATAATTTCTTCCGATAAGTGCCCAACGCGCTGCTATCGTGCTACTTCACTGGAAGAGGGTTATTCAGTGAACCCGACTTCGAGACCATGCCAGAAACCAAGCCGGCCGCATGCTCGATCTCTGGGCCTACGCAGACAAAGTGACGCTGGAGTTTTCAAGATCCGGCAAACCGACGGACAACGCCTACATTGAATCCTTCAATGGTAGCGTCCGAGATGAATGCCTCCACGTTCACTGGTTTTCGGGTTCGACGGAAGCGCGGAACACACTCCAGGCTTGGAAAGATGTCTACAATGAGAGCCGCCCTCACAGGGCTATCAAAAAATCATCGCCCTGCGCATTTATTGATCGATGTGCACAACAAGATCAGAAACTCGCATAGCTACTGGCACAAAGAACGGAGTACCGTCAGATGCTTGGATGACATGCGTGTTTGGTGAGCGGTGCTTTAGGAGGGTCATTATCGCACCTGGCTTCCCGTATCGGACCGCCGGGACCTGTCGCCGCCAGGTCCAGGCGCCTTCGTCACGCACACCGCAGCTTCGCAAGGAAACACAGCCTCTGGGAACGTGGCAACACCGGCGGTGCCCAGGCGCGTCGCCGATCGACGGCTACTTGCGGAAACTCAGATCCGGGGAGCCCTTGAAACACGCAAGGATGTACGGAAAGCCCTCGGTCACGTAGTAGCCGTACACGCCGTCGACCGTCATGCCGTTGCACTCGTCCAGGTCACCGCTGCCGGCGACGTATTCGTAGTCATCGCGAAACGTTCCGTCGTAGCTGCCGCCGGGGTCGTCGGCGCCCGTCGGTCGCATCCCGGCACGCAGCTGATAGCTCGACGTCGCCCTGCGGACGGTGCCGCCGTCGTCGAAGTAGGTGCCGAAGATTGGGAAACCATCCGCCGCGAAACCCACCACCGGCGACTCGATCGCCGTGTCTGGATAAAAAAGCGCGTTCGGCCTGCCGTGATAGTGATAGGTGCCGTCGTTCTGGGTATGCGCATTGTGAGAGTCGATGCGAAAGCCGCTGGACGGAAATGCCGGGTCATAGCGCCACGGCTGATCGATATTGTTACAACCGGTGCGCCCATTGCCGACGCCGAAACAACCGGCAGCCAGCAGATCGACCTTCACGCCGTTGAGCATGATGGCGTCGTCGTAGGTCAGCGTCAGGTCGGTCGTCGCTGCAGCCATCGTCGGCGCGGTTGTCACCTCATAAACGTCGTCCTGCTCGCTGACGTCGGTTGCAAAGCCATCCCGATCGTTGAAGTCGTGATTGGGTATCGCGTTGGTAGTGAACAGGCACTTGCCGCCCGCGACGCTGATCACCAGGTCGCCGACGAAGGCGACGTCATTGTTGATGTCTGTCACCGAGGACGTGTACGACTCGACGTAGTCTGCGCAGTCCGCGCTCAGGCTGGTCAGTATCGCGTCGGTGATGTCGACCGGGCTAGCGCCACCGGGCTCGCTGGGCGTGGCGGTGCTTTCGATGCCACTGGCAACCTCCTCCAGCGCCGCGCGCCGCGTGTCCAGCGCGCCGGTTACCGGGAGCAGGTTGTCGCTCTCCGCCAGATCCGTGGCAACGGCGTACATCTCGAGACCGGCGCCGTCCTCCTCCAGAATCTTGTAGTCGGCATCGCGAACCGCGAAGCCCTCGAGGTCGGCGTCCTCGTAGCGAACATACAGCGAATCTCGACCGACAAAGTCGGCGTCGGCGAACGCGTCCGCGAAACTCACGCTGTCGTAGATCTCGCTCACGCTGCTGCCGGCAACGCTGGCAATGGTGGCGAACAGATCGGTGACGTTGACCAGCGCGTCTTCGCGCTCACCCTGTCGGCTTACGCCACTGCCTGACACGATCAGGGGCGTGCGAAGGCCGCCCTCGTACATCGAGTTCTTGCCGTGGGATCGTGGGAACACGCTTTGATCGATCGCGCTGCGCGCGGTGCCGTTGTCGCCCAAGAAAATGATCAGGGTATTGTCTCGATCTTCCTCAGACAGCGACGCCAGCAGCCGGCCGATCTCGGTATCCATCGCCTCGATCATCGCCAGCACGTAGTCGCGCGGGTTGGCGTCGATGTCGGCCTCGCTTCCGGCAAGGCTGCGATCGTGGAGATCGCTAGGCGGCAGGTGCAGCGGTCCGTGGGGGGCCGCGTAGGCTAACCAGACAAACCAGGGCTGCGTCTGGTCGTTCACCCACTCGATGGCGAGGTCCGTCAGATGCGTCGTGTTGTACGTCGTCGAGTTCTGTTCGACTCCGTTGGTGACGAGCTGCCAGTCGAAGTAGTCGTCAATGTTGCCCTCGGCGCCGGCGAAGTACTCGACCCCGACCGTGGCCGGATGGTTCGCCTCATTGCCGATGTGCCACTTCCCGAACACGGCAGATTGATAGTCGTCCGTCTCGGGATAGGTCGCGAGATACGACTGGATGGTTTCGTTGCTGTCGGCAAGCGTACCGGGCGTGCCGAGGAAGCCGGTGTTGACCCCATACTGCCCCGTAATCAGCGCCGCGCGCGTCGTCGCGCAGGAGGGCGTGGCCCAAAAGTTCTCGAACACCAGCCCGTCGGCGGCGAGCGCGTCGAGCGTTGGCGTGTCGGGGGTATCGCTTGAATAGGGGTACTGCGCCGACAGATCGAGACCATAGTCGTCCGCGATGATCAGCAGCACGTTGGGCGTCGCGGATACTGACTCTTGATCAGATAAAGGGTCAGTAGAAGGCTGTGGTGCGGCTGTAGGCGCGGGGTCCGGCGCTGAAACGGGATCGGGCCCGCTGCCACCACCTCCGCAAGCCGTCAGTAGCAGCACGACCAATAACGAAAAGAATTTGTTCCACACGTCAGACTTTCCCTGACCTCGCCGTCACGGTTTAACCAGGTACATAAGGCCTGACCGGGATCGATCTTCGCACTATCGGGGCTAGCCAGATGGTGCTACTCATCAAATTTCGGCCTCGCCGATCGCGCCTTGTGTGCATGGTTAACCGCATTGCTGGTTAGCGCACGCAGACGAGCAACGAGAGGAGTCGGAACATGCACACGACGACTGGAACCTGACGCGAGAGCTCGATATTTCGTCAGAATGGCGACACGCTGCGGGCCAAGACGGTCGAATCCAGCGGTAGGCAGCCACAGATCCGTCGACTACACCTGACGGACTGGCGACAAGCGCGTTTGTAGAGAATACGAAACTTCATGTACGCCTTACGGAAAAGGACGATAGGCGGCAGGCAGCCTGTCGTTCCCACGTCGAGGCCATACGAACATGCCGATGCTGTAGGGCATTCCTAGCGATGGACTTTCGTCCCATGCTTGAGCACCTGCTCGACCACAGGCACTTCGATGTCGAACGATTCGGCCAGATCTCGGCAAACGCCCAATTCTTTCAACGGCATCGCCGATAGCGGCCTGCGCTCTCTCGGGATAGCTACGTTTTCAGAGACCCAGCTCCGCCCGGTGGACTGGTTCAGGATTTCGGAGAAATTTCTGACATTCATGCCAGAGGCCTCGACCACATCACGGACCTCTTGCGACAACGCGAACATGCCGATAAACAGAGTGTTGTTGGCAACCTTGGTCAACTGCCCTGACCCCACCTCGCCGCAACGCACCACCGGTCCAAGCGGTGAGAGCAATTCGCTGCACTCATCGATCACCTCGTCGTCGCCGCCAGCCATCAGGGTCAGCGTTCCGCTTTCTGCACCCTCCACGCGACCGCTGACTGGGCAATCAATAACCCGAACTCCGCGCTTGTCCGCTTCTTGCGCCAGCGCCTGACAGTAAGCCGGGCTCACCGTACTCAACACGACGACCGTGCTACCCGGCGCAAGCCTGTCCAAGAGCCCCGCTATCACGCAGTACCTGGTCATTTTGGCGTTCGTCAAAGACGATACTCAGGATGATATCAGCTTGTTCTGCCAGTTCTGCAGCACCGGCAATCTCCTTCAGCCAAAGTGGTTTCAACCGCTCCAATCCACTCCGAGTACGATTGGCCTAGCTGTAGACGTCGTTCCCCGCATCAATCAGACGGCGCGGAATGGGCTCGCCCATAGCGCCGAGACCAACAAAGCCAATGTTTCGCTCACCCATATCTCTACCTGTCGATCAAGAGCCGCAACATCGCCAGTCAACCGCTGCGACCTTAGTCGCCGGGACATACAGTGTTTTCCAGTATCCAAACGATTCGCTCGTACCGGCTACGCCGTTTCGCAATCTGTGTTTCGGAGGCTTCTAATCTGGCAGACCCAGAACTCGCTTCGCAATTATGTTTAGCTGCACTTCCTGTGTGCCCCCGGCAATCGTGAGTTGCTTTCGAGTCAGCCAATTGCGGGTACTAGCCATCTGGCTGGCCGAGTCGTCCCAGTTGAGACCCTCGCTGCCCAATGCCGAAATCACCAACTCGTCCCCTTCTTTGATGTTCAACGCGTTGGTCAACTTAACCACCGACGACGCATAGCCTGGCGCCTTCGTCTTGGATTCGGCAACGGCACGCTCTTGTGTCAGACGCTGAGCCGCCGAGTTCATCTCGAAAGCCAACAGGCGATCGCGCAGCTGAGCATCCGCAAGTGGTCCGTCGGACCAGCCGACTTTGCTTTGCACAAGCTCACGAACGTTATTGCCCTCTACGCGACCACCCTGCGATCCGGAAGTATTGATACCCGCGTGCGTCGATCGTTCGAACTGCAATAGTCGTTTACCGACAGTCCAGCCGTTGTCGACTCCACCGACAACGTCATCAATGGGCACGATCGCGTTTTCGAAATAGGTTTCGCAAAACGTCGACTTACCGGAAATCAGAGTGATTGGCGAGACCCTCACACCTGGCTGATGCATGTCAACGAGCAACATGCTGATACCCTGGTGCTTCGGTCTGGACGGCGAGGTACGGCACAGCACAAAGATGTAGTCGCAGTCCATAGCATCCGACGTCCATATCTTGGAGCCATTAATCAGCCAATGATCTCCGTTACGCTCCGCCTTCGTGCTCAGACTCGCCAGATCGGATCCGGCGCCGGGTTCCGAATAGCCCATCGCCCATGCGCCCTCTCCGCGGGCGCAGATGGGTAGCCACTTGGCTTTCTGGTCCTCATCACCGTATTCAAGAATCGTCGGTCCGATGTAATTGACGCAGCGCCCTGAAAGCGGTGGACGGGCCTCAATTCGATGCAATTCTTCAATGAGAATGCGGTACTCGTCCTTACTCAGTTCGGCGCCGCCGTACTCAACCGGCCAAGAGGGCACTGTCCAGCCTTTCTCGACCATTCGATCAAGCCAGAGGCGGGTGTCAGAATCTAGCGCGATCGAGCGACTGCCGATAGGAACGTAACCGGGACCACGGGCACCCGGGGGACAGTTGGCCGCGAGCCATGCGCGCGTCTCAGTACGAAACTGCTGAAGATCCATCACTGCGGCGCCTCGGTTATCCGTGCCAGTTTGCGTTAAACGCGCTCGACAATGACGGCCGGCGCCATGCCTCCGGCGGCACACATTGTGACCAGCGCGGTCTCTTTGTCGGCGCGCTCCAACTCGTCGATGGCCGTCCCGATCAGCATGGCCCCCGTCGCCCCTATGGGATGGCCGAGCGCAATCGCGCCGCCGTTGACATTCACTCTTTCATGATCGACGTCCAGATCGCGCATGAACTTCAACGGCACAACGGCGAACGCTTCGTTCACCTCATACAGATCAATGTCGTTCGTCGTCATGCCGGCCTTTTTCAAGACTTTTTTTGCGCAGTCAACCGGTGCGTTGAGAATGTACTCTGGTGAATGGCCCACATTCGCCATTGCCTTGATTTTTGCGCGCGGTTTCAGTCCATGAGTCTTGGCATACTCGGATGATGCGATGACCAACCCACCGGCCCCGTCCACGACGCCGGAGGAGCTACCGGCGTGGTGCCGATGTTCAACCGTCAGTCCGGGAAACGTCTGAGCGACCATCTCAGCATAGGTCATTCCGGAGTCATGAAACGGCTGCTCCATGGTGCCAGCGAAGGAAGGCCGCAGCTCGGCCAATGCCTTGAGCGTAGTGCCCGGCCGCGGGTACTCCTCGCGGTCAAGCGCGAGCCGACCGTCAGGGTGTAAAACAGGCACGAGGCTGTCATCGAACGCACCGCTTTCAATGGCCGCAGCGGCGCGGCGCTGGCTTTGCAGCGAGTAGTTATCCAGTTCCTCGCGGGTGAAACATTCCTCACTGGCAATGATGTCTGCTGCGATGCCGACCGTGAACATCGGGTGCATGGCCCGCAATTCCGGGTTGTCGCCGTCTGCGGCGACATCGTCGTTGCGGGATCGCGAGTACGACATCATTTCAACGCCACCAGCGAACAACAGATCTTCCATGCCGCTCATCACGTTGGCAGCAGCCAGGTTGACGGCGGTGATACCACCGCCACAAAAGCGCTGGACGGTTACGCCGGGTACCTCTATCGGTAACTCCGCCGCCAAGACAGACATGCGCGCGATACAGCGGCTCTGCTTGCCGATCTGCGCTGAACAGCTGATGACGACATCATCAATGTCGGCGGTTGGCACGCCGGTTCGATCCGCTAGCGCCCTCAATACCGTTGCCATGAGCCGCTGTGGATGCAGTTCGGACAACGCGCCGCGCCCTGGTTTACCGATACCGCGCGGCGTCCTGGCCGAGTCAATAATCCATGCGTCTTTCATATCTTCCGCTCCGGCACCACTCGGTTTACAACCAGAATTCTATCTCACAACGTAGCAATCATGGATCGCGACCAGCGCTGAGCGTGCGATGGATACGCGCGGACTATGGAACGAGCGCGGGCCACGTGCGGAGGAGCCGCCGAAAATGCAGTGTCCTTAGTGTGCGAGCGCGGCCCTCACTCTGGCTCGCAGCACGGGCAGCAGCTCGGCCTCGAACCAGGGATTCTTCTTGAGCCAGATGTTGTTGCGCGGGCTGGGATGCGGCAGCGGCAGGAGCGCATCGCCATAGCTCGCCCAGTCGGCCACTGTGGCGGTCAGAGACCTTCGGCTCTTGCCGAGATGCCAGTCCTGCGCGTACTGGCCGATCACCAGTGTCAGCGCCAATCCAGGCAACCGCTCCAACAGCGGCGTCCGCCAAAGCGCCGCGCATTGCGGCAGCGGCGGCAGATCGCCCGAGCGCCCCTTCCCTGGGTAGCAGAGGCCCATCGGCAGGATCGCGATTCGATTCGGATCGTAGAAGACGTCTCTGTCGATCCCCATCCAGTCGCGCAGACGATCGCCGCTGGCATCGTCGAAGGGCACGCCGCTCGCGTGGACCTTCGCGCCCGGCGCCTGACCGGCGATCAGTATCGACGCCGCCGGTCCGAGCTGCAGCACGGGTCGCGGGTCATGCGGGAGATCGTCGACGCAGTGCCTGCAGGCGCGCACGTCGTCCAGCAACTCACCTAGTTTTATGCGTGCCATGCTCCCTCCCTACCGGGTAGCCGCTGATGTCGCGCAGGCCTCGGCACCTTAAGACAATGCTGGCGCCCGCGCGCGATCGCGACCATCCTATCGCTATGACCGAGCCCTACGATCTGGCCAACGACTTCGTCCGCGCCAACGACATCGAGTTCCACTACGCGCTGGACGGCGAGCCTGGCAAACCCACCCTTGCCCTCGTCAACCCCGGCAGCCACAACCTGACCTGCTGGGAGCCGGTGCTGGATGCGCTGCTGACGCGCTATCGCGTGCTGCGCTTCGACATTCGCGGCACCGGTAAGAGCGGCTGGGGCGCGCGGGGCGACTTTAACTTCAGCCAATACGCCGACGATCTCGCGGCCATCATGGACGCGCTGGGCCTCGAGCGTGCCTTCGTGCTGGGCGTCGCCTACGGGGCGCGCACGGCGGCCCGCTTCGCCAAGCGGCATCCCCACAGGCTGACGGCGCTGGGCCTGTTCGATGTGGCCCTGACGCCGCCCGTCGAACAGACGGGGCAGCGCGCGCTGGGCGAGGAAGCGCGGGCGCTGCTCGACGCGGCCGGCGAACCGAACGTCGAGCGGCGCAAGTCGTGGCGTTTCTACGAAAACCGCGACGCGGCGGCGCTCGCCCACAGCGCCCACGAGGGGGAAGAAGATCTGTCGTTGCTGCTCGGCGATCTGCCAGTGCCCGTGCTGGTCGCCTGCGGCCGCCAGGACATGAATCTGTCGGAGGCCGGACGCATCGCGGCGGCCATCCCCAACTGCGAACTCGAGATCATGGAGATGACCGGCCACGGTTCGATCTTTTTCCGGCCGGGGCTGGTCGCGTCGCTCGTCACCGAATTTGCGACCGCCTGATCGCTTACCTCAGGTCTGTCAGTTGCCTCGCAGCCACTTTCCCCGCAAATAGGCGAGCAGTCCTATCAGAGCACACCAGAACAGGATCCACGCGAGATAGATCGCGATGTCTTCGACCGGGTTGAGGAACTGGGTGAGAAACGCCGCGCGCGAGACCGTCCAGCAGGCCCAGAAGGCGATGAGCCGTGGCAGCTGATGCAGGCGCAGCACAAACCACGCAAAGGTACCGGTGATGAGCAGCACCAGCAGTTGAGACAGCGGCACCGTGAAGGTGAAGAACAGATTGCCGGTCAGGTCCCAACTCGCCGGCATGTGTTCCACGAGCACGCGCAGAAACATGAGGTCTTCCAAAAACCCGTGCGCAAGGCCGAGCAGAACGATTCCCACCCAGCCGAGGACTGTCGTGAACTTCGACATTACCGAGGCCCCATCAGCGGCCGCCGACGATGGCGGTGACTTCTTCCAGCACCGTCGACCAGTCTGCGCGCGAGCGATAGCCCTTCTCTGCCCACTTCGCGAGTATCTCGCCGTCGGGCGCGAGCAGCACGACCCCCGGATGCGGGATGCCGTAGGCGAAGGTGCCCTCGCCGTATTCCTCGTTGCGAATACCCCAGGCTTCGACGTGCGCGCGGTCCACATCGCGCAGCACGGGATAGTCGATGTCCCACTTGGCGTGGAACTTGGCAATGATGTCGGGCTTATCGAAGGTCATGCCGACGACGCCGACGCCGATGGCACCAAACTGGTCCTTGAGATCATTCAGTTTCACGAACTGACGAATGCAGAAGGGTCACCAATCGACGGATCTGTTGAAGACGAACAGCAGTCCGTTGTCGCCCCTGAGCGTCTCGAGGTTCTGCGGCTGGCTGTTCTGATCCAGCGCGGCGAGCAGCGGCGCCTGCGTGCCAACATCGGGTCCCCAGGCGGCGGCATACTCTGAATCACCGCGCGCCTGCTGCACCAGCAGCAGGGCTGCGAGCGTTAGCAGCGAGCGAAACAAAAAGCGCGGTGCACCCATTCTTCGACTGACCATCTACCCTTCCTCTTGTCCTTTCTCTTGTCTGTCCAGACTAGCTGTTTGTTCACGCTAGCCGCGAATCGGCCGCGCCAGTGCGTTGCGCACAAAAACTCGACCTTCAGCAGGCCCAGTGTATCGCTCGGCCGCGCCTCGCTCAAAACGCGCAGCGCGGCCTCGAAGCGCCCGGTTGCGCAGGTTCGGCGCGACGCGATCTGACGCCGCGCCAATCGCCCGCTCGTACGTGACGATCGAGACTGTCGGCCGCCTGCGATTTACACTGCATGGCGTCGAAGGCACGCGGCGAATACTGCGCTACGATCGGGCAGCCTCCGCAGTGCCAGGCCTCCGCGGTGCCAGAGAGGACCAAAAGACAGGGAAGAACAAAAGCCAGGGGAGACACCATGCGTAAGGCCGACTTTTACAGCGACGCCCGCAGCGACCTGACCGGACCGCTCGCGGGCGTGCGGGTTCTCGAGATCACCACCACCTGGGCCGGACCGATGTGCGGCGCCGTGCTGGCGGACTTCGGCGCCGACGTCATCAAGGTAGAGATCCAGTCGGGCGACGTCGGACGCGCCATCATGCCCTACCTGCCAGATACGGAAGTCGGCTTCGCCCACGCCACTGTGAATCGCAACAAGCGGGCGCTAACGCTGGATATCCGCACGCCGGAGGGACGCGACATCTGTCACCAGCTCGCGGCACGCTGCGATCTGTTCGTCGAGAACTTCAAGGTCGGCACCATGGCCGGCTACGGGCTGGGATATGAGGATCTGCGGGCGATCAAGGAAGACATCGTCTACGTCTCAATCACCGGCTGGGGACAGTTCGGGCCACGCTTCGAGGACGCAGGCTACGACCCCCTCGCCCAGGCCACCTCGGGATTCATGACCGTCAACGGCAGCCCCGACGGTCCGCCCACCAAGGCCGGCACCTTTCTGGCCGACGATCTGGGTGGTCTGCACGCCGCGCTGGGCGCGCTCGCCGCGCTGCGCCATCGGGATCAAACCGGCGAAGGACAGCATGTCGACATCGCCCTGCTGGACGCGATGCTATTCCAATCGAACGGCCTGCCCACGTTAGGTGCCATGGGCGTCGAGCCCGGCCGGATGGGCAACGAGTTCGGCTTCGCGGTGCCGTCGAACGTCTACCAGTGCGCGGACGGGCCGATCTATGCCGGCGTGCTGCTGGACAGCCACTGGCAGGCCCTGGCGGAGCTGATCGGCGCACCGGACCTGGCCGACAACGAGGCCTTCGCGACGCGCGAGGCGCGCGTGGGCAATCGGGATCTATGTAATCAGCTGTTCGGCGACTGGCTGGGGCAGCGCACACGCGCCGAGGCCGCGGCCGAGCTGAACCAGCGCGGCCTGGCGGTCGCGCCCGTACAGACCTTCGTCGAGACCGCGCAGGATCCACACGTGCTTGAGCGGGACATGCTGCAGCCGACCGAGGTCGCGGCGGGCGTGACGGCACCGATCACCGGGCCCGCGGCCAAGTTCTCGCGCACGCCGACCAGGGTGCGCAGCGCGGCACCCGCGATGGGCCAGCACAACGACGAGATACTCGAAGAGCTGGGCGTCGACGCCGAGCGACGCGCCGAGCTAGGCGCGGCCGGCGTGCTCAGCTAGCTGCCGCCGTGCCAGCGCTCGGGCATGTCTTCGAGAGCAACGCCGCGGGTCTCCGGCAGCCAGCGCCAGATGATCAGCGCGGCGAGCAGCGCCATCGCACCGTACAGCCAATAGGCAAACCCGTGGTTGAAGCGCGCGACCAGCTCGGGGTTGTTGTTGAGCACCGGAAAGGTCGAGCTGACGAGATAGTTCGACAGCCACTGGGCGGCGACGGCAATCGCCATAGCCTTGGCGCGAATCGAATTGGGGAACATCTCCGACAGTAACACCCAGACCACCGGCCCCCAGGATAGCGCGAACATCGCGATGTACAGCAGCATGCACAGCAGCGCCGCGACGCCCGAGACGTCGAGATACAGGACGGTGCCGAGTCCGAACATGGCCGCCGCCATCCCCAGCGCGCCGAGAATCAACAGCGGCCGCCGCCCCCAGCCGTCGACGCACAGGATCGCGACGACGGTGAACGCGACGTTCACCACCCCAACCAGGACCGTCTGTAGCATCGCGGCGTTGGTGCCGGCGCCCAGATCTTTGAATATCTCCGGCGCGTAATACAGCACCACGTTGATGCCGACGAACTGCTGAAACACCGACAGCACGATGCCCATGACGATGAGCAGAACGCCGAAGGCGAACAGGCCGCTCGTCGTCTCGCGCAGAGACGCAACGATCGCCGTCGTCTCGCGGGCGATGTGATCGCCGGCGCCGTGCAGGCGCTCGAGCACGCCGCGCGCCTCCGCCTCGCGACCGGCGCCCACCAGCCAGCGCGGGCTCTCCGGCACGAACAGCAGCAGCACGAAGAAGGCCACAGCGGGCAGCACCTCGGACAGAAACATGTAGCGCCAGCCGATCTCGAGGTTCCAGGCATCGTCGCCGAGTCGCGCGATCGCGTAGTTGACGAAATACACCACGACCATGCCGGTCACGATCGCGATCTGGTTGTAAGCGACGAGCTGGCCCCGGCGGGCGGGCGGCGAGATTTCCGCAATGTACATCGGCGACAGCATCGAGGCGATGCCGACGCCGATGCCTCCCAGAATCCGCCAGCCTATGAACCACCACAGGGTCGCGGCGTTAGCACTGCCCCGCAGCAGCTCCGGATACGCCGAGCCGATCGCGGACAGGGCGAACAGCACGGCACAGATTCGCAGGCTGCCCCGGCGACCCAGGCGGTGGCTCATGAAACCGGCCAGCACGCCGCCGATGACGCAGCCGATCAGCGCAGCACCGACGGCAAAGCCGAGCAGACTGTTGGCCTGATCCACCGCGAGCCCTCGCGGCGCAACGAACTGCGCCTCAAGCGCGGCGACCGTGCCGGATATCACCGCGGTGTCGTAACCAAACAGTAGGCCGCCCAGGCAAGCGACCGAAACGATAGGCCCGACGCCGCGCAGCATCGTCAGCCCCGGAACATCAGATCGTTGATGATGTTCTCCAGCCACTCCTGCTTGCCGGAGGTGTGCGCGACCGCGTGATCGACCGCGTGATCGCGCAGCGCCAGCAGCGTCAGTTCGCCGCGCTCGAACGCAGCCCCGGGACCGGAATCGAAGGTCGCGTAGCGATCCCGCAGAAAATCGTCGACGCGACCATCTGCCGCGATGCGATCGGCGATGACCAGCGCACGCGCGAAGTTATCCATTGCGAGGATGTGACCGATGAATAGATCCTCCATCTCCACAGATTCGCGCCTCACCTTGGCATCGAAGTTGAACCCGCCGCGGCCCAGACCACCGGCGCGCATCACGACGATCATCGCATGCAGCGCGTCGTTGATGTCGGCAGGAAACTGATCGGTGTCCCAGCCGTTCTGCGGATCGCCCCGGTTGGCGTCGATCGACCCAAGCAGGCCGGCGTCGGTACACATCTGCAGCTCGTGCGCGAAGGCGTGGCCTGCGAGCGTTGCGTGGTTGGCCTCGACGTTCACCTTGAAGTCGCCGTCGAGACCGTGATGGCGCAGGAAGCCGATCACCGTCTGCGCATCGAAGTCGTATTGGTGCTTCATCGGCTCCATGGGCTTGGGTTCGACCAGGAACGTGCCGGTAAAGCCGTTCGCCCGACCGTAGTCGCGGGCCATGCCGAGGAACCGCGCCATGTGCGCAAGCTCGCGATGCGTCTGCGTGTTGATCAGCGACGCGTAGCCCTCGCGCCCACCCCAGAAGACGTAGTTTTCGCCACCCAGCGCAATGGTGGCATCCAGGGCGGCCCTCACCTGCGCGCCCGCGTGAGCGACGGCGGTGAAGTCGGGATTGGTCGATGCGCCGTTCATGAAACGCGGATCACCGAACAGGTTGGCAGTCCCCCACAAAAGCCTCATGCCGGTTTCCTGCTGCAGCGCCTTCGCGCGCGTCACCATCTGCTCCAGCCGCGATTCGGACTCAAGCACCGTGGCGCCCTGCGGCGCGATGTCGCGATCATGGAAACAGTAGAACGGCACGCCGAGCTTGGTGAAGAACTCGAACGCTGCATCCTGGCGCTCGTGTGCCGCCGCCATCTCGTCGCTGGGCGCGTCCCAGGGAAAGGTGCGCGTGGCGGGACCAAATGGATCCTGGCCGCCCGCCGTGAACGTGTGCCAGTAGCACACCGAAAAGCGAAACCACTCGGCCATGGATTTACCGGCGACGACCCGATCGGCCTCGTACGCCTTGAACGCGAACGGATTGTCGGAATCGGGGCCTTCGAACGCGATGCGCTGGACCGACGGAAAGTACTCCACGTCGCCCGTGTAGACCTTGGCGGCTGTCATATGAACTCCTTAAGAAACGTACAGCGGCGAGACGGCGCCAACCGCTCGCTGGTATTCGGCATAGATATCGGCATAGAGCGCGAGATTGCGCTCGTCCGGCACGCGGTCGAGCGCAGCGTCGAAGCGCACATGGCTCGCGGCGATGTCCGCGAGCGATTGGTCGGTCAGCAGGTCGAGCGCCTGCAGCGCCGCACCGAAGGCCGGGCCTTCTTCCTGTTCGGGTACGCGCACCGGCAAACCGAACACGTCGGCCGCCAGCGCTCGCCAGCTCGCGCTGTGCGCACCGCCGCCGATCAGCGCGATCTCCGTCGCGCGGATACCCAGCGCCGCAAGCTCGTCGATGCCGAACTTCAGCGCGAAGGTCGCGCCCTCCATCGCGGAGCGCAGCAGGTTGGCGGGCGTCGCGTTGCGGCCTTCGATGCCCAGCACTACGCCCTTGCCGGCCGGCAGGTTTGGCGTGCGCTCGCCGTTAAAGAACGGCAGGGTCAGCAGGCCGGCGGCGCCGGCCGGTGCGTCAGCGACCTGGGACTCGAACGCCGCCAGATCGGCGCCGACGAGATCGCGGATCAGCTCGGTGCTGACCGTGCAGTTCATGGTGCACAGCAGCGGCAGCCAGCCGCCCGTCGAAGAACAGAATGCGGCGATCTGCCCCTTGGGGTCGACTATCGGCCCGTCCGCGTACGCGTATACGGTGCCCGACGTGCCCAGGCTGATCGTGAGCGCACCGGGGCGAACGTTGCCCGAGCCGATCGCGCCCATCATGTTGTCGCCACCGCCGATCGCGACCGGCACGGCCGCGGGCAGGCCGAGGCTAGCGGCCATCGACGGCAGCAGCGCACCGACCGCGGTGTTGCCTGTCCGCACAGCCGGCAGGGCGGCACCCAGGTCTCGATCCGGGTCAATGGCGCCAAGCAGCGCGGTCGACCAGCGTCGCTCGCGCACATCGAAGAAGCCGGTACCGGAAGCGTCGCCCGCCTCCATGCAGAACTCGCCGGTCAGCGCGAAGTTCAGGTAGTCGTGCGGCAGCAGGATGTGGCGCATGCGGTCATACAGATCGCGGTGCTGCTGCCGAAACCACAGCACCTTGGAGGCGGTGTAGCCCGGCAGCACCGGGGTTACCCGCCGCGGCGATGCAGGCCTCGTTCCCACCCAGCGCGCTCATCAGCGTGTCGCACTGGCCGGCCGTAGAGGTGTCGCACCACAGCTTCACCGGCGCCAGCGCCACGCCGCGCTCGTCGACCGGCACGAAGCCGTGCTGCTGGCCGGACACACCGATCGCTTGTACCGCGCGCCGTGCATCGGCGGGCAGCTGCGCGCAGGCTGCGGCAAGGGCGTCGAGCCACCAGTCGGCGCGCTGTTCGGCAGAGCCGTCGTCGCGCTGGTCGAGCGCCAGCGGCGCGGCTGCCGTCGCCAGTACCCGGCAAGCGCTCGCGTCATACACCAGCGTCTTGAGCGACTGTGTGCCGAGATCGATGCCGAGAGTGACGGTCAACGCGCCGGTCCTCCTGCTGAATGTTTGGCGCCGGGGCTGGCCCGGATCGGACCCCAAATTCGGGCCCGGGCTGAATTGGCGCCGCGCAGCGCGCCAACTCCGGCCAATACGCAGGAATCAGGACGCTATGGTCGTTTAGAGAACTCCAATGTAAACGTTTTCAGTCTAAAGGCGCCAGGGCCGTTTGTCGACTTCACGACCGTTAGAACCGCGCGTGTTGGGGCCGCAGAGACGACTACATGGCGCTCATGAAGCGCGACAGCATCTGCACATAGCCGTTGGGGTCCGGGTGTTTGGCCCACACGGCCGCCCACTTCTCCGAGCGCATTGCGGGCCTGAACTCGGCGTCCCGCTGGGCCTTGCTGTCCCAGCGAATGATCCAGGTGATGTTGGCAAAGCCGTTCGACGGCGTGACCGGACCGCTGCCCGTGATCTCGTGCTCCGCGCCCGTACTGACGTAGAAGCCGACGACATCCAGCAGCTCCCGCAGCACGGGCACCGCCTCCTCGCCCCAGGCTTTGTAGGCCTCAAATTTTTCCGGTTCGAAGTGATAGTCGCGTATCTCGTAGATCATCCCGTTTTCCCTTCTTGACGTTTTGACGTCGGTTGACGTCGCCAACAGCGCGCTGTCGACGGTGTTGGCGCGCCGCTCAGCGCGCCGATTCAAGCAGTTCGTCGCCCGGCATACCGCGCTCGCCGGCCCGCACCGCAACGCACAGCAGCAGCAGGCAGACGGCCAGGCCCGCGCCTGTCGTCCAGGCGATGGCGTCCAAACCCCAGCGCCCCACCACTTGGCCGGCTACGATCGACGCCCACGCGAAGCCGCTGGTGATCAGCGGCGTCGCGATGGCCGCCCAGCGGCCCGCGCCGTCGAGAGAAGCGCTGAAGGACAGCAGGATCGGGAAACAGAACTGCAGCGAAAAGATCGCCGGCACCAGCGAGGCCATGTAGATCCAGGTGCTGTCCGCGCCGACCGCCAGCGCCCAGCCGAAGGCGCAAACCACGAAAGCACCCGCCAGCGGCCGCTCGGGTCCGAAACGGGCGCTGGCCCAGCCGCCGACCTGGCACGCGAGCGCAGAGACGAACAGCAGCACACCAATGCGCCCGCTTGCGGCCTCCATACCCATGCCGAGGTTCGTCGCGAGCGTGAACATAAAGGCGAAGCCGATGCCGCTGCAGGTCACGAACAGCACGCCCATGGCGACGACGGCCAGCTCACGCACTCCGACGCGCAGCGCGGTCTGTGGCGCCCCTGCGGGATGGGTGGGATCGAGGCCGCTCCCGATGCTGTCGCGATGGGGCGGACGAAAGCAGAGGACGAGCAGCGCGAACAGCCCGCAGATCGCCACGGCGGCCAGATAGCCCCCCTCGACTCCCCAGCCGGCGACGCTCAGGCCGACGCCGTAGACCATGAAGGACATCAGCAGCACGGCGGTCATGTCGACGAAGCCAAACAGCTGGTCGGGCGACGCCGTGCGCGCGATGTAGCGGGACGTCAGCCCCATGAGCAGGCCGACGCAAATGCCTGAGACGAGCTGCGCCGGCAGCAACAGCCGCAGAGACGCATAGCGGCTGGCGCTGAGAAGCTCCGCCGCGACCAGCACCACGCCCAGGCCCGCCGCGATCGTCGTGTAGCGCCCGCGCAGCATGAAGCCCCGCATCAGCGCAGCGGACAGGGCTATGCCCGTAAACGGCAGGGCTACGATCAGACCCGCGAGGCCCTCCGATAGGCCAAGCTGTTCCACGTAGCGGGTCAGCAGGATCGGTTTCATGGCGCTGAACAGCGTCGACATCGAGAACGCCCCCGCCCCGGCGAGCGCGAGCGTCGGGTGCTGACGCAAAAAAACCGGACCGCGCATCACGAGTCGTAGCGGTCCTTGTGACTGCGGGCGAGCATCTGCTGCACGTGCTCGCCCGCCGTCACCGGCGCGAAGCGCGGCGCCTCGCCCGGCGGCACGCAGGCGGGTATCGCCTCGACCAATGTGTCGCTGTCCGGATCCAGAAAGAACGCGATCGACAGTCGCGGTTCGCCCGATCTGCGCGGCTGCACGCGACGCGGCGTGGAGCGGTAGCGGCCGTTGCTCCAGCGTTCGAGCAGGTCGCCGGAATTGACGATGACTTCCTCCGCAGCGCTCGCGACGGGGTGCCAGTCGCCACGTTCGTCGCGCACCTCGAGTCCGCCGATGCGGTCCTGAAACAGGAGCGTCAGCAGCCCGTAGTCGGTGTGGGCCCCCGCGCCGAGCTGGCGCGCGTCATTCGACGTGGAGGCCGGGTAATACAGCAGCCGCAGGGTGACGTTGTCGCCGCTGTGATGGCGCGCGAAAAATTCGGGCTCGAGCTTGAGCGCGGCGGCGATCTGCCGCTGCAGGTGCAGTCCGGCGTCCATCGCCGCCCGATAAAACCGCTGCATCAGCTCGCGAAACTCGGCGCTCGGCCAGCGCTCGTCCGCGGGCGGCCGCCGTAGGATGTTGCGCATCGTAAAGGTTTCTTTCAGGTCCGCCGGCGCATCGGGATCCAGGTTTTCCTCGCGCAGACCCTGATAGCCAAAGTTCTCCAGCGCCGAGCGATAACCGAAGCGCGCCTTGTACGCGGCGTCGCGGGCGAAGAATGCGTGGCTGGTGCGATAGACCGCCGCCAGCAGCCCCGGGTCGATCGCCAGCCCGCGCGCGAGCAGGAAACCGGTATCGATCAACGCCGCATCGATGGCGGCCGGCAGCGCCGCGTCGCGCGCAGCAGCCGACCGGACGTCAAGCGCCGCGATTCGCGCGCTCACCCGGCGCCGTCCGGCAGCCTGGACTTTAGGATCTCGTAGATGCGCGGCCTGTGTTCGGCAATCTCAGCCGCCGACAGCCCTTCCAGCGAGTGCGGATATTTCAGCCACTCGGCGGTCTCGTGCAGGTAGTAGTCCGGCACCAGATCGGTCTGGTTGCGCGTGGGTTTGTAGTACGGCACCGCGATGCGCACGTCGGCCGGCATGTTGCGTCGCAGTTTGGCGCGTAGCTGATCGATGATCGCGGCGATCGTGTGGCCGGTGTCGAACACGTCGTCGACGATCAGCAGCTGATCGTCGTAGGTCAGGCTCTTCACCAGATAGCTGAGGCCGTAGACCGCAACTTCCCGGCTGCGCTGATCGACGCCCTGATAGGAGCTGGTGCGGATCGCGATGTGGTCGCTGGCCACCCCGAGATAGGCCATGAACTCCTGCACCGCGAGCCCCATCGGCGCGCCGCCGCGCCACACGGCGATGATCGCGCTGGGGCGAAAATCGCTCGCATAGATGTCCGCCGCGAGCCGAAACGAATCGTCCAATAGCTGCTGGGCGTCGAGATAGGTCTTCTCGTTCATCTGAACAAGTATGCCGCCGCCGCTATACTGCCGCCACGCCGATCACCGACACGCGCCATGGAAAAACGCTTCATCGACGAAGAGGAGCATATGCTCGATGGCTTTCGCCTCGGCTGCCAGATCTTCGACTCGGGTTTTCGCCCGACGTTTATCGTCGGGCTGTGGCGCGGCGGCAGCGCCGTGGGCATCGTCGTGCAGGAGTGTCTGGCGACGCTGGGCGTCGAGACCGATCACATCGCCCTGCGCACCTCCTACGGGGGCCGCGAGGAGTACGAACGGACCTATCGCAATCGCGACGGCATACGGGTGCACGGCAAGCAGTACCTGCTGGAAAACATGAACCACGACGACCGCCTGCTGATCGTCGACGACGTCTATTCGAGCGGCCGCCACACCGACGCCGTGATCGAGTCGCTGCACACCCGACTGAAACGCAACATGCCCGAAGACGTAAGGGTTGCGACGATCTGGGTGCGCAATCCCCTGCAGGGCCCCGCCGAGGATCGCGCCTACCCCGAGTTCTATGTCCAAGAGACCAGCGACTGGCTGGTGCTGCCGTGGGAGCTGGCTGGCCTGACCCGCGCCGAGATCGACACCCACAAGCCCTTTCTGACCCCGCACCTCGACCGCTGCCCGCCGCCGGATGCGAGCGGCGCGGGAAGCTGACGATGGACGGCATCCACGATCAAGGGGGTCGGCCGGGAAACGCGCCGATCGACACCGACAGCGGCGCCGCCGCTGCGCTGGATCCCCGCTGGCACGCCGCGGTGTTCGCCAGCATCAACGCGCTGTTCGCGAGCGGCGTCGCGGCCAACACCGACTACTTTCGCCACGCAATCGAGCGGATCGACCCGGACTGCTATCTCGAGCACGGCTACTACGGTCGCTGGCTGGGCGCCGCCGAGACGATGCTGGTGGAGGCCGGCGTCATCAGCACAGCGGAGATCGACGCGCGCGCGCGGGAACGCGGCGCAAGCTCGGCAGATCGCGTCGCGGCCCGGCCCGGGACTCGCCCGGAGGGGCTGACGCCGGGTGACGCCGGCAGCGCCCAGCGAACGCTCGCCGCGGCGCCGCGCTACGCGATCGGCGAGCGGGTGCGCACGGCGCGCGATGCCCAGCCGGGCCACACCCGGCTGCCTGCCTACGCCCGCGACGCCGTGGGCACGGTGATCGCATGGCACGACGGCTGGGTCTTTCCGGACAGCCACGCCCACGGCCGCGGCGAGGACCCGCAGCATCTGTACACGATCGCCTTCGAGCGCTCGGCGCTCTGGCCCGACAGCGAGGCGGGGCCGGGAGACACCGTCTGTCTCGACCTGTTCGAGCCCTATCTTTGCCCTGAGCCGGACGCGCCCTGAACGGCGCCGGCGCGCGGGCAGCGCAGTCGGACGCAATCCGGCGCAACCGAGAAAGGCAGCGCATGACACGGGAGACACCCTGCGATGACCCACGACCCTGACCAGGAGCAAGACCAGCAAGACGATCACGCTGCCGAGCCCGCGATCCGCGCCGAGGCGCTGGAGAGCCTGCTGATCGAAAAGGGCATCCTCGATCCCGCGGCAGTCGACGAGGTCATCGAGCGCTACAACGAGCGCGTCGGACCGATGAACGGCGCGCAGCTCGTCGCGCGCGCCTGGGTGGACGAGGACTTTCGGGCGCTGCTGCTGCGCGACGGCACCGAGGCGGTGAACCGCTTCGAGTTTCGCGGCGGTCAGGTCGACAAGCTCGTCGTCGTCGAAAACACGCCGGCCGTGCACAACGTCGTCGTCTGCACGCTCTGTTCCTGCTATCCCTGGGCGGTGCTGGGCCTGCCACCCAAGTGGTACAAGGACCCGGCCTACCGCTCGCGCGTCGTGCGCGAGCCGCGCGCGGTGCTGCGCGAGTTCGGCACCCGGCTCGACGACGACGTCAGCGTCAGGGTGTGGGATTCCTCGGCCGAGATTCGCTACATGGTTCTGCCCGAGCGGCCGCCCGCCTGGGCAGATCTGAGCGAAGAACAGCTCGCGAGCCGGGTCACCCGCGACAGCATGATCGGCGTCGAGGTGCTGGCTTGAGCGCGCCGGACCCGCTGACCGCGCTCACGGGCGCTGCGACGCCGCCGCAGGCCAACGGCGAGGCCATGTTCGAGGCGCCCTGGCAGGGCCGCCTGTTCGGCATGGCCGTCGCGCTCAACGAGGCCGGCCTGTTCGAGTGGGCCGACTTTCAGGCTCGGCTGATTCACCACATCGGCGTCTGGGACCGCGCGCATTCGAACCCGACGCCGGCTGGCACGGCCGCCGCGCCCTACGCCTATTACGAGCACTTTGGTGCGGCGCTGAACGATCTGGTCACGCGCACGACGCCGCTGACCGCGGCCGAGTTCGACGCGCGCGTCAGGGAATATCGCGCCCGCCCGCACGGTCACGACCACGACCACGACCACGACCATTGAGCGTGGCGTCGCGGCAAGATCGGGCAACACGGAACTCCGATCCCGGCTACGCGATCAAAGCGCTGTCACCCGAACCTGAAGCCGCCTTGACGAAACCAGCCCATCGAATCCACCAGCGCGCGCTCCGCAGCGGCGCCGCTGCGCTGTGCGCGATCCTGCTGTTCGCCGGCTGTGCGGGCGGCGAGCGCACCAAGACGCTAGGCTTCACTAGCGACCAGCCCGGCCCCGCGATCGCCGCCGCGGTCGCGGACGTGCTCGGCGAGGCCGGTATCGCGATCCGCATCGAGCCCGCGTTCGAGTCGGTCGAGGAGCTCACGGCGGCGCTGGAAGGAGGCGCCGTCGACGTCGCCCTGCTCGCGGAACCCATCGAGCCCAACCACAATCTGCAGCTCCTGCTGCCGATGTACCCCAGCATCCTGCACGCCCTGCACCGCAGCCTCGAGGAACCCACGCTAGATCAGGTGCTCGGCCAGCCATCGATCTACGCCGGCCCGCCGGGCAGCGTCGGCCACCGACTGACCATGAAACTGGGCAACAGCTTCATGCAGGACAACGTGGACGCCCGGCTGCGCCAGGACGAGGTCGACGACGACGGCGCGCCGCACGACGCCGTGCTGCTGTTCGGCGGACTGTTGACCTACGAGCAGGCCGAGCGCTACGCCGGCTATCGGCTGTTCTCGTTCGCCGCACCCAACGGTGACGCCGCCTCGGGCCAAGCCGGCGCGCTGGCGTTGCGCTATCCGAACCTGCGCCCGTTCACCCTGCCCGCCGGTCTCTATCCAGGCCTGGACCACGACAGCGTCACGACGCTCGCCGTCGAGACGCTGCTGGTCGGCCGACCCGATCTGGACGGCGAATGGGTCTACGCCCTGATCGAGGCGCTGCGCGAGTCGCCGCAGCGCTTCGAGCGCGCCTACCCGCTGAGCCGGGCCACCTTCGAGGCCCCGGTTGACGCCGTGCTACACACGCTCGCGCTACACGACGGCGCGCGTCGCTACGTCGAGCGTGACGCGCCCTCGCTGGCCGAGCGCTACGCCGAGCTGATCGCACTGCTGGCGACGCTGGCGTTCGCGCTCGCCACCGCGGCGACGAGCTGGCTGCGGCGCCGCAAGCAGCGCCGCAAGGATCGGCTGGAGCGCTATTTCCGCCAGCTGCAGGACTGTCGAGCGCGCCTGCAGGAGCATCCGACGGCCGCGCTGTACGCCGAGATCGACGCCATCGAAGACGAGGTGCTCGGTCTCATGAACGCCGAACGCATCAACTCGGACAGCGAACTGGTGGCCTTCTTTGTCTTCAGCTCGGGTCTGAAACGCCGCCGCGCTTTGCCGGCCGACGACGCCTGAACGCACCCGTCTCGCCAGCAGTTTACGCATAGCGCAAACTGCTGTTCCGAGACTCGTCACCTACCGCAGCAGGAAACACCGCCATGGCCATGGACGTTATCGACTACGAAATCTTCGGCACCGAGACCCAGTACGTGGAGGTCGAGCTCGACCCCGGCGAGGCGGCCATCGGTGAGGCCGGGGCGATGATGATGATGGAGGACGACATCGACATGGACACGGTGTTCGGCGATGGCTCCGGGCAGGAGACCGGCCTGATGGGCAAGCTGCTGGGCGCCGGCAAGCGGCTGGTCACCGGCGAGTCCCTGTTTACTACCGTGTTCCACAATGAGGGCAGCAGCAAGCGTCGCGTCGCCTTCGCCGCGCCCTACCCGGGCACGATCATGCCGGTCGATCTCGCCGCCCACGGCGGCCAGTTCATCTGCCAGAAGGACGCCTTCCTCTGCGCCGCGCGCGGCGTGAGCCTGGGCATCGCGTTTCAGCGCAAGCTGGGCACGGCGCTGTTCGGCGGCGAGGGTTTCATCATGCAGAAGCTGGAGGGGGACGGCCTAGCGTTCGTGCACGCGGGCGGCACGCTGGCCGAGCGTCGGCTAAAGGCCGGCGAAACGCTGCGGGTCGATACCGGCTGCGTGGTCGCCTACGAGTCGAGCGTGGAATTCGACGTCGAGTTCGTCGGCAAGCTGAAGTCCGCCGTGTTTGGCGGCGAAGGGCTGTTCTTCGCGACGCTCAGCGGCCCCGGCAGCGTGTGGCTGCAGTCGCTGCCGATCTCGCGCCTTGCCGGGCGCATCATGGCCTACGCGCCCGGTCTAACCGGCGGCAAGCGCGGTGAGGGGTCCATTCTTGGCGGCATCGGCGATCTGCTGGACGGCGACTGAACCTCGCCACTCTAAAGACTGCGCGGATAGGCAAACAGCCCGGCGCTGCCACCGGTGTGCAGGAAAAGCACCTGATCGTCCGCCTCGAAGCGCCCTTGGTGAACCAGGTCGATGAGGCCGGCCATCGCCTTCCCCGTGTAGACCGGATCGAGCAGCAGGCCTTCGGTCTGCGCCAGTAGTCGCAGCGCCTGCACCATACCCTCGTTGGGCACGCCGTAGCCGGGTTCGAAGTAGGCGTCCTCGCAGTGGATGCGGTCCGCGGCCACGCCGGGCAGGCCCAGCAGTTTGCAGGTGTCGTCCAGCACCGCGGCGACCCTTTCAGTCTGTTTCTCGCGGCTTGTCGACACGTTAATGCCGATGACCTGGATCGGCGAACCGGCCGCGGCCAGGCCGGCGAGCAGACCCGCCTGGGTGCCGCCGCTGCCGGTCGCCACCACGATGTGAGTGATCGGCATGTTCTGCTCGATGCTCTGGGTCAGTATCTCTTCGATCGCGAGCACATAGCCCAGCGCACCCAGCGCGGAGGAGCCACCCAGCGGAATCCGATACGGCTTACGACCCTTTGCGACCAGCCGTTCGATGAAGGCGTCGAGTTCGGCGGCCATGTCGGCGTCGGCCGGATAGCGCCGCACCGTCGCGCCGCACAGATCGTTCAATAGCAGATTGGCGCTGTACTCATAGGCGCCCTCCGGCGCGCCCGTGATTTCCTGCAGCAACAGCTCGCAGCCGAGTCCCAGCCGCGCCGCCGCCGCGGCGGTCTGGCGCGCGTGATTCGACTGCAGCCCGCCCACGGTGACAACGGACTCACAGCCCTCCGCCAGCGCGTCGCCCAGCAGAAACTCGAGCTTGCGGGTCTTGTTACCGCCGGTGGCCAGGCCCGTGCAGTCGTCGCGTTTGATGAACAGCTCCGGGCCGCGCAGGTACTCGGTGAGTCGCCGCAGCGGTTCCAGCGGCGTGGGCAGGTGCGCGAGATCGACGCGCGGGTACTGGGTGAGGAAATCTGACATCGGGCACTCGGATTCGCTGCCCGCTAGCGTAACCCGCGCGCGCGGCGAGCGTGTGGGTTGCGTCAAATTTTCGGTCTTTACGCGACCGACGGGGCGGACGCGCACCCGGTTTGGTGCGCAGTTCGTCAATCTCACTGCCTGCCCGCAGCACACCGGCCCGGCCGGCGAGCAATCGCCCCAAAACGCACATCGACAGATGAGCCGTCGCAAACGCTGCATTACACTGCGCCGATGGACCCGGTCAGCCAGGGTGTCCTGGGGGCCGCGGCAGCGCAGGCGCTCGGTCGCCGCACATACAATCCCCCAGCAGCGCCAGGCGCCGATCTGCCTCGGCGGCTGCTGTACGCGACGCTGCTCGGCGCCGCGGGGGGCATGGCGCCTGATGCGGACATCCTGATTCGCTCGTCGAGCGACCCGCTGCTCGCACTCGAGTATCACCGTCAGTTCACCCACTCGCTGGTCTTCATTCCCTTCGGCGCCGCGATCTGCGCGCTCCTGGCCTGGCCGCTGGTGCGGCGCACGTTCACGCCGCTGGCCGCCTACGCGATCTGCCTGATCGGCTACGCCACGCACGGCACGCTCGACGCCTGCACGTCCTACGGCACTCAGCTGTTCTGGCCGTTCGCCAATACACGCATCGCCTGGAACAACATCGCGGTTGTCGACCCCCTGTTTACGCTGCCCGCGCTGCTGCTTGTGGTGTTCGCCGTGCGCAGGCATCGGGCTTGGCTTGGTGCGCTCGCCCTGGCCTGGATGCTCGCCTATCTGCTGCTGGGCACGGTGCAGCGCGATCGAGCGCTCGCGCGTGCCGCGGCGCTGGCCGCCGAGCGCGGTCACCAGGCCGCGCGTCTGGAGGTAAAGCCCAGTTTCGCCAACCTGCTGGTGTGGAAGTCGATCTACGAACACGACGATCGCTATTACGTCGACGCGGTGCGCACAGGGTTCGAGGTGACCCTGTATCCGGGCACCAGCGTGCCGCGGTTCGACCCTGCACAGCACGTCGGCTGGTCCCTCGCCGCTCAGCAGGCGCGCGATCTCGAGCGCTTTCGCTGGTTTTCCGACGACTTCCTGGCACCAACCAGCGAGCCCCATCGCGCGCCCAGCGGTAGCGGCGCCGGCGACGCGGGCGCGCAGTCGCCCGAACGCGCTGCGGTCGGCGACATGCGCTATTCGCTCGTGCCAAACGAAGTTCAGCCGATGTGGGGCATCAGCTTATCGGCCACGGCCGAAGCCGACGAGCACGTCGGCTATTTCTGGGATCGGGCCGACGGCCCGGCAAGCGGTGCGCGCCTGTGGCGCATGATCCTCGGCCAACCCGCCAACCCTTAAACGCAACCTTTCGCCCAACGACCAAGCGCGCCCCAGGGCGCCGGACGACAATTTATGTTTCGCAATCTTCGCCTCTACAAAGTCACCAGCGATTGGCCGGACAACGAGGCCGACCTCTCGGCTCTCCTCCAGGCGAGCGCCTTCGAGCCCTGCGGCTCGCTGTCTGAGCGCTCGGTGGGCTGGGAACCGCCCGCCGCAGAACTGCCCGACCTGCTCGCCCGCCGCGTTGGCGGCGCCGATCTGCTGCGTCTGCGCCATCAGTCGCGCATCCTGCCACCCGCCGCGGTACGCGAAGCGCTCGAGTTGCGCGTCGCCGAGCTGGAGGCGCGCAACGGCGAACCGCTCACCAGCCGCGACAAGCGCGAGCTCAAGGAAGACATCACCAGCCGCCTGCTGCCGCAGGCGCTCTTGAAGTCCGATCGCATCGACGGCTTCTTCCTAGTCCGCGAGGGTCTACTGGGCATCGCGACCGCGACGCCCGCCAACGCGGAGCGTTTCATGGACTGTCTGCGCGTCGCGCTGGGCAGCCTCGCGGCGACGCCGCTCGCGTTCCCGCGCCCGACGTCAGAGCTGCTGACCAGCGTGTTCCTGGGCGTCGGCCCCAAGTCCTTCCACGCGGGCCGCGAGTGCCGCATGAAAGATCCGACGGAGCCCACGACCCAGGTCAACTGGCTGCAGGTCGATCTGGCCGACACCACCGTCCGCCGCCACGTGCGCGACGGCTACTCCGTCGAGCGACTCGGGATCCAGTACGAGGGCGTCATCGAATGCGTGCTGGACGGCGACACGGTGTTCCGCAAGATCAAGCTACCGGGCATCGGCGAGGCGAGCGACGATCCGGAGGAATCCGCGCTCGCAAAGCAGGACGCGGACTTCGCGCTCTGCGTGAGCGCGGTGAGCGCGCTGGTAGCCGGCCTGCGCGGCGCCCTGACGAGCGACGACTGAACGCGCCCATCGCTATTCGCCCGGCGCGCCAGCGCCATCAGGAAAAAGCGCGTCAGCGCCATCATGCAAACCAACGGCTCCGTGCGATAATCTCCGCCGCCCGGCGAGTCGCCGGGCACACCAATAGCGAATCAAACCTCTCGTCGGCTGCCTACGCAGCCGTCCGGCAAGCCAAGCGGAGACCACCATGGCCGATCTCAAAGCTACCATCGCAACCGCCAAGGGAGAGATCAGCATCGATCTGCACCCCGAACAGGCGCCCGTTACGGTAGCGAACTTCGTCAATCTCGCGAATCGCGGCTACTACAACGGCCTGAATTTTCATCGCGTGATCGATGACTTCATGATCCAGGGGGGCTGCCCGAGCGGCACCGGTACCGGCGGTCCGGGCTACAAGTTTGAGGACGAGTTCGACGCGAGCCTGCGCCACGATCGCCCCGGCCGCCTGAGCATGGCGAACGCGGGCCCCGGCACGAACGGCTCACAGTTCTTCATCACGCACGTACCGACGCCCTGGCTCGATGACGGCCACAGCATCTTCGGCACGGTCTGCTCCGACGCCGATCAGACGGTTGTCAACGCGATCGCCCAGGGCGACAAGATCGACAGCGTCAGCATCGAGGGCGACGCCGCTGCCGTGCTCGCCGCGGTCCAGGACCGGGTCGACGAGTGGAACCAGGCACTCGGTTAACCGATGGAGCCGCTGACCGCCATCGAGCTGCGCGTTCTCGGCTGCCTGCTGGAGAAGGCGGTCACCACGCCCGATCAGTATCCGCTGACGCTGAACGCGCTGATCGGGGCATGCAACCAGAAGTCGAGTCGGGAACCGGTCATGAACCTGGATCCCGGCGTGGTGGAGCGAACGCTGCGCACGCTGGAGGACCGACTGCTGGTCAGCGAGGACCCGAATCGCGGCGGCCGCGCGGTGAAGTACACCCAGCGCTTCTGCAACACCGCGTTCGCGGCGCTGCAGCTTGAGGCCGACGAGTACGCGCTGCTGACGGTGCTGATGCTGCGCGGTGCACAAACACCGGGCGAGCTGCGCACCCGCTGCGATCGACTGCATCGATTCGCCGACAACGACGCGGTGGTGGCGTCGCTCGAACGTCTGGCCCTGCGAGAGGGCGACCCGCTGGTTCGCGAACTGCCGCGGCGCGCGGGTCGCCGCGATGCGGAGTGGCAGCATCTGCTGGGGGAGGCCGTAGAGGAAGAACGCGCCGAAGCCCCTGTGCCCGCACCCAGCGCAGGCGACGCGAGCACGCGGCCGCGCGCCGAACCGCCGCCGGAGGTCACGCTGGCCGAGCGGGTCGCGCTCCTCGAGGCGCGGATCGACGCGTTGGAGCAGCGCCTGGACGGCGACGCCTGAGGGCAACCCGCACTACACTGTGGCAACCTGATCAGCGGACAATATCGATCTGCAGCACGCTCCCGCAGAAGGATCTGCGGAACGGTGGCCAACATTGGCAGACGGCAGCGCTGACAGAGGCAGACAGCAGTGCTGTCAGGATGACGAGAGAGGCGGCGTAGGGAGCGCGCGCGGCATGGGGAGAACAGCAGCAAGCATCACACGCCTGGGCCGCCGGTGGCTCGCGGCCGCGGCACTATGCGGCTGCCTGCTCGCCCCGGCCGTCGCGGAATCGACCATCATCGCGATCGGCGACGTCCACGGCGCGTTCGCAGAGTTCGAAGCACTGCTGCGCGGCATCGGTCTGATTGACGCCGAGCACCGCTGGCGCGGCGGCGATACCAAGCTCGTCAGCCTCGGCGATCTGCTCGATCGAGGACCCGACTCGCGCCGGGTCATGGACCTGCTGCGCGACCTGCAGGCACAGGCACCGGCGGCCGGCGGACAGGTGCACGTACTGCTCGGCAATCACGAGGCCATGAACCTGATTGGCGATCTGCGCGACGTCAGCGCTGCCGAATTTGCCGCCTACGCAAACGACGAACCCACGACAGCGGCGAGCGCGCCGCCGGTGGATCGCCCTGTCGGCTACGCCGAACACCGCAGGGCCTTCGCGCCGGGCGGCGACTACGGCGCCTGGCTGCTCGGCCTGCCTGCGGTGCTGCAGATCGGCGACACGCTGTTCATGCACGGCGGCCTGACGCCGGCCACCGCGGCGCTCGGGGTCGCAGGAATCAACGCTCGCGTGACCGCGGATCTGCGCGCTGCGATCGCGGCGGGGCACACCACCACGGCGGACACGCGCGCGGCTTACCCGCTGCTCGGCGGCGGCGGACCGCTGTGGTACCGCGGTCTAACGAGCTGCCACCCGCTGATAGAGGGCGATCGGATCGACGCGGTGCTCAAAGCACTCAACGCGCGACGCATGGTCGTCGGTCACACGCCGACGCCGTCGCGCGCGATCGAGGCGCGCCACGACGGCCGCGTCATCGCGATCGATACGGGCATGCTGCGAGCGTTCTATCGCGGCCAACCGCGCGCGCTGCGAATCGAAGGCGAGCGCCTCGCGGCGCTGGACGAAAACGGCAAGGTCAGCGCGCTCGCGACACCGACCGGCGTTCGCAGCGGCAATGACGCGGCGGAAGCGCAGATCGCCGCCGCCCTGGCCCGGGCCACGCCGAGCGGGGTAGACGCCGCCACCGGACTGCTGCAGTTCGATCTCGAAGGCACGAGGTTCGAGGCGCGATTCGTGGCGACCGGCGAGCGTGCGGCGCGGCGCGCGACGGCTCTGTGGCGGCTGGACCGGCTGCTTGGTGTGGCGCTGACGCCGCTGACGATTACCTACCGCCTGAACGGCAAGTCCGGCTATCTGTACCTCGTGCACGGCAAGTGGATGCCCGAAACCCGGCGTGCCGAGCGCGGGTTGAGTCGACCCAATCACTGCACCAGCAGCGGCGGCTACGCGGTCCTAGCCGCCTTCGACGCCTTGACGCGCAGCAAGCCACGGCGTGGCGAGTTCCTGAGTTACAACACGCGCAACTGGCGCATCCGCGTAACCGAGCAACACGAGACCTTCGGCACCCAGCGCAAGGTGCTCGACTACGGCGACGACGCGCGCCTGCCGCTGGCGCTGCGCAAGCGGCTGCAGCAGCTGGACGCCGAGACCCTGCAGCAGCGCCTCGGTGACTGGCTGCCCGAGCGCGAGCTGCGGGCCCTGCTCAGCCGCCGCGACAAGCTGCTGGAGTGGGCCTCGTGAGAGCCGCAACGCGCCTGCGCGGTCCCGCGTTTCTCATCAGCGCATACTTCGCCGCGCTCTGGGGCGTCGTCGAAGGGCTGCGGCGCCTAAGCCCGGAGCTCGAGCGCCACCTGCCGTTCGGCGGCATCGACGTGCTGGCGGGCAGCGACGCGAGCGACATGGAGATCGTGACGACGCTGACCGAGCCGCTGCGCAATGGCAATGTCGCTCCCCTGTCGCTGGCGCTGGCGCTCGTCGGCGCCGTCGCGCTGATGCTGCCGATCTCCTGGGTGTACTTCATCACGACCCGGGCGAAGCAGATCGATCGCTCGTTCGCCCAGACCATGATGGTGCTGCCTGTGATCGTCGCGGGCATCGCGACGATCGTGCAGAACAGCCTGGCGCTGGCCTTCAGCCTGGCCGGCATCGTCGCCGCGGTGCGCTTTCGGTTCACGCTCAACGAGCCCGCGCACGCGCTCTATGTGTTCGTCGCCATCGTGATCGGGCTGGCCGCCGGCATCAACGCGCTGGGGATCGCCTACGTGACGGCGATCGGCTTCGTCGCCACCAACCTCGTGCTGTGGCGGCTGAACTACGGCGCGGACCTCACGACCCCGTTCTTCTCTTTCCTTACCGGCCGTGGCCGCGATGACAACGAGCTGTAGGCGCGCGCGTCCGCGCCGGGCCGCCTGGTGCCTGCTCGGGATCCTTACGGCCGCCTGCGGCAGTCCGGCGCAGGACGCGGCCTCCGTCGAGGTCGAGCGGTCGGCGGCCGCGGCGCTGCCCGCGTTCACGCAGTGGCGCTTGCCGCGCGAGCTGCGCGAAATTTCCGGACTGGCGCGTACCCGCGACAACCGCATCCTCGCGGTAGCCGACGAGCGCGCGCTGGTCGCCGAACTGGATGTGGCCCGCGGCAAGATCAGCAAACGCTTCGCGTTCGGCAATCCGGCCGTCGCGGGCGACTTCGAAGGCATCGCCACCGTCGGCACCATGGTGTATCTGCTGACCAGCGACGGCCTGCTGCTGCGGGCCGCCGAGGGCGCGGACAACACGGGCGTGGCATTCGAGCGCTTCGACACGGGGCTCGGCGGCGCCTGCGAGTTCGAGGGTCTGGCGCGCGACCCAACCCAAGCCGACCGACTGTGGCTGGCGTGCAAGCGCGTGCTGGGCGATGGCCGCGACAAGGAGCTGCACCTGTACGCCTGGTCGCGCGCGACGGAGCTTGCGGACGCCGAGCCGCTGCGTATCAAGCTGAAACCCCTGCGTAAGGCGCTGGACAGCAAATCCTTCAATCCGTCCGGTCTCGCCTTCACTTCCACCGGCGAGTTGGTACTGGTCGCCGCGCGCCAGGAGAGCTATGCGCTGTTTAGCGGTTGGCCAGAACCCGCACTGGCCGCGGCGGCCCGGCTGCCGAATCGCAAGCGACATCCGCAGACCGAGGGCATCACCTCGCTCGACGGCGCCTGGCTGCTGGCGGACGAAGGCAAGAAGACCGGCACGCTCAGCCGCTATGCGCGCCCGTTCTGGCAAACGCCCGTCGCGCAAACGCGCCTGCACCCAGCTTCTGCAGCCACAGCGGGACGGGGAGAACCTGGCTCATGAGTCGCAAAATTCTGTTTATCCACGCGGGCGGCGCAAAACCCGATGCCGACACCTACGCCGAGCTGTCCCACACCGCGCTGTCGAACGGAATTCAGCGCGATCACCCGGAACTGGCGGACCGGTTCCGGGACTGCGACTTTGAGCTGTTGTACTACGCCGATCTGTTCGACGAACTCTACGCGGCGAGCTACGACAGCGCCCTCGACCTGGCCGATCGCAGGCTCGCGCTGCGCGAACTGACGGCGCTGGATAAGAGCAAACGCTTCCGGCGGGTGAACTACGAGCGCCTGCCGCAAAAGTCGGCGTTGCCCGAGTTTTTCGCCGGCGTCGGCGCGCCGCTGTCGCGCATGATCGGGCTGGGTAAGCGCTTTGCCGGCCGGGTGATCCCCGAGTACGGCCTATACCAGCAGGACGCCGACATCGCGGCAGCACTAAACGAGCGGGTCGAGGCTGCCCTGCGGCGGCTGCTTGCCAACGACGGGGCAGCGCTGCTCATCAGCCACGGATTCGGCAGCGTGCCAACCTACAACGCGCTGTGGCGCCTGAGCCACGGCGAAGAACCGCTGCCGGACAAGTTCGACACCTGGATTACGCTGGGCGCGCCACTGGCCGACAACGCCGTGCGCGGGGCCCTGGACGGGGCCGGCGAAGCCATCGAACGACGCCACCCCACCAACCTGGTCAGCTGGTACAACGTCGCGGCGGAAGACGATCCCGTATGCCACGACGAGACCGTGGCGGACGACTTCAAACCGCTGCTGAAACGCCAGCAGATCGCGCGCATCGTCGACCACAAGATATACAACCTGGCACTACGCTTCGGCCGCTCCTATCCGCGCGCGAGCGTCGGCTACCTCATTCACCCACGCGTAAGCGCGCTGGTAGCCGATTGGCTGAACGCCTAAGCGACGCAGACTGCCGGTTTGCGGCGTCGGCCCACTAGCGGCATTTGCTCAGCACGCGGCGCTGTAGCAGCCGCGGATTGTCCAGCGTTTCGAAGAACGCGGCCACAAACCGTTCTAGCTTGCGGCGCTTCTTGTCCGAAATCGGCAGCGTCGCGTCGCCGATCAGCGCATCGATTCCAGGCCGCTGCGCCGCGAACGCCTCGACGGCGGCAGGCAGTGCTTCGCGGTTCGCGCAATAGCCGCGAAACAGGCGATCGCTGAGTTGACGCAAGCCCAGACCCGGCGCGGGTTCGCCGTAGGGCGGGTCGACGAACCCCGTCGAGTCGAAGTCGTAGGCGACAGAGAACACCTGCCCTGACGTATTGCGCAGGGGCACGACGTTGTGACAGCAGTCGTCGCCCGGCGGCCCTGCGGTCAGCGAAAAATCGGTGTTGCCGGCGAAATACTGAAACAGGCTGGTCGTCGAGGCGTGCGCGCTGTCGAGGCGCTCGATCGGCACTTTCGCCGTCTCGAACGCCTCTAATCCCAGGCGCTGCGCGAGTCGAGACTTGTGTTCGATAACGAACGCGGGGTGCGTCGCGACGGCTTCGCCAATCGCGCCGTCGCCGTCGCGGGCCGCGTATGTCACCTGCAGCGGACGCACCGAAAAGCTGTATTCGGTCAGTAAGTTGAGGACTCGATACAGCAGGTATTCGCTCCAGACCTGATCGACACCGCGCGCGCCGGTGCTGCCGAGCCGCGTACAGTGGGTCACGACCTTTAACTTGTTTTGCACCGCAAACACGCCATTCGCTACCTTCGACTTTGGCAGATCGAGCCACAGCGGCGGAAACCGGCAGTAATCCTTGCGACGGCGCGATTTGCCGCGCGGCTTGAGTTTGACCGCGTATGTGGCATCGCCAACGCGCAGCGTCGCGGGCCGCTCCTCGGGATCCGCGGCGCGGTCGTTGATCAACTGGCGCCAGTCGGCTGCAAGCGTCAGGTCCAGCGGCTCGTGCGAGGCAAACAGCGGCGCCTGCGCGGCTTCGTCGGCAGCGCGCAGAGCATTCGGCGCGACGGTCAGCGCAATCACAAGCGCCAAGTAGGGCGCGCGGTAGGGCGCAGAGAAGCGCATGTGTTTCTCCTTTCGTGTCGTCGTTTCGCAGCCGCGAGTTCGTGTCGCCGCCCAAGATCGATTCCCGTGTTGCCGCTACGCGTTCCCGGAGCATTCACAGCTTGCGCTCTTGCGGGAAAAGCGGGTAGCGCGGGTAACGCGGGCTGCGGTTTTGTTGCTTCGGCAGTAAAACATGCCAGCAAACAAGATTGTAAAGACCACTTTGACGCAGATTTTACAGTTCCCCCTGCGAACACCGCCGAACAAAAACTAAGCTACGCCTTACGAAGCCAGCCGCTGGAAAACAATCAGACAACGGGCCCGGGTTCGTAGATGGAGCATCGCCTTCCGCCCATGTGGTCAGCGCGGATTCGATGATGCGTGACGCCGCAAGGACGATTATCGGCGCGAGAGGGACAAGTCGTGAATCAGGTAGACCATCATCCCAGCGCGCTGGCGGGCGCGCGCAATCCACAGTCGGCGATCGACGCCTTGATCGCACAGGTCGCGAATTCATCGGAGCCACCGCGCACAGGAACCTACTGGATCGGCAGCGACGTGCTCGTCTGCCAACCCGGCACCGACTGGGAGAACGCCTCGCACACGTCGCCGCGGCAAAACACCGGTAAGACCTGGGTCGTCACAGAGTTCGCGGCCGAGTTGAGCTGGGCGTTCGAGGCACTGGCGCAGATCATCGCGGAACACGACGTCTATACGAGCGATGACCGACGCGATTTCTACGGTCAGCTGGCAGAACACGCAATCGAATTCCTCGGCCGCTCCTCGGCGGGCGAGCAGACTTTCGAATCACGATCCCGGGCACGTTCGCTGCTGTTTTTCACGCTGCAGAACGCCCGACGGCTGCTCGACCAGACGGTGAGCGCCTCGCGCTAATACAGTGCCACGCTCGGTGCTGCGCCCGCGCGCGGCACCAGAAAAACGCTTACAACCGCTATACAGCGCGGCCACACCGTGCGTTCTGACAACCGTTAAGCTGCGTGACGATTAGTGGGATACGGACCTCCTGGAAGATGCGCTATTCGCGCCAGCTGGCAGCGCTGCGAGCGCTGTTTCGCTCATTGCAGCCCTACCTGCCCAACGTAGCCGGCACGTCCCTTGGCCTCTCCAGAGAACGGCGCCTGGGACTCGCGCCCGGCCGCAGCGAACTTGAGGACCTCACAGACGACGAGCTGCGCGAGGAGCTCAAGCGGCTCACCAGCGCGCAGCTACCGGGGCAGCCGCGCAAGACCAACGCCCGCTACACTCGCGACGTCCTCGTGCGCCTGCTGGAAGAGGCGCAGGGGCGGATCCAAGTCCTCGAAACAGAGCTGGAGCTGGCCCGCCAGGAGGGCGATCGAATTCCCCTGCTGACCGACGAATGGAAGGCCAGCGAGGCGCCCAAAGCGCGACCAGGACGCGCCGCGCGCAGCGGTGTGCAGGCCAAAGGCGAACGACCCGACACCGGCAGCAGTTCGCGGCGACAGACCGAAACCTGAGCGCCAAAACGCGCTGCACGCCCCCCAAAGCGAGCGTTAAGGGTGTAAAACAGCCGCTGGCAGAAGCTAGTCCAAACGACATGCAGAAATCAGAGCTGCGCCTGGCGGTCGTGATCTACGGCGGCGCCTCGCTCGCCGTCTACATGCACGGCGCGACGCGCGAGCTGTTCCACCTCGTCCAGGCTTCCAAGGCGAATCGCAAGGCGACGGACTGCGCGCCGCTGAACGCGACCGGGGAGATCTATCTGGAGCTGCTGCAGGAGATCGGCGCCCGGCAGGACTTTCGGGTGGTGATCGACGTCATCGCCGGCGCGTCTGCCGGTGCAATCAATGGCGCCCTGCTAGGCAAGGCCCTGGCCTTCGATCTGTCGCTGCGCGCGCTCACCGAACTGTGGCTCGCGCAGGCCGATGTCGACGAGCTGGCGGATCCGGCGCCGCCCGGCTGGCGCCTGCGCACGCTGCGACCGCTCATCTCGACGCTGGCGCGCCTGCTGCCAAGCCGCTTTCGGGATAACCCGACGACCCGCGGCAAGTTTCAGCGCTTTCTCGGCCGCGCCTGGCTGACCCCGCCGCTGTCGGGTCGCCGACTGTGCGAGATTCTGCTCGACGGCCTAAAGGACATGGCAGATCAGCGCCGGGGCGGTTCGCTGCTACCGCGGGGCACGCGGCTCGATCTGTACACCAGCATTACCGACATGGCCGGCTACCCCACCGCTCTGCGGGTCAGCGAACGTACGGTTGCCAGCGAGCGTGAGCACGCGGTACTGGCCCGATTCACCCACCTCGCACACAGCGGCGGTCCGGACCCGGCCGACGCGGTCGAGAGCAAGGGCGATTTTGCGAGCGCCAACGATCCCGGCCTGGTCTGGGCGGCACGCGCGAGCTCTTCCTATGCCGGCGCCTTCGCGCCTTTCCATCACCGGGAACTGCAGGCGCTGCTTGATGAACGCGATGTGCAATGGGACGCGCAGACCTTCTTCGATCGCAGTCTGAAGCTGTCGAGCGGCACACCGGCAAGCGAAGTATTCGATCCGGCAGACCGCTATTTTTTGGACGGCGGCATCGTCAACAACAAGCCGTTCAGCGCGGCGTTGGACGCGCTGAACTATCGTGCCGCGGATCGCGCCGTCGACCGCGCGATCGTCTACATCGAACCAGACCCGCTCGATCCTCAGGCCGACGCGGAACCGGTAAACGCGAGCCTGTTCGGCGCGCTCCGCGCCGCGGCGAGCAAGATTCCCCGCAATCAGCCGATCCTCGCCGAACTCACGGAAATCGCCGCGCTAGATCGCCAGGCACAGCTCAACCGGCGACTGGTCGATGCCGCACAGCCGGAGGCGGACGAACTGCTGGCGACGGCCCGTGACACCACCGCGGCAGACGACCTCAGCGCGCTGCGCAAGCGGGTACAGGCTCTAGTCGCTACGCGTTCAGGCGTTTTGTATCAGGCCTATCTGCAGCGCCGGGTCTGGCGTCTGGTAGAGGCGTTGGTGGATCTGTGGCGAGGGATGCTGCCCGGCTCCCGATCTGCCCCTGCCGAGACCGGAGAGCATCTGGCGCGCCGCATGACCGCGACGCTGAACGCCTGGCTCGCGACCCCTGACACCCTGTCGGGCCAGAGCCAAACCGAAGCGTTCCTCGCCCGTCTGGACGTGACCTACCGCGTGCGACGGCTGCGGTTTCTGATCCGCACGCTCAATGGCCAGGTTGCCGCCGGAGCGATTAGCCCGGCAGACGAGGCCGCCCTGGGGGCAATGAAGAAGCTCGCGTATGAGCGCCTGGCACTGCTCGACCAGCGCCGCCGACCCGAGGCGCTGCCGGGTGAGATCCACGGGCAGATCCGCCAGGCGGCAGAGCGCCTGCCACCACCCCGGGAAGCCGCCGCGCTGCTGCGACTGCTCGGCCGGGCGCTGGCGCTGAACACCTTCGATGCGGAGACCGAGGCGCAGCTGCGCCTCGGCCTGGCAGGACTGGAGAACGCGGCGCTCGCCGAGCAGGCCATGTCGGCCTACGCGGGCTTTCCGCTGTACGACATGATCTTGAGCGGCGGCGGTCAGGACACAGGGACAACCGATCCGCTGACCCGAGTGCGATTAGCGCGCATCAGCCCCGCGGACAGCACCGATTTGAAACCCTTTTTCCAGGGCCTGCGCAGCAAGGACCTGCTGAGCTTCGCGGGCTTCTTCAATCGACGCTATCGCGAGCACGACTTTCTCTGGGGCCGGCTCAACGGCGCGGAGAGGGTGGTGGATCTGCTGCGCCAGGCGCAGCCCGAGATGCTGACCGCCGAGCGCTGTACGCGACTGCGGTCGGCGCTGTTCAACGCCATCCTGGACGAGGAAGCCTCGCGTCTGAGCGAATGCTCTGAGTTGATCGAGCGGCTGCGCGGCGAGTTCGTTGAGCCGTCCGCTGCAGCGCCCTAAGACGAGCGCGCCGGGTCGCCGCTTGCGCAACGATCCCGGCGCGACGGGGCCCCGGCCTAGCGGCTGCCGGCGACCTTCAGCGCGTTGTTGTCCGCCTGAGCATAGCGACCACCGGCCACCTCAAAGTCGAGGACCTGACGACCGTTGGCGGACGTTTCACAGCGCAGGCGCTTGGCGGCGCGCACGCCGTTCTCCCAGACACCGGCATTGATGAAGTACTCGCGGCCGGCCTCCGAAGGCGCCGTGTAGTAGACGCGATTGGTGGTCAGACCCAGCGGACGGGTGGATTCCAGTTCGGCGACACAGGCGTTGTACCCGCGCAGCTGAGCGTGGCTGCTGAGTTCGGCGGTCGCCGGAGCAGCACCCAGTGCCAGGCCCAGCGCGCAGGCGATAGAGGCGGCGGCAGACAGAGTCGATTGAGACATGAGCTTGTTCCTTCTGGAGAGTTGGGGAGCGATCCGAGAAAGTGTTACCTAAGGTAACGTTAGAGCATTGAAGTGAGAACAAAAGTAGCGTAGAACCGCTCTATCGGAAATTTGCGAGCCCCAGACGGGCGCGAATGCGGATCAGCGCACGGCATAGCGCCCGGCGGCTCTCGTTTTCATTGTCTTGTCATTGATTTGATGGGCAAGTTCAGGAGGTGCCTGTGACTCACCCCGCCTACCAGCTCGACTGGAACCTGATTCGCACGTTCACGGCCGTCCTCGACGGCGGCAGCATGAATGCCGCGGCGAGCGCCCTCGGCCTCACCTATCCCACGGTCGCCCGGCACGTCCAGCAGCTCGAGGAGCAGCTCAGCCTGACCTTGTTCGATCGTGGCGCGAGCGGCATGCAGCCCACCGCCGCCGCCCGGGCGCTGGCCGCAACCGCCGAGACCATGCGCCGCCAGGCGATGGCCTTCGAATCCCAGCGCAACGCGCTCAGAGAAGACTCGGGCGGGACCGTGCGCATCACCGCCTCCGAAATCCTCGGCGAGGCGCTGCCCAGACTGCTGACACCGTTGAAGCAAGATGCCGCCGCACACGACGCGGTCGTCGAAGTCGTCACGAGCGACGAGGTCATCAACCTGCTGGAGCGCGACGCCGACATCGCTGTCCGCCACGCGCGCCCAACCCAGACCGATCTGGTGTGCCGCCAGGTCGGCGCGCTACCGCTGGGCCTGTGGTGCAGTCACGACCACCAACCGCAGCCGAGCACGTTTGACGCGAGCGCCCGCTATATCGACGGGCTGGCGTACAACAACCTGCAGGTCGGGGCCCGGGAACGCGGCATCGACCTGCCGCAGAGTGCCTTTTCCTTCAAGTCGGATAGCCTTTCGAGCCGGCTGCACGCGGCGCGCGCGGGCTGGGGCGTGGCCGTGCTGCCAAACTACATCGCCGAGCAGCAGCCCGAACTGCGCCGCGTAATGCTCGAAGTGCCGATGCCGCGACTACCCGTGTGGCTCGTGGCGCGCAGGGACATGCGCGAGCAACCGCTGCATCGACGGGCGTTCGACGTGCTGGCGGAGGCGCTCGCGGAGGCGTTTCCCGGACCGGCAAACGACGGGCTTGAGGCGATCGAGAACGGCACGCAGCTGCGACTGCAGGAGTCGGCCTGACCGGGCGCGGACAGCGCCAACATGAGCGCGGGCGTTAACCAGCGTCCGGGTCTAATAGTGTGGCGGCGGGGGTTCCTGATCGCTCGGCAGCATCTCCGGCGCCGCGACCGACGCCCGCAGACGCTCCTCGAGCATCGCCACGCGCCGCTCGAGCTGCTCGATCATGCGCTCCTGACGCACGACCACGTCGTTGAGGGTCTGCAGCAGATCGTCAGCAAACGCGCTCTTGGTCTCGAGCTCGGCGAGTCGATCCGCATCCGTCACCGGCTCGGGCTCACCAGGTCGATCCGCGGGCGGCGACCGTCACCCGCGCGGGCGACGACTCCGGACCCTGTGCGATGGGATTCAGCAGGCGCGTGACGCAGGGCAGCGGCTTGTAGTAACCGACCAGCGCGCCGGTCTCACGCAGAAAGCTGCCCTGGATGACGCCCAGCACCCGACCATTGTCGAGATCCCATACCGGGCCGCCGGAACTCCCAGGCACGAAAGGCTGGTCGACGCTGATCACGATGCCTGAGTCGCAGGCATTAGCGCGGGCGTCCTCACGGTAGTCCTTGTAGATCACCTCAAGAACCCGGCCTTCGTTCCAATCGCCGGTTCGATGCGGCTCGCTGGCGCCCAGCCAGGCGATGCGCTGGGCGTGGCTGGGACGCAGCGACTGCTCGCGGCTGGCCGCAGCGGAACCGCTCGCGCACCAGCGTTCGCACAGCTCGCCGGGCAGTTCGAAAATGGCGAGATCGTGTGCCGGGTCGATGACACTCGGCTCGACCGCGATGCCACCCAGCCGGATCTCGCGCGTAACCGCGCGGGGCAGGTCGATGTTGTGAAAGACAGTGAAGAAGCGATCGTCGTAGACGAAGCCGGTGCCGACTCGAACCTCGAAGGAACCGTCCGCATAGCGGGCATGGGTAGAGATCGGATGGACAGCGCTGCGCAGCTGCGGGGCCGGCAGCACCGCCTCGGTCCGCCGGGCGGCGGGCAGCGGTGCGGCGGGCGGGGCTGCGAGCGTATGCGGCAGCGCGCGCCGCAGACTGGGCTCGATCGCGTACGCCGGTGTCAGCAAGGTGGCGGCCAAGAGCAACGCACCGATCCGCAGCGCCGCAGCGCGGCCGCGGCCAGATCGGCGATCACCAACAGTCGAACGGGTCTGTAAATCCATGTCCGTTGTCCTGATATCGACGCCCCCATCATCGACCGCGAGCCGGCTGGAAAATCAGCGCTGGTTGGCAAACCGAGATATCAGCCGGTGCCCGCGCAGAGACTTGATCCTACCGCATCGACCGTTTGGGAGAAGCTCCGCGGCAGCGAAATGTATGACCCCGTCGGGGTACCGCGCGCGACCGCCTGTGTCGCAGCAGCCAACCGCAGTGCCGAGTAGCGCACGTATCCGGTCCGCATTGAACACGCGGCGGGGCGTGTCCGGGCCTGGCTCGCGACCGTAGCGTGCACCATCCACCCGCGGCCGTCTTCGGGCATGCTATGGGGTGCGCAGGCACGCGTTTGGACGTCGAGCCGCAAAACCGACCCGCCCCGCAGGGTCAAGATCGTCGAACGACGCCGAAAGACGCCGAACGCGGCGACATGACAGGCGACATGACAAGGGAGAGACCCAGAGGATGAGCGAACTCATCACCAAGACCATCGATCACGATTTCGCGCCGCTGCACGCGCGGCTGCAGTGGTACGTCGACGAAGAGCTGCTGTCGTGCTGCGCGTCGCTCGTATTGCACGGCCAGGACGTTGTCGACTACCAGACCTTCGGCTACATGGATCTGGAAAGCCGCACTCCGCTGCGAGACGACGCGATCTATCGTATGTACTCCAACACCAAAATCGTGACGTCCGTCGCCGCGATGCAGCTCGTGGAACGCGGCCAGCTCGACCTCGACGCGCCGCTGGAATCCTATCTGCCGGAGTTCGCCGACATGCAGGTGCTGGCCGACGGCGCGACCGCGGCCGACCAGACCGTCGCCGCGACGACGCCGATGACGCCGCGCCAGCTGCTATCCCATACCGCAGGACTGTCCTACGGCTTCATCGAACCGGAGTCGGTCATCGACGGCGCCTATCTGGGGGCAGGCATCGATATTCTGGGGGTCATGGGGCCGGCCTACGATGAACCGCTCGCCCAGCTCTCGCGGCGGCTCGGCGAGCTGCCGCTCGTTTATCAGCCGGGCAGCCAGTGGCGCTACAGCTTCGCCACCGACGTCACCGCACGCCTCATCGAGGTCGTTGCGGGTCAGTCGTTCGATGCCTACCTACAAGCGAACGTCTTCGATCCCCTCGGCATGACCGACACCGGCTTTCATGTGCCGACGGCAAAGCAGGATCGCTTCACCACCATGTACGCAGGGGTCGACCCGCTGGCGCCGATGAAGCCGGGCCTGGTCAAGGCCGACGACCCGCGCGAAGGCAGCTACGCGCGGCCACGCCAGCTCCTATCCGGCGGCGGCGGTCTGGTCTCCACCATCGCCGACTATCTCACCTTCGTCCGCATGATCATCAACGGGGGGGAATGGCAGGGCGAGCGCCTGATCGCGGCCGCGACGTTGACCGAGATGCGTCGCAACCAGTGCGCGCCCGGCGTGCAGGTCGCGTTCCCGATGTGGGCCATGCCGGGGACGACGTTCGGACTCGGGTTCGCGCTGCGCGAGTCGCTGGCGGATGACGACGATCCGCGCGCCCAGGACGAATACCACTGGGGCGGCATGGCGGGCACGCACTCCTGGATGTCGCCGGCCGGCGTAACCGGGTTCTGCCTGACGCAGCGCATGCCGGGCTTCTGGCACCCGTTCTCCCACGAGTTCCGCCAGCACGCCTATGCGTCGCTGCCGGGCTGAACGCCAGGGCGCGGCGCGGCCGACGCGGCCGCTGACCAAGCGACGCGGCGGCGGCCGGCGCCGCACTAGCGACACGCACCGCTGGGCTCGCATCTTGATCGCCGGGCTCGCGCTCAGCGGCGTCGGCGCTCATGGCCAGGCGGATCGCGCCCGCGCCGCTATCGAGCGCGCGATCGCGCTGATCGACAACGGCGAATACAGGCTGGCGCGCAGCTATCTGCAGCTGCCGCTGATCGACGCGCGCATTCACTCCACGGAGCGCTCACGCGCCTACTATCTGCAGGGCTACAGCCTTGCGCAGCAGGGGCTGTACGTGGGCGCCGCCCTGGACTACGCAAAGGCTCTGGCGTTCAACCCGGACAACCCGGCAACGCTGGCGGCGCTTGGCTATCTGACGCTGACCGGCACGGGGGTCGAACGCGACGCAGGTGCCGCGCTCGCGCTCTTGCGCCGCGGCGCGGAGCTCGGACATCCGCCAGCACAGGCGGCGCTGGGCACGGCGCTGTTGCGCGAGCGCGGCGACCTGTTAGAAGCCCGGCGCTGGCTGCAGCAGGCGATCGACGGCGGCGAGTTGCCGGCCCTGTTGGGCATGGCGGAAAGCTATCGCGACCCGCACCCAAATCCCGAGCCGGAGCGCGCCCGTGCGCTCTATCAGGAGGCGGCGCGCGCGGGCATTGCCGAGGCCTACACGCGGTTGGGGCACATGGCCCTGGGCGGCGAGATGGGCGAGCCCGATCGCGACGCCGCGGCGCTCGCGGCCGAGCGCTGGTTCCGCCTGGGCGCCGACGCGGGCGACTCAGGCAGCGCGCTGATGCTGGGCTATCTGCTGGGTATCGCCCCGCACGACGCCGCGGGCGCGGAGGCCGAGCGCTGGCTGTTGGTCGCGCACCGCGCGGGCGAGCGCAAGGCGGCCGGTTTGCTCGCTTACCTCGCCGAGCGCAGCGGCGACGGGCAGGCCGCGCGACGGTGGCGCGAACGCGCGGCGGACAGCGGCGACACCGACGCGCTGGAAACGTTGAGCAGACAGGCCTTCGCAGCCGGCGACGCGGGCGCGGGAATTCAACTGCTGCGCCGTGCCGTCGACGGCGGCGCCATCGGCGCGAGCAACCGGCTCGCCTGGCACCTCGCCACCCACTCTGACCCAGGTCTGCGCGACGGCGTGGCGGCGGTGCGCTATGCGCAGCTCGCCATCACCCATCGACGCAGCGCCAATTCTCTGGACACCCTGGCTGCCGCCTACGCAAGCTCTGGTCGCTTCGCCGACGCCGTTGGCGCGCAGACGCAGGCGCTGGCGCAGCTGCAGGAAGGCTCCGAACTGGAGCCCGAGTTTCGCACTCGACTGCAAAGCTACGAGACGGGTCGGCCGTGGCTGACGACCATGCCCGAAGGACAGCCCTAAGCGCCACGCGGCGCCACAGGCGCGACTTCGATTTACCCCAACGAGACCACGGGTTATCTTCTCGCTCTTGAGCGACAGCAGCCGGAATCGATCGTTGAGTCAGCCGAAAGAGCGCACCCAGAAAGTCTTCGAGGCCATCAAGGCGGCGCAGAACAACACTGCCGGAAACGCGTTTCGCGCCGGCGACATCATCGCCCACCTGCGCGACGGCGGGTTCCCGCTTGGTGGCTGGGAGGTGCGCGGCGAGCTGACCCAGCTCGGCGAGGCGGGCCTGATCGAGTTGGACCCCGCCAGCGCGCGCTGGAGCCTGACGCAGGCGGGCGTCGACACCGACAAACTCAATGGCCCAGGGGGCTGATGCACGGCCGAGGGCGATAGCAATCGTGAGCAACGAACAAGACAGCGGCGCGCCGACGGCCGATCCAGAGACGGCAGAGCTGGGCGACTTCGAGACCTCCCTGGACGAGTTGGAGACGCTCGTCCAGTCGATGGAATCCGGCGAGCTGACGCTCGAACAATCGCTCGCCGCATTCGAGCGCGGCATCGCCCTGACGCGCCAGTGCCAGCAGGCGCTGCAAGCCGCCGAACAGCGCGTCGCTTTCCTGACCGAGGGTTCCGAGGCCGACGACGCCGAGGAATCGTGACCGCGGCCAGAATCGCTCGCTGGCGCGCGCGCATCGACGCCGAGCTCGACGCGCGGCTGAGCGGCTGCGTGCCGGTGTCGCCACGACTCGTCGAGGCCATGCGCTACGCAACCCTGGCCGGCGGTAAACGTCTGCGGCCGCTGCTGTGCCTCGCCGCCGCAGAGGCCACTGGGGGCGAGATCGAGGCTGCGATCCCCGCCGCCGCCGCCATCGAGATGCTGCACACCTACTCCCTGATCCACGATGACCTGCCGGCCATGGACGACGACCGCCTCAGGCGCGGTCAGCCGACCTGTCACATTCAGTTCGACGAGGCAGAAGCGATCCTCGCCGGCGACGCGCTGCAGGCCCTGGCGTTCGAATACTTGGCGAGCCTGCCCTTGCCGGCGGCCCGCGTGCTGGCCATGGTGCGCTGCCTCGCGGCCGCTGCGGGCCCGGCGTCGATGGTGGGCGGCCAGTCGCTCGATATCGCCGCCACGCTCAACCCGACACCCATCGACCAGCCCGCGCTGGAGACGCTGCATCGGGCCAAGACGGGCGCGCTGATCGAGGCCAGCCTGCGAATCGGTGCGATGAGTCATACCGACGCGCCGTCGCTGCAGGACGCGCTCGGTGACTGCGGCGCCGCTCTTGGCCTCGCCTTCCAGGTCATCGACGACGTGCTCGACGCGACCGCGAGTACGTCGACGCTGGGAAAGGACGCGGGCTCGGACGCCGCTGCGGGCAAGACCACGTTCATCGATCTGTTGGGCGAGGCCGGCGCGCGCAGCTACGCGGAGGAGCTATGGCAGCGGGCAAGCGCCCCTCTGGACAAGCTACCCGGCGACACCAACATGCTGCGACGACTCGCGCGGATGCTGATCGAGCGGGACCGCTGAGGCCCGCTCGCGGCGGACTAGCGAATCTGGCTGAGGCTGAGGACGCCCTGCTGCTCTGTCATGCGCAGCCCGCCGAGAAACGACATGCCGAGCAGCACGTCGGTGGGATAGAAACCGCGCACCACCGCGGCGCGCACGTTGCGCCGACTAATCTCGCCAACGGTGACTTGATCCAGCACCACGAAGTATGACGTTGCGCGACCGTTCGCGGTCTCTACCACGCCTTCCTCGCCGGACAGGTAATCGATACCCAAGCGCTCGGCGGTCGCCGAGCTGAGCGCGACGACCGACGCGCCGGTATCCACCAGCAGGGTCAGAAAGTGGCCGTTGATCGCCCCGCGTACGCGGTACTGACCCAGCTCGTCGGCGCTGATCGTCAGCTCCTGAGGCTCGACCCGCGCGAACGACGTGGACACTCGCTGCGACAGGGACAGCCGCTCGGTTACGCCCTTGAAGCGCACGGTCGCCTGAGACGTATCCGCGCTTACCAGCAACACGCCCTCGGGCGAGGTCTGCCCCGACCGCAGCAGCCGCTGCTGACCGTCAATGACCAGCACGGCGCGATCCTTGAACAGTCCGACCAACTCCAGCTTTGGCGTCGCGTGCGCGACGCCGGCGCATAGCAGCGACAGCAGGGCCAGCAGGGCCGATCGAGCGCGGCGCAAGCCGCAGCAACGGTGCGGGCTCAGGTGTGGTTGGATCGCTGGGCTCGGCATGCAGGCAGTCTAAAGACTGCCACCGCCGAGCTGCAGCGGCAGCAGCCACACTGCGACCTGGCCCACAGTCAGCGCGAGAACCCCGGCCACTAAATCGTCCAGCATCACGCCCAGCGCATCGTGGCGCCGATCGGCCCAGGACACCGGCCAGGGCTTGGCGATATCGAACAGCCGGAACGCGACCACCCCGACCAGCAGCGCCGGCAAGGTCGCGGGCATGGCGATCAGCGCCAACCACTGACCGGCGACCTCATCGACAACGATGGCGCCCGCGTCGCCGACGCGATAGCGGCGTTGATTGGCGCGCACGGCGAACCAGCCGCCAACCGCCACTAGCACCGCCAGCGCCAGGGTCCAGGCCCAGTGCTGATCGGCGAGCAGCAACCACCAGATGAGCGCTGCGACGAGGGAGCCCCAGGTGCCGGGCATACCCGGCAAGAAGCCGACGCCGCCCCACGTCGACAGGAGCACCGCGGGATCGCGCAGCGCCGCAGGCCCAAAGGGCGCGGCCGACCCTGCCGGCGGCAATCCATCAGCCAAAGTGATCAAACCCCCGTGCGGCAAGCGGTGCACCATCGAGCAACAGATCGGCGCCCTCGCTCCCGCGTGCGAGCGCGCGACCGATGCATACGAGCTGCGGGGACCGGTCGTCGCCGGCGGCTGCCTGTGGCTCTGTCGCCACACCTGCTCCCTGTGTAGAGCCCTGCCCTGTTCGCGTCTCTGTGCCTCTATCTGCACGCATATCCGCGCTCCTATTAGCGCTCCCATCCACGCTTCTGTCCGCGCTTCTGTCCGAGCTCACATCTAGGCTCCTTGCTGCGCCCTGCTGCGGGCTCAGGGGCATGCGCGGCCCCGCCGCGATCCGCACGTCGATCCCGGGGGGCGCCGTGAAGGCCAGTTCGTAGTCGTCACCGCCGTGCAGCGCCTGCTCCAACGTCGAGCCGGGATACAGCGGTACGGAACTCGCGTCGAGCGCAAGCGTGACCCCGCTCGCTCGCGCCAGATGGGTCAAGTCTGCCGCGAGGCCGTCCGAGACGTCGATAGCCGCCGTCGCAATGCCGCGTAGGCGAACGCCCAGTTCGAGCCGCGGCTGGGGCTCGAAGTAACGCTCACAGCCGGGCTCGGCGTAGCGGTCGCGCTCGAACACGGCGCCGCGGGCCAACGCCGCGGCGGCCCCGCCGAGCGGACCGCTTACCCAGATCTGGTCCCCGGGACGCGCCCAGCCACGCGTGAGCGCGGCGCCCTCAGGGAGCGCGCCCAGCACGGTCACGCTGATAGACAGGGGGCCGCGGGCCAGATTGCCGCCCACCACGGGGGCACCCCAGGCGCGCGCCGGCTCGGCGAGGCCTCGCGCAAAGGCGCGCACCCAGCGGGCGTCGGTGGCCGCCGGCAGAACAGCGGCAATCAGCACGCCGAGCGGGCGCGCGCCCATGGCCGCAAGATCCGACACGGCCACGCCAAGCGCGCGTCGCGCGATACGCTCCGGTGGCGCGCCGGTGGGAAAATGAACCGCTTCGACCAGCGTATCGACGGAGCTAACGAGTTGGTCGCCGTCGTCGAGCCGCAGCAGCGCGGCATCGTCGCCCGGGCCGAGCACGACACCCGGACCCTCGGTCGCGGCTCCCAGCGTCGCGACTATGGCGTCGATTAGATCGAATTCACCGGTCACGAAGCTCGGCTGGCGGCGGTCTCTGTCGGCCGCAGCTGATCGGCCAGCTTGTCGAGCACCGCGTTGACGAAGCGATGCGATTCGGCCGCGCCGTAGTCCTTGGCGATGCCTACGGCCTCGCTGATGACCACCCGATAGGGCGTCTCCAGCATGTGCTCGAGCTCGTAGCAGCCCAGCAGCAGGACGGCGTGCTCCAGGCGCCCCAGCTCCGCGACCTCGCGATCGAGGCAGGGGGCGAGCTTTGCGTCGAGCGCCTCTCGCCCGTGCAGGATGCCGCGCAGCGCCGCGCGAAAGAACTCGCGGTCGACCTTGTCGAGCTTGCCCTCCATCGCGAACTGGGACTCCAGCTCATGGCTAGTCGGCGCGGCGAACAGCCATTGAAAAACGGCCTGCACCAGCGCGACCCGCGTGCGATGACGCGCCCAGCGATCGGGACGATCAGCCACCGCCCAGCGCCACCGACAGCCCCGCCATTTCCAGGGCTGTGAGCGCCGCGTCGGCGCCCTTGTTGCCGGCCTTGGTGCCGGAGCGCTCGATCGCTTGCTCGATCGTCTCTGTCGTCAGCACGCCGAATGACACGGGCAAATCCAGCTCCAGCGCCACCCGGGCGAGACCGGATGCACACTCGCCAGCCACATAGTCGAAGTGGGCGGTAGCGCCGCGGATCACCGTGCCCAGCGCAATGACGCCGTCAAGATCCGGGTAGGCATTGGCGACGCGTCGAACCGCGAAGGGCAGCTCGAAGCAGCCCGGGACCTGCACCAGGGTCACATCGTCAGCGCCTACGCCATGCTGCGACAGCGTTGCGCGCGCGCCGCGCACCAGTTGATCGACGATGGTCTCGTTAAATCGCGCCGCGACAATGGCGAACTTGCGCCCAGCGCCGCTGAGGGTGCCACGGGTGTAATCGAGTTCCGTCATGGGGTGCCCTTCGTGTCTCGCGCAGGCTTTGCGCGGGGACGGCACGATGCCAAACCTGTGCTGTTTATGCCAGCGCTGCGCGCTGGCGGCGATTGCGTTCGCAATCGCTACCGCTAACGCGGAATGGTCTTGGTTGTGGGGGGCTGGTGGGCGATTGCGTTCGCTGTTTATGCCGGCGCTGCGCGCCGAGGGGCGATTGCGTTCGCAATCGCTTCCGCTGTCGCGGAATGGTCGGGATTGTGAGGAGCTGGGGGGAAAGAGAAAGAGAGGGAAGAGTGGTGGATTGGGGTCAGTTGGGGTCGGTGGCCATGAAGGCGGCTAGGCCGAGGGGCGGGTCGTCGACGCGCTCGCTATCGGCGGGGTCGCGGACCAGACGGATGCGGGTATCGTCACCGACCTGCGCGCTGCCGAGCAGGGTCGCGCCGGGCGCATCGGCCAGGCGCTCGACATCGAAGGCCGCGCTCGGGCGGGCGCTGCGACCCAGCCAGCGCGGCGCGACGTACACCAGCATCTCGTCCCACAGTTCACGAGCCAGCAGCTCGCCGACCAGCTCGGCGCCCGCCTCGACGAGGACTTCGTTGCAGCCGCGCCGGCCGAGTTCATCCAGCACCTCGGCGAGATCGGGCCGTTCGTCCTGGCACGGCAGCAGCGACACCTGGGATGCGTAAGGGCGCGTTCGTGCGCCGACACCGTGCGCGAGCAGCGTAGGGTGACCGTCGGTGGCGAGCTGCGCGTCTGCCGGCGTCGCCAGCGCGCTATCCAGCACAACGCGCAGCGGTTGCCGCGGTGCCGCACCCGCGCCCGGGTCCCGCACCGTCAGCGCCGGGTCGTCAGCGACCACCGTACCGCGACCGGTCAGCACTGCGCCGCTGCGAGCGCGCCAGTACTGCACCTCCCGGCGCGCCGCCGCGCCGGTGATCCACTTACTTTCACCCGAAGCCATCGCCGTGCGGCCGTCGAGCGACTGCGCGACCTTGACCCGCACGAACGGTCGGCCGGTGCGCATACGTCGCTCGTGGCCATGGTTCAGGCGGCGGGCGGCGGCAAGCTCGGTCTCATCCACGGCTATTCCTGCTGACCGAAGCCGGGCGTAGCCCTGCCCCGCGACGCGCGGATCCGGGTCGCGCATCGCGCCAACGACGCGGGCGATCCTGGCGTCGATCAGGCGTTCGGTGCAGGCGCCGGTACGACCGGCGTGACAGCAGGGCTCGAGCGAGACGTAGGCCGTCGCACCCGCGACGCTGTGCGCCGCCTCGCGGGCGGCAGCCAACGCGTTCACCTCTGCGTGGGGCGTGCCGGCGGCGAGGTGGGCGCCGACGCCCAGCACCTGCTGATCGCGTACCAGGACGCAGCCGACTCTGGGATTCGCCGTCACCGAAAACAGACCCCGCTCGGCCGCCGCTACGGCGCGGGCCAGCAGCAGCTCGTCGGCGGCATCGATCATGCGCGCGCGGCTTCGGGCTCGGGAACGGGCGGCATCCGGATCAGTCGTCGCCGGTCGGCAGACGCAGCTGACGCTGACGAATCAGCTGGGTGACGTTGTCCGGTGCTTCGTCCGCTTCATTGGTAATCTTGTCGATCTCCGCCTGAAACTCTTCCACGTCCTGAAAGTCTCGATACACCGAGGCGAAGCGGACGTACGCGACGGCGTCGATGCGCCGCAGCTCATCCATGACCATCTCGCCCAGCATCAGCGACGGCAGTTCGCGCTCACCCGTGTTGCGCAGTCGATGCATGATCCGGGCGAGCGCGGACTCGACCTTCTCGGTGCTGACGGGGCGTTTCTCCAGCGCACGCAGCAGGCCTGCGCGCAGCTTGTCCTCGTTGAAGGGCTCGCGCGCGCCGTCGCGTTTGATGACCCGCGGCATGACCAGCTCGGCGGTCTCGAACGTCGTGAAACGCTCGGTGCAGCTCTGGCACTCGCGACGCCGACGCACCTGATCGCCCTCGGCGACCAGGCGCGAGTCAATCACCTTGGTGTCGACAGCGGCGCAGAACGGGCAGTGCACGACGCGATAGTCTCTAACCGGGCGTGCGGTAGACGGGAAAGCGCGCGCACAGATCAGCGACGCGAGCGCGAACGGTGCCGATCATGTTGTCGTTCTCCAGATCGTCGAGCACATCGCACATCCAGCCCGTGAGGGTTTCGCACTCGGCCACGCCGAAGCCACGCCGCGTCACCGCCGGCGTTCCGATACGCAGGCCGCTGGTCACGAACGGCGAGCGCGGGTCGTTAGGCACCGCGTTCTTGTTAACGGTGATGTGGGCCGCGCCGAGTGCGGCGTCCGCCGCCTTACCCGTGATGCCCTTAGAGATCAGGCTGAGCAAGAACAGATGGTTGTCCGTGCCGCCGGAGACAATGTCATAGCCGCGCGCCTGAAACGCCGCGGCCATAGCCTGCGCGTTCTCGACCACGCGCGCCTGGTAGGCCCTGAACTCTGGCGCCAGCGCCTCCTTGAAGCACACCGCCTTGGCGGCAATGACGTGCATGAGGGGACCGCCCTGGGTGCCGGGAAATAGCGCCGAGTTCAGCTTCTTTTCGATGTCCGCGTTGGCACGCGCGAGGATGATGCCGCCGCGCGGCCCGGCCAGCGTCTTGTGGGTCGTAGAGGTCACGACGTCCGCGTGCGGCACGGGCGAGGGATAGGCACCGGCCGCCACGAGACCGGCGACGTGGGCCATGTCGACGACCAGGTAGGCGCCGACCGAGTCGGCGATCTCGCGAAAGCGCGCCCAGTCCATCGTCCGGGAATAGGCAGAGAAGCCGGCGACGATCATCTTCGGCTGATGCTCTTGCGCCAGTCGCGCGACCTGCTCGTAGTCGACCAGCCCGTCGTCGTCCAGCCCGTACTGAATCGCGTTGTAGGTCTTGCCGGAGAAGTTCGGCGCCGCCCCGTGGGTCAGGTGGCCGCCGTCGGCGAGGCTCATCCCGAGGATCGTGTCGCCGGGCTGCAGCAGCGCCAGAAACACCGCCGCGTTCGCCTGCGACCCGGAGTGCGGCTGTACGTTCGCGAAGTCCGCCCCGAACAGCGCCTTGGCGCGCTCGATCGCCAGCCGCTCGGCCGTGTCGACGTGCTCGCAGCCACCGTAGTAGCGCTTGCCCGGATAGCCCTCTGCGTACTTGTTGGTCAGCTGGCTGCCCTGGGCGGCCATCACCAGCGGGCTAGTGTAGTTCTCCGAGGCGATCAGCTCGATGTGGTCTTCCTGACGCCGGGTTTCGGCGCTGATCGCGGTCGCGATCTCAGGGTCGAAGCGAGCGAGGTCATTCTCGGGGTCGGCGCTGGACAGCGCCGCGCCGGCTGTCGAGCGGACCTCGTGCGAGAGCGTTGACATACAACTTCCTGAACAAAGGGAACAATGCGCCATTGTAGCGCAGCCGGCATGCGCCACCGTGGAAAAGCTGCACGTTCGGCCTGAATGATGCGCGGCGCGGCTACACTTGGTGCGTCTTGAAGCCGCCGGCAGAACCACTCATGGCGCGTCCGCCCTACATCGACAAACTGCGCCGCGGCGTCGGCAGCGGCCTCGTCATGGTGCCGTCGGCCTGCTGCGTCGTGCGCCGTGCAGACGCGCGAGTGCTGCTGGTCCGCACCCGCGACGAGGGCTGGTGGACCCTGCCGGGCGGCCTCATCGATCCGCGCGAGTCGCAGAGCGACGCGGCGCTACGCGAAACCTGGGAAGAGACTGGGCTCGTGGTGCGTCTGACCCAGCTGATCGGCGTGTTCGGCGGTCCGGAATTCGTCCACACCTACGACAACGGCGACATCATCAACTTCTACACCACGCTGTTCGCCGCCGAGCCCATCGACGCCGCAGGGCTCGACGCGCTGGCACCGCTGGACCCAGAGATCAGCGAGCTGGGCTGGTACACGCTCGGCGACGCCTTCAACCTGCACCTCAAGGCCGACGCACGGGACTATCTGCGCGCGGCACGAGACAACGTGACGGGCGCGTTTCCCGAGCCGCGCTGGGTACCGCCCGAATCTGCGCAGCCGACGGCCTGAGACGCGCTCGCCGTTCGCAGGGTTCTCGGCAGCAGACCAGCACGGCAGCCATCCGGCACTGGCCCCCAGGGGTTGCGCACCCTAATATCGCGCTCCGCTCGCGCGCCCCGGCGCACCGGAAACCAACAAGGTACGAACGAACATGGCCCAATACGTCTACACCATGCAGGGCGTCACCAAGATCGTCCCGCCGAAACGGGTGATTCTGGAGAACATCAACCTGAGCTTTTTCCCCGGCGCCAAGATTGGCGTGCTGGGCCTGAACGGTGCCGGTAAGTCGAGCCTGCTACGCATCATGGCGGGCGAAGACACCGAGATCGACGGCGAGGCCCGGGCGCAGAAAGACATCCGGGTGGGCTATCTGCCCCAGGAGCCGCGGCTGGATCCCGACCTGGACGTGCGTGGCAACGTCGAGCGCGGTCTCGGCGAGGTCATGGGTCTCTTGGAGGAGTTCAATCAGATCAGCGATCGCTTCGCCGAAGAGCTCAGCGACGACGAGATGAACTCGCTGCTGGAGCGCCAGGGCGAGCTGCAAGGCGCGATCGACGCGGCGGACGGCTGGGACATCGAACGCACGCTGGAGATCGCCGCCGACGCGCTGCGCCTGCCGCCTTGGGAACAGGCCGTCGACAGGCTCTCCGGCGGCGAGGCGCGGCGGGTCGCGCTGTGCACCCTGCTGCTGTCGAAACCGGACATGCTGCTGCTCGACGAGCCGACCAACCATCTGGATGCGGAGAGCGTGGCCTGGCTGGAGCGCTTTCTCGGCGAGTTTCCCGGCACTGTGGTGGCCGTTACCCACGACCGCTATTTCCTCGACAACGTCGCCGGCTGGATACTGGAACTCGACCGGGGCCGCGGCATTCCCTACGAGGGCAACTACACCGCGTGGCTGGAGACCAAGGACGCGCGCCTCGCCCAGGAGGCGAGCCAGGAAAAAGCCCGCGAGCGCGCGATCAAGGCAGAGCTCGAGTGGGTGCGCAGCAATCCCAAGGGCCGGCAGGCCAAGAGCAAGGCGCGCCTCGCCCGCTTCAACGAGCTGATGAGCGAGGAAAACCAGAAACGCGCCGAGACCACCGAGCTGTACATACCGCCCGGCGAGCGTCTGGGCGAGAAGGTCATCGAGATCAGCGGTCTGTCGAAGGGCTTCGACGACCGGCTGCTGATCGACGGTCTGAACGCGCGCATCCCGCGCGGCGCCATCGTCGGCATCATCGGCGGCAACGGCGCGGGCAAGTCGACGTTCTTCAAGATGCTCACCGGGGTCGAGACGCCGGACAGCGGCAGCATCGAACTGGGCGATACCGTCGAACTCGCCTACGTCGACCAGAGTCGCGACGCGCTGGACGGCTCGAAGACGGTGTGGGAGGAGATCTCCGACGGCCTCGACATCATCAAGGTCGGCAAGTATGAGACCGCGAGCCGCGGCTACGTCAGCCGCTTCAACTTCAAAGGCCCCGACCAGCAGAAGCACATCGGCAATCTGTCCGGCGGGGAACGCAATCGGGTGCACCTGGCCAAGCTGCTGCGCCGCGGCGGCAACGTCCTGCTGCTGGACGAGCCCACCAACGATCTCGACGTCGAAACCCTGCGGGCGCTGGAAGAGGCGCTGCTGAATTTTCCGGGCACCGTACTGGTCATCTCGCACGATCGCTGGTTTTTGGATCGCATCGCGACCCACATGCTGGCGTTCGAGGGCGACAGCCACGTCGAGTGGTTTGAGGGCAATTTCAGCGACTACGAGGTGGATCTGAAGAAACGCCTCGGCGACGCCGCGTCGACGCCCTCGCGCCTAGTCCACAAGAAGGTCACCCGCGGCTAGGAAGCAACCCGGGAGTATCTCGGGCACCAGACTCGAACGAATAGGAACCGCTATCAATGACCGAAGCGCCAGCACCGCAAGAGATCCGTCCCGCCCGGCTGACCGACGTCGCGGCGATCAGGGCGCTGCTGCCTGACCTTGCCGGCTTCGAAGTGCCGCCGCGGCGCGACCCCGACGATCTGTGGACAGGCGACGCCGAGACCCTCGAGCGCTGGGCGCAGGGCCGTGCACCCGCGTGCCTCGTTCACGTCGCCCAAAGCGCCGCCGGCATCGACGGCTTTACCATCGTGACGCTGCGCGAGGAGCTGATGAGCCACGCCCCCAGCTCGCATCTGGAGGCCATCGTGGTCCACGAACGAGCGCGCGGCACGGGTCTCGGCAAACGTCTGCTCGCGAACGCAGAGAGTGCGGCGCGCGCCGCGGGCGCCGGCAGCATGACCCTGCACGTGTTCGGCAACAACGAGCGCGCGCGCGCCGTTTACCGCAAGAGCGGCTACGACGAAGAGCTGATCCGCAGCATCAAGTACCTCGACTGAGCGCCACCGCGCCGAGGCCCGCCGTCCACCGCGCCGACCAAGAAGACTGCGGCGCGTCAGTATGGATTCTGTAAACTCGGTCACTGGCGGGCGCCGGGACGCGCGAGCGCGGGCTAGACTGGGCCGCCCATAACAACAAGTCATACATAGGACACGTCATGACCACCTCCACCATGCAGTACCTCGATCGCGCCCTGTCGCAGCTCAGGGATCTCGGCCTCATGCCCGAGAAGATCGAAGAAGCGCCGGTCGTGGCGCTGTTGAACCGCATCAGCGACATCGACGAAGACAAGGTGCTGGCGATCGCCCGCACGCTGTCGCAGGCCTCCGTGTTCAACGAGATCGTCCGCGAGCAGGTCTCGCAGATGAAGGTGGGCGAGCGCTACGAGACCATCACCAGCGCCTTCAACAGCATTCGCGACGATGCCAAGACGATGGTGGAGCAGGTCGAAGACGGCAAGATCGACACCTTCGAGCGCGTCGCCAACGTGTGGATGAAGGTCACGCGCGGCGACATCGCGACACGCTTCGACAAGATCAAGCAGACCTACCTGGAGGTGGCGCGTGACTCCGCCGATCAGATCGAGCGCGAGCACACCATCCTGAACGCTTATCAGGACTTTCGCGGCGCCATCAAGGAGTCCGAGATCGCCGCCCTCGACGTGCTCGCCAAGGCCGAGGACCTGTGGGAGGCGGCGAAGGGCCGGCTCGATGGCGCCATGCAGGCGGTCGATGCGTTCAGCGGCGAAGATCTCGCCGAGCGCGCGAAGCTGGAACTCGCCCGCGACGAGCGCCTGCGCGAGCTGCAGACCGCCGAAGATCGCTACCAAATCTCAAAGGATCTGAGCGACAACCTCACCGTCAGCTACAACACCTCCGAGGTCGTCATGGCGCGGCTGCTGCAGACGACCAGCGCCAAAGAGCGCGTGTACAAACAGTCGGTGACATTCTTTGGCACCAACGAGAGCGTGCTGACGGCGCTGACCGCGTCCTTCACCGGCCTGTTCGGTCTGCACGAAGCCACCCAGACGCTGGAAGCAATGAAGGAAGGCGTCTCGAAGAGCCTCGAGGACCTCGCCGACATCGGCGGCAAGGTGCAGGAGGCCGCCGTCCGCGCCGGCTATGGGCCGACCATCCGCGCCGAGTCCGTCGCCAAGCTGGTCGAATCGGTGGTCAACTTCCAGGAGCGCTCGCAGACCATCATCAGCGAGATGCGCGTGCTGTCGACCAAGAACGCCGAAGAGATACGCGACGCCGTCGAAGACGGCAAACAGCGCCTGGCGAGGCTGGTGAAGTCGGGCAAGGGCCTGCCGCCGCCGACGGGCATCTCCTAGTTCACCCACCGAACAAGACCGAACAAGACCGGACGGGACCGGACAGACAAGACACGCGGATAGCAGGGATCGAACGTGGCTGAAGCGACGGGTGCAGAGAAGGCACCGCTGGAGGAGCTGATGTTGGCGATGGACGTCGTCGACACGCTGCGCCATCGCGAGGACATCGTCGCCCGCGAACTGGACGCCGCCGGTCGCCGCGCGCGCCTGATCGATCGGCTGCGCGACATCTACGCCGCACAGGGCATCGAAGTCACCGACGCCATCCTCAAGGAAGGCGTGCGGGCGCTCGATGAGGATCGCTTCAAGTATCAGCCGCCCGAGCCGTCCTTCCGGCTCCGGCTCGCGCGCTTCTACGTCTCGCGCGACGTCTGGATGAAGCCGTTTATCGTACTGGGCTCCATCGCGCTCATCCTGTTCGGCGGCTATTTCGCGACCGTAACCCTGCCCGAGCAGCGCGCGCTGGCCGCCCTCCCCGGCGAGCTGGACAACGCGTTCGCGCAAATCGTCAACGTCGCCAACGACCGCACGGCGACCGACCGCGCGCAGACGCTGCTCGCGGATGCCCGCGCGGCGCTCGATGAGGGCGACGCCGACGGCGCGCGGGCGCTCGAGGACGAACTCAGCGCGCTGTTGACCAACCTGCGCTCGGAGTACGAGCTGCGCATCGTGTCGCGACCGAACGAGCTGTCGGGCGTGTGGCGCGTTCCCGCGGTCAACTCCAGCGCACGCAACCACTACCTCATCGTCGAGGCCATCGATACCGGCGGTAAACGACTGCGCCTACCGATCCGCAGCGAGGAGGACGGCAAGGTGAAAACCGTCAGCAAGTGGGGCCTGCGCGTCAGCGAGCGGACCTTCCAGCAGGTCGCCGCCGACAAGCGCGACGACGGCATCATTCAGGGCGCGCTGGTCGGTCGCAAGCCGCGCGGTGACCTGGATCCGGAATACCTGGTGCCGACCAGCGGCGCGACGATCACGGACTGGTAGGCGAGCACGCGAGACATGGCCACCGGACGCGAAATACTCTCGAACCTGGAACGCACGCTGCGAGGCGTGCGTGAAGAAGCCGGCCGTATCGGCGGCGAGGTGAAGGTAGTCGCCGATAGCCTCAGCCGCAATCGCGCGCGCCAGGCGCAGGCCACCCGCGAGCTCGCCAAGCTGCGCCTGGACGAGATTGCGCAGGGCGATCTGCTCGACAACCTCGACAGCGCAGAGCGCCAGGCGCTCGCAGCGCTCGAGGCGCGCGACGCCGCGTTCGCGGAACTGGAAAAGCAGATCGATGCCGGCCACGAATCCCTGCGTCGCCGGGAGGCCGAGCGCGACATGGCGCATCACCACGTCGACATTGCGGCCCAGGATCTTGCCCGGGCCGAGGCCGGCGTACAGGAAGCGCTGGAGGCAGATTCGGGCTATCAGGCGCAGCTCGCCACCTGTCGCGACGCGGAGGCCGTCGCGGACAGCGCCGCCGAAAAAGCCCAGACCGCAGAAGCCGATCGCGCCGAGAAAGGCCGGCCCTTCGAGGCTGACAAACTGTTCATGTATCTGTGGAACCGGCACTACGGCACCCCTGACTATCGGGCCGGCGTGTTTACGCGAGCGCTGGACGGCTGGGTCGCGCGAGTCATCGCCTTCGAAGACAACCGCGCGACCTTCTGGAATCTCTGCGAGATCCCTCGGCGTCTGCGCGAGCACGCGAACTCGCTGCGCGCACACGCGGAGACCGAGATTGGTCGGCTCGCGGCCTTGGAAGAACGCGCCGCGGAGGTTGCGGAGATTCCCCGCCTACGCGAACGGCTGAACGAGGCGGAGCTCGAGCAGGATGCCGCGGACGAAGCCATAGTCACCGCGGAAGACACGCTGGATCGCATGTTCGAGTCGCACAGCGCCTACGGGACCGGCCACGACGAGCACACGCGCCGCAGCCTGTCGATCCTGGCCGATGCGATGCACTCCAAGCGGGCCGGCACGCTGCGCGCGGAGGCACGCAGCACCTACGACCGGCGCGACGATCGTCTGGTTACCGAACTCATCGATCTGCGCGAAGAAGAGGGGCTGCTAGACGACGAGCTGGAGGGTCAGCGCCGCTCGCAGAGCGCCCAGCTCGCGCGGCTCAAGGATCTCGAGAGCGTCCGACGCCGCTTCAAGAGCAATCGCTACGACGACTTCCGCTCCAGCTTTCGGGACGGCGATGCCCTGGTCGCGATGTTCGCCCAGTTCGCGCGCGGCCTGCTCGACGGCGGGGAACTCTGGCGCGTGCTGCAGCGACATCAGCGCCACGCGGACGTCGGTGCCTGGCCGGACTTCGGCAGCGGCGGATTCGGGCGAACCCGCAAAGGCCCCTGGCACTGGCCGGGACCCCGCGGCGGCGGCTGGCGCCTGCCCCGGGGCGGCGGCTATTCCTCGCGCGGCGGCAGTTTCGGCCGTCGCGGGGGCTTCGGTGGGTTCGGCGGCGGCCGCGGCGGCGGCGGCTTTCGGACCGGTGGCGGGTTCTAGCCCGGGCCACCCAGGACCAAACACGGCGCCCCGATTGGCGTCCCGCAAGCGCTAAGTCCGCTAAGATGGCGGGCTGGGAACTTCTGGGGAGGAGTGCCGTGCCCGCTGCGGATCATCGGCTGACCACGCGCGAGATGGCAACGTTCGTTGCGAATGGTTTTCTGCGTTTCGACGCGCTGATCCCCGCAGCCATCAATGAAGCCATCATCGACGAACTCGCAGCGCTCGCTGCCGTCAAGAAACGCTACGCGCTCGCATCGCTCGGCTTGCCGCCGGCGGACTCAGAGCAGGAACCGGCGGCGGTCGACCATCCACACAGCCTGACGCCGCTGTCAGCCTGCTACCCCCCGCCGTCCCTGGTCGGCGAGCTGCTACGGCTGCCGCAGGTGCAGGGCATCATCGAATCTCTCATCGGTGCGGATCCGCTGTTCGACCACGACTTCGTGCACTTCATTCCCGCGCGCAGCGAGCGCGGCCAGCATCTGCACGTCGACGCGGTGATCGACAATCGCGAGCCCAGCTTCGATGTGCAGCTGTTCTACTTTCCAAACGCGGTGGCGCCGGGCGCCGGTGGCACGCGCTTTGTTCCCGGCAGCCATCTGCGCCTAACGCGCGCCGAGGGCGTCGCGCGCTATCAGCACCTGCTGGGCGAGGCGCAATACAGCGGGCCGGCGGGCACGCTGCTCGTGTTCCATCAGGGACTGTGGCACGCCGGACAGCCCAACCCGAGCGACGACGAGCGCTGGATGTACAAGATTCGTCTGAATCCGCAGGTGCCCCAGGTCCTGCTGTGGAACACCGACGACTTCGCTGCCCTGCACAACGACGCGCGCGACCACACCTTTGCGCACCTGCGCACCGACAGCGTCGGCCAGATCCTGCGCCAGTCACATCGGTGGCAGCAGGGTCACGAGCTGCGCTACGAACAGATGGAACGCGCGCGCCTGTGGCGCTACCTCAGCGACGACGAGCGCTTCGACGTCGACTACTACCACACCCGCATGGAGGGGCGCGCGCGCGCCAATTCAGGCGCGGGCGCCGCTGCGGATGCCGGCGCAGCCGCCCACCCGACGAGCGACCCGGTCGCTTGAGCCGCCAGCAGGTCCTCTATCTGTGGCTGGCAGAGGGTGCGCTGGATACCGCCACGGTCGGCTGGTCATTTTACGACGGCAGCGCCGGCCGCGGACCCGCGCTGCCCGAGGCCGAACCCCCCTACCGAAACGGCCTGGCGGCGCTCGAAGACGGCTGGTTTCTGCTGCAGTCCCCCGCGCCTGCGGTGCCGATGTCCGGTGCAGAGCACGGCGCGTCTTATCTGCCGAACGAATTCGTGTTCACAAGAACGGTCGACCCCGATTCGTGATGGACGCGTCGAATCTCCGGTTTGGCTGCCGCGTCGCGTTCGACAATGTGCAGCATTTCGTCGAACATCCAGCGGCAAGGCGCGGCGTACACCGGGTCCGGCCGCGAAGCGGTTGGTTTGCAGGGCGCCGCGGACAGGCTGTTTACAATCTTGTTCGCTTTACATTTGCCGACGCCTGCTATGGTTTGCGGCCGTTAAAGAGTGCAGCACCAGCAGGTCGAGGAAAGGCATGCACGTAACCGCATCGGTCGCCGAATCGGAACGTCTGGCAGCGCTGAATCGCTACCAGATTCTCGACACACCGCCCGAGCGTCCCTATGACGAACTGACCGCGCTCGCGGCGCAGATCTGCGCTACCCCCATCGCCATGATCACGCTGATCGACGAAGAGCGGCAGTGGTTTAAGGCCAAAGTCGGCGTCGACGTCGACTCGACGCCGCGCTGCTGGGCGGTTTGCAACGAAGCGATCCGGCACGACCACACCTTCACGGTGCAGGATGCGTCGATCGACAGCCGCTTCAGTGCGAGCCCCCTGGTGACCGGCGCGCCCCACATACGCGCCTACGCGGGCGCGCAACTCTCGATCGATGGCTGCAACCTCGGCACGCTGTGCGTGATCGACGACGTGCCGGGTTCGTTTTCAAACAATCGCGTCGCGGCGCTGGAAACGCTGCGCGATGCGGTCGTGGCAGAGATCGAGCGCAGCCATCTATGGCGTGAAAATCGAGCCCTGAACGAAGAAATCCTCAGCGTCTGCGCCTGGTGCGACAACGTTCGCAACGAAACGGCGGAGCAACCCCGCTGGGATACGCCGATGCAATTCATCCTCGACCGTTTTCAGGTCAGCCACAGCATCTGTCCCGACTGCCACTTACGCGTCGAAGGCGTCGGAGGCCTCGAAGACGGCGACGGAGGCAACAGCGCTACCTGAGGCCGCGCCTCGGGATCATCCCGCGAGTGCGCTGACGGGCTCTTTGGTTTCGATTTCGCGCGCGGCGGCGTCATCAGCCGCGGCGCGTTCCCGCGCAAACGCCGCCTCGAATTCCTCCGGCTGTTGCAGCCGCTTCACGCGCGCGAAAAACGCTGCCGCAGGCGCATAGTGCAGACTCAGATAGTGCAGCCACTGCTTCACCCGATTGCCCAGAAACCGGCGCGGATACTGATCCCGGGTCGCGTCGTACAGCGTTCTCACCAGCGGCAGAATCTGCGCCCAGGTCATAGGGCAGTAGTCCGTCCCGGCATCGGCAGCCCGGATTTCGCGCGCAAGATCAGGACACGCGAGCAATCCGCGCCCGAGCATGAAGTCCGTCGCGCCGCTCTCCGCCTTGCAGCGACGCCAGTCGGCCACGCTCCAGATCTCGCCGTTCGCGACGACCGGTATCGACACGGCGGCCCGGATCTCGGCGATGCAGGACCAGTACGCCGGCGGCCGATAGCCGTCAGCGCGCGAGCGCGCGTGCACACACAGCTCCGACGCGCCGGCCGCAGCGATGGCGCGGGCGTTGTCCATGTACAGGTCGCGCGCCTCAAAGCCGAGCCGGATCTTCGCCGTAACGGGCAGAGCGAGGGGCACCGCGGCGCGCACGGCCGCGACGATGCGGCCGACCAGCTCGGGCTCTTTCAACAGCACGGACCCGCCGCGACTCTTGTTCACCGTCTTTGCGGGGCAGCCGAAGTTCAGATCGATCGCGGCCGCGCCCATGCTGGCGGCCAGCGCCGCACTCTCGGCCAGCGTCGCCGGGTTGCTGCCGAGCAGCTGCAGCCGCACGGGCGTGCCGTCGGCCGTCGCGCTGACGCCGCCCGGCGCCAGGCCGGCGCGTTCAAGCTCCGGGCACTCGCGCAGCAGGGTTTTTACGGTCACCGGCTGCTCGTTGACGCGCACGAACTCGCTGACCATGACATCGATGCCGCCGACGCTGCCATAAAGCGCGCGAAAGTGATGGTCGACCACACTCTCCATCGGCGCCAGAAAGATTCTCACGGCAGGGACTCGCGCTGCGCAGCCACGCGCTACTGCAGACGTTCCAGCGCGTCCAGCACGCCCGCCAGGTTGTCCGCGGCCTCCACGGCCAGGCCCGACAGCGGTTTGCGCGGCGCATTCGCCGCGGGCACGATCGCGCGCCGGAAGCCGTGCTTGCGCGCCTCGTTCAGGCGCTGCTCGCCGTTGGCGACTGGACGAATCTCGCCGGTCAGGCCGATCTCGCCGAAGACGATCAGCTCGCGCGGCAGCACGCGATTGCGAAAACTCGACAGCACGCTGATCAGCGCGGCCAGATCCGCGCCGGTCTCGCCGATGCGTACGCCGCCGACCACGTTGACGAACACGTCCTGATCGCCGAGCGAGACGCCGCAGTGGCGATGCAGGACGGCCAGGTGCATCCCCAGCCGCTGCGCGTCCAGGCCCACGGCGACGCGCTTGGGATAGCCGCCGTGGCCCTCGTCAACCAGCGCCTGGATCTCGACCAACAGCGGCCGGGTGCCCTCCCAGGTCACGGTCGCCACGCTGCCCGGCGACATTTTCTCCGGCCGCTGCAGGAAGATGGCCGACGGATTGGCCACCTCGCGCATGCCGCGTTCGGTCATGGCGAACACGCCCAGTTCGTTGACCGCGCCAAAGCGGTTCTTGATGCCGCGCAGCGTGCGGTACCGTCCGCCGCCGCCGGAGTCGAACATGATGAAGGTGTCGATCATGTGCTCCAGCACCTTGGGGCCCGCGATGTTGCCTTCCTTAGTGACGTGACCGACCAGCACCACCACCGTGCCCGTCTGCTTCGCGAGACGCGTGAAGAACGCGGCCGTCTCGCGCACCTGATTGACGCTGCCCGGCAAACTGTCGATCGATTCGAGCTGCATGACCTGCACGGAGTCCAGCACGATGAGCGCGGGCGGGTCCTGATCGATCAGACCGGCGATCGCCTCGGCGCGCGTCTCGGCCGCGACCCGCAGCGCGTCGAGCGGCAGTCCGAGGCGACGCGCGCGCATGGCGATCTGCTGCAGACTCTCCTCACCGGAGACGTAGAGCACGGGACGCCGTTTCGCCAGCTCGGTGCAGACCTCCAGCAGCAGGGTGCTCTTACCCGCCCCCGGATCGCCGCCCAGCAGCACGACCGAACCCGGCACAAAGCCGCCACCCAGGACCCGGTCGAGTTCGTCGATACCGGTTTCGAGCCGCGTCACTTCGCCGGCCTCGACCTCGTCGAGGCGCTGCACGGACGCCACGCTGCCGCTGTAGCCCTGCGCGGCGCCGCCGACGGCGACCGGCCCGACCGAGACGCGCGACAGTGTGTTCCATGCCTTACAGCTCGCGCACTGGCCCTGCCACTGTTTGTGCTCGGCGCCGCATTCGGTGCAGACGAACGCGGTCTTGGCCTTCTTCTTCGCCGTCGCCACCTAGACGAAATCCTCGTAGGCGTCCGGGGCCTTGTTTTCGAACTTGGTGAGCGGACCGAACCAGCGCAGCTTGAAGCTGCCTATCGGGCCGTTGCGCTGCTTGGCGATGATGATCTCCGCGATACCTTTCTCTTCGGTATCGGGGTGATAGACCTCGTCACGATAGATAAACAGGATCACGTCGGCGTCCTGCTCGATGGCGCCGGATTCGCGCAGGTCGCTCATCACAGGACGCTTATTTTCGCGGCTTTCGAGGCCGCGATTGAGCTGCGACAGCGCGATGAGCGGACAGCGCATCTCCTTGGCGATCGCCTTCAACGAGCGGGAGATCTCGGAGATCTCGTTGGTACGGTTCTCGACGCGTTCGGAGCTGCCGCGCATGAGCTGCAGGTAGTCGACGACTATCATCCGCAGGCCGCCGGCCTCGCGCGACACCCGCCGCGCGCGCGTGCGCACCTCGTTGGGGGTCAGCGCCGGGGTGTCGTCGACGTAGAGCTTCTTGTCCTTGAGCTGGCTGACGGCGGAGGTGAAGCGCGGCCAGTCATCGTCCTGCAGATCGCCGGTACGCAGGCGCGTCTGATCGAGCCGACCGAGCGATGACAGCATGCGCATGACGATCTGGTCGGCGGGCTGTTCCATCGAGAAGAACAGCACGGCGCCGGGTTCGTCCTGCATCACCGCGTACTCGGCGATGTTCACCGACAGCGCCGTCTTGCCCATCGATGGGCGTGCCGCGACGATGACGAGATCGGACTTCTGCAATCCGGCCGTGCGCTTGTCGAGTTCGGTGAAGCCAGACGCGACGCCTGTGATCGGCTCGCGCGACTGATACAGCGTTTCGATCTTCTCGACCGCCGCTGTCAGCAAGGGGACCACCGACTGCGGACCGCTCTCCGACATGCGCCCCTCGGAGATGCGAAAAATCTCCTGTTCCGCCGCGTCCACCAGATCGTTCGATAGACGCCCCTCGGGGTTAAAGGCGGACTCGGCGATGCGGTTTGCCGCACCCAGCAGCTGCCGCAGGGTCGAGCGTTCGCGCACGATGCGCGCATAGGCAAGGACGTTGGACGCACCCGGCGTGTTCTCAGCGATCTCCGCGAGATAGATGCCGCCGCCCGCCTTATCGAGCAGGCCCGCGTGCTGTAGCTCCGTCGCGATCGTGACGACGTCAAACGGCTGATCGCGCTCGGCGAGGTGCGTCATCGCCTCGAAGATGATCGCGTGCTGCGGCCGATAAAAGTCGCGCGCGCTAACGATTTCCAGCACGTTCAGCCAGGCGTCGTTGTTGAGCATCGCCCCGCCGATGACCGCCTGTTCGGCTTCCAGAGAGTGGGGCGGCACTTTGAGCGCGCTGGCGTTAGTCGTGGCAAACCCGAGACCGGAGTCGACGCGGGGCGCTGGGGCAGCGGGCAGCGCTTCGGCCACGGGCTGATCGTCGGTATCGAACTCGCCAGAGTCGACGTCGTAGGCACCGTCGGGCGGACGGTCGACGTCCTCCGGCGGTTCCGGCAACGGCGCTTCGGTGTCTGTCAGATCGTCGTCGGCCATCTTCGCAAAACTGGGCTCAAGCTAAACGGTTGCACGGCGCCCGAGTTGACGCGGCGCGAACGCGGCCGAGCAGAAGGCGGTAGAGAAGAATGCTTTGCGAGCCGGCGGCCGGCAAGCCCTTTCCGGCTCGGTCGACGTCGACGAAGGGGAATTGTCTGCGGTTATCGTCGCAAGTCGCGCCGCGTGACCGCGGCGCGTTCGCGCAACCGGCGCGGCCAACCTACTCCGCGACGATCGTGACGCCGATCGGCACGGTCATATCGGTGTCGATCTGTACGCCGACCTCGTATTCGCCGACCTGGCGAATCGCGCCCTCGGGCAGGCGCACCTCGGCCTTGGACACCTCGATGCCCTTGTCGCTCAGCGCCTGGGCGATCTCTGCGGTGCCGACGCTGCCGTACAGCTTGCCTTCCTCGGCGGCGCGGGCAACGATCGTGACCGACTGCTCGTCCAGCGCGGCGGCGCGCTGTTCTGCGGCAGAGCGGCGCTTGAGCGCTGCCGCTTCCAGCTCGGCGCGCCGGGACTCAAAGGACTCACGATTGGCGTCCGTGGCGCGCACGGCCTTGCCCTGCGGGATCAGAAAATTGCGCGCAAAGCCGCTCTTAACGACAACCTCGTCGCCGAGGTCACCGAGCCGACCGATGCGCTCGAGAAGAATAACGTTCATCGGCTGATCCCTTACTCGTGCTGGTCGGTGTAAGGCAGCAGCGCCAGGTAGCGCGCGCGCTTGACCGCGGTCGCGAGCTGACGCTGATAGCGCGCCTTGGTGCCGGTGATGCGGCTGGGCACGATCTTGCCGGTCTCGGTGACGTACTGCTGCAGGATGTCGAGATCCTTGTAGTCGATCTCTTTGATGCCCTCAGCGGTGAAACGGCAGTACTTCTTGCGACGAAAATGGCGAGCCATTAGCTGTCTCCTTCTGCGGCCGGTGCGGCCTCGGGCTTCGGTGCGGCCGCGGCGGCGCGGGCGGCGAGTTCTTCCTCGCGCCGACGGTCACGCTCGCGGTCCTTTTCCTGCTCTTTGAGCTCTTCCTCGTAGATCTTGGAGTTGCCCGTGATCGCCTCGTTACGGCGCACAACCATGTTGCGCAGCACGGCGTCGTTGAAGCGGAAAGCGGACTCGAGTTCGGCCAGGGTGTCGGCGTTGACCTCGATGTTCAGCAATACGTAGTGCGCCTTGTGAACCTTGAGGATGGGGTAAGCGAGCTGGCGTCGGCCCCAGTCTTCTTTACGGTGCACCTTGCCGCCGCCGCGTTCGATCAGGGCGCCGTAGCGCTCGACCATGCCGGGCACCTGATCCGACTGATCAGGGTGCACGAGAAAAACGATCTCGTAGTGTCGCATTGCTGCTCCTTCTGGGTTTGCCCCGCCGCTGGCGCCGTTTGCGCTGCCGTTGAAGCAGCAGGCGGCGATCACGATCGACTAGAGCAAGGAGAAATTTAGGGCCGCGAATGATAGGGGGCCGGTGTGTGCATTGCAATCTCCACCAGACTCCGCAACCGAGTCGCTAGCGATCGGTGCGGGATCCAGGTGAGTCTGACCGAATCCATCCGATATCGACTGTCAATTAATTGTCTGACAATGGAGTTACACTTACGGTCTAGACAATTCAGCGCATGAATTCTCTACTGTTTGACCAGATCCACCCGACTGGACCCTGCAGGTCCGCAAGCCAACGTGACGGTAGCCAGACAACCCAATCCACAGCCCTCCGCGGAGCTGATGCAGGCGGCCGAGACCGACTATGTCACGCGTCTGCGTCCCACCTATGGAACGGCCACGCTGCTGGTCGCGGTGGGGCTGAGCGTTCCGCCGTTGCTCGCCTTCGTGGCCGGCAACTTCGGCAGCCGTATCGATCTGGTGAATGTCGGCGCCGCGGCGGTCTGCGTCGCCCTGCGTCTGTGGCACCTGCTGCCCGGCAAACGCCACGCGGTCGGGCTGCCGTTGGTCAGCGCAATCATTACGCTGGCGGCCATCAACGTCGCGTTCATTAACGCGACCCACCCCACGCTCACCCCGAGGACGCTGGCGCTGCTGCCGCTGGTGTTCATCTGCGTGACGCTGCTGTTCCCCAATCGCATCTGGCTTGCCGCCACGGTCGGCGTTCAGCTGACCAGCCTCGGCATCGCATTCAAGATACAGGGCTGGAGTCTCGCGACCCATCACAGCGAGATCGGCGGCTTCGCGATCGGCCTGCTCGCGACGGCGATCGTGCTGGGCTACAAGCGCAGAGAACAGAAACGCATGCTGTACCTGACCGCGACCGATCGCGAGTTCCGCGCCCGACTGCAGGAAGAGGCGCTGCAGCGATTCGCGCTGCAGCAACGCAACAGCGTGAACCAACGGCTCGCGAGCCTGGCCCGTTTTTCGAGCGGCCTGCTGAACGACTTCAACAACGTGCTGATGCCCATCTCGGGTAACGCGGCGATGTTGGCCGCCACCGATCTGACGCACCAGCAACAACACCAGGTCGACGCAATCCAGCAGGCCACCCGGCGCGCTGCGGGCCTCGCCCAGCACGTTGGCGCGCTGACCGGTCCGCGTTCACTTAAGGCCGAGCGCTATGACTTCGCACTGGCAACCGAGGAGCTGGTCACGGTGATTCGCCGCGCCGTCGCCGAGGATGCGCGCATCGTGTTTCGCGGCGACGCCGCCGATGCGAGCCCGGTGCGGCGCGAGGTGCACGCGCCCAAGGGCGCGGCACAGCACCTGCTGGCGCGACTGCTGATGCACATCGTCGCCCTGCACGATCACGAGGCCGCCGTGCAGCTGCGGTTGAGCATCGATACGCGACAGGCGCGCAGGGTAAGGCTGATCATCCGGGACACGACGCGCGCCCAGCGCGGCGAGCGCAGCATCGAGCTGCAGCCGTTTCTGGTGAATCTGTCCGAAACCCAGCAGGCGCTCGCCGACATCGGCGGCGAGCTGACGTTCACGAGCGACGCCGAGGGCGACGACCTGTTCGTCTTCAGCCTGCCGCGGCCACAGGCGTCCGCCGCAGACACGACCGCAGCGCCGGCCCGCCCAGTCGCCCGGGCGCAGGCGCGGGAACTGCTGGCGCTGGTCGTCGACGACGAGCCGGCGGTGCGCGAGGTCACGGCAACCCTGCTGCGGGGCGTGGGCTTTGACGTCGTCGAGGCGTCGGACGGCGACGCGGCGATCGCACGCTGCGATCAGACCTGCCCGGATCTGATCGTGATGGATGTCCTAATGCCGGGGCTGCCGGCGCGCGAGGCGCTGGAGCGGATACGCGCGACGCACGGCTTGATACCGGTTCTGGTCTGTACCGGCCCGAGCATGCAGCCGCTCGACTGGGTAGAGTCGATGGCTGACGCGACGCTGCTGCTCAAGCCGTTCGCCGCGGAAGAGCTGATCGATGCAGCGCTAGGCCTCGTCGGCCCGCAGCCGAACTAAACCAGGCTCAGTCGAGTCGCTGACGCACGACCTCGAACAGCAGGATGCCGGTCGCGACGGAGACGTTGAGGCTGGCTACGCTGCCGGCCATCGGCAGGCTGACCAGCGCATCGCACTGTTCCCGTACCAGGCGCCGAACGCCCTTGCCCTCGCTGCCGAGCACCAGCGCCGTAGGTGCCGAGAAATCCGCCTGATCGAATCGCTGCGCGCCGTCCGCGGCCGCGCCGAAGACCCACACGCCTCGCTCCTTCAGTGCCTTGAGGGTGCGGGTCAGGTTGGTGACTTCGGCAATGAAGAGCTGTTCCAGCGCGCCGGCCGCCGCCTTGGACGCCGCCGCGTTCAGTGGCGCCGAGCGGCGCTTGGGCAGGACGATCGCGGTGACGCCCGCCGCGTCGGCGCTGCGCAGGCAGGCGCCGAGGTTGCGCGCATCCTGAATCTCGTCGAGGACCAGCAGCAGGACGCGGCCGGAATCGGCGCCAAGCGACGCGTCGATGTGCGCGAGCAGCCCGGCCTCGTCGGCCAGCACCACCGGGCGCACCTGCGCGAGCACGCCCTGGTGGCGCAGCCCCCCGGCCCGTCGGTCGAGCCAGGCACGTTCCACCAGGTCGAAGGGCACGCCCGCGCGCCGGGCGGCATCGACGATCTCCGCGAGGCGGCCCGAGCGAGGCGCCTTCTGCACCCAGATGCGCGACGCGCGCGGCTCGTCGGCGTCCAGCAGCGCGAGCACGGCGTGCGGACCGCCGACCAGATCGCCGGACTCGGCGCCCGCGTTCATCGCCGCCTGCGGCGGCCGCGCGGCTTGCTCGCCAGGGACAGATCCAGCCGTCCCTGCGCAGGCTCCGTGCCCTCCAGGCGCACCTCGAATTCGTCGCCGAGGGCAAAGCGCGATCCACTGCGTTCGCCGACCAGCGCCTGCGCGGCGGCGACGTACTCGTAGTAGTCCTCGCCGAGGTTCGACACGTGCACCAGCCCCTGCACGAAATAGCCGTCGAGCTCGACGAATAGGCCGAAGTCCGCCACGCCGACGACGATGCCCTGAAAGGTCTCGCCGATGCGGGCGGTGAGATGCTCGCACTTCAGCCAGGCGGAGACGCCGCGCTCGACCTCCTCTGCGCGGCGCTCGGTGCCGCTGGTGGACTCGCCCATCTGCACGAGCGCGTCGAAGCCCTGCAGCGGCGGCCGCTTGCCGCGCACCAGCGCCTTCACCACCCGGTGCACGATCAGATCGGGATAGCGGCGGATCGGGGACGTGAAGTGCATGTATTCGGTCAGCGCGAGCCCGAAGTGGCCACGATTCTCCGGCTGATAGCAGGCCTGGCTCATCGCGCGCAGCAGCAGATTGTTGATCAGCCAGGCGTCCTTGCGACCGCGCACCGGCGCCAGCAGCTTCGCCAGCGCCTTCGGCTCGCTCGGCAGCTCGCGGGCGCGTATCCCCGCGAAGGCGAGCGCGTCGCGCAGCACCTCCTTCTTCTCATGCTGCGGCGGCTCGTGGACGCGATACAGCGCCCGGGCGTCGCGGCTCGCGATGAACCGCGCCGCGCAGACGTTGGCGGCGATCATCGCCTCCTCGATCAGCCGGTGGGCGTCGTTGCGCGTCACCTCTTCGATAGAGGCGACCCGCCCGTTTTCGAGCACGAGTCGACCCGAGCGGGTCTCGAACTCCAGCGCGCCGCGCTTCTCACGCGCCTTGACCAGCGCGCGAAACATAGCGTGCAGATGCGTGAGGCTCTTGCGGATGCGCTCGCCCCCTTCGAACTCCGCCAGCTTGTCGCGCTGCTCGATCCATTCGGCGACGCGGGTATAGGTAAGCCGCGCCCAGGACCGAATCAGCGCCTCGTGGAACGCATAGTCGCCGAGCTGTCCGTTGCGGGTGATGTGCACCTCGCAGACCAGCGCCAGGCGCGCCTGGTTCGGCACCAGCGAGCACAGACCGTTGGAGATCTTTTCGGGCAGCATGGGCACGACGCGATGGGGCAGATAGACGCTGGTGCCGCGCTCGCGCGCCGAGTTATCGAGCGGCGCGCCGGGCCGCACGTAGTGCGCGACATCCGCGATGGCGACGAGCAGCCGCCAGCCGCCGTCCGCGTGCGGCTCGGCATACACCGCGTCGTCGAAGTCGCGGGCGTCGGCGCCGTCGATGGTCACTAACGGCGTCTCGCGCAGATCGAGCCGCGATCGATAGCGGCCCGTCTGGATCTTCTCGGGCAGGTCTGCCGCCTGTTCCAGGGCGTCCTCGGGAAACGCCACCGGCACCCGGTGTGCGGCCAGTAGGCTCTCGGCCGCCGCGTCGGCCACGTCCGGCGCCGCCACCACGTCGAGCAGGTTGCCACGCAGACCGCGACGATCCCGATCGGTGACCCTAACGCTGACAGTCGTGCCATCGGGGATGCCGGCCGGCACGTCTTCGATCGCGACGCGACCGCGATACTCAGGCGCCAGACTGGTGATATAGCCGCCCCAGCGCGTGCGGGTGAGCACGCCGATTACCGGGGTCGCGGCGTGCTCCAGAATATCGAGCACGCGAATCTCGTCGCCCTCGACCACGTATTCGACGACGTCCCCGGGCCGTGCCGCGAGGCCGTCACGCGACAGTCGCTTGCCGAGCAGGCGGCCGCGCCCCCCCGCATCGGCCTCGACCGCTGCGGTCAGCCCGGCGCCGGCCTTGCCCGGCAGGTGATAGCGACCCGCGCCGTCCTGCTCGAGCTGACCGGTGCGCAGCAGGCCCTTGAGCACGTTACGCAGGCGCTTGGAGGAGCCGAAGCGGGCCTTGAAGGCATGCCAGTCGACCGGCCGACCCTTCGCGCTTGCGGCAACGAAATCCAGCACCGTGGCGGCCGAGGCGTCGCCGCCGGAACGGTTCGTTGCCCCGTCTTTGGGGCGTTTCGCGCTACCGCCGCGGGGGCTGCGAGACGAGTTTTTTGGCCCGGTTTTGGGCTTGGAAGAGGGGCGCTTGGCCAAGAATTGACAACCTAAAGGGGCTTAAGTAATGTCGCCCACCCGCTTCACGCCGAGGTGGTGAAATTGGTAGACACGCTAGCTTCAGGTGCTAGTGGGGGCAACCCCGTGGAGGTTCAAGTCCTCTCCTCGGCACCATTCGTCGGCGCAGCCTAACACAGCCCGGTGGCGCACCTTTTCTACCAAGGTTCTGCCTGAAACACCGAGCCAGGGCTGCGCCCGACCGGGTCGCTCGTAGAACGGGCACAGCGGTGAATCACCGTGACCCACCCCGCCCGGAGAGGTGCCAGAGCGGCCGAATGGGCTTGACTCGAAATCAAGTGATCCTTCACGGGATCCGTGGGTTCGAATCCCACCCTCTCCGCCACTTCGTGGGTCGGGTTCGAAGTTTCTCCCCTCCGGTCCGCCAATCGGTATGCAGCCCATCGATCGGACGATCTGGACTACCCGCCTGAATGGGTCTCAAGTACCGTTCCTGCTACCTGTTCGCAGGCCTGCGAGGTTATTTGTGACGCCACAGCACGACCATCGCGCTCGGTGTTATCCCATGAGATAACACTACGCCTGCTGACAGTACGCCGTAGACAACAGAATGCGTATCCATGCTGATGATCTCTGACGACTCCTTTGCGCGCGCTGTCGCCGCACGACTGATCTATCTCGCCGCCCTGTTGACCTGTTTCGCCGCACAGGCAGCAACCGAAGCAGCGGCACCTGATGCAGCCGAGCCGCCATCCGAAGCCGTTCTCGATAAAGACAATAGCCTGTTTGCCAGCCGTGTGGCTGGCAGGCTGCTACCGTTCGAGCCAACCTATCTGGTCTATCAGGACACAGACGGCGACGAGCGCTCGGTGGAGGCGAGGCTCTCGTTCAAGTACGCCCTTACGCCGCCCGAATGTTCGAGATACTCGAGCCTGTTCGAGGAGAAAGTGAAATGCCATCGTGGGTACGAGGCGTTCATCGCTTTCAACGGCACGTTCGACTTCTATCTGGGCACCCGACCGTCTGATCCTTTCCTGCCCAGATTTCTAAATCCGTCTATCCATCTGAACAAATACTTCGACGACATCAACAACGGCGCCATCTCGCTACGGTACTGGGGTATTGCGATCCAGCATTTATCGAATGGACAGACGATCGATCCGGAGGAGTTCGTCGATGAACAAGGTCGTACGCTCGCGGAACTGTACGAGATCAATCCCGGTGACGATCGGTTCGACCAGGTCGGTCACGGCCTGAACTTCGTCTCCGTCCAGGCCGGTCTCCGACTCGGCAAGCCAGAAAGCGTTGATCCGGATACCGGTCGCTGCGTGCGCGGCTGCTGGGATCTCTATGCTCAGTACAACCCGTACATCTGGAGCGACGGGGACAACCTGATTAGCTGGGGGCCAAACGAAGGCATCGACGAGGTCGCGGACTTTTATCGTTACCGGCTGAAACTCGACAAGACCGTACGGGTGCCGTTCATCGATGTGGCGGAACATATGGTCTTCAGCGCGACGGCGACGGCGGGCGATGCGGGTGTGGACGATGGTTCGATCGACCTTTCGATCACCTACCCGTTCAAGGTATTCGGTCTCTTGCTGCAGCCGTACGTGGCTTACCACGCTGGATCGCTAGCGAACCTGGCGGACTATGCGCAGCCCAGAGACGCCTGGTCCTTCGGCCTCAAGTTCGGCGGCATGTAGCGGCGAGCGATTTTCTGTCACGTACATATGGCCTTCCCGCTCTGCTCGTCAGCGCTAACAGACGGCCGTTCTCGGCCACCGTTCACAACCCAACGCATCGCCTGACCTAGCCAAATGTAAAACCGCCGCCAGCGACCACCCAAGTGTCAAGCGATTGACAGACCGCGTCGATCTTCACCGCTAGGTTGATACGCACACTCAGTGACCGACGGTGTTTCAGCCATGGCAGAATTACGCTACGACAGCGCGGCCTCAGCGATAAAGGGTTTCGAAGAGAAACCCAAAGCTGGGAACGAACGCTTTGAGATCGACGCCAACGGACAGCTCTACGGCGGACTACTAAACAACCTGGACGGCGCGGCACCGGCAGCACAGCTCAGCGCCGGAACCCAGTCTGCCGTTGCGGGCGATGCCGTCCAACTGAACGTTTTCAACGGCGCGATCGCCGATCACGGCGCAGACAACGAAGAAAGCGAAGCAGCCGGCGACAACCTGGACGATGACGCCAATCGCGGCAAGACGCTGCGCGCCCTCTGCTATGCCCTGGCGGCGATCGGCGCGATGATTGTCGCCGCCGGCGTTACGGTCGGTGGCTACTTCGGCATCGTGGCACTGACCAAGGCGAAAAACGCCAGCAAGAAAAATGACGCCGATGCTGCCGAGGCCCCAGTCCCAACCGGACAGACCGTACAGGTCCCGCACGACAAGTCGGTCGCGATCGAACTCAGCGCGACCCACTCTGGCGGTGGAACCATCAGCTATGACTACGCGCAGCCGATGCACGGCAAAGTCACGGGAACAGCACCGAGCGTCACCTACACGCCCAAGTCCGGCTACACCGGCGAGGACAGCTTTAGGTTTACGGCGACGGCGGGCGGCAAAACCAGCGCGCCCGGCACGATAGAGCTCAACGTGGCCGCGGCCGCGACGCCGACAAAACCGGCCGCGCCTACCGCCAACAGCCAGCGCCCGCGGACCATTGAAGATCAGGCCATCGCCATCAAGCTCAGCGGCGTACCAGCCGCAGGCGGCGCCCTATCCTTCAGCGTCACGACATCGCCGAAGCACGGCACGCTGAGCGGTACCGCGCCCGATCTGACCTACACGCCGAACAACAAATACGTCGGTGCCGACAGCTTTGAATTCACGGTCACCGAGGGCGGCCAGACCAGCCAACCGGCGTCCGTCAGCATCATTGTTGAGGAGGCGCCCGACACGGCCGGCGAAAACAGCAAGTGGTTCAAGGCGTTCAACGATCCCGTCGGCACCGAAGCCGAACTGGTGAAGGCCAACAACGCGCTGCGCGATCTGAACGAGGCCCAGTTTTGGACCATGCTGTGGCAGATCACAGAAAATACAGGCGCCTCGGTGAGCATGCAGGCACGCCTGGCCAAGCACGTCGCCGTGCTCATGCCCGCCCAGCGCAACTACGGTGCGGATATTGGCGAAAAAGTCGCTCGCAAGGGCGAACTGCTGCAGGCCGGTACCGCGCTTGCGACCCAGCTGCTCGTGGGATTCGACGCGCAGAAAACCACCGCGCTGCGGGCCAGCTTCAAAGTCGGCTACGACAGCCTGTCGACCCTGCGCTTCAGCAGCGGGGACAACAGCGCCGTGCCGCGGCAAATGAAGCTGTGGGTGCTGGCCTACGCGCTCAATCAAGTGATGATCAAACAGGGGGCGAAGCTCACCACCACCTACAACCCGTACGTCTCGCCGAACAACCGGCTAACGATGGACCAGCGTCTGCAGAAGATCACCGATCCCCTGAACGGCGCCGTCTTCCTGCTGCTGCGCCCGTCGTCCGTTGACATCGACAAGGTCGAATACTCGGTGGACGGCAACAAGATTGGCGACACGCGAGCGCTATACTTCCCCCAGCGGCTTGACACAACGACGCTGACAACGGGTTCTCACACGCTCGGCGTTAGCGAGACGTTTGTCGCCACCAGCGGCAAACCAGCCGCGACCAACTCGGTCGCCTTCGACGTCGACAACACTTGAGCCCGGACACAACGCGAACAAGGAAGACACCATGACGGACGTGCAGCAGGTCGATTGCAACTTTCTCCTTCGACCGGAATTCGAGAAGCTCATGGCGGCCGCGAAGAAAAACGGTCGCGTCGGCGGCCAGAATCCGCTGGCCTACCTGAACTCGCTGATGGCCGATCCGCGGTACATCACGCAGATGGCGGAACTGCAGACGCTCGGCAACCAGACCGGCGGCGCCGTGGTGGCCTGGCTGGGTGGCGCGGTCGCCGGCACTCTCGTTGGGACCATGCTCGGCGGGCCGATCGGGCTCATCGGCTTCATCGGCATGCTGATCGACGGCAATCGTTCGGCGCGCATCATCGTGGTGAACGACACCCAGAGCGATCTCGTCATCGACGACACGCACCTCGAACGCGGCGAGCGCTTCGCGGAACCTCGCTTCGGGAAACAGCAAGGCTACATACCCAGGCGGTTGGACGCGGTTCCAGACCCGTCCGACAGCAGCAAGAACCTGATCGACGCCAGCGTCTGGTACGGGTGCCTCGGTTATCAGAAAGCAACGACCCTGGGTATCGGATTCTACGGCACGTCCGGCGGCGTCCACTTTCGTGCCCGGTCCAGCCACGTCGCGCCGAAAGGGCTGTCGATCGGCTGGCTGGACCCGGAAAACGGCAAGAACAATTGCGCGGTCAGCGTGAATCGCGGTGCGAAAGATCTCTTTGACAAGTTCATCGATGTCGGCACCAGGCGCTCGACAGACGGCAGCACAAACAGCGCATCGGGCGTCAAGGTGTACTGTGCGATGGAAAGCCTGAACGACAATCCCAACGACATGCACCTGCTGGTCGTACTAACCGACAGCACGTCCTGGTAGGAGTCAGCGTCCAATGATCACGCAACCGAAAACGCTGCTTGAACAGGGGCTGCAATTCGCTCAGATGGCTGCGTTCTGCATCAAAGGCACCGGCCCACAGTGGGCGGCCGCCGCGTCGGGCCTGAGCGTTCTGATCAATATCCTGTGGCCGAACAGCCAGCCGCAGGGCATTTCGGCCGCGCAGCTGAAGACCGATCTCACGCGGTTGCAAAAGAACCTCGAGGCGACGGTTTGGGCGGGATTTCAATCGACCTGTCAGGCGAAGCTCGACTCCGCGCTCGGCGCCTGGCAGCTCATGTTCATGGACATGGCGACGGGCAAGCTGGACGTGGATCTGTCAACGCCTACCGGCCAGGTCAATGCGCAGGACTGGCAAAACTTCACCCAAAAGGCCCTGACCTACGGGACTTGGACCAGCAGCAACCCGCTGCCGGACATCTGGCACTGGGCCGCCGATCAAGCCAGTTTTCAGCAGGCCAACACACGTCCAGAAGTGACGCGGCTGCAGACGTTTCCGTTTTACTCCGCCGCGGCCGGCTGCTTCTTGAACTGGGCGCAGCTCGGCCTGTTCAACGCCTTCGCAGAAATTAAGCAAAAGGCCAAGGCGGCCGTCAAAGCGGGCAACGCCAGCGCGGCTAAAGGTCTGCCGCTGTCGCCGAACGACAACCCCAAGAACCCTTACTTCGTCGATCAGCTACAGGCGCTGACGCTGTTCATCGCCTACGTCGAGGGTGGGACCGTCAAGAGCAAGGACGCGGCTGGCAACGACGTATCGGTCAAGTTCGACGGCGTGCTGCCTATCGTCCATCAGGGGCATACTGCTCTCGCTACTGCGATTCAGGCGGTCAAAACCAGCAGCGCGTATCTCGCCCTGAAACCAACCTTCAACACGGCGTCGAGGCAGTACACCTGTCCGGACATCATCCGCGGTGATCCCTACGTGCGCCGATTCTCGAATCGCGCCGGCGCGCTGCAGTACTGCGCCAGCATGCAGCGCCAAATGCTAGCGAAGAAGATCGCCGAGGTGGAGGACGCTCACTGCATGAACGTGCTGACGAAAGACGAGCTGCAGACAATCGAAGATACGCTCACGCAGTGGAAGCACGCAAAACACACGCTGGAGGTGACGGCGAAACGTCACCAGAGCTGATCGATTTCCGAGAGTTACACGACAGCCGCACAGCCGGGCTGTCGCAGGCCCGTACACGATCGACGCAAGCTCGCATCGCGCGCCATTTCAAGACGCTATGCGGGCGGCTGCGCCACAACATCTGCGCAGAGGACATTTTTACTCGGCCAAAACATCGCGCTCTAGCACCCCTCAACCGCGTGCAGTACGCTCAGCTAACAACAACAAGGAGGGAGGAAACATGCAGCACTACATAGGCGTACTGAAGCGCTACTTCGACTTCAACGGCCGCTCAGCGCGACCCGAGTTCTGGTGGTTCGTGCTGATCAACATCATCATCTCGATCGTCCTGGCGTTCATCGACAGCGCGCTCGGCACGGTGTTTATCGGCCTGATCTATTCGCTCGCCGTACTGCTGCCGGCGCTCGGCGTCACGGTGCGCCGCCTGCACGACACCGACATGTCGGGCTGGTGGGTGCTGATCAGCCTGATACCGCTCGTGGGTGCGATTGCTCTGATCGTCTTCTGCGCTCGCGCGGGCACGGCCGGCGACAACCGCTTCGGTCCACCGGTCGCGAGCTAACAGCACTACAGTATCGCGACGACCAACGCGGCGGCTGGCCGCGAAGCGCATAGGGACGCGAACTGGTTCACGCTCCGGCGGGCCGGCGCATCGGGCGTGGGCAAATTCCCATAGACTCGTGCCATGGCCAAACGGAACGCCAGTCTCTTGCCCGCACTTCGCATCGGCGCCGCCTGCGTCGTCGTCGCGCTGTCGGCCTGGCTGGGGTTTCTGCTCGGCCGCAGCAGCGCAGCACAACCCGCTCCTGCGGTCGCGGCCATGGGAACGGCGACCCAACAAGCGTCGATCCCCGATGACGAGCCGCCCCCGTCTCCTACGCCCCAGGAGCGCGCCGCGGCGCTCGCGGCCGACGTTCGGGCGCTGTCTGAGCTTACCGACAGCGTGGCCATCGCCGAGCGGCGCGAGGTCATCCTGCGTGAGTTGGCGTTCGCGTTTGCCGGCGAAGATCGGGAAGCCTTCGCGCCGGTGATCGAGCTGTACAACGCGCTGCTGCCGCGTGACGGCAGCGCGCTACTCCTGGCCGCAGATCTGCACAGCCAGCGCGGCGACTGGCTAGCGGCCCTCGAACCGCTGTTCGAGGCCGCAGAGTTTCCAGAATCCAACGAACAGCTCAGCACGATCGCCGCTATGCAGGCGCGGCTGCTCGCGAGCCTGCGCGAGGAACACGCCGACATCGGCGCCTGGCTCGACCTCGCGGTGCTGGCCGAGACGCTGTCGCTACGCGCGCCGCACGACGATCGGCTGCGGCTGCTGCAGGCCGAAGCGCAGATCCAGCTGGGCGACATCGAAGCCGCGCGCGACACCCTGGCCGGCACCGGCACCTTCGGCGTCAGCGACGATCAGATCGCCGCACTCTACGAGCGCCTGGCGCCCACGCCCGCAGAGCCGATCCGCTTCCGCAGCGAGGGCGGATCCCTAGTCGCCAGCGCCGCCGCGAACCGCGCGGGTCTGGAACTGCTGGTGGATACCGGTGCCACGCGCACCGCGCTGTCCACGCAGGCGCTGCTGAACGCCGGCGCAACCGCCCTGGACCGGACGGTGCGGGTGCAAACCGCCGGCGGTCCGATCACCGCGCGGCTGTACCGCATCAACGAGCTGGTCGTCGAGGAACAGCGGTTCGACAACTACGTCGTGCTCGGGCTCGACAGCGCCCCCAGCCGCTGGGATGGCCTGCTCGGTATGGATCTGCTGCGCCAGCTCGACGTCGACCTGAGCGCACTCGGCGACGGCTGACTCAGCCGTCATGCTAGTCTCACCCAGTGGAAAACTCTGGGGAGAGCAGCGTGAACAGCACCACGAGAGGCAATGCCGCGGCCGACGCCGGCAGTGACGCGAAATCAAGTCACTGGCACCAGACCGCCTGCATTCTGTGCGCCGCCAACTGCGGCGTCGAAGTCCAACTCGGCGGCGATGACAACCGCGAGATCCTGCGCACCCGGGGCGACAAAGCGCACCCGGGCAGCCAAGGTTATCTGTGCAACAAGGCCTCGCGGCTGAACCACTACCAGAACCGCTCGGACCGGCTTCTGAGCCCCATGCGACGCACGCCGGATGGCGACTATGAGCCCGTGGACTGGGACACGGCGATCAGCGAGGTCGCGGCGCGACTCGCGGCCGTACGCGACGAACACGGCGGCGCCAGCATCTTCTATTACGGCGGGGGCGGTCAGGGCAATCACCTGCCCGGGGCGCACGCCCGCAGCACGCTGGGCGTGCTCGGCAGCACCTATCGCTCGAACGCGCTGGCCCAAGAGAAGACCGGCGAGTTCTGGGTCAGCGACCATATGCTCGGCGGCTGGGCGCACGGTGACTTTGAGCACTGCGAGGTGGCGGTGTTCATCGGCAAGAACCCCTGGCAGTCGCACGGCATCCAGCAGGCCCGCGCGACGCTCAAGACCATCAGCAAGGACCCCGACCGGACGCTGATCATCATCGACCCGGCGCGCACCGAGTCGGCGGATCTCGCGGACATTCATCTCGCGGTGAAGCCGGCGCGCGACGCCTGGCTGCTGGCCGCGATGACCGCGGTGATGCACGAAGAGGGACTGTTCGATGAGGCCTTCATTGCCGAGCACGTCAGCGGTATGGCGGACGTCCGGGCGGCGCTGGATGCGGTCGACGTCGGCGAGTACGCGACGATCTGCGGTATAGAGGAGGCGGAGATTCGCCGCGTGGCGCGGCTGATCGCGGCCTCGGATCGCGTCGCCGTATTCGAGGATCTGGGCATCCAGATGAACCGCCACTCTACTCTGATGAGCTATCTGCAGCGCCTGCTGTGGCTGCCCACCGGCAACTATGGCCGCGAGGGCACGCACTATATCGCCAACGGCCTCGGCGGCATCGGCGCCGGCCGCTTGGAGGGCGCATCCCCCGTCACCGGTTCCCCGCTGATCTCGGGACTGGTGCCCTGCAATCTGATCACGGACGAGGTGCTGACGGATCATCCGGACCGCTTTCGCGCGATGATCATCGAGGCGGTCAATCCGGTGCATTCGCTGGCGGAGAGTCCGCGGTTTCGCGAGGCGATGGGTGCGCTCGACTTCAGCGTCGTGATCGACGTGGCAATGACCGAGACGGCGCGCGAGGCCGACTATGTGCTGCCCAGCTCAACCCAGTTCGAGAAGGCCGAGGCGACCTTCTTCAACTTCGAGTTTCCGCACAATTACTTCCAGGTGCGGCACCCGCTGTTCGAACCGCCCGCAGGCGTGCTGACCGAAGCCGAGATCCACGCGCGACTCACCGAGGCGCTGGGCGGCATTCCGGACGGCGTCGTCGATACGCTGAACGCGGCGCTCGACGAAGGCCGCGAGGCGTTTCGCAACGCCGTGTTTGCGGGCCTCGCCGCCGATCCGGCGCTGATGACCGTCGCGCCGGCTGTGCTGCACCGCACGCTCGGCGCCAGGCTCGGCGACCTGCAGCCCGCCGCCGTGCTGTGGCCGGTGATGCAACGCTTCGCCGCCACCGAGGCGGCCGCGGTGCGCGCATCCGGCGTCGAGGCGGCGGACGCTGATCTGGGCGACGCGCTGTTCGATCACGTCATCAACTCGCCCTCCGGCGCGGTGTTCAGTACCGAAACCTGGGAGGCCGCGTGGGCGCGCGTCGCGACGCCGGACCGCAAGATTCGCCTCAATCAGCCCGAGATGATCCAGGAGATGGCGGCGCTGAACGACGAGGCGCCCTACACGCCGAGTGCTGAGTTTCCGTTCGTGCTGTCGGCCGGCGAGCGGCGGGCCTTCACGGCCAACACGATCATTCGCGACCCGGACTGGAAGCGCAAAGACCGCGATGGCGCGCTGCGCATCCATCCGGAAGACGCTCGCAGCCTGAATCTCGGCGAAGGGGCCCTGGCCCGCATCACGACGTGCGTGGGTGCCGTCGACGCCGTCGTCGAGCTGTGCGATCGCATGCAGGCGGGTCACGTGGCGCTGCCGAACGGGGCCGGCCTGGTGTATCCCGACATCGATGATGCCGGCCGCGAGCGGGTCTTCGGTCCGGCGCCCAACGAACTCACCTCGCGGCACGATCGGGACAAGTTTGCGGGGACGCCCTGGCATAAATCTGTGCCCGCGCGTCTGGAGGCCATCTAGACGACCCAACCGGTCGACTAGCGCGCGAGCGGCTGCGCGTGGCGCGCACCGTCGCCCCAATAGGACGACGGCAAATAAGTTAGTGAGTGTTCACCAGCGCGAGCGGGCGCCCGCGCTGTCATTGCGTTCAGGCCGGCAGCGGCTCGAACGAGTCGCGCACGGCGAGATAGCGCTCGGGTCGCACCAGACGCAGGTTGCTGCGCACGGTCTCGATGGGCAGCGCCAGCAGCGCCTCCCAGTCCTGGCCCGGCAGCCACTCCGCGCGCCGGCCGTCGCGGTAGGCGCGCCAGGCGGCACCAGCGACCGACCAGCCTTGCTCCTTGATCAGCTTGACCAAGGCCACGGCAGCGATGCTGCCAATGCCGCGATTGCGCGTCTGGGCGTAGGTGAACCACAGCAGGCACATTTCTCCGAGCACGTCGCGACCGTATGCCGTCAGCGTGTGCCACAGATCGTGCTGGTCGCGCAGGCGTTCGCCGTACAGGCGCTGCCAGTCGTTGTCATAGACCTCCTGCTCTGAGTCGCTGGCGTCCACCAGGCCGTCGGCCGTGATCTGCTCGCGCCCGGTGAAATCGAGGTACGCCGCCGCCAGCGAACCAGCGGGATGTTGGGCGAGCGCATCGCGATCCATTAGCGTGTCCAACAGTTCGCGCTTTTCGGTCAGAATGCGCTGGCCTGCGGGCAGGCGCTGAAAACGCTCCAGGCCACGCTGGATGGCGTCGCCGGCCAGGGCGCGGATCACGATGAAGACTTCTTCTGTCCGCTCGGGGTCGGCCAACAGGCGGCGCAGTGCGCGCCAGGCGACCAGGGGCTGTGCACGACGGCGCTGAGGGCCTGCGTCGACAGGGTCAGCGGACAATTCGGGGCTACGATGGGAATCGGTGTTCATGGCAGGGCAAAAACTCCAATGGGGCGAAAGACTGAAAAACCGTTGCGAACGCTATTAACATCGCTGTCAATAAGGATAGTCTAGCGCTATCAACATCGATGTCAACAAGAAAATCTACCCGCCGGCGCGCGCAGGCGCGCCGGTACTGTGATGCGACCCACGGAACATTCAGCTTGATATGAGCAGCACCCCCCGAAAACGCCGCACGCCGGAGCAAGCGCGGGCGCTGATTCTCGATGCGGCCGAGGCGCGCCTGCGGCGCCTGGGCCTCGACGGGCTCAACGTCACCGGCGTCGCCGAGGACGCCGGCCTGTCCCACGCCAGCGTCATCCACCACTTTGGCAACACCGCAGGCATGCGCGGCGCACTGGCCGAGCGCATGACCCAGGCGCTGGTGGCCGATATCGTGAAGGCGCTGCGCAGCGACACGGAACCGGCGCTGGTCATTCGAGCCCTGTTCCAGGCGATGATCGGCGGCGGTCACGCCAGACTGCTGGCATGGCGGTCGCTGCACGATGCGCTGAGCGAGGAAGAGTCCGCGAAGGACGAGGCCACGCAGGCACTGTTTCGCGAACTGCTGGCGCAGACGACTGCGCGCTTCGGCGATCGGGACAACGAGGAGGTGCGGCGCTGCATTCTGCTAATTGCGTCATCCGCGATCGGCTTCGGCGTCGCCGGCCCGATGCTGCCGTTGCTGCTGGGCGAGGGCGACTTCGACGCGGACGTCTTCTCCGGCTGGTTGTCCGATCTGCTGCTCACCGGCGACGACGAGGGCGCCTGAGCCCAAGGGTGGACCCTGACCGGGCGCCAAGCGCGGCGTACACTGGGCTACACGCACGCACCGCCCAGACAGGAGACAAAGGCCATGCGCACACTCGGGGCCATCGTCTATCCAAAGTTCGAGCTGCTCGATCTCTATGGACCGCTGGAGATGTTCGGCACCGCAACCGACGACTTTCGCATCGTCACGCTCGCCGAGCATGACGCCCCGGTGGCCTCTACTCAGGGACCGAAGACCACGGTCGACCACACCTTTGCCGAGGCGCCGGATCTGGATCTGCTATTGCTGCCCGGCGGCATAGGCACCCTGCCCGAGCTGGAGAATCCGGCGATGCTCGACTTTCTGCGCGAACGCGCGCCGCGGGCCGAGCGGGTCATGTCGGTCTGTACGGGTTCGGCGCTGCTTGCGAAGGCGGGTCTGCTGGACGGGCGCCGGGCAACGACGAACAAGATGTTCTTTGAGATCGCGCGGCGTCAGCCGGGCGACGTGACCTGGGTCGAGCAGGCCCGCTGGGTCATCGACGGCCCCTACGCCACGTCGTCAGGGGTCAGCGCCGGGACCGACATGGCGCTGGCCGTGATAGAGGAGCTGCTGGGGACCGAGGCGGCCGAACAGATCGCGGTGTTCACGGAATATCAGTGGCATCGCGACGCCGACAACGACCCATTCGCGCAATACCTCAACAAGGGCGAGCTGCCCGCCTGAAGATGACCGAGGCGGGCGCAGCAACCGACCACGCGTGGCGGCAGACGCTGCGCGCCGCCGCCGAGGGCTTCGACGCACAGACACTTGCGGAGCTGCCGACAACCGTAAAGGCCGTGCAGAAGGGCGACGAGAGCGCCCGCCTCGCCCTGCTCGCGGCCCTGTGGCACGCGGCCGCCCGGGATCCGGCCGCCACATGGCCGGTCTATGACGCGCTCGCGCAATCCTGGTCGGGCGCCCCGCTCGAGGGCCATGAGACGCCAGCGTCGCAAGGCGTGGCGCCCTACACCGGCGCGCTCTGGCCTGCCCTGTTCGACGTGCTGGATGCGACCCGCAGCGGCGAGCTCGACGCGGTGGGTGTCACGCTCCGCGTCGCGGGGCTGGCGACCCATCTCGACACAGCGTTCGGAGGGCTGGCGGAAGCGACGGCGCGCGCGCTGTCCGGGATCGAGCCACACGAGCGCAGCGTCACCCCGCCCATCCGGCTCGACGATCTCGCCGGCTACGCGGGCGGCTCGCTCGGCGACACCCTGCTGCGCATGCTGCGCGACAACGGCTACGACCCGGAGGTGCTGGACCGCAGCAGCATCGGGCTGGATGGACTGCCGCCCGCGCTGCGCTACCTGAACACGCGCATTCTGCAGACCCACGACATCTGGCACCTGGTGGCGGGCTACGAGACGACCGCGCTGCACGAGATCGCCATCAGCGCCTTCCAGCTCGCGCAGTTCGGCCACAACTACTCGGCGCTGTTTCTCGCGACCGCCGTGACCACCGGCGCGGAGTCGCGCATCGAGGGCTTGCCCATTCTGCTGACAATCATCAGCGAAGCCTGGCGCCACGGGCGTTGCACGCCCCCGCTCATGGCGGTCGATTGGGAGGCACACTGGGGCGACGACATCGACGCGCTGCGCGAGCATCTGGGGGTGGCGCCGTTCTCCTCGAGCCTGCCCGCCAACCTGTTCGAGCTGCTCGCCGCCGCCGGTTAGCCGACCGACGCTCGACTTGAGGCGTCCCCGCCTACTGCTTGTGCAACTCGCCCATGACGCGCTGCAGCTCCTCGTTGCGGGCCTGCATTGCCGCACCCGCATCGCGGCTGGCCTCCAGCAGCTCTGGCGCGCTGCGGTAGAGATCCAGCGGGTTGTCGGGCAGCGCAAACGCGCCACCCGCCGGCGTCGTATCGGCAGCCGGGGCAACGAGATCCGTAACGTCCCACTCCGCGCCCAGGCGCAGCGTAGCGCTGGTGTCGATCTGCACCGGCTGCGCAGCGGTTCCCGCCGGCGGTGCAGAGCCGTACTGCCAGATTCCGCTGGCGTCCTGCCAGCGATAGACCGTCGTCGGCGCCGCAGATACGCGTCCCGCCGTCGAGTCATCCAGCACGTCCTCAACCCGCATCAGGGGTTGTCCGTTCGGCGCCTTCAGAACGAACGGCGCGGCGAGGGCGGCGATGAGCGCAATCGTCAACAGCAAATAGAACAGTCGCATGCCGCCATGGTACGCCGATGAGGCGTCCGGACTCCGGGCTGCATCACAGCTTGTCTGGCGTGGTGGTCTCAGCCGACAGCGCCGGGTGCAGTGCTCACTCGCCGGTCAAGTCCGACAATAAAAGCGGACTTCGACATTGGTGTCAAAAGTTTGACGCTTTACAGGGTTCAATCTAATGTTTGACCCGGACTGCTTGATAAGGACATCACCATGACAACAATAAAATTGGCCGAATCTGTCTCCGAACGTGAGGCCGCCTTCCGCTTCTGGTATCGCATCTATGTCGTCGAAATGGGCCGCCACAGCAGCGACCCGAACGTCTGCCATACCCGCCAACGCCTCTTCGATCCCATGGCCGCAGCCGGTCTGCTGCAGATTGCCCGCGAAGACACGGGCATCGTCGGCACGCTGCTGACCACCCCCGCAGACCATCCCGCGGCAGAGAAATACCGCGCGCTGTATCAGCTCGACAGGCTGGCGCCCGGCGAGCTCGCGACCGCCACGGTCACCACCAAGCTGATGGTGGCGCCAAGCGCACGCGGTGGTCGTCTGGCGCTGAGCCTCATCCGCGCGGCCCGCCGGGCGGCGCTGGAGCGCGGCTTCACCAACGACTTCGCTGACTGCAACGACCATCTGGTGCCGCTGTTTCAGCGGCTCGGTTTTCACCGCCACCTGGCCGAATGCGTCCATCCGGTATACGGCGCGGTGAACGTCATGCGCATTGGTTTCGGCGACACGTCCGCGCTGAGCCGAGCCGGATCGCCGCTCTTGGACGTGGGCCAACGGGCCCCGCTGCGAGCGGCGAAACACCCCAACGCGGCACAGCACACCCACATCAACACCAAACTGGAGCGCGCATCATGAGCGAACAAGAAGCACAAAAAATCCTCGACACCCGCGTCAATCGCATCGCCGAACAATTCAAAACCACGCTAGCGCGATTCAACGCGTCCAGCGGGCTAGTCGCGTTGTTCAGCGACAGCATCACTCCCCGCCAGTGGGCGTGGATGATGCGGGAGACCTATTTCTACACCCGCGACAACCCGCAGCTGCAGGCGGCGGCGACCCTGCACTTCACCGGTCGCCAGCGCGAGCTGGTCGACGGCTTCATGCGCCACGCGCGCTCCGAGATTGGCCACGACACGCTGGCCGCCAACGACGCGGCCGCGCTGGGCTTGGTCAGCGATACCTTTCCGGCGCAGCGACCGCTGCCCGCGACCGCCGCGTTGATCAGTCACGCGCGTCTGCAGGTCCTGCAAGGCAATCTGCCCGCCTACCTCGCTTACCTGTACTTTCTCGAGTTCATGCCGGTGACGAGCGGCGCCGACTACCTGCGACATCTCGCGGCCGTTGGCATCGGCGAAGAGGCCATGAGCTTTCTGATCGATCACGCGCGCATCGACGAGGGCCACGTCCGCAACATGCCCCGCTATATCGACTATCTCGTGCCGGACGACGCCGCGACCGAAGAGATGTGCGCGCAGATGACGCTGGTCGGCGAGCTGTTCGGTCGCGTGGTCCGCGACGCCTTCGCGGCGGGCGGCACCGCAACGCCGCGGCGCGCCGTGACGCACGCCGGCCAACAGAGCGCGCCGGCGCAGCACGAACCATCGCTCGCGGGTGCCAACAAGTGAGCGCGGCGAGCAGAGTAGATGCGGCGCACGTCGACGTGCGGACGTATCTCGCTGAGCCGCAGGTGCGCGCGGCACTGCAGGCGCTGCGACAGCCGTCGACCGCACGGTTTCTGATCGCCGCGCTGGGCGACTATGCGCTGATCATCGCCGTGGCCGCGCTGCACGCTCAGCTTACGGGCTGGGTGTGGTGGCTGCTGCTGGTGCCGGCGCTCATAGTGATCGGCGCGCGCCAGCACGGGCTGTTGGTGCTGATGCACGACGCGACGCACTTCTGCGTCGCGCGCAGCCGCCGCGTTAACGACTGGCTCGGCGAACTCCTGACGGCCGCCCCCCTGTTCGCCAACCTGCGCGGCTATAGGCGCACGCATCTGGCACATCATCGGCATCTGAACACGCCGCAGGATCCCGACTGGGTGCGCAAGACGAGCCAGCCAAAGCAGCGCAGGCATTGGGAATTTCCGAACGGCCGCTCGACCCCGGGCCTGCTGCTGTCGCTGTACTGGCAGAGCGTGCTCTATCTGTTCGGCACTTTCGTATCGATGAGCAGCCCGACCAGTACGGACGCCGACGGCGTCGCCGAGCCCCGGGACGGACTCGCGACGGCAAGGATCCTGTGCATGCTCGCCATCGTCGCCGCGGTGGTGCTGAGCGGACTGTGGCCGCAGTGGCTGCTGTACTGGGTCCTGCCGATTTTCAGCGTCGTGCCGATGCTGAATCGCATCCGCAGCATCGCCGAGCACTTCGCGCTGGATCACGTCGGCACCCTGCGCCACACGCGCAGCGTCGACGCGGGACCGATAGAGCGAGCGCTGCTGGCGCCGCACTTCATCGGCCTGCACGCCGAGCATCATCTGGTGGCGTCGATCCCAGGACACCGGCTGCCGGCGCTGCGCGCCCTGCTGCAGCGCTGTCCGGCCTACGCGCGCGAGACGCCGCGCTGCGACAGCTACCTCGGCGGCGGGCACTCGCTGTTGCGCGACATGCGCGGCGGCTACCCGTCTCGGCTGTTGACCGCAGGCGGTCTCTAGATCCGCGCTAGGATAGCGGGCTCCTGAGAGGGCCCGCGCCATATCCGCAGCTAACGACAACCCGACGCCCCAGGCCCCACCGGCTACCGAGGGCCTGCGCGACGCCCGCTGGCACCGCCGTGTACTGAGTCTGTCGTGGCCCATCGTTCTGGCCAATCTGACGGTGCCGCTGGTCGGCACGGTCGACACCGCCGTGCTCGGCCGGCTGCCCGATGAAACCTACATCGCGGCCGTGGCGCTCGGGGCGCTGGTCTTCAGCTCGACCTATTGGATGTTCGGCTTTCTGCGCATGGGCACCACCGCGCTGGTCGCCCAGCAGCACGGCGCGCGCGAGCCGATGGAGATTCGGCTGACGCTGCTGCGCGCCGGCATGATCGCGGTCGGCGTCGCCGCCTTGGTCATCGCGCTGGGCCTGGTTGCGCGCGGTCACGTGTTCGGCTGGCTGACCGCTGATGCGACGGTCGCGAACGGCGCCGCCGAGTACTTCAGCATTCGTCTGCTGGGCACACCGGCCTACCTTCTGTATCTGGTCGTGCTGGGCGCTCTCTTTGGCACCCAGCGCATGCGCAGCACGCTGTTGCTGACGCTGCTATTCAACGGCCTCAACATCGCACTGGACCTGTATTTTGTCGTGGTCGCCGAGATGGGCGTCGCGGGCGTGGCCTGGGGTACCGTAATCAGCGAGTGGGTCACGGTCGTTCTGGGCGTGTGGATCGTCGGCCGCTCGCTCGGCCTCACACTCGCGCTGAGGCAACCCGACCTGTGGCTACGAGATCGCTGGCGGCGGCTGTTCGCGATCTCGGGTGATCTGCTCTTGCGCACTCTGTGCGTGCAGGTGCCCTTCATTGTCACCACCGCGGCGGCGGCCCGGCTCGGTACGGGCGTACTGGCTGCCAACGCGATACTGCTGAACTTCCTGTTCCTGATCAGCCACGCACTGGACGGCATCGCACACGCCGCCGAATCGCTGGGCGGCTTTGCGGCGGGTCGACGCGCGAGAGAGGAACTGCTCGCGACCGCGCGCTACACGCTGTTCTGGGGAACGCTGCTCGGGCTACTGCTCGCTGGAGTGCTGCTGCTCGCCGATGAGCAGCTCGTCGGCCTGATGACGACGCTGGACACGCTGATCACCGAGACTTTGGCCTATCTGCCCTGGCTCGCGCCCGTGGCGCTATTCGGCGCCTGGGCCTTCGTCTATGACGGCCTTTTCATCGGGCTGACCGCGGTGCGGGAACTGCGCAATGCGATGGCCATCGCCACGCTTGGCTATCTGCTGGTGGTTTGGGGCGGGCTGGACCGCTTCGGCAATCATGCGCTTTGGGCGGGCATGAGTCTGTTCATGGCACTGCGCGCGCTGCTGCTGTTGCGCGCATTCGGCGGCGTAGCCGCCCGGGTACCCAGTGCCCTTGCGCAAGACGCCGCGCGAGACGCGTAAAGCGCCGCGCGAGACCAAAAAGATGCCGCGCGAGACGCGCAAAGTGCCGCGCGAGACGCGCGGCGGACGATGCTAAAGTAGCGCCGCTCCGCCAGCGCAGCACCTATGTCGTCGATTCAAAACCCGAGTTCTCACCCGTGTCACGCGCTGCCGCGCATGCCCTGGCTGGCCCGCATCGGCATCGCGTGTGTGCTGGCGGCGCTGCCCGTGTACGGCGCTTTGGCCGACACGCAGCCCACCGCCTTTGCATATCCCATCGACAACCCCTTCCTCGCGACGATCGTCGGCACGCCGCCAGCCGCCAAGGCGCCGCTGCCACCCGCGCCGCGATTTCGTACCCGCCGCCTGCCAAGGCTGCCGGACCGCGCGATTCCGCCGGCGTTCTGGTACGCCGACCGGCTCGCCTACTCCTACGCGCTGCAGCCGATGCCGGCGCCGCTGATGTTCGTCATCGCGGGCACCGGCGGCTATCACGACGGCGGCACGAACAGGCTGCTGATGCAGGTGTTTCACGCCGCGGGCTATCACGTCGTCGGCATGAGTTCGCCGACACACCCCGAGTTCATCGTGTCGACGTCGACCACCGGCGCGCCCGGCCATCTAGAAAACGACGCGCGGGACCTGCTAAGCGCAATGCAGCGCATCCGCCAGCGGCTGCCTCGCCGCGCGCAGATCACCGGCCATGCACTGGCCGGCTCGAGCCTGGGCGCGACGAACGCGGCGTTCATCGCTCGACTGGACGCCAGCGAAAACCGGCTCGGGTTCGACCACGTGCTGCTCGCGAACCCATCGGTGTCGCTGTACAACTCGATTTCCAGACTCGATCGTATGCTGTGGAATATTCCCGGCGGCATCGATAACTTCGATCGCTTCTTTCGTCGCGTCGTGAGTCAGATCGGCGGCATCTACACGCGCTCGACCAGCGTCGAGTTCACGCCCGAGCTCGTGTTTTCCGCGTTCGCGGCCGAGCAGCCGCGCGACGAGGAGCTGGCCGCAGTCATCGGCGTCGCGTTTCGTATCGCGGCCGCGAACATGATCTTTACCGCGGACTCGATGACCAACTTCGGGTTCATCAAGCCTTCGCAGCAGCGCGTGACGCGACGCGATTCGCTGCGCAACTACTTGCCCGTCGCGCTGCGCCTCGGTTTCACCGACTACTTCCACGAATTCTTCTGGCCGCTGCACGCGGATTCGTTCGAGGGCGATCGCAGCGACTTCGCGCGCGCGCAAAGCCTCGCCCATATCGCAGACTATCTGCGCGCCGCGGACCACGTCGCCGTGTTCCACGCGCTCGATGACATCATCCTCGCCGACGGCGAGATCGAATTTCTCCGCGAGACCTTCGGCGAGCGCGCCTTTATCTATCCGCTGGGCGGGCATCTCGGCAATCTTGGCGTCGGCGCGGTGCGCGATGACATGCTGCGGTTCGTGGGCCGTTGAGCGCTGCGCGCTACACCTATGTGCTGATGCTGCTCGCTGCGCTCGCTGCGGGCTGCGCGAGCGCGCCGCGCGACGATTCCAGCATGGCGGTGGACTTCAGCCCAGAGGCGACCGCCCGCAGCGACGATCCGCTGTACAACATGCGTCGCGTCGTGCTCGATGACGTAACGGACCCGCTGGCGGTAGACGATCCGCTGGAGCCGTTCAACCGCACGATCTACCGCTTCAATGCCCTGCTCGATCGCACCGTGCTGATGCCGACCGTGCGCGCCTACCGGCGTTTCGTGCCCCGCTTTCTACGCAGCGGCGTCAGCAACTTCTTCGATAACCTCGACAACCTGACGATTACCGGGAACCAGATCCTGCAGGCGCGGCCAAAGCGCGCGCTGGAAAGCGCCGGCCGCCTGCTGGTCAACACGACGCTGGGCTTTGGCGGCGTGCTCGACGTCGCGGACCATGCCGGCCTGCCCGACTACGAGGAGGACTTCGGACAAACGCTCGGCGCGTGGGGGGTGCCCGCAGGACCCTATCTGGTGCTGCCCCTGTTCGGGCCGTCGAGCGTCCGCGACGGCCTAGGCAGCGCGGTGGATTCGCTGGCGCTGACGCAGATCGACCCGCTGCGACTACAGGACCGTGCCAACCGGCGGTACCTGTACTACCCGCTGCTGGTCATCGACACCCGCAGCGAGACCGCATTCCAGTACTACCAGACCGGTTCGCCGTTTGAATACGAGCTGCTGCGCTTGCTGTATCTCGAGAAGCGCGATCTCGATGTTGTTCGCTAGGAACCCTATGGCCAAGCTTCGCGCGCTGCTGCGGGCGGCGTTCGCTGTGCTGCTCGCGAGTACGACACCGCTTGCCCTGGCGGAGGCCACCACGCAGGCACAGCCGATACGCATCGGCGCTAGCGTGTCACGCACGGGCGAGCTCGCACAGTTTGGTGTTCAGGTCGAGCGCGGCCTGCGCATGTGGCAGCGCGACCTCAGCGATCGCGGCTCGCTCTTGGGACGACCTGTGAATCTCGAGCTCTACGACGACGGTTCTGATCCCACGCGCGCGATCGAGCAGTATCTCGAGATGCGGGCCGCCGGCATCGACCTGTTCGTCAGCCCTTACTCTTCGCCGCTGACGCTGGCGGTGCGCGATGCGCTGGGCGACGCGGATTACGCGATGCTCAGCATTGCGACCGCACCCACGATCTGGACCGACGCCCAGAGCGACGGCGAGGTCCAGACGACGAGGATCTTCGGCCTATACACACCGGCGCAGCAGAACATGCTGCCGTTCCTGCAGCTCGCCGCCGAGCGCGGGCTGACGAGCCTCGCGCTCGTCCACCAGGACAGCGCCTTTCCCAACGCGGTTGCGGCGGGCGTGCGCGAACGCGCTGGCCAACACGGGTTGACGCTGGTACTCGACGCGAGCTACCCGCAGGCCGCCCCCGACTTCGACGCGCTGGCCCGGCGCCTACGGCGGACCAACGCGCAGGCGATCGTCGTCGGTTCCTATTTGGACGACGGCCGCGCACTCGCACGCGCGGCCCACGCGGCCGGGGTGCGCGCCGAACTGATCGCATTCAGCGGCGGCCCGGCGCTGCGCGAGTTTGCCAGCGGTCTCGACGCGGCGGCGGTTAACGGGGTGATCTCCAGCGTCCAGTGGATGCGCAGCGCGCGGCTGCCCGGGTCGTTCGACTTCGGCTTTCGCTACCGCGAGCGCTTCGAGGTGTATCCGAGCTATGACGCGGCCGGCGGCTACGCGGCGGGGCAGGTATTCGAAGCCGCGATCCGGCTCGCCGGCAGCGACGGCGTCCGGGCGGTGCGCGAACAGCTCGGCAGCCTCAAGTTTCGCTCGCTGCTCGGCCACTATCGCGTGGACGCCGCCGGTCGCCAGATCGCGAAGCGTACCTACCTGGTGCAGTGGCAGGATCAGCACATATCGCTGATTTTTCCAAGCTATCTCGCGCGCTGGGACGTGCTCTATCCGCTGCCTTGGAACCGCTGAAGCCTCGCGAATACGCACTCGTCTCTGCAACCATGCGCGCCGAAAAACCGGCGACAGTTTGAGAGCTGCGTCACACGCGCCCTTGGCGTTGCGTTCCATACTCAGGTCCATGAGACACGACGACACAAAAGCGGTGTTCTACCGCCGGGTATCGAAACGCATCTATTGCCTGGACGGCGAATGGTACTTCGCGACCCGCGAAGGCAGCTACGGGCCGTTCACGCGCCGCGAAGCCGCCGAGGCCGGGCTGGCGCGCCACCTCGACGGGCTGCCTGCCCGCGCGCCGCGGCCGACCTGCCTGAGCGGCATCGGACGAGCGCTGCACCCGAGCGATGCCCCGCGCGCGCACGCGGGCTGACGTCAAAGGCAATTCCGAGCGACCGCTTGTCGGCTGGCGTTGTGCGGTAACATCGCAGGCCACATTCGCGCGCCCGCGCGCGTCCTTGCCGCCGAATCAGGAAGCCGCCATGTCCGCAGCCGCTAGCAACGCTACCAATAACGCAAACCCTAAGGGGGCGTCTGAGGTAATCGCCATCATCGGCGCGCGCCGGACGCCGATGGGATCTTTCCAAGGCGAACTCGCCAATCTGACGGCAGCGGACCTCGGCGGCAGCGCCATCGCCGCGAGCCTGGATGACGCTGGCGTCGCCGCCGACGCGATCGACGATGTCGTCATGGGCTGCGTACTGACAGCCGGACAGGGCCAGGCGCCGGCACGGCAGGCGGCGTTCAAGGCAGGGCTGCCGGAGTCGACGCCCGCCACCACGCTCAACAAGATGTGCGGCTCCGGAATGCGCGCCGTCATGTTCGCGGCCGATCAGCTACGAGCGGGCAACGCCGCCACCGTGGTGGCAGGCGGCATGGAAAGCATGACCAACGCCCCCTACGTGCTGCCCAAGATGCGCGGCGGCGCGCGCATGGGCCACGCCGAGGTTAAGGACCATCTGTTTCTCGACGGTCTCGAGGACGCCTACGACGAGGGCAAACTCATGGGCGCCTTCGCCGAGGATTGCGCAGAGAAATACCAGTTCACACGCGAGGCGCAGGACGAATACGCCCTGCGCTCACTCTCGCGCGCCATCGACGCCGCCGACGACGAGCGCTTCGCAGGCGAGATCGCGCCGGTCACGGTCAGCGGACGCGGCGGTGACATCACCATCGCGCGCGATGAAAACCCGCGCAACGCGCGGCCGGACAAAATTCCCAACCTAAAGCCCGCGTTCCGCAGCGGCGGCACCGTCACCGCGGCCAACGCGTCGAGCATTTCCGACGGCGCGGCGGCTCTCGTGATGGTGCGTGAATCCGAGGCAGGCGACCGGCCCGTGCGCGCGCGGCTGCTGGCGCAGGCGAGCCACGCCCAGGCACCTGGCTGGTTCACCACCGCCCCGGTCGGCGCGATTCAGAAGGTGCTCGGCAAGACTGGCTGGTCCGTCGCCGACGTCGACCTGTGGGAGATCAACGAGGCGTTCGCCGTCGTCCCCATGGCGGCCATGACGGAGCTGCAGCTCGACGCCGAGCGTGTCAACGTGTTTGGCGGCGCGTGCGCGCTCGGCCACCCGATCGGAGCCTCGGGGGCGCGCATCATCGTGACGCTGATCAACGCGCTGGAGCAGCACGGCAAGAAGCGCGGCGTCGCCGCCCTGTGTATCGGCGGCGGCGAGGGCACGGCAGTCGCCATCGAACTGCCCTGAAGCCGGGGGCGCGAGAACTCAGATCTTGCGCTTCTCCCGCGCCGGCACCTTGGCTGCCGGCACTCGCGGCTTCGCGTCGGTGGGTGAATCCACCAGCGGCAAACGTACTAAAAACACCACCTTGCCGAACTGGCTGCGCACATCGATCGTCCCACCGTAGTGCTCGATGATGTGACGCGAGACGAACAGACCCATCCCAACGAAGACATCGCCGCGGTCGTTTTCCGGCATGGCCTTGGCCGGGTTATAGCCCTGCAGCACCTCGGCGGCGAGTTCACCCAGCGGCTCCACGTTGTCGATGCCCAGATACGCTTCGCCAGCGATGCCGTGCAGGGATACTCGCAGGTGGGTCTCCGAGTCGACGCGGTTGAGGACGTCGCCGATCAACAGGTCGAACACCTGCACGAGCCGTTCGCGTCGGGCTTCGACCCATATGTCGTCCCGCAGATCCAGCTCGAGCGGATTGTCCTCGGTGAAGGCGGCGACGCGAGTCAGAAGATAGTCTTCGAGGATCTGCGACAGATTGATGGGCGCGGCGCGCTCGTTCGGCAGCTCCAGTTCGAGCTGGCTCGCGTCGGCGGCGCGGCCGCCGAGCACCTCCAGATCCGTTGTCGCTGCCAGCGCGAGGGCGACGTTGCGCTGCGCGGCCTTACCCGCCCGCAGCTGCAGAAACTCGAGATTCGAGCGAATGATAAACAGCGCGTTGCGCAGATCGTTACCCAGATAGCGCGCGAGTCCCCGCAGCCAGCTCACCTGATTCGCACGCGCCAGGTCGACCTGATGCCGCAGCCGCCCCACCTCGTTGAACTGCACGAACAGTTGCCGATCGGCGCGCTCCCGATCGTAGGCGAAGGCCGTGCTGATGAAGGCGCAGTTCGCGACGCCGAGCAGCAGATTCGCGCGCAGCATCTCATCGGCAAACGGCACCGACGTCAGCGCTATCGCAAAGAGGCCACCCACCGAGCCGCCGATGCACAGCACGTGCAGGAACGGCGGAGATAGCAGCACCGTGTAGGCCATCAGGATGCCGAAGTGGGTAAACACCAGGTGGACTGCAAGATCCGGATCGATGAACAGCATGACGGGCTGCAGCAGCATGCTGGCGCCGACCATGCCACCCAGCACGTAGTAGAACGCGTTCCCCGGAACCAGCCAGGTCGCGGCGATGGACAGTAGCAGCAGCGGCAGCACGATCGACCACCGCAGCAGCGTCAGCACCGCGGATTCGTGGAGATAAGCGTTAAGCGCGATCACGCCCACCACAAAACCCAGCACGCCCAGCAGCAGCATCCGAACGCGCAGCACCCGCGCGGGGAAATAGCCGCCGGCGTAGCGCGCTTCGCGATCGGGGTCGCGAAAGCGCAGGCTATAGAGACTGAGATTCGGATCGCTGCGATTCACGGCCGAGCACTCGCGAGGAGGGAGCCAGATCTGGATCGGGGTCCGAATCGAGATAGTAATCGGCGCCAGGGGACACGGCGCACCAGCGCCCGTCCCTGCACGACGACCTCGTCGGTAACCTCCCTGTTGCGCGCGCGTCCCTGTGCCTGAACTAGCCGGTCCACGCAGCCGTTCGGGTCAGGCGGGCATAGACATAGCCGCCGGCCGCGCCGGCCAGGCCCTGCGCGATCAGACCCAGCGTCGTGCGGGTCGCCGCAACAAGGTGCAGCTCGCCGGCCCAGTTCAGAAACAGATGGGCGACCACGAAACCGACAAACCCGGCCGCGCAGAAACCGATGACCCGCAGATCATCGCGGCGGCGCACGATCATTCCGACAACTGCGAAACCGAGCAGCAGCGCGGCAAACACCATGACCGGGTAGATCGGCAGCGCCCCGTCCAACGCCATGCCCTTGATGTCGCGCAGCGTCCAGGCAATCCGCTCGGCGATTCCCACCGGCTCCGCCACGGCGCCGAACGCGTTAATGACGTGCTGCGCGGCGGCGGTGGCGCCCAGCACGTGCGCGACGACCAGCGCTGCTGCAAATGCGATCAGTTTCTTACCGAAGCCCGTCGACACCCGACTGTCCCCCGTGGTTGTCCCCGTCGTTCTGCCCGCCGAGCCTATGGAGACGGCTCTTTGCGGTACAGTGGCGATTGTACAACGTGTCCTCGCAGCCAGCGCGGCATGGGGCAATGACTTAGTAAGGGATTGTTATGCCAGTAAATCGTCACCGATCAGCGCCGATCGCGACGCCATCGTGGCGACCGGGGCGTCGCCTGCTTGCCGCCTGCCTGCTGTGTTTGGCCGCGGGCGCGCAGGGCGCCACCGACTACCGGATCGTCACTTTCACCGACGGCCTGTCGATTCCCTGGTGCCTGGCGTTTCTGCCGGACGGCCGCATGCTCGTCACCGAGCGCGCGGGCCGGCTGCGATTCGTCGCGCCGGACGGCACCCTTGGCGCGCCGCTGGAGGGCGTGCCCGAGCCCTACGTCCGCAGCCAGGGTGGGCTGTTCGACGTGCTGCCGGCCCAGGACTTTCAAACCACTGGCACCGTCTATCTCAGCTATGCGGGCGGCACGCCGGAGGCGAACAACACGCGCGTCGTGCGCGCACAGCTGACCGACGAGGGGCTGGTCGACGCGGCCCAGGTCTTCGCGGTGAGCCCGACCAAGGACACGCCGGCGCACTACGGCGGCCGGCTCGCCTGGCACGGCGAGCACCTGCTGCTGACGACGGGCGACGGTTTCGACTATCGGGAGGCGGCGCAGGACCCCGCTTCCCAGCTCGGCAAGACGCTGCGCTTCGCGGTCGACGGCAGCGTGCCCGCTGACAACCCGTTCGCGAGCGCGACCGACGGCACCGATCCGTACGTGTTTACCTCCGGACATCGCAGCCCTCAGGGCCTCGTCGTGACGCCAGACGGCGAGGTATTCCAGCACGAGCACGGCCCGCAGGGCGGCGACGAGCTGAATCGCCTGGTCGCTGGCCAGAACTACGGCTGGCCCCTGGTCGGCTACGGTCGGGACTACTCGGGCGCGCTGATCTCGCCGTTTGAGCGCCTGCCCGCCTACGCCGAACCAGAAGTCCACTGGACGCCTTCTATCGCCGCGTCGGGACTGGCGTTCTATGCCGGCGATCGCTTTCCCCAGTGGCGCGGCGATCTGTTCGTCGGCGCGCTGATCGAGCAGTCGGTGCGGCGCGTGGATCTCGCGGCGGGCCGGGTGGTGGGCGAAGAGATCCTGTTCACCGAGATCGGCGAGCGCATTCGCGACGTCCGCACCGGCCCCGACGGCTACCTCTACGTGCTGACGGACACAGAACTGACGGAGACATCGAGCGGCCGCATTCTGCGCATCGAACCGGCCGCGGTGTCCGCGCCGGCGAATCAGACCACCGGCCGCTAGCAGCGCCGCCGCACCGACAGGAGTTAGCGCATGACCGCCAGCGTTTCGATCCACGCCGCGCGTACCCCGGACACCGAGGTCGATGCGCAGTTTCCGCGCCGCTGGTCGCCGCGGGCGATGGCCGCAACGAGCCTGTCGCAGGGGGAACTGCGGCGGCTGCTGGAAGCCGCGCGCTGGGCACCATCGTGCTTCAACGAGCAACCCTGGGAGGTCGCGTGTGCGCTGCGCGAGACGGACGCGTTCAAGACGTTTCTGGAGGTCCTGGTCCCTGGCAATCAGGGCTGGGCACAGCACGCGGGCGCACTGCTGGCGTTCGCCGCGCGAACGCAGTTCACGGGCCACGATCGGGACAACGACTGCGCGGACTTCGATACCGGTGCGGCCTGGATGAGCCTGGCGTTGGAGGCCAGTCGCCTGGGCCTGGTAGCGCATGCCATGCGCGGCTTCGACATGGACGCCGCGCGCGCGGCCCTGCGGGTGCCGGACGACTGGCAGTTACTGGCCTTCGTGGCCATCGGCGCGCCGGGACCGTTGGACGTCCTCGACGAGGCCTATCGCGAGCGCGAAGTGCCCTCCACGCGCCGCGCGGTGGACGACTTTCTGCACATGGGAAGGTTTAGCGGCTAGCGGTGGCAGGGTTTGCGCGCCTTAGGGCACGGGCGCGAAGCCGCCCTCGACGCCTTTGACGAACACGCCGACCGCATCGTGGGCGTGTAGGCTCTCGTGGTGCTCGACCCGAACCCAGAAATCGAGCAGCTGATCGTCCGCCGCCAACAGCGACTTTAGGCGCCGGCCGGCGTCCTCAATAAACATCAGGTTCTGGCCGTTCAGGCGCGCGAACTCCTGCTCGTCCTCGCGCTTTACCGCGGTCTGCACCGGCGTCGCCAGCCGCTCCTCAAGCGCGTCGACCAGCGCCGTCAGCGGGAACGCCGTGAGGTCGTCGCGCAGCTTCGCCCGCAGATGCGCCACGCTGCGCTGGGAGTGGGGCGTCGCGACGATGCCGTTCTCGGAGCCGAGCCAGGCCTTGATCTCGCTCGCCTTGACCGTGCCGTTGGCGCCGAAGTCCGACTCGAACTGCTCCTGGATGAGCTGCCGGGCCAGCGCGGCGGAGCATGGGCATGTCGAGGAATAGCGCACCTCTAGGTGCAATTCGATGGAGATCTCGCCGTCCTCGAGCACGCCGCGAATGGTCGTCGGATAGGCGTTCCAGCCCGAGTTGTCGCTGACCAGCGCCGGGCGTCGCAGCAGGGTGTCGAAGCGGAAATCGATATAGACCCGCTGACTGAGACCACGGTGGGATTCGAGCAGCGAGGCCAGCAGCAGCTTCAGACCGGCGACGGTGAGCGGTCGCGTCTCCGCGTGCTCGTCCAGAATCAAATACAGGCGCGACATGTGAATGCCCTTCGCCTCGGGATCGCCCAGATCCACGAACACCTGCACCTGGCTGCGCACCCGGTGCTCCGTGTCACCATCACGAACCAACAGTGGCTGGGCGATATTGCTCATGCCCACCCAGTCGAGGGTGCTCTCCAGACCCTCAACCCGCCCGCGCTGTACGTCGGGCATATGACTGATGCTGGCGAGGCGCGGCCCCTGGCCGCCGGTGTCGCCGCCGGTTGAACTGCTCACGTTGTGCTGCCCTGTCCCAAGGCTCCCGATTGTAGCTCGATACCCGCGGCCAAGTCGCGCGCAGCCGGGCGGCCGCCGCCGAGCCCGCGCGGGCGGCCGGTCAGCTTCAGTCGAGCTCGGCCTTCTCGGTCGACGTCAGTTGGCGCGCCTCGTCTTCGAGCATCACGGGAATCTGATCGCGAATCGGATACGCGAGACCGCTGGCACGGCACCAAAGCTCGTCGACCTCGGCGCGGTAGACGAGGCTCGTCTTGGTGACCGGGCAAACGAGTATGTCGAGCAGGCTGGTGTCCAAGACTGTTTCCTCCGGGGCGAATTGAGGCGAATTGACGCGAATTGAGGCGATTGGCCGGGCGCAACACCGCGACCTACATAAACCGATTCGCGCGTGTTGTCCGACAAATAGTCGGCCGAGTGCACTGCGTCACAGCGTCGCGATTATCGACTCAATCCATTGTGCAACGGATCACATATGCGCTCCACGGGCGGCTCTAAGCTAACTCTGTCGGGTGCACAGGGACGCGCCAGTCACACAGCAGGAGTTCTCATGCGCCAACGTGGCTTTACCCTTCTCGAGCTGATGGTCGTGGTTGCGGTCATCGGCATTCTGTCCGCAGTCGCGGCTTCAAGCTACAACGACTATATCGAATCCAGCAGCGCAACCGTCGTTCACAACCACTACGACGAGGCCGTCCGCGCCATTCGCGGTCGCTACGTCTTCGCCCAGGCGCAGCTTGCCCAGGGTATCGTCGTCGGTGACCCGGTTCCGCCCGACACCGCCGGCTGGATCAGCTTTCTGGACAGCAGTAACGGCCGCGCGCCCGGCGGCGGTGCCCCCTACATCGCGGGCACCGGCAGCGCCACCTCCGGCGCGGTTGGCATCGAAGCGACCGGTGCGTTCGGGGACGGCGATTCGCAGGTGACGATCACACGGCCCGCGTTTGGTGCCCTGACCGTCGCGTCTACCGTCGTCACCCAGAACAACTAGCCACGCCAGCGTCCGTCGCTCAGTCGGCGAACGGATCCCGCAGCTCGATTGTCTCCACGCGATCCGGACCCGTAGACACCAGATCCACGGGCGCGCCCACGGCGTCCTCGATGCGCAAGATGTAGGCGCGAGCCGCCGCGGGTAAATCCGCGAGCCGCTGGGCACCGGCGGTCGAGCTGCGCCAGCCCGGAATGGTCTCGTAGACGGGCTTAACGCGCGAGTACGACTCCGCCTCGAAACGCGGCACGCTCTCGCTGCCGTCCGTGGTCTCATAGCCGACGCAGATCCTGATTTCCTCGAGCTCGTCCAGCACGTCGAGCTTGGTCAGGCACAGCCCAGAGATGCTGTTGATCTGCACAGCCTGCCGCAGCGCCACCGCGTCGAACCAGCCGCAGCGTCGCGGCCGGCCCGTCGTCGCGCCGAACTCGTGGCCGCGGCGGGCGAGCTCGGCGCCCACGTCGTCGAACAGCTCCGTGGGAAAGGGCCCCGAGCCCACACGGGTCGCATAGGCCTTGGTAATCCCGAGCACATAGTCGAGGTACAGCGGACCGAAACCGCTGCCAATCGCGGTGCCGCCCGCCGTGGTGTTGGAAGAGGTCACATAGGGGTAGGTGCCGAGATCCACGTCCAATAGTGCACCCTGAGCCCCTTCGAACAGCAGGTTGCCGCCGCCGCTGCGCACCTCGTGCAGCAGCGGACCGACGTCCGCGATCATCGGTTTGAGCTCCTCCGCGTGCGCCATCACCTCGTCGAGCGTGCGTTGGAAATCGACGGGCATCGTCTTGTGATAATTGACCAGCATGAAGTTGTGGTACTCCATGACTTCCGCCAGTTTGGCCGCGAACTGTTGCGGGTACAGCACGTCGCCGAGGCGCACGCCGCGGCGCGCGGTCTTGTCTTCATAGGCCGGACCGATGCCGCGCCCGGTCGTGCCGATCTTGGCATTGCCGCGCGCCTCTTCCCGAACGCGGTCGAGCTCCACGTGATAGGGCAGGATCAGGGGACAGGCCGGCGAGATGCGCAGGCGTTCGCGCACGCTGATGCCAGAGCGTTCGAGCAGCGCGACTTCCTCAAGCAGCGGCCCCGGGGCGAGCACCACGCCATTGCCGATCAGGCACTGCACGTCGGCGCGCAGGATGCCGGAAGGAATCAAATGCAGGACGGTCTTCTTGCCGTCGATGACCAGCGTGTGGCCCGCGTTGTGGCCGCCCTGAAAGCGGGCCACCGCCGTGGCGCGCTCCGTCAAGAGATCGACGATCTTGCCTTTGCCCTCGTCACCCCACTGAGTGCCGAGCACAACAACGCTACGTCCCATGATGCAATCCGCCTGAAAAGAAGTCTGAAGAGGTTGGAGGTTGTCGCCGACGAGCAGCTAACGCCTGACGGCCAGCGGTTCGACGCGCCACCGCGCATCGGACAGGACGAGCAATCTATCACAGCTCGGCGGCGGCTCCGCGTCCAAATCCAGCGCATCGACGACGCGTTCTCCCGCGGCGCGCAATTGTGCCATGGCCGCCAGGCGACCGGCCGCCTCTTCGCCCGGCGCGACCGGCGCCCAGATGGCGCCCGTCGGTTCCAGCGCGGGCGCGGCGCCGAGCAGGGACTTGAGATTCAGATCGAAGCCCGTCGCGGGGCGCGCGCGACCGAACTGCTCGCCGATGCCGTCGTAACGGCCGCCGCGCGCGAGCGCCGTGCCGTGTTCGATGTCGAAGAGCGCAAAGACCAGGCCCTTGTGATAGCCGAAGCCGACGTGCTCGCTGAGGTCCACGCGCAGCTGTGCCTGTGGGCGCTGGCGAGACAACTCCTCTACCAGGGCTTCTAGTTGATCGAGGACACCAAGCAGCTCGGGGTGCGGCGCTCCTAACAGCTTGCGGGCCGCCTGCAGCGCCTCCGGCGGCCCCATCAGGCGCACGAGCTCGCACAGCAGATCGGCCTGCGCCTGACCCGCCAGCAGCGACGCGATGTCGGTTTCGGACTTTACCCGTATCGCTTCCAGCACCTGCCGTCGACGCCCCTCGTCCAGCGTCAGCGTGTCGAGTATGGCGGCGACGATGCCGACGTCGCCCAGTTCGATGACCGGCGTCGCGAGTCCCGCCCCAGACAGCGCATCGAGCGCAAGCAGCATGACCTCGAGATCCGCCGCGCGCGCCGTGGTGCCGTAGATTTCCGCGCCGGCCTTCAGCGGCACTCTGGATTCGAGGACGCGGCGCGGCGTCGCGCGCGCGATGGGGCCGGCGTAGCACAGCCGCTGAACGCCGCTCGCTGGCAGGCTGTTGGCATCGATCCGCGCCGCCTGGCTGGTCATATCGGCGCGCACGCCGAGCGTGCGGCCGCTGAGTTGGTCGGGAACCTTAAGCGTCACCAGATTCAGATCGTTGCCGACAAGCAGCGCGTCGAGATACTCAATCAGTGGCGGCTCGACGTACTCGTAGCCCCAGCTTTGGAACAGGTCGAGCACGCCCCGACGCAGCTGTTCCAGGTGCCAGGCTCTGGGCGGCAGCACTTCGTCGACTGCCGCCGGCAGTCGCCAGATTTCAGGGTCCACGATGGCCTACCGAGGCGGCAGGGGGCGGCTATTCGCCGCCCTGCGCGTCCTTCAGATATTTGAAGAACTCGCTGTTCGGGTCGACAACCAGCAGATCGCCGTCGTTGCCGAACACGTTGGTGTACGCGTTGATGCTGCGATAAAACTCGTAGAACTCCGGGTCCTGATTGAACGCACCCGCATAGATCTCGGCGGCCTTCGCATCGCCGTCGCCGCGAATCTGCTCCGCCTTGCCGTAGGCCTCGGCCTCCAGCACTACCACCTGGCGATCGGCGTCCGCGCGAATACCCAGCGCGCGCTCCTGGCCCTGAGCGCGGTGCTGCTGCGCCTCGATGTGACGCTCAGAGTTCATGCGGTCATAGACCGCCGCACTCACTTCCTGCGGCAGGTCGATCTTCTTCACGCGCACGTCAATCACCTCGACGCCGACGTCCGCCTGCATGGACTCGTTCAGCTCGCTCGTCAGCTCCTGCATCAACTCGTCGCGCTCGCCGCTGACCACAGAGTGCATGTCACGACGGCTGATCTGGTTGCGCAGCCCCTCGTCGACGCGCTGGGCCAGCAGCATCCTGCCGCGGCGCTCGTCGCCCGACGTCGCGGTGTAGTAGCGGCCGACGTCGCGGATCCGCCACTTGGCAAACGAGTCCACGATCAGCGGCTTTTTCTCGAGCGAGTAATAGCGCTGCGGTTCTGCGTCCTGGGTCAGCACGCGTGCGTCGAACTTGCGAATCTCTTCGGCAATCGGCAGCTTGAAATGCAGTCCGGGCGGCACGTCCGCCTCCTCGACCGCGCCGAAGCGCAGCTTGATCGCCCGCTCGGTCTCTTTGACGGTGTAGACTGAATTCGCGACCAACAGGACCGTCGCCGCGACAAGAATCAGCATCAACAGGCTTCTGAAGCTCATGGCTTGCTCCTTCGTACTAACGCTTTAGCGCGGATTGGTGCGGCGGATAGACGGCGAGTTGCGGGCGAGATCGCGCACCTCGTCTTCCACCATGCGGCGAATCTGCGACTGCCCCAGATCGCCCGACGGACCGCGACTGCCCATGCGATCGAGCGGCAGGTACAGCATGTTGTTGCCGCCCTCGACGTCGACCATCACCTTGTTCGACCGCGCGAGCACCGATTCGACGGCGTCGATATAGAGCCGATCGCGAGTCACCTTCTTGGCCGACGAGTACTCCCGCCAAAGCTTGGTGAAGCGATCGGCCTCACCCTCGCTGCGCGCGACCACCTCGTCGCGATAGGCGTTGGCCTGCTCGAGCTGGCGCTGTGCCTGACCACGGGCCTCGGGAATCACCTTCTCGGCATAGGCGTCGGCCTCGTTGATCAGCCGCGCCTCGTCTTCCTTCGCTTTCTGCACGTCGTCGAAGGCTTCCTTCACCTGCTGGGGCGGCCCCGTCTCCTTGATCTGGATAGAGCTGACTTGGATGCCGGTGTTGTACAGGTCCAGATAGGACTGCAGGCGCTGCTGCACCTCGGCGCCGATCGCGGCGCGACCTTCGGTGATGACGTAGTCCATCTCCGAGCTGCCGACCACGTGCCGCAGCGCGCTCTCGGTCGCGTGATCGAGCGAGATCATCGGTTCCTTCACCTTGACCACGTAGTCGATCGCGTTGTTGATGATCCATTGCACGGTCAGCGACACGTCGACGATGTTCTCGTCCTCGGTGAGCATCAGCGCCTTGTGCGGATGCTCCCGAACCTGGGCAACGTTGACGATCTCGACGCTGTCGATAAACAGCGGATACCAGTGCAGGCCCGGCGGAGAGACCTCTTCTTTCACCTTGCCGAAGCGAAACTCAACCGCGCGCTCCGACTCGTCGACCATGTAGAAGCCGCCGACGGCATACACGATCAGGGCGAGCACCAGCAGCCCCGCGAACATGCCGGCGCTCGGGCCGCTGCTGCCGCTGCGCGAGCCCCCGCCGCCACCGAAGATGCCGGTTAGCTGGCTCTGCAGCTTTTTAAAGGCCTCATCGAGATCGGGTGGTCCCTGATCGCCGCCGCGGCCGCTCCAGGGGTCCTTGTCTCCGCCCGGTTCGTTCCAAGCCATTCGTCTTCTACCTTTGTATCGAGCGTACCCGCCCGTCTGAAGCCGCGCAGTACGCGTCGTTGCGCAAAGGGGCGAATTTCTATTGATGTGACGAGATTCTCTATTGCTCGCAAGAGATTCTATGGACGCCCTCTAGCCCCTGCAAGACAACGCCCCCGGCCTTCCGCAGGCGTCCAAGTGCCGCGTCATCGAGCCGCGCACAGATCTCCCAGCCACCGTCCGCGTGCCCCGACTGGCTCACGACCGCGCCGATCTCATACAGCCAGGCCAGCGTCCGTCCATGTTCCGGACCCAGTCGAATCGTCAGCGGCTCGACGGGCCCAAGCAGCATAGCAATTCGCCGCTTCAGGCTCGTCAGGCCAGCGCCGGTCAGGGCGCTGACGCGCACGCCATCGTCCGTCGCCGCCGCGAGTTCGAGCGGCAGATTCGCCCCCGGCAGGTCGGACTTGTTAAGCACCAGCAGACAGGGCAGCTCGTGCGCGTCCAGCTCTGCGAGCACCTGCCGTACGTCTTCGACCCGTTCAGCGGCCAATGGATCCGCGCCATCGATCACATGTAGCAGAAGATCCGCGCCGGCCACCTCTTCAAGCGTGGCCTTGAACGCCTCGACCAGGTCGTGGGGCAGGTCGCGAATGAAGCCCACGGTATCCGCCAGCACGACGTCGCCAAGACCGGGCAGCGCGAGCCGCCGCAGCGTCGGATCGAGCGTAGCGAACAGGCGATCCTCGGCCATGACCTCGCCGCTGGTCAGCGCGTTGAACAGTGTCGACTTGCCGGCATTGGTATAGCCAACGAGCGCGACGGTGGGCACCTCCTCGCGGCGCCTGCGGCGCCGGCCCTGCGCGCGCCGGGCGCGCACCCGCGCGAGCTTCTGCTGGACGCTCTTGATGCGCGCATCGAGCATCCGCTGATCGAGCTCGATCTGCTTCTCGCCAGCGCCGCGCATACCCACGCCGCCTTTCTGCCGGTCCAGGTGCGTCCAGCCGCGGACCAGCCGGGTCTTCGCATGCTTGCACTGCGCCAGCTCGACCTGTAGCTGGCCCTCGTGGGTGCGCGCGCGATCGGCAAAGATGTTGAGGATGAGCTCCGTGCGGCTGAGCACGCCAATGCCGAGCGTCTCTTCGATGTTGCGCTGCTGTCCCGGACTCAGCTCGTGATTGACGACCAGCACGTCCGCCGCAACCTGGCTAAGCAGCAGCTTGAGCTCTTCCAGTTTGCCGCTGCCGACGAACCAGCGCGGATGCGGATCCCGGCGTCGCGCGGTGACCTGCTCGACCACAGCCATGGCGGCGGACGTCGCGAGTTCGGCCAATTCCTGCAGTCGCTCACGCGCAGCAGCCGCGGTCTCCTGACCGAAGCTGACGTGAAGAAGCACGGCTTTTCTGCCCGCCGCCGGGCGTTCGAAGAGCATGAGTATTCCTGGCGCTGCTGACTGCCCGCGAGCGACAAGAAGGCTCGAGGGACGGGCTAGTCGTTGTTTTCTTGCGAGTCTGACTGAGCGAGTTTGACGTTGCGCGCCGGAACCACCGTTGAGATCGCGTGCTTGTAGACCATCTGGCTAACAGAGTTGCGCAGCAGCACGACAAACTGATCGAAAGACTCGATCTGGCCCTGCAGCTTGATGCCGTTGACCAGATAGATCGACACCGGGATGCGTTCTTTGCGCAGTGTATTCAGGTAAGGATCCTGCAGTGAGTGTCCCTTCGACATTTTTGTTGTTCTCCGTCCTGTCTCACGCCGCGGCGCCAGAAGTAGCGTCGCGGGTGGTGCCGCAGCGGTGGGCCGCCGCCGCAATTCGGCCTGAGGCCGCATAAATCACTATGACTTTGGACCCGATACATTGCAAACCGGGTCGCGCTCCCTATGAGGCCTTCATGCTACCCCGAGCGCAGCAGCCGCAGAACCGCGTCCTGCGTCTCGATGCCGTCGTCACAGTGCAGCCGGCACAGGTCCGTCCAGCTGCGCTGCCAGGTCAGTTGACGTTTAGCGAGTCGCCGGGTCGCCTGGCAGGCCTGCGCCGCCGCCGCGTCGAGGCTGAGTTCGCCGGCGAGGTGCTGCCAGAGCTGCCGGTAGCCGACGCTGCGCATGGACGGCAGCTCGAGCGACAGATCGCCGCGCGCATACAGCGTCTCGACCTCGCCCAGCAGCCCCTGTTCCAGCATGGCGCCGAAGCGCCGGTCGATGCGCGCATACAGCGCCGCGCGGTCGCGCGGCACGAGCGTCACTTCCAGCAGTTCGGCCCCGTGGGACTGCAGCATGGGCCGCTGTTCGCCCCAATACGCTGAGATCGGTTTGCCGCTGATTCGATAGACCTCCAACGCGCGCAGCAGGCGCTGGCGATTGGCGGGCTCGATGCGCTGCGCGGCGGCCGGGTCGACGCGCGCCAGCTCCGCGTGCAGCGCCGAGCCTCCACGCGCCGCGAGCTCCGCGGCGAGCGCTGCACGCACCTCGGCATCGGCCGCTGGCAGGTCCGCGAGGCCCTCGCGCAGCGCGTTGAAATACATCATGGTGCCGCCGACGAAGACCGGGATGCGGCCGCGCGCAAAGCTGTCGGCAACCACGTCGCCCGCGTCGTGCAGAAACCGCGCCGTAGAGTAGGCCTCCGACGGATCGACCAGGTCGATCAGCGCGTGCGGCGCCAGCGCGAGCTCTACCGCGGATGGTTTGGCGGTGCCGATGTCCATCTGCCGGTAGACCATGGCCGAATCGACGCTGATGAGATCCACCGGCAAACGCTGCGCCAGTGCCATGGCGAGTGCGGTCTTGCCGATCGCCGTCGGGCCGCTGATCGCGAGCGCGCGGCGTTCTGCAAAGCGCGCGACCACGCTATTGGCCGCGCAGGAAAAAGCCGTCCAACTCCGCCATATCGAACATGCGATAGGTCGGCCGGCCATGGTTGCACTGCCCGAAGTTGGGGGTGCGCTCCATGAGACGCAGCAGCGCGTTCATCTCTGCGATCGTCATCTGTCGATGCGCGCGCAGCGAGCGCCGACAGGCGATGTTGGCGAGCAGGCGCTCCTGCATCTGCAGAATGCGACGGCTGCCCTCGGCGAGCTCCAGATCGCCCACCAGGTCGTGCACGATGGCCTCCAGGTTTTCGTCGAGCAGCAGGACGGGCGCCTCGCGCACGCTGAGCAGTTCGCGGCCCAGGCGCGTAATCGTGAAGCCGAGTCGCTCAAACTCCGGCGCGTCGGCCTCGACGGCGTCCGCCTCTGTCGCGCTGACGCTGACGTTGACCGGCACGAGCAGCCGCTGGGAGCGAACCTCGCCGGCGTGCAGATCGGTCTTTAGCTGTTCGTACGTGATGCGCTCGTGCGCGGCGTGCATGTCCACCAGCACCAGCCCGGCCTCGTTCTGAGCGAGCACATAGATGCCGTGCAGCTGCGCGATGGCATAACCCAGCGGCGCCTCGGCCACATCTGTCGCAGCAGCGCCCGGGAAAGTCGCCGCCGACGGCGGGGCGGCCGGAATCGGCGACCCGCTCCCGGCCGCGGGCGACCCGAACGGTGCCGCGGTCGCGCCCAACGGTGACTCTGCGAACTCTGTCGCGCCCAGCGGCGAATGCGTCTCGAACGGCAGCCGCGACGACGCGAAACTGGCGGGGGCCGAAGCAGCCGGCAGGCCGTCGCGCACCTCCGCCGCAGCCGTTTCCGGGCGCACCGCGCGCAGTAGCCGGTTCAGCGTCCCGAACACGAAATTGTGCACACCGCGCGCATCGCGCAGACGGATCTCGTGTTTGGTCGGATGCACGTTCACATCCACGGCATCGAAGGGCAGTTCCAGAAACACGGCGAACAGCGGTTGGCGGCCATGAAACATGACGTCGCTGTAGGCCTGCCGCACGGCATGGGCAATGAGCCGATCCTGCACCGGTCGACCGTTGACGAAAAAATACTGGCCACGCGCGTGCGCGCGCGTGAGCGTCGGCGCTCCGATCCAGCCCCACAGACGGATCGCCTCACGGCTCTCGTCGAACTCTACTGCGCCCTCGACGAAGTCATCGCCGAGCAGCTTGGCCAGACGGCGCAGGCGCAGCTCGGCGAAATCGCAGGCCGGCAGATCCAGCAGGGTGCGCGCCCCGCTCGTCAGCTCGAAGCCGACGTCGAAGTGCGCGAGTGCCAGGCGCCGCAGCACGGTCTCGACGTGGCCGATCTCTGTGCGCTCGGTTTTCAGGAACTTGCGGCGCGCGGGTGTATTGAAGAACAGGTCCTCGACTTCGACCGTGGTCCCGTGCGGGTGCGCGGCCGGTTGAACCTCGCCGACCTGCCCGCCGTGCACGACGAGCCGCGCCGCGCTCACCGTGTCCGCGGGACGCGAGGTCAGCGTCAGCCGCGCGACGCTGGCCGCGCTCGCCAGCGCCTCGCCGCGAAAACCGAGCGAGCGCACGCCGTCGAGATCATCGGCGCGCTCGATCTTGCTGGTGGCGTGCCGCGATACCGCGAGCAGCAGGTCCTCGGGCAGAATGCCGCGGCCGTCGTCCGTGACGCGAATCCGCTTCACGCCGCCGCCTTCGAGCGCCACCGCGATCCGCCGCGCACCGGCGTCCAGCGCGTTTTCGACCAGCTCTTTAACGACCGACGCCGGGCGCTCCACGACCTCGCCCGCAGCGATCTGATCGGACGTCACCCGATCGAGCTGACGAATGCGCGCCGCGGCGACGGCCTCCACCTCAGGCATCAGGAATCACCAGCACTTGACCGATCTGCAGCCGATCGCCATCGAGCTTGTTGGCGCGCCGCAGCGACGCCGTGGACACGCCGTACAGAACCGCCACCTCCGACAGGCTGTCGCCGCTGCTGATCACATGACGCCGCGGTCCGGCGGCGCGGGGCTTGCGCGCGCGCTGCGCGAGCAGGGTGCCCGGCGGCGGGTTCGCAGACACATAGCTTGTGACCCCGTTCGCGATCGCGCGAGCCACGCGCTGCTGATAGCGCGTCTGGCGCAGCCGCTGCGCCTCGGCGGGATTCGACAGAAAACCGGTTTCGACCAAGATCGAAGGAATGTCCGGCGCCTTGAGCACGACGAAGCTAGCCTGATCCGGCGTCGCCCGGTGCAGCGCCACGGCTTCGCCGAGTGCTGCCAGCACGGCGTCGGCGAGCTTAAGCGAGGCGTTGCGCTGCGCGTCAAGCGATAGATCGAGCAGCACCTTGGCGAGCGTCGCGTCCTTATCCTTCAGCACCACGTCGCTCGAGACCCCGCCGAGCAGATCAGAGCGCGAGTCTTTGCGCCCGAGCCAAGCGGCGATCTCGCTGCTCGCACCGCCGGAGGACAGCGTGTACACCGACGCGCCGACCACCTCCTCCTGCGGCACCGCGTCCGCGTGCACCGACAGCAGCAAATCTGCGCGCGCCGCGCGTGCGGCCACGACCCGCTGGTCGCGCGAGACGTAATAGTCACCGGTGCGCAGCAGCAGCGCGCGCATCCCGCGTTGCGCATCGATCAGCCGCGCGAGCCGCTGCGCGATGCTCAGCACCACGTCTGCTTCGCGCACGCCGCCGGCCGCCAGCGCGCCGGGGTCTTCCCCGCCGTGCCCGGCATCGATCGCGATCAGCACGTCGCGGTTCGCTTTGCGCTGCTTCAGCGGCGCGGCGCGCTGATGTCGTTCGGGATACAGGTCGAGCACGAGGCGATGGCCGTAGCTGCCCACGGGCTCGATGCGAAACACGCGCGGCGTCAGCGCCAGTCCAGACTCGATCTGCAGCCGCGTGCGCTGGCCAGCGCCGGGCGCGTAGCGAATGTCATCGAGAGCGCTGCCCACCAGATTGACGGCATCGAGATCGAAGCGCGCGGCGGGCGGCAGGTTGTCGAGGCGCAGCGAGAGGGTGCGGGCGCCGCGCTTCAGGCGATAGTCGAGCGGCCGATCGCTGTCGAGCACGACGCGGGTGTAGTCGGGTGCGGCGTAGACGCGCACGCCATTGAGCCGCGCGCTGTCCGCCGCCGCGGCGAGCGCCGACAGCGCCAGAACGGCCGCGCCCAGCGCGCGCAGACCCACGCTCGCCACGCGCCGCTTAGCCAAGACGCACCTCGACCCGGCGCGCGCCGTCGTGCAGCTCGAAATCCAGGACCACGTCGGCTGGCGGCAGCCAACCCGCACCGCGCTCCGGCCACTCGATGAGGCGCAGCGCACGCTCGTTGAACGCATCCTGAAAACCGGCGAGCTCGAGCTCCAGCGGATCGTCAATGCGGTAGAGGTCAAAGTGGTAAACCAGGGTGACGCTCGGATGCTCCAGTTGGTAGGGCTCGACCAGGGTGTAGGTGGGACTCTTGACGGCCCCCTCGTGCCCCAGCGCGCGCAGAAAATAGCGCGCAAAGGTCGTCTTGCCAACGCCAAGGGTGCCGCGCAGGTGCACATCGGCAGGGACCGCGAGGGCGAGCGCGCAGCGGCCGGCCAGCTCTGCCGTGGCGCGTTCGCTGGCCAGCCTATGGGTACCGAGCGGCAGATCCATCACGCGTCAGACGCGTCGGACGCCGCAGACGCGGCCCCGCTCAGGACGGCCGGCAGCTCGGCGATCAGATCGCTCGCGAGCAGACCGGGTTCACCGATTCGGGCGGCGGCGCGGTCGCCCGCCGCGGCGTGCGCCGCCACGGCGGCGCCGAGTGCTGCTGTGTCCGCACCGCGCTGCGCAACCAGCGCGGCAACCGCGCCCGCAAGCGCGTCGCCCATGCCCGCACTCGCCATGCCAGGATTGCCGGCCACACAGACCGCGCGCAGCCCGTCGGCGTTTGCCACCAGCGAGCCCGCGCCCTTGAGCACGACATGCGCGGCGTGGCGACGGGCGAGCGCGCTGACCGCGGCGACGCGATCTCGCTCAACGTCCGCGCTCGAGATCTCGAGCAGGCGCGCGGCCTCGCCGGGATGGGGAGTCAGGAAGGCCTGCGACGGCAGGGACAGATCACCCCGCTGCGCCAGCAGATTGAGGCCATCGGCATCGACGATCAGCGGCTTGTTGGCCTCGACCGCAGCCGCGAGTAGCTGCTCGCCCCAGCCCGCCGTACCGAGCCCCGGACCGACGCAGACCACGCTGGCGCGCTCGATCAGGGCGGCCGCCTCCGGACGGGATTCCACCGGTCGGACCATAATCTCGGGACGGCGGGTGAGCAGTGGCTGCACGTGCTCGGCGCGCGTGCCGACCGACACCAGGCCGGCACCGGCACGCAGCGCTGCCTCGGCGGCAAGCATGATCGCGCCGCCACCACCGTGATCGCCGCCAAGCAGCACGACGTGCCCGAACTGGTTCTTGTAGGCCGTCGCCCGCCGCGCCGGCAGGCGGGCCGCGCGCGCGTCGAGCACCTCGACTCCGGCGGCGGGCAACAGCCTGGCCGGCGCCAGTCCCAGCTCGGCCACCAGCGTATGGCCGCTTACTGCCGGACCCTGGCCGGTCAGGAGACCGAGCTTCTGGCCGATGAACGTCACCGTCATGTCGGCGTGCACTACCGTACCGCGCACCGCGCCGTTGTCTGCGTCGAGACCGGAGGGTACGTCCAGCGCCACAACCGGCAGGGCCTGCGCGTTGAGGCGCAGCACCAGGTCGCGCAGATCGCCATCGATGTCTCGCGTGAGTCCCGTGCCGAACAGCCCATCGACGACGAGCGCCCCGGAACCCACCTCGCCGAGGTCGATCGTGCCGGTCTCGGGTTCGACGCCAAGCTCCGCCGCCCAGTCGCGCGCCTGCGCCGCCTCGCCGGTGAGATCTCGCGCGTCGCCGATCACCTGCCACAGGCGCACCCGCCAGCCGGTCTTCCGCGCCGCCCCGGCCACCACGTAGGCGTCGCCGCCGTTATTGCCCTTGCCCGCGAGTAAGCGCAACTCGCGCGCCTGCGGGTAGCGCGCCGCGATGGCATCCAGTGCCGCCAGCCCCGCGCGGCGCATCAGCTCGAAGCCATCGATGCCGCTCGCCTGGGCCGCGCGGTCGAGCGCGCGGGCCTCGGCCGCGTTGTACGCGCGCAGCCGCTCGGCGGCGAACCTAACGACGTCAGCGGGGGTCTCGGCATCAGCCATGAGAGACAGCCATGAAAGACAAGGGCAAGGCTCGAAGTGCTCGGGTTGGGAGAGCGCAAGATTATACTCCGCGCCATGCAACCTCCCGCGTCAGATCAGGCTCCCGCGTCAGATCAAGAAAGGCCCGCGCCGACCGACCCCGAGTCCGCCGCCAGCCCAGCGGAACAGCTCGCGGTCATCGAGGGTTGGGCGCTGGCGGCCGGCTTCGACGCGATCGGCGTAACGGATATCGATCTCGAACGCTACCGCGCCCATCTGGACGCCTACTTAGCGGCGGGACACCACGGCGAGATGGACTACCTCGCCCGCAACCGGGACAAGCGGCTCGCGCCCGATCAGCTCGTGCCGGGCACCACCCGCGTCATCAGCGCCCGCATGCCCTACCTGCCGCCGGACACCGAACCGCTGCGCATCCTGCACGATCCAACCCGGGCCTACGTGTCGCGCTACACGCTCGGGCGCGACTATCACAAGGTTCTGCGGCGACGCCTCGCCAAGATCTGCGAGCGCATTAACGCCACCTTTGGCGGCGGCCTGCGCGCGTTCACGGATTCGGCGCCGGTGCTGGAAAAAGGCCTGGGCGCGAAGGCCGGGCTAGGCTGGATCGGCAAGCACACGCTCTTGCTCGATCGCGACAAGGGATCCTGGTTTTTCCTGGGCGAGATCTTCGTCAACCTGCCGCTGCCGGTTACCGCGACAGAGGCAGAGAACCAGTGCGGCGCGTGCCGGGCGTGCATGACCGTGTGCCCGACAGACGCCATCATCGGGCCTCAGCAGCTCGACGCGCGCCGCTGCATCTCTTATCTCACCATCGAGCATCGCGGCGCGATTCCCGAGGCGCTGCGACCCGCGATCGGCAACCGCATCTTCGGCTGCGACGACTGCCAGCTGTACTGCCCCTGGAATCGCTACGCCCAGGCGAGCGCGGAGCCCGACTTCGCCCCGCGCGCGGGGCTGGCCGATGCATCGCTGCTCGCGCTGTTTCGCTGGAGCGAGGCCGAGTTCCTGCAGGCAACCGAAGGCAGCGCGATCCGCCGCATCGACTACACGCGCTGGCGGCGCAATCTGGCCGTCGCCCTGGGCAACGCGCCACCGGACGCGGCGGTGGTCGAGGCCCTGCAGCAGGCGAGGTCGGATGCGCCGCCGCTGGTGCGCGAGCACATCGACTGGGCGCTGACACGGCAGCGTGCAGGACTCGCGAGCGCGGCAGCCGATCGCTAGCGCGGACGCGACCAGCCGCTGACGCGCTAGTCGGTCGCCCCCAGATCGAAGAAGTGCTCGCGGTAATAGCGCAGCTCGGCGATCGATTCGCGGATGTCCGCGAGCGCCAGATGCTCGTTCTTTTTGCTGAAGCCTTCCAGCAGCTGCGGCCGCCAACGGCGCGCCAGCTCCTTGATGCTGCTGACGTCGACCAGCCGATAGTGGAAGAACTTTTCGAGCGTCGGCATATGCGCGACCAGGAAGCGCCGGTCCTGCCAGATCGTGTTGCCGCACAGCGGCGCACGGCCCGCCTCGACGTGGGCCTCGAGGAAACGCAGGGTCAGCGCCTCGGCCTCGCGAATGTCTACGCCGTGCTTGCGCACCCGCTCGAGCAGACCCGACGCGCCGTGGTGGGACTGATTCCAGTCGTCCATCCCGGCCAGCAGCGCCTCCGGCTGGCTGATGGCGTAGACCGGTCCCTCCGCGATCGTCTCCAGGTCACCCGTCGTCACGATCGTGGCGATCTCGATGATCGACTCGCGCTCGGGATCGAGCCCGGTCATCTCCAGATCCATCCACACCAGCGGACTGTCACTCACACGCTCTCTCCAATCGGTTGTTCGTTCGCACGCGCGCCGCCGCTGACCTCGACCGAACGCGATTGGTCGTCACCTGAGCAGAGCGCTGCGCTAAGATCGCGGCCACGACTTTCCGCGACGAGAACCTCTTGGCCATCGCACACCGCACGTTTTCCCCGCGCCTTTTGGAGGCACGCGACCCGGACGTTATGCAGGGTCTCAGCGACCCGCTGATTGTACATGTGGCCGCGCCCGAGGCCTTTGCTGCCGCGCACCTGCCCGGCGCCATCTGTATGCCGCCGGCCGCGCTGGTCAGCGGCGCGCCGCCCGCACCCGGCGTGCTGCCGGAGCCGGCCGAGCTCGCGGCCCGCCTCGCGGCGATCGGCTACAGGCCGGAGCGTGACATCCTGATCTACGACGACGAAGGCGGTGGCTGGGCGGGACGCTTCGCGTGGACGCTGGACGTCATCGGCCACGAGCGCTGGTGGGTGCTCGACGGCGGCCTGCACGCCTGGGCCAACGCGGGCCGCGAGCTGGTCGGGGGCGGCGCCGCGCCCGAGCCGGCGGCGCCGGTCGAGCTGCGCTACGACGAGCGCCTGCGCATCAGCGGCGACGAGTTGCTCAGTCGCCACGCAGCACTGTGCGTGTGGGACGCGCGTTCCTACGCCGAGCACATCGGCGAGCGCTCCGGTTCTGCGCGCGCCGGCCGCATACCCGGCAGCCACCACTGCGACTGGCTGGAGCTGATGGATCGAGAGCGCGATCTGCGGCTGCGCGAGGACCTGCCCGCGCTCTTGGCCGAGCGCGGCATCGACCCTAGCCAGACCGTGATCGTGCACTGCCAGACGCACCATCGATCGGGTCTCGCCTATCTGGTCGGGCGGCTGCTGGACTATCCCGACGTGCGGGCCTACGACGGCTCCTGGGCGGACTGGGGCAACCGGCAGGACACGCCCATCGACACCGGCCGGATCGAGTCGCCGTGAGCCGAGCCTTCATTGCGCTGCAGCGCGCGTTGCCCCAGCACGGCCTGTCGCGACTGCTGGGCCGGTTCGCCGCGAGCGATCGCCCCTGGCTCGCCCAGCCGCTCATCCGTGCGTTCCAGCGGGCCTACGGAATCGATCTGGCTGAGGCCGAGCGCGAGGCGGCCGAAGACTACGAGAGCTTCAACGACTTCTTCACCCGCAGCCTGAAGCCGGGCACCAGGCCCTTCGCGACCGAGGCCGACGCGCTGTGCTCACCGGTGGACGGCTTCGTCAGCGAGTACGGCCGCATCGAGGCCGGCGCGCTGCTGCAGGCCAAGGGCATCACGTACAGCGCCGCCGAACTGCTCGGCGACCGCCGCGCCGCTGCGGACTTCGACGGCGGCCGGTTCATCACCTTGTACCTCGCGCCGGCGAACTATCACCGCATCCACGCCCCCCTCGCGGGCCAGCTGCGACGCACCATCGCGCTGCCCGGGCGCCTGTTCTCTGTGAACGCGGCGACGGCCGCGGGCGTGCCGGGACTGTTCGCGATCAACGAGCGCCTGACCTGCCTGTTCGACGGGCCTCAGGGTCCCTGGGCGCTGGTGATGGTGGGCGCGCTAATCGTCGCGAGCATCGAAACGCCCTGGCCGGGGCCGCGCTCGCCCTATCGCAGCGTGCGCGACACGGACTACAACATCGCCGTAGCGCCCGGAGCGGAGATCGGGCGCTTCCTGCTGGGCTCGACCGTCGTGCTGTGCCTGCCCGCCGCGACCGAGTTCGCCCCGCTCAGCGCCGGCCAGCCCGTGCGCTGCGGCGAGCGCCTCGGATCTCTCGGAAAATAGGAGCTCTCGGCAAATAGACCCACTCGGCGCATAGCCGCGCTGGAGCAACAGGCGGGCCGCGCGACATAGCGGCCCTAGCTTCGATCGCGGCGGCCGGCGCCCGCGTCGGTCAGGCGCGATCCCAGGCGAACGCCTGCACGGCGCCCACGCTCGCGGCGCCGAGCTTCAGCATCAGCAAGCGATCCACGCCAAGCGCGACGCCCGCACAGTCCGGCCAGCCCGCCGTGGCGGCGGCGAGCAGCGCTTCATCGATCGGCATCGGTGGCAGACCGCGCCGCGCGCGCGTCGCATTGTCCGCCTCGAAGCGCAGCCGCAGCGCGCCGGCGTCGCACAGCTCCCAGTAACCGTTGGCCAACTCCACTCCGTCGACCACCAGCTCGAAGCGCCGCGCGAGGTGCGGCTGCTCGGAATCCAGTCGCGCGAGCGCCGCTCGCTCGGCCGGAAAGTCGGTGATCAGAACCCGACCGGGGCCCAGCGCCTCTAGGGCCTCGGCGAGCGCGAGATCTTCGGCGCTCTCGGCGTCGAGCTCGGGCAGTTCACGCTCCGTGCGCACGGGTGCGGAGGCCAGCAGATCGGCATAGGGAATGCGCGCGCAGCGTGCGGGACCGAGCACCAGCGCGACCAGCGCCTCGACCTCGTTCATCAGCGCGCGATCGTCGAACCCCAGCCGATACCACTCGAGCATTGTGAACTCGGGGGCATGCAGCCGGCCTGCCTCGTCGCGGCGAAACACCGAACCCAGGGTGTAGTTATCGCCGCAGCCCGCGGCCAGCAGGCGCTTCTGGTGGTACTCGGTCGAGGTCTGCAGAAAGCGCCCGTCCGCCGTCGGGGCGGCGAGCGCCGGGTCGGTGACGGTACCGGCGGCCAGCAGCGGGGTCTGCACCTCAAGCACGTCGCGTGCGGCGAAAAACTGCCGGATTTGGGTCAGCAGCTCGGCGCGCGCGCGCAGGGTAGCGGCGCTCGCGCTCGGCGACCATGGGAGAGCGCCCGGCGCTTCCGCGTCGGCCGTTGGCGGAGGCTGGTCGGACCCTGAGCTCAAATCGGCGCGGGCGCGCTCAGTCGGACTTCACCCGACTGACATACTCGCCCGTGCGCGTGTCGATGCGCAGAACTTCGCCGACGTTAATGAACAGCGGCACCTTGATGACCGCGCCGGTGGTCATGGTGGCGGGCTTGGTCCCGCCCTGCGCCGTATCGCCCTTCAGGCCGGGGTCCGTTTCCGCGACCTCCAGCTCGACGAAATTCGGCAGCGTGATCGCGATCGGGTCGTCGTTCCACAGCGTGACCTGACACACATCCTGTTCTTTCAACCAGTCCTTCGCCTCGCCGACGGCCGATGCGCCGGCCGCCACCTGCTCGAAGCTGCCGTCGGTCTTCATGAAGTGCCAGAAGTCGCCGTCGCTGTAGAGAAACTCCATGTCCAGGTCCATCACGTCGGCGGCCTCGATCGACTCGCCCGACTTGAACGTGCGCTCCCAGACCCGGCCGGACTTCAGGTTGCGGAACTTCACTCGATTGAAGGCCTGCCCCTTGCCGGGCTTCACGAACTCGTTATCGAGAATCGAGCAGGGTTCGCCTTCGAGCAGGACTTTGAGACCTGAGCGAAATTCATTGGTCGAGAAGGTGGCCATCGTGTCTCCCGGGCATCTGACGCTGACAATGATAGCGCGTTCACACCCGCGCACCGACCCCGCGTAAGCGCCGTAAAGCGCGTTCAGAAACGGCGCCGCGGCGCCAGCATTCCGGGTGCTCAGGAGACTTGAGACGGAGTGCTCGTCGGTCGCCCAGGGCCGCCGAAACCCGGACCTGTGACACACTCTGTCAAGGCGGTTCATCTATAATTCCACCAACCTCAATATGGCTCCACCATGGACGTTATCACCGCAGTAAGACTGACGACTCCCGAGCCCGACCTGCCGACACTGTCGATTTGCGGCAACGATTCGCGCGCGCTCGCAGAGTGGGTCATGGGGCTGCCGCTCGCGAACACGCAGCTCACCGCTGACCGCCTGGTCATCGCGACGGAAGAGATCGCGCGCGTTCAGGTCAGCGCGGAGACGCGGCTGGAACTGCTAGAGACCATCCGGGCCACACTCGAGTACATCTGCAGCCGCCTGGACAACAGCGCCTCAAACTCGGAGGCGGGCGAAGACCGCTCAAAGATCGCCCAGCGGCTACAAACCAATCTGACGGTCGGCTACAAGGCCGTCGTACGCGACGCCAACCCGGCCAAGGACTCAGAGCGCGAGATCATCCCGATCGCGTGTCACCGCACCATGTCCGGTCTGTCACAGACGCTACTGCGCAGTTGCCAGCACTACGTCGCGCCCAGCGTGAATCTGTGGCTGGAGCTGAACCAGATCTTCAAGGTCGCAGAACAGATGGAATTCGCGGACATCAAGTTCGAGGATCCCGAAACCGAAGCGCCGGTGGCGCTGAGCCTGTCTGAACTCTATCGCCGTACCCTGCTGCTCGCCTGCGCGAAACCCAATCAGCTACGCAGTCGGCAGCTCACTCAGGTGTACAACGCGCTGGAAAGCTGGGTTGCCGAAACCAAGCTGACCGATGACGCGGACGCGGCGCTATTTTGCATCGACCTCGATAAAGACGAGCCGCCGCGCTACACCCGACTCGTGAAGGAGCGTTCCGCGCCGTCACTGCGTGGTCTGCAGACCAGCGTGCTGGTCTACGAACTCGAGGCGTTCGTACGCGGCGACGATCATCGTGTGGCGATCCCCGAGAACTTCGAAATTCCCATGGTGAATCACCTGGCCGCGTGCTGGGGCGAGATCGCCAAGCGCAGTTTCCGTCGGGCACCGGCATCCGGACCGATGAAGGTCGCCCTGGGCATGCGGGCGGCACACTATTTCATCTCGGGCGGCGTCAGCTTCGCCAATCAGCTGAGCGGCGCGGACGCGCTGATCAAGCGCGAGATCAATCCGTTCATGCCGTTCAAGCTAGACACGCCAGCCGAGACCGCGCTGGATCCGTGGGCGCGCAGAATCCCGGAAAACCCGAACATCATCGAACCGGAAAAGATCCTGGTCGACGCCAACAAGACCGAGGAAGTCTCCGAAGATCTGAGCATCTACGACACGGAAATCGTCGACACCAGCCCGGGTGGCTACCGGATCGCGTGGAAAAGCGAGACCCCGAGCAATCTGCAGGCCGGCGACATCATGGCGGTGCGCGAGGCCGAGGACGAGCGCTGGTGTATCAGCGTGCTGCGCTGGGTGCGGCATCTGGACGGCGAGACCCAGACGGGCCTCGAGTTGATGGCGCCACGCGCCATTCCCGTCGCCATTCGGGTTATTAAGAAGAAAGGCGGGCTGTCGGATTACTCCCGCGCTCTGCTGCTGCCCGACATGGCGGCGATCCGCCAGCCCGCGACCCTGATCGCGCCGGCGATCCTGTTTCAGGAGCAGCAAAAGATCCATCTGCAGCGCCAGGGAATACAGGCGACCGCGCAGCTTCAGGAAGAGAGACTTCGGACCGAGACTTTTATCCAGTTCACATTCCGAATGCTTGATGGTTACTTGGAAAATTCCTCCATCGACCTCAACATCGAGGCTCCAAGGGATGTCTCGGGAAGCTCCGCTACCGCCGAAAATTAGGCGGTAATTCTCCGGCTAAGACCTCGTACTTTTCTGGCCCCACCGGGTAGACGCCAGAAAAGCTGCGGGCGGTCAGGTTGGCGATTAGAGCGATCCCGAACATGGATCGGGGCCAGTTAGCGCAATGATGATTCCAGCGCCAGTTCGCCTTCTCATTGCTGACAGCTCTGAGAATCGCGCGCATGAAATCGACTCTGCACTTCGCAATCAGGGCATCAGCACGCAGATGTCGGTGGTTGCGGACGGTGGAGCGGCCGTAGCTGCTTTCCAGTCGAAGGCTGCGGATCTGCTGATCGTGCACCACTCGCTCGCCGAACTCGACACCACGCTGCGCGACCTGCGGAAGGTCTGCAAAGAGCCGCCCATCATTGTGGTCGACAATCAGGGGCAGACCAGCCGTTCCCTGGAACTCATGGAGTTCGGCGCCACGCACGTCGTCGGCGAGGGCTCGACGCAGCTCCTTGGACGCGTGATCAGTCGCGAGATCGAACACGTCTGCCTGCACCATCGCATCCACAGCACCCGCAAAGAGCTGCGCGAAACCCAGGAGCGCTGCGAGCTGCTGATGGCGGCCGCATCGGTGCCCATCGGCTACGTGCACGAGGGGATGCACATCTACGCGAACGATCCGTACGCGCACCTGTTCGGCTACGCCGAGGGCGACGACATGCTCGGCGTTCCGCTGCTCGATCTCTTCGCTGCGGAGTGCACCGAGGACATCAAGGGTCGCCTGGTGACCTTCCGGGAGAATCCCGAACCGATGCGCTTCACGTCCAGCGGCGCGCGAGAAAACGATCAGAACTTCGCCGCAGAGTTCACCCTTAGCGCGACGCGCTACGACGGCGAAGACAGCATTCAAGTCTTGGTCAAGCCGACCGAGCAGGCGCCAGCGCCCCAGCAGCCGCAGCCGGCGAGCGACGGTAACGGCGCCACCATCGATCAGTTCCTCCAGCATCTCGGCAAGGCCTGTGATCAGAATCAAGATCGACAGCATGTATTGCTAATCGCGCAGCTCGATGACTTTCACACGACCCAGCGCGAGATGGGCATTCGCGGCGCCAACGAGCTGGCGCGAATGATCGGCGTGGAGCTAGAGTCGGCCGTCGGTCGCGAACGGTACTCGCAGATCGACAACCATCGCTACGCGATGCACGTGTCGGCAGACTCCGAAGACGAGAACCGCAAGACCATCGAATCCCTGCAAACGCGCATCAAGAGCATGGTGTGCGAGGTCAACGATCGCAGCGCCCGCACCACCGTCTCCGTCGTCGCGGTGCCCATCGAGTGCTTCCCCTCGGTGGAGGTCGCGCTAGACGAGGGCTTCCGGCAGGCGATCGAGAAACACGAGCGCAACTCAACGCACTGGCACGAACCGCAGCCGAACGACGAAAACCCGGAGTCGACGACCGCGACGGTCTTGCGGCATATCAACCGCGCCATCGAGAAGCACAGCTTCGCCCTGCTCTATCAGCCGATCATCAGCCTGCGCGGCGACGAGGACGAACACTACGAGGTGTTCCTGCGCATGATCAACGAGGCCGGCGATCAGATCGCCCCGAATCAGTTCCTGCGCACCGCGATCGACAACGGCGTGGCGGGCAAGATCGATCGGTGGGTGGTGTTGCAGGCGATCAAGACGCTGTCCGCGCACCGCGCCAAGGGCAAGGACACGCGCATTACGATCAACCTGACCAGCAACAGCGTCTCGGATCCCGACTTCTCGCAGTGGCTGTCCGTCGCGATCAAAGCCGCGCGCCTGCCGTCCGACGCGGTGATCTTCCAGGTGACCGAAGAGGACGCATCCTCGTGCATCAGCGCCACGCGCGACTTTGTGGAGACGCTGCGCAAGATGCATGTGCGCTCGTCGCTGTCACGCTACGGCCTCGCGCACGAGCCCGAGGGACTGCTCGATCACATCCCCGTCGATCTGGTGAAGCTCGACGGCAGTCACGTCCAGAAACTGGAAGAAGAAGACAAGTCGGGCGAGGCGCTGAACAAGATGATCTCGACGCTGCAGGCGCGCGGCAAGCTGACCATCGTGCCGATGGTGGAGAACGCGCAGATCCTGTCGCACCTGTGGCAGGCCGGCGTCAACTACATTCAGGGCCACTATCTGCAGGAACCCGCAGAGGCCATGAACTACGACTTCACGACCTCCGACTGACGTCGCGCCTCGGCGTTGGTCACGAACTCGATCTCCGCATCGCTGAACCCCAGCAGATACAGCACGCTGTCGAGGCCGAAGCGTGAGATCGAGTGATCCGCCGACTCCTTGACGAGCGGCTTGGCATGAAACGCGATACCCAGGCCGGCCGTGGCAAGCATGGGCAGATCGTTGGCGCCGTCGCCGAGGGCAATCGCCTGCCCCACGCTGATACCCTGCGCCGCGCACAGCTCGATGAGTTTTCGCGCCTTCGCCTCCGCATCGATGATCTCGCCGTCCAGCTCGCCGGTCAGCACGCCATCGCGAATCTGCAGTCTGTTGGCGAACACATGATCGATCCCGAGCCGCCGTGCGAGGTCTTCGCCGATGGGCTGAAAACCGCCTGACAGAATCGCGGTGCGATAGCCGAAGTGGCCCAAGGCCAGCAGCAGCCGCTCGGCGCCGTCCGACAGCTCAACGCTGGCCGCGACCTCGCTAAGGGTGCTGGCGGGCAGACCCCGCAACAGGCCAACGCGTTCACGCAGGCTGGCGGCGAAGTCGAGTTCGCCCGCCATCGCTCGCGCGGTGATCGCGGCGACCGCGTCATAGACACCGTGACGTCGCGCCAATTCGTCGATCACCTCGGCGCGGATCAGTGTCGAGTCCATGTCAAAGGCGACCAGGCGCCGATTGCGCCGGTACACCGAGTCGAGCTGGATGCTGCAGTCGAAGTCATACGCGCTCGCGGCAGCGAGCAGATCGCGCTTGAGCGCGTCCTCGTCGGCGATGCGACCGCGCAGCGTCATCTCGAGGCTAGAGCGCTTGCTGTTCTCGACGTCGACGAGCGCGACGCGATTGGACAGGCGCGACACCGCATAGACGTTCAGTCCATGGCGCGAAATGACCTCGCTCACGGCGGCGAGGTTGCCCGCGTCGACCCCAGCCGACAGCAGCGTCAGTATGTAGCGATCCTGCCCCTGCCCCCGCACCCAGTGTTCGTAGTCATCGGAACCCACCGTCGAGTAGCGCAGCGAGACGCCGCGCTCTTCGGCCAGCGTCGACAGGCGGCGCAGCAGCAAGGCATTGTTCGCGGCGCTGCCGACGAAGCGCGCCAATATCGACAGCACGAGCTGCTCGTGGACGATCGCCTGCCCGATGTCGAGCACCTGCACGCCGCCTGAGGCCAGCCGGCCCGTGAGCTCCGCAAGCAGGCCGCGACGATCCTGACCGCTGACATGGAGGAGCAGGAGTTCCTCAACTGCGTCAGATTCACTGTTCGCCACCGCGCTACGACTCCAAGCTGTGTTCATTCGATTCAGACTCTGCGCGCCTGGGAACGAGCCCGCCGTAACGACAAGCCGACCCGTGCCGAGACGCAAGCTGCGCATCATACGCCCTGCCGCCGCCGGCGACGCGGCAGCGCGCTGACCGGACCGCCGGGCCGTGCTAGGCTGCGCCGCGTTGCCGCTCTCTGCACCTGCGCGCGCCCGTCGGTGCCGCGCGCGTTGCGCCCAATCCCGACAGACAGACCCGGCGGTGAAACCGCCAGATAGACTGCACAGCGACGACTCTTGCCAAGCTCTCCGTTCCATCCCGCAGCCCGACCCGCCGTCCTGAGCGCAGTTGTCGCAACGGCCGCATTGATTGCATTGGGCCTGGCCCTGACGCCCCCCGAACCCCGCGACGCGCGACCGCTCGCCCGACTCATCGCCGCACAGAGCACCGCACCCATTCTGCGCGGCGACGCGATGGCGCTGCGTAGCCTGGTCGAGCAGGGACTCGCGAGCGGCGGCGCCCGCGGCATTGAGATCATGGACATGAGCGGCGCGACGCTCGCCAGCGCCGGCGCGATCGGGGTCGGCAGCGATGCGCTCTCGCAGCCGATCCTGCTGGAACAGACGGTCGCGGGCTACGTCCGGGTCGCTCCGCCACCACGCGCGGGCCACCCTTACCGGCTGTGGCTGGCCTGGCTGCTGGCCGCGATCGCAGCGCTGCTGCTCGGTCTACTGGCAACCCGCCGGCGCACGGCGCCAGCCCCACCGCCACCACCGCCGAAGCGCTTCGCCGCCGTGCTGAACCTGCTCAATCACACCGAGATCGCGGAGCGCGAAGCGTTGGAGGCGCATTGGTCGCGCGACGTCGCGGCGGTGGCCGCTATCGCGGACGCGCGTTGGCAAGCCTTATCGGCCGGCGGCTACTACCTGGAGTTCGTGGGCGTCAGCGGCGAAGAGGCGCTGTGCCTGACGCTGACCGCGCTGCGGCTGTGTACGCGCAGCGCAACGTCCCCCGCGCGCTGGCGCGGCGCCCTGCTGGAGCCCGGCGGCGAAGCGGCCCAGCGCGGGATGTTGTACGCCGCGCTGGCCGACGACCTGAGCGTGACGATGACGGCGGCGATCGCGGCAGAGCTGCCGCCCGACGAAGCGATCCTGACGGCGGCGGAGAGCCCGGTGCTGGAAGGGTTCGGTGAGCGACTCTGGCGCCTGGTCGAGGCCGGACCCGCGACCCAGGGACAGGTCGCGGAGCTGACCGCCAGCCTAGCGACCGGCTAGGCGGCTTGCGTGCCCGCCGGCCACCCGGCGGGTTGCTCCTTCAATCCTCGGCGCGCAGCGCGCTGACCTTGGTGTAGCCGCGCGGCAGCTTGCGCCCGCGCCGTGCGCGCTCGCCCTGATAGTTGCCGAGATCCCGGAACTTGATGCGCGTGTGCTGCCGCCCGGCGTGGACGACGAGCTGCTGTTGCTCCGACACGACGACGGCCGCGATTACGTGCTCGCCGTCTTCCTTTTGCGCCTTGGGCGGGATGCCGATGATCTTATTGCCCTTGCCGCGCGCCATCTGCGGCAGGTCCGCGAGCGGAAACAGCAGCAGATAGCCGGCGCTGGTCGCCGCGGCGACAAACTGCGCCTGGTCTCCGGCCGCGTCCACGAACGGCACCGGCGGCAGCGCGTGGGCGCCCTTGGGCACGTTGAGCAGTGCCTTGCCCGCTTTGTTCTTCGCCACCAGATCCGCGAGCGTACATACGAAACCGTAGCCCGCAGAGCTTGCGACCAGCAGGCGCTGATCGGCCACGCCCAGCGCGAGGCCGATGAAGCTCGCGCCTTCCGCCGGCTTCAGCCGCCCGGTCAAGGGCTCGCCCTGACCGCGCGCCGACGGCAGGGTGTGCGGCGCGAGGCTGTAGGCGCGACCCTGCGAATCGAGAAAGGCGAGTATCTCGTTGGTCCGCCCGCGTGCGGCGGCACCGAACGCGTCGCCCGCGCGATAGGACAGCTCCTGCGCCACGACCTCGTGGCCCTTCGCGGCGCGTACCCAGCCTTTTTCCGACAGCACCACGGTGATCGGTTCGTTGCTAACGAGATCCTCTTCCTTCAGCGCCACCGCCTCGGCGGCATCGACCAGCTCGCAGCGGCGCTCGTCGCCGAACTCCTCAGCGGCGGCGAGCAGCTCCTTCTTCATCAGCGTGGTCATGCGCGCCTTAGAGCCGAGTATCTTCGTCAGCTCGGCGCGCTCTGCCTCGAGCTCGTCGCGCTCTCCCTGCAGCTTGATCTCCTCCAGTTTGGCGAGCTGCCGCAGGCGAATGTCCAGGATGGCGTTGGCCTGAATATCGGACAGGCCAAACTTCTCCATGAGGGCGTTCTTCGGGCGGTCTTCTTCGCGGATGATGCGAATGACCTCGTCGATATTCAGGTAGGCGACCAGCAGGCCTTCGAGAATGTGCAGCCTGGCGTCGATCTTCTCGATGCGATATTCGAGCCGCCGCGTGACGACCTCGCGGCGAAACTTCAGCCACTCCTTGAGCATCTCGACCAGGCTCATCGTGCGCGGTCGGCCGTCGAGCGCGATGACGTTGAGGTTGACGCGCACGCTGCGCTCGAGATCCGTACTGGCGAACAGGTGCGACATCAGCCGCTCGACGTCGACGCGATTGGAGCGCGGCACCAGCACCAGCCGCGTCGGGTTCTCGTGATCGGACTCGTCGCGCAGATCGACCAGCATCGGCAGCTTCTTGGCCTGCATCTGCTGCGCGATCTGTTCGAGCACCCGCGCCGGCGAGCTCTGGTAAGGCAGCGCCGTGATCACGATGTCGCCGTCTTCCTGCTCGTAGCGCGCGCGGCACTTGACGCTGCCGCGGCCGCTCTCATACAGCGCGTGGATGTCTGCCTTTGGTGTCACGATCAGTGCGGGCGACGGAAAGTCCGGTCCCTGAATGTGCGTCATGACGTCAGCCGTCGTCGCCTTGGGACGGTCGAGCAGATGAATGCAGGCGCTGACCACCTCGCGCAGGTTGTGCGGCGGGATGTCCGTAGCCATGCCGACCGCGATGCCGGTCGAGCCGTTGAGCAGCACCACCGGCAGCCGCGCGGGCAGGAGCCTCGGCTCTTCCAGCGTGCCGTCGAAGTTCTGCTGCATGTCGACGGTGCCCTGGCCGAGCTCGGACAGGAACACACCGGCGAACGGCGCCAGCCGCGACTCGGTGTAGCGCATCGCGGCGAACGATTTGGGGTCGTCGGGCGCGCCCCAGTTGCCCTGGCCGTCCACGAGCGGATAACGAAACGAAAACGGCTGCGCCATCAGCACCATCGCCTCGTAGCAGGCGCTGTCACCGTGCGGGTGAAACTTGCCGAGCACGTCGCCGACCGTGCGCGCCGACTTCGCGTACTTCGCCTGCGCGTTGAGCCCGAGCTCGGACATGGCGTAGACGATGCGGCGCTGGACCGGCTTCAAGCCGTCGGCGACGTGCGGCAGCGCGCGGTCGTTGATGACGTACATCGAATACTCGAGGTACGCCTTTTCGGTATAGCTGTGTAAGGGGAGCGATTCCCCGCCGTCGAATTCGTTCAAGGTTCTTCAGTCAGCCAAAGCAGAGGTTAGTCAACTAACGAATTTTCGAGCAGCGCTTCGTTGCCGCGCTTCTCGAGCCAGGCGCGCCGGTCGGAGGCGCGCTTCTTGTTCAGCATCATGTCCATGACCTCGAGGGTCTTCTTCTGCTGTTCCAGCGTGAGCTGCACGAGGCGCCGCGTGTCGGCGGCCATGGTCGTCTCGCGCAGCTGCAGCGGGTTCATCTCACCCAGGCCCTTGAAGCGCTGCACCACGACCTTGCCGCCCTTCTTGTCGTTCTTGATGCGCTCCAGCACGGCCGCCTTCTCGGCCTCGTCGAGGGCGTAGTAGACCTCCTTGCCCACGTCGATCCGGTACAGCGGCGGCATGGCGATGAACACGTGACCGCCGCGCACCAGCGCTTCGAAGTGCTTGATGAACAGCGCGCACAACAGCGTCGCGATGTGCGCGCCGTCGGAATCCGCGTCGGCGAGTATGCACACGCGCGCATAGCGCAGGCCGCTGAGATCGCTGGAGCCCGGATCGACGCCGATGGCGACGGCGATGTCGTGCACCTCCTGCGAGGCCAGCACCTGCGACGAATCGACTTCCCAGGTGTTGAGAATCTTGCCGCGCAGCGGCATCACGGCCTGATACTCGCGGTCGCGCGCCTGCTTGGCCGAGCCGCCCGCCGAGTCACCTTCGACGAGAAACAGCTCGCTGCGCTCGGGATCCTGCGACGAGCAGTCGGCGAGCTTGCCCGGCAGCGCGGGGCCGCTAGTGATCTTCTTGCGCGCGACCTTTTTGCTCGCCTGAATGCGCTTCTGGGCGTTGCCGATCGCGATCTGAGCGATGCCCTCGCCGTCCTGCGGATGTCCGTTCAGCCACAGGCTGAAGGCATCCTTCGCGAGGCCGCCAATGAACGCGACCGACTCGCGCGACGACAGCCGCTCTTTGGTTTGACCAGAGAACTGTGGATCCCCCAGCTTTGCCGACAGCACGTACGCGCACTGCAGCCACAGGTCGTCGCCGGTCAGCTTCACACCGCGCGGCAGCAGATCGCGAAACTCGCAGAATTCGCGCAGCGCCTCCAGCAGGCCGCTGCGCAGGCCGTTGACGTGGGTGCCGCCCAGCGGCGTCGGGATCAGATTGACGTAGCTTTCGGTGACCAGTTCGCCGTCCGACACCCACTGCAGCGCCCATTCAACGCCCTCGGTGGCGGCCTGGTGCGAAAACTCGAACGGCTCTGCGGGCAGCGCCTCCGCGCCGCCCAGCGCCTGCCGCAGATAGCCCGCGAGTCCGGCCTCGAAGCGCCACTCGGCGTTCTGCTCCGGGTCGGCCTCGACGCGCAGGCGGATCATCAATCCCGGACAGAGCACGGCCTTGGCGCGCAGCAGGTGCTTCAGTCGCGGCACCGACACGTTGGCAGAGTCGAAATACTGGGGGTCCGGCAGAAAACTGACGCTGGTACCCGTGTTGCGTTTGCCGACGCTGTCGACGACGTCGAGCGAGGTCACCGCTTCGCCGCCCTCGAAGCGCTGCCGATGCAGCGCGCCGCCGCGCTTGACTTCGACGACCAGCCACTTGGCCAACGCGTTGACCACGGACACGCCGACGCCGTGCAGGCCGCCGGAAAAGGTGTAGTTCGTGTCATCGAACTTGCCGCCGGCGTGCAGCCGGGTGAGGATGAGTTCGACCCCAGGCACCCCGTGCTCGGGGTGCACATCGACCGGCATGCCGCGGCCGTCGTCGCTGACCGCGATCGAGCCGTCTTTGTTCAGATCGACCTCGATCGTCCGCGCGTGGCCACCGAGCGCTTCGTCGACCGAGTTGTCGACCACCTCTTGGACCAGATGATTGGGCCGAGAGGTTTCGGTGTACATGCCCGGTCGGCGCCGGACGGGTTCAAGACCCGACAGAACCTGCAGGGATTCCGCCGAGTAGCTGTTTTCCGCCATTCCCAATAAAAGTCCCAATGTGGAGGTTACGACCGCCCGCGCGGTCTATTTATGCCGTGCCCGCGCGCCGATGAACCCGCGCAACGTTGTCTTACGCTCGTCGCGGTCAGCTCGTCGCGGACCCGATGACCGGCCGAAACTCAGGCCCCAGGGCCGCCGCGTCCAGTCGCTGCACCTCGCTCGCGAACGAGCCGTCACTGCCCAGCGTCAGCCAACGCCAACCCGGGGTCGAACTCGGCGAGTCGAGATCGAGCGCGAAGCGGGTGCGAAGCGGTTTGAACTGCACGCAGGAAGAGGGAGTGCCGAACAGTCGGAGCGTTCCGATCTGGGCCTCAACTGCCTGGTGGACATGGCCGAAAAGGATAGCACGAACGGCGCCGCGGGCTCCGAGTTCGGCGAGCAGTTCGCGGCCGTTTTCGATGCGGCCATGGTCCAACGGCGATGCGAGTTCGAGCGGCGGGTGATGCACGGCGATCAACAGGTTGGGTTGTTGGGCGGCGTCGATGCGCTCGAGCAAACGACGCAGTTCCGCCTCCGCGACGCGCCCGCCCTCGGCATTGGCAACGCGGGAATCGAGGCCCAGCACGCCCCAGTCGCCGGCGAACCATTCCCGCCGCTCGAAGAGTCCAGACCGCGCGGGGTCGTCGTGATTACCCGGCACGCACAGCAGATCGCCGCTAAAGCGCTGCTGCACGATCGCCTCGAGGGCCGCATAGGCCTCCGTCTGAGGATCCTCAGCCAGGTCGCCGGTCAGCAGCAGCAGATCCGGCGCGCCCTTCGACAGCGCCGCATCCAGGGTCGCGGCGAGCGTCGCGCGCGTGTCCACGCCCACGAGCCTGCTGTTCGCGTCCGGAAACAGATGGGTGTCAGTGACTTGCAGAACGCGCAGCGGTGCGCCAATCGAACTCATTCACGCGCCAGGGCGGCTAGCGTCCAACCTCGATGGGGTCGGCTGCCATGCCGTGACGCAGGCAGAGGGCGAGGAATTCGCCCAGAAAGCGGTTCACCTGCGCCTTTTCGTCACGCGAGCGCATCTCCGGATTGGGATAATCGTAACCCTCGCGAAATTTTCGCTCGTTGTGCATCGCGACCACCTCGGCGGACTGAGCGTCGTGGTACAGGCGCGCGCGGATGGTGGCAGTGGTCAGCGCACCAGGCAGGCCGTCGAGTCCCGCGAGCGTGCGGGTGATGTCGATCAGGGTGGTATAGCGGCTGCGCTCTACCGCGTCGACGGTCACCCGAGTGAGGCTGTCGCCGAGCTGCAGATCAAAAGCGACGCTATCCGTTGCGCCCTCGACGAGGGTCGGCGCGATCGAACAGATGCGCGCGTAGTTGGCGTCGCATTCGGCCATGTGCGCGCCCAGATTCATGCTGTAGCGGCGGCGCCCCTCGTAAATCGGCGCGCCGCGAGCGCTGCCACCACCGGTGCCACGCACCGCCGCGGTGCCGGGGGCAATCCGGGTGCGGGTCACGGTGGCGCGCACGCGTGTGGCTGTGGGTCGAGTCGTCATCCGTTTCAGAGTATCAAAAACGCCACCCCTCACAAGTGCCAGATCAACGCTTTTTGATAGACGAAAAGTCTGCGTGCGCGGTTTGCGCCTTGGCGCATCTGCTAGACTGCCGATCACATCTCACGGCGAGCGCTGCGACAAGAACACGCACGCCGCGACTGAGAACCATGGCATCGGACAGGGCGCGACCGTTGACACTCGCTCACCGATGCTTCGACGCGCCAATATCGGTGCACTCGGAGTGCGAGCGAACTGGGTCACACAATCTGCCGGCCGTATCGCACAACATTGGTATACGCCAAGTTTGGTTAGGTAAATGGCCGCGAGCGCTTGCCGTCAAGCGCCGAGCCAAAACGATTAACTCGCGTAGTGTCTAGAGGATGAGACTGATCGTGATTCCCACTGCTGGCCGCCGTTCCGGGGCCGTATCGACCGCTTTTTCCACCGCCTTTTCGACTATCCGTGTCGCCCCCGGGTCGCCGCCGGCCACCGATTGGCGGCGTGCCGCACGCCGGATCGGGGCCTGCATCGGCCTGACGACGCTGTGCTGGACGGGCAGCGCCGGCGCGGAGGATCTGGCCCAGGTCCTCGACATCGCGCAACAAAACGATCCTGTGCTCGCGGCGGCCCGCTCCGGCTATGAAGCGCAGCGCCAAACCGTGCCGCAGGCGCGTTCGTCGCTGCTGCCGAGCCTCATCGCCACCGGTAACACCAGCGATAACCGCCGTGAACTCGTATCGCCCAATCCGGCGCCGCCCGGCGTGCCCCAGGTCGACAAGTTCAACGACCACGGCTACACCGCTCAGCTGCGCCAGCCCATCCTGAATCTGGCGAGCTGGTATACCTACACCAGCACCAAGGCGCTGGTGGAGCAGGCCGAGTGGGATCTCGCCGCGACCGCGCAAAACCTGCTGGTGCGCACCGCAGAGGCTTACCTGAACGTGCTGCGGGCCCAGGACCTGCTGGAGTCCTCGCAGGCACAGGAAACCGCCGTCAAGCGCCAGCTCGAACAGGTCCAGCAGCGCTTCGACGTGGGCCTGGTGGCCATCACGGACGTGCTGGAGTCGACCGCGATCTACGACGACGCCGTGGTCCAGCGCATTCAGGCGGATGGCGATCACGATAACTCTTTCAACTCATTGACGACGCTGACGGGCGAGTCGTTCGTGGAGATCAGCAAGCTCTCCGGCAAACTGCCGGTCGTGCCGCCAGAGCCACGCGACGTCGAGGCCTGGGTGCAGTCGGCCTACGAAGACAATCTCGGCATCCGCGCCTCGCGCGCCCGGCTCGAGAGCGCCCGCCGTACGCTGCGCGCCCGCCGTGCCGACTTCCTGCCGACCATCGACGCGACGGCGACCCGCAATCGCACCAACAATGGCTCGTTCAGCTTCTTCGGCGCGGGCACGCAAACCCAGACGGACATCTTCGCGCTGGAGATGAGCCTGCCGATCTATCAGGGCGGGTTTCGCACCGCGCGCGCCCGCGAGGCGCGGGCGCTGTTCAAACAGGCCGCGTCGCAGCTCGAGGAACGGCTGTGGACCGCCAACCGCGACGTGCGCAACCTGTACCGCGCCGTGACCACCGACGTGGTGCGGGTCCAGGCGCGCCTGAAGGCGATACGCTCGAGCGAATCCGCGCTGGAGGCCACGCAGACCGGCTACGAGGTCGGTACGCGCAATATCGTCGACGTGCTGCAGGCGCAGCAGCGTCTGTACGCCGCACAGTTCAACTACGCGGACTCCCGCTATAGCTACGTGCTGAATCTGCTGCGTCTGAAGCAGGCCGCCGGCACGCTGGACGAGCAGGATCTGATGGACGTGAACAGCTTCATCGATCAGAACGACACGGTGCGGCGCCTGGCCTCCCTGCAGGCGCGCAGCGCGCCCTAGCCAATCCCCGCAGGGGCTCGATCACACCAGAGCGCATCTGACTTCGCACTTCGTGCCCCGCTCGAACGCGGGCCGCGCCCGCATCGGCTCGTCGCTCGGGCGCCGCAGCACCAACTTCAGCACCCCTCGAGCGCGCTCATAACCCGTGCCAGCTGCCGATCGAGCGCTCCCGCGCCGTCAAGCACGACCGCGCGCGCTCGTTCACCCGCAGCGCGCGTCGCGTGGCGGTCTTCGAAACTAGCGCGGACCCGCTGCGCCAGAGACTGCGCGTCGCACACCTCCCAGAGACAGTCTGCGGCGACGAAGGATTCGACGACGACGCCGAAATTAAACCGCGAAGGGCCCATCAGCACCGGCACGCCGACCGCCGCGGGCTCGATCGGATTGTGGCCACCTCGGTCAACCAGGCTGCCGCCGACAAACGCGATCTGCGCGATCGCGTAGAGGTCGCGCAGAACACCCATGCTGTCGATCAACAACACCTGTGCGGATTCCGCGTCTGCGGCCGCGAAATCGCCCTCGACCGTCAACTCACTCATGCGCGCAATCCTGAACTCGCCCGCCAAGCGGGCAACGGCGTCGAAACGTTCAGGGTGTCGCGGCGCCAGGAGTAGCATCGCGCTCGGATGCCGCTGCAGCAGCGATCGATGCGCCGCCAGTACGACATCGTCCTCGCCGGCATGGGTGCTGCCGGCGATCCACCGCGGACGATCGCCCAGCCACCGCTCGATCAGCTCAACGTCCGCGCCCGCGGCATCATCCAAGCTCTGCTCAAACTTCAGACTGCCCGTGACCGTAACCCGCTCGCTCGCGGCCCCCAGCGCAATGAAGCGATCGGCATCCGCCTGGAACTGCGCACCGATCCAGTCGACGCGGCGCAACAGATCACGCGTCAAGCAGCCGACACGTCGATAGCCACGCGCCGAACGCTCGGACAGCCGGGCGTTCAGCAGCAGCACCGGCGCACCGCTCGCCGCTGTTGCCCGAATCAGGTTCGGCCACAGCTCGGTCTCGATCAGCAGCAGCGCCCGCGGTCGGGTTCGCTCTACGAAACGCTGGACCGCACCGTGAAAGTCGTAGGGCGCATAGCAGTGCGCGACGGTCTCAGAAAACAGCCGCCTCACGGCCGCGCTGCCCGTCGGCGTCATCGTCGTCACCAACACGCCGGGACCCGCGGGGTCGAGCTCGTGGCGCAGACGTTGTATCAAAGGCGCCGCCGCCGCGACCTCACCGGCTGAAACCGCGTGCACCCAGACGACCCCGGACGGTATCTCCGTCGGCAGCCGGCCGAAGCGCTCGCCGACACGCTCGCGATAGGCAGGCATGCGCCGCCCGCGCCAATACAGGCGCAGGCGCACAAACGGATGAGCGAGCACAAGCAGCACGCGGTAGAGCAACCACATCCTTCTAGTGTCTCACTTAAACGACGGCACTGGCGGGCATCGGTACAATCGCGGCCTAGGGACCCGGGTTAGAACCAACGCCTTGAGCACCGTCACTGAGACCACTGCCACTGAAGCGCGCGAACCAACCGCAGCGCCCGTCGCCCGCGCACATCCCGACGTCCTGATCATCGGCGGCGGCGGCGCTGGGTTGTGGCTGCTAAACGTTTTGCGCCGGCGAGGCTACTCGGCGCGGCTGCTTGAAGCCAAAGAACTGGGCGGCGCGCAGACGCTCGCTTCACAGGGCATGATTCACGGCGGCATCAAGTACGCGCTGGGGGGACGGCTAACCGCCGAGTCGGAGGCCATCGCGCGCATGCCCGAGCGCTGGCGGCACTGTCTCGAGGGCGGCGGCGACATCGACCTGAGCGGCGTGCACACGGTCGCAAGTGAGTACCACATGTGGGCGACCGGCGCGCTCGGCACGCTGGGCAGCTTCTTCGCCAGCCGCGCCCTGCGCGGGCGCATCGACAAGCTCGATTCCGACGCCTACCCGAGCGTGTTTCGGCATCCCAAGTTTGACGGCGTCGTCTATCGACTCGACGACCTGGTGCTGGACGTCAATACGCTGCTCGACGCGCTCGCCGCTCCACATCGCGATGCGATCGTCAGCGGCGAGGCGGTCGGCCTCAGTATGCGCGGCGGCGAAATCACCGGCGTCAGCACCCGCGCGGGGGAGCGCCTGAGCGCGGGTCACTATCTGTTTGCCGCCGGCAGCGGCAACGCGCTGTTCGCCGATGCGCTGCGAGCCGCGGGTCACAGCCAGTCGCCGCCCACGCAACTGCGGCCGCTGCATCAGGTGTTCGTGCGGCGGGCTGGTCTGCCGCGGCTGTTCGCCCACTGCCTGACCGGGCTGCGCGGCGCGGAGCCGCGACTGACCATCACCAGTCATCCGCTCGAGCCCGGCCAGCCGGCGGGTGGCGAGGTCGGATGGTACATCGGCGGTCAGCTCGCGACGACCGGTGTGCAGCGCAGCCTCGCCGACCAGCAGGCGGTCGCGCGGCGCGAACTCAGCGCGACGCTGCCCTGGCTCGACTGGCACGACACCCAGATCGACTGTCTGCGCGTCGATCGCGCGGAGCCGAGCCAGCCCTTCGGCCGCAAGCCGGACGAGGCGGTCACGGTCGCATGCGCGAACGGCACGCTGTGCTGGCCCACCAAACTCAGCCTGTTGCCCGATCTGGGCGACCAGGTGCTGAACGCGCTGGAGCCGCCGCCGCAGGCACCACACGCCGATCCGGGTGCCGCGGCGGGCGAGGCCGGCACGACGCCGGCTCAGGGGGCAGGCCAGGTCGCGGTCCCCGTCGTGGGCGCGCCGCCGTGGCTGCGCTAAATCCACCGCGGCACCGCGCATGACGAGCGCAGACGACGACGTAGCAAGTCAGATGCCCTGGCGGGCGCTCGGCTCGACCGGACTCGAGGTGTCGGCCCTCGGGCTGGGTCTTGTTAAGCTCGGCCGCACCGGCGGCCTCAAGCACCCCCTGCCGTTCGAACTGCCGAGCGATCGCGAGGCGCGCGCGCTGCTCGATGCGGCCCGCGAGCTCGGCATCAACCTGCTCGACACCGCACCGGCCTACGGTACGAGCGAGTCGCGGCTCGGCGCGTTGCTGCGACCCGGCGAGCGCGACCGCTGGATCATCTCGACGAAGGCCGGCGAGGAACGCGCGGCCGGCGAGTCGCGCTACGCCTACGATCCCCAGACCCTGCGCCACAGCGTCGAACGCAGCCTGGAGCGGCTAGGCGCTGACTATGTGGACATCACCCTGGTGCACTCTTCGGGCGCGGACACGGAGATCCTCGAGCGCGACGACCCCATCGCCGCGCTCGCCGACTGCCGCGCCCGCGGCCTGACCCGCGCGGTGGGCTTTTCGGGCAAGACGGTCACCGGCGCGCTGCTGGCCCTGCGGCAGGGGGCGGACGTGCTGATGCTGAGCCTCAACGACGACGAGCCCAACGAGGCCGATGTCCTGCGCGCGGCGGCGGCGGCGGGTGCGGGTGTGCTGATCAAGAAACCCCTCGCGAGCGGCTACGCCGAACCGGCGCGGCTGACCGATCTGGCCGCGCGCGAGGGCGTCAGCAGCGTCGTCGTGGGCACGCTCAGCCGCGCGCACCTGCGCGCCAACGCGCGCCTGGTGGCCGCGCTCTAACCGTCCCGCAGCCGATCGATCAGCCCGCTGGTCGACACGTCGGGCACCAGCGACAAGACGCGCACCGCGCCGCCGTACGCCTCCACGATCCCAGCACCCACGACCTCGGCGGGCGTATAGTCGCCGCCCTTGACCAGCACATCGGGCCGCAGCGCCTCAAGTAGCGACTCGGGCGTGTCCTCGTCGAACGCGACCACCCAGTCCACCGCCGCGAGCGCGCCGATAACCTGCGCCCGTCGATCGAGCGGGTTAACCGGGCGACCCTCACCTTTCAGCCGGCGCACCGAAGCGTCCGTGTTCAGCGCGACCACCAGGCGGTCGCCGAGTTCTCGCGCCTCCTCGAGATAGCCCACGTGCCCGGCGTGCAGGATGTCGAAGCAGCCGTTGGTAAAGACGATGACCTCGCCGCGCGCGCGCGCCTCGCTGATCGCGGCCAGCAGCCGCTCGCGGCGCAACAGGCCGCGATCGACGCGCGCCTCGGCGCGCATCAGGGCGCGCAGCTCCGGGGCGCTCACGGTAGCGGTGCCCTCCTTCGCGACCACGACGCTGCCGGCGAGATTGGCCAGCCGCGCGGCCGCACGCACGTCCAGCCCGGCCGCGAGGACCGTGCCCAGACAGGCCGCGACGGTGTCGCCGGCGCCGGTCACGTCGAAAACATCAACGCGGCGTGCGGGAATGCTCAGCGCGCCCGCGGCGTCGGCAACGAGCATGCCCTGCGCGCCACGCGTGATGACCAGCGCACCGACGTCATGCTCGGCGCGCAGCGTCGCGAGCGCCTGGTCGTCGGCGGGCGCATCGAGCCAGCGGCCGGCCTCCTCGACATTGGGCTTGACGACCGTTGCCCCCGCGTAGGCCGTCAGCGGCTTCGTCTTGGGATCGACGACGACGGGCGCGCCGCAGGCCGCGATCAGCTCGCCCGCGGCGGCAACCGTGCCCTTGTCGTAGTCCTCGATGACGAGGGCGTCGACGCCCGCGCCCGCTAGCCGCAGCGCGGCGTCCAGCGCGCGCTGGGCGGCAGCCGCGGGCACCGACTGTTCGAAGTCCGCCCGCAATATCTGCTGGCCGCTGACGACGCGTATCTTCAGCGGCGTTGCATAGTCCGCCGCCGTCACGAACTCGCACTCGACCCCCGCCGCGGCGAGCGTCTGGCGCAGCGCGACGCCCGCGGCGTCGTCGCCGACCACGCCCACCAGCGTGCAGCGTGCGCCGAGCGCGGCCACGTTGAGCGCGACGTTCGCCGCCCCGCCCGGCCGATCGACGACGCGCTCCACGGCGACCACCGGCACGGGGGCCTCCTGTGAAATCCGCTGCGCCGGGCCGTGCCAATAGCGATCGAGCATGAGGTCGCCAAACACCAGCACGTGGACGCGCTGCAGCGGCGGCAGCTCCGGAAAGGCGGCCGCAGCGGCGGACGAGTCTGTCGACGCGTTCGTAGTCATCTGCGAAAGGGTGTCCGAGTTCTTAGCCGATTGATTTGCCGCGTCCGCGCCGCGGCTCGGGGGAGATCGCGCGCCACGTTACCATAGCGCGGCCAAACCTATGCCGAGGCCCCAGGACCACAAACCGCATGAGCGCCAAACGACATCGCCCACCGCCGCTGTGGCACCCGCGGCTGTGGCCAACGGCGCTCGGACTCGGCGCGGCCCGCCTGCTGGCGCTGATCCCGGTACCCTGGCAGCGACCGCTGGGGCGCGCGCTCGGACGCGCGTTTCGCGTCCTTGCACCCGGGCGTCGCCGCATCGCGCGGCGCAACCTCGAACTGTGCTTTCCGGATCGGCCGCAGTCCGCGCACACAGAGATCGAACGCGCCGCGTTCGAAACACTCGGCATCTCGGCGCTGGAGACCCTCTGGACCTGGCAGGCGAAGCGCGAGGCAAACGCGCGCTATCGCGTCGAGGGCGCGCAGCACCTGCAGGCCGCCCTGGAACGGGGGCGCGGCGTGCTGCTGCTCGGTGTCCATCTCATGACGCTCGATGCGATCAGCCCGGCGCTGGGGCGGCTCGGCCGCATCGGGCTGATCTATCGCTACAACAAGAACCCGCTGATCGAGCGCCTCATGGTCAAGGGTCGCGGGCGCTACTTCGACGCAGTGTTCGAGCGCAGCGACGTGCGGCCGATGCTGCGCTATCTCGATAGCGGCGGCGCGCTTTGGTATGCGGCGGATCAGGACTACGGCGCGCGCCACTCCGTGTTCGCCGACTTCTTCGGCGTCCCTGCCGCGACCATCACCGCGCTGTCTCGGCTCGCCGCGCGCCGCGGCGCCGCGGTGGTGCCGATGGGCCAGCTGCGCGACGACCGCACGGGTGGCTGGGTGCTGCGCTTCGAGCCCGCGCTGGCGAACTTTCCCGCGCCGGCGATCGAGTCGGACGCACTGGAGCGGGACGCGCGACGCATCAACGCGACGCTGGAACGGCTGATCGATACCGCACCGGGCGAGTACCTGTGGGTGCATCGGCGCTTCAAGACCGCGCCGCCGGGCACACCGGCGCGCTACGACTGATCGCCCGGCGGGTCGCGGCCGCCTTCAGCCCTGGACCAGGCTCTCGAGATAGCCAGCCAGGCGTTCGGGGGTGAACTCCTGCAGCGCCCGTTCGCGGCCGGTTATGGGACTGCGCACCGCATCCAGCAGCGCCGCCCCGATGAGTTCGGCTTCATAGTCGGCGAAGTAATGAGCGCGCTCGCCCAGCACCCACGCCGGTCCCTCCGCGGGACCGGCGACGACCGGCACCTCGGCAAGCATCGCCTCGAGCGCGCCCATGCCGAACGCCTCCACGCGCGTCGCCGGAAACAGCAGCACGTCGAGCGCCTTCAGGTAGCGGTTCGCGTTGGGCACGAACCCCGCAAGGCGCACCCGATCCTGCAGTCCCCGCTCTTGGATCGCTCGCTGCAGCGGCACCCGTCGCGGCCCGTCGCCGATAAACAGCAGCCGCGCGTCGGCGTCGTAGCTGGACAGGAAGTCGGCGAAGCCGCGCAGCGCCAGCTCGAGATTCTTCTTGCCGTGCAGGCGACCGAGCACGCCGATCACGAGCTCCTGCTGCCCGACGCCGAGATGCGCTCGGGCGGTGTGGCGGGCGACGCGCCAGCGATCCTGCTCGTGCGGAATCAGCCCGTTCGGCAGCAGCCAGCGCGTGTTCATATGGCGGGCCACCGGCGGGGACACGCCGACGAGACGCAGGCCGCGCGCCTGCAGGCGCAGCCGGAGCCGGCGCCAGGCCGATCCCAGCATGCCGAACTCGTGCGCCACCAGCGCCTCGTGCGGCGCGCGCAACCCGGCGCGGCGCGCGACCCGAAAGCTGCGATAGCGGTGATACAGGACGAGCTTCTGCGGCTGCTGACGGCGCAGGTGGTGGATGCCCGCTGGATCGTCCGGGCCCTCCATGTAGAAGCGGTCGCCGACCTCGGGCGAGGCATCGACCCGCGCGTCGGGCGAATGCAGGAACACCGTTTGCGTGCGCCAGCCGAGCAGGGCCGCGGCGGCCGAATGCGCGCGCAGGATCTCCCGAAACGGCGGCGTGTCATAGGGACAGATCTGCAGCAGGTCGGGCTTATCCATCGTCGTGGTCGCCTGGACTCTGCGCGGGAACGTCCGCCTTGGTGACCAGATAGTCTTCCAGCATCAGGTACTCAAGGTCCGAGCCGAAGAACATGTTGAGCGCGTCTTCGGGCGTGCAGACGATGGGCTCGCCGCGTCGATTCAGAGAGGTATTGAGGACCACGCCGTTGCCTGTCAGTCGCTGCATGTGTTCTAGCAGCGCATGATACTGCGGATGGGCCTCGCGATTGACGATCTGCACGCGCGCGGTGCCATCGGAGTGCACGACCTCCGGTATGCGATCGCGCCACTGGTCGGCGACGTCGAAGGTGATCGTCATGAACGGTGCCGGATGCTCGGTCTGGATCACGCTCGGCGCGATGTCCGCCAGCAGCGACGGACAGAAGGGTCGCCAGCGTTCGCGAAACTTGATCTGCTCGTTGATGCGGTCAGCGATCCCCGGCGCGCTCGGGCAGCCCAGAATGCTGCGCGCCCCCAGCGCGCGCGGACCGAACTCCATGCGGCCCTGAAACCAGGCGACGGGATTACCGGCGGCCAGCAGCTCGGCGGCGGCTAGCGCGCGATCCGGCGCCCGGCGATACCAACAGCGTTCGGCGCGGGCGCGCAGCGCCGTCTCGCAGTCGTCGCTCGCGAACGACGGTCCCAGGTAGACGTGTTCCATGCGCCGCAGCGACTCGCCCCGCGCCGTCGCCACATAGGTCGCCGCGCCCAGCGAGCTGCCGGAGTCGCCGGCCGCCGGCTGCACGAACAGCTCCGTGACGTCGTCGCGGGCGACGATGCGCTGATTCAGCTTCACATTCAGTGCGCCGCCGCCGGCAAAGGCGAGCATTCCCGTACGTGCGAGCACGGGACCCAGATAGCGCTCCAGCAGCTCGAGACACACGGACTCGAACAGTCCCTGCATGGCGGCCGCGTAGTGAATATAGGGTTCGTCAGCGGAGTCGTCTTCGCGGCGCGGGCCTAGCCAGTCGACGAGCCCCGGGCTGAAGAAAAACCCGCGGCCGTTTTCCTTGTAGCGCCGCAAACCAACCGTATTCACCAGAGTGGTATCGACGCGTATGCCAGCAGGCGTCACGCGGATCAGGCGGCTGAGATCGATGCGACCGGGATCGCCGTACGGCGCCATGCCCATGACCTTGTACTCGCCGTCGAGCATGTCGAAGCCGAGGTATTCGGTGAACGCGCCGTAGACCCCGCTGATGGAATCGGGATCAAAGAACTGCTGGATCGGTTTGATGCGCCCCGCCTCGCCGACGCCGAAGAACGTAGTCGCGTACTCGCCCTTGCCGTCGACCGTCATGATCGCCGTGGTCTCGTCGAAGCCGCTCAGGTGATAGGCAGAGCTTGCGTGGGCAAGGTGATGTTCGACCGGCACGAACTCCGTCGTCGTCCAGTCGATACCAAGCGCGTCGCCGAGCTCACGTACCCTGCGGCGATTGCGGCGGAAGCGTCGATTGCCGTTGAACAGGGCGTCGAGCGCGCGATCCGGCGCATACCAGTGGCGCCGCGCGTAGTGCCAGCGCGCCGGCGAGTCGAGACCGATCTCGGCGTAGGGGAAGGCGACCACGTCGATCGCGCCGGGCCTGATCCCGGCCTCGTCGAGGCAGTAGCGCGCGGACTCAAGCGGCATGCGATTCTTCGCGTGCTTGTCGCGCAGGAAGCGCTCCTCTTCCGCGGCGGCAACGATTTCGCCGTCGATGAGCAGCGCCGCAGAGGCGTCGTGACCGAGCGCGCCGGAGAGTCCGAGAATAATCATGCGCGCGCCATCATACGCAGTTTAACGCGCGCGAGTTTCGTCACAGCCCCAGACGCGAGCGCAGGTCGCGCTGCACCTCCGGCGACTCCGCGAAATTACGCAGCAGGCGCTGACGATCGCGGCGCGCCCCGGTGGTTCGCGCCGCGACGCCCGAATGCAGGCGCAGCGCATCCAGATCGATCAGCACGACGCGTTCCGCCGCGGTGTCGACGAGAAGGTTCGTCGCCTTCATGTCCCTGTGCTCGAAGCCCTCAGCGTGCAGCCGATCCAGCGCGGCGGCCACCCAGCCGAGGGCGCCGGCCTGGGACTCGAGCGCCGCAGGGCCAAGTGCCTCGCCCGGCTGCCACTGCGTCACCAGCAAGGTCGGACCGGCAAACCGGGTCCGCAGTAGCGCGACCGGTCTGGGGGTCGCGATGCCGACAAAGCGCAGCGAGTGGCCGGCCGTCCAACTGATGAGACCGCGGTTGGGCCGCAGCGCGCGCCGCAGCCGGTGCCATAAAGACTTGTTGTTGTAGCGCTTGACCACCAGCGACTGATCGCGCCACTGCGCGCGCGCCACGGTCGCCGTGTTGCCCAGCTTCAGCGGCGCCTGCTCTTCCAGCCGATCGATCAGGTGAAACAGCCACTGCAGCAGCTCGTCGCGCGAGGCGCTGTCCCCCGCGCCGACGCCGCGCAGCCAGTCCCGGTCCGCGAGCAGCTCTCCGCCGCCCACTCGCAGGCGGGCGAACGCGGTGCAGCGGCGCTGGGTCTTGGCCGCAAAGCGCCGCAGCCGCTCGAGTCGCGCGCGGGCATAGGCCCGGCGCACGCGACCCAACTGCGCCGCGCCGCGCCACGCGCTGTGTTGGCGAAACCCGGCCCAGCTCTCGCCCACGACCGCGTCGTCCAGCACGGCCTCGCGCTCGGCGCACAGGCGCGCGAACTGGGCGATCGCACGCCGGTTCGACAGCGGCGAGCGTCGACCCCGGACGCGATCGCCGTCGATCAGCCACAGCTCGCCGTCACGCACCAGCAGGTTGCCGAAGTGCAGGTCTCGGTGCTCAAGCCCCGCGCGATACAGTCCCGCCAGCAGTTCGAGACAGGCGTCCCACAGTTCCGGGCGCGCGCTGAGCGTGGCGTCGGTAAGCGGCTGCGCGGCGGGCACCTCGGCGAACAGCAGCAGCTGCGCGCTAGCGCCGTCAGGCGCGGTCACCGTCGCCTGTTCGATGAGCTGCGGCGTGCGCACGGCGCCGGCCGCCAGCGCCAGCGCCCCCTGCGCTTCGCGCGCGGCGTGGCGGCGGGCGCGGCCGCCGAAAAACCACTTGGCCACCACCGCGCGCTCGCCAAAGCGACCGGAGCACACGACCCGGCGCCCAGGCAGCCAGCGCAGAACGCGCGCGCAGCGCAGCGTGTCCACGTCACCGCTATCGCCCCCAGCGTCATTGCCCTCGGTGTTTCCCGCACCGTCGCCCGCATCGCGAACAAGCCGAACCGTGAAATCCGCGCCGGCCTCGCTGCCCTCCAGCACCCATTTCAACAGCGGTTCGAAGCCCGCCTCGATCCGATACTCGAGGGGCGTCACAGCGGCGTACCGATAAGCACCCGGCGGGCGCGGTGGGAGATCATTCGGGGAGCCCCTTGCGACGCGCCTCGCGGCCGAGCGCGGCGGCGCGGGCCTCGACATCGCGCCATAAGCGCAGCGCCCTCGCATCGCGCAGAGCCTCGCGGAGGTCGCCGGTGTAGGCGCGCACAAACCGCAGCCGGTCGCGCCGCGACAGGCGCAGCGCGGCTGCGGAAAACAGTAGCGCGCCAAGATCCTTGACGCGCCAGCGGCGCGGCACCGCGGCGCGGCGCTGAGCGCGATGCAGGTCGATCAGGGTCAGGTCCTGCGGCGCGTCGGCGTGCTGCGGCGCGCAGAGAAAGTGGCAGATATAGAGGTCGCGATGATTGACGCCGCAGGCGTGCATCGCGCGCGTGATCGCCGCGACCTCGCGCAGCGCGGCACGCCGACCAACCGCCGGACCCGCGGCCAGCGCGAAACGCAGATCCTCGAGGCTCTGGCTCGGTTCGACGGCGTCGAGCAGCAATAGCGATTCCCGCCGCGCCGGGTTGCGCCCGCGCTCGGCGAACGCCACCGGTCTGGGCACGCGCACCCCGGCGGCGCGCAGCGTCTGCAGCGCTTCGAACTCGCTGCCCGCGCCGACGACGGGCGCCCGGCCGACGAGCACGTTCTTGGCGATCTCGCGCCAGCCGACACCGCGGTGCCGTTTCAGAAAGAACGCCTCGCCGCCGATGCACACGCGCCGGGTCTCGCGGCCGGGCGCGCGGCGATACACCTCGCCCGGCAGCGCGTCGAGTCCCGCAAACGGATCGTCCGCGAACAGCCGCTCGAGTTCCCGCGCTACCGGTGCTGCGATGTCGCTCGCGACATAGGCGCGGGCGCGACTCACGCGGCAGGTCCCATGCGGCGCTGCCGCCGTTCGAGCGCCAGCGCCTCGATCCGCTCGACCGCCCGTTCCACGAGACCGGTGAGCTGCGTGCTCGCGCCGTAGCGGCGGCCGGCGGCGCCGTACTCCGCACGCCGCTGCGGAGAGAGCAGCAGGCGTTCGAGCGCACTCGCGTACCCGTCGGTGTCGAAGGCCTCGCCGAGCAGCTCGCCGCCGCCCGCGCTTTCGACGTGCCACGCGTAGCCGCACGCGCTCGATGCGATGACCGGCAGGCCGGCGATCAGCGCCTCCAGCAGCACGACGCCGCCGCTTTCGACCCGCGCCGGATGCAGCAGCACGTCGCTTGCCCGCAGCAGTTCGGGCACGTCGGCGCGTCCGCCGAGAAAGCGCACTCGGTCCTGCACGCCGCTGCGCGCGGCCTGGCGCCGATACGGCGCCTCGTCATCGGCGCCGACGACCAGCAGCAGCGCGCGCCGCCCGAGATCTTCGGGCAGGGCCGCCAGCGCCGCGATCGAACGGTCGAGGCCCTTGGTCGCGAAGCCGGAGCCGATCGCGAGCAACAGCAGGGCGTCGTCGGCGACGCCGAGTTCGCGCAGCAGCGCTGGTCGATGCTCGCCCCGATCGCCGTCGGCAAAGCGATCGGCGCCGACGCCGGGTGGCAGCAGCTCCATGCGTTCGCTTTCCGTGTCGTAGTAGAGCTGGAAGTGTTCGCGCTGGGTTTGCGTCAGCAGCAGTATCCGGGTGTCGCGGCCACGACCGAAGACTGCGCGTTCGGCGGAGGCGAAGAAGCGATAGCGCTCGAGCCACGAGTACCAGGCGCCACGCAACGCGCGGGCCTTGTGCTCGAAACAGCCGTCCGCCGCGAAGTACAGATCGAGTCCCGGCATCTTGTTGAAGCCGACCACCAGATCGACCGGTCGACGGCGCAGATGATCGCGGACCCAGCGCGCGTAAGCCCGATAGCTGCGGTGACTGAGCAGGCCGCGACGCGGCACGACGACGACGTCGAAGCCGTCCGGCAGGTCGCCTTCCCAGTGCAGGACGTAAACACGCACCGCGAATCCGGCCGCGCCGATCGCGCGCGCGATGCGCAGAAAGTCGCGCTGCAGCCCGCCATAGGGGAAGTACTTGAACAGGCAGAAAGCGACGCGGCCGGCCCCGCGCGCGGCGGCGAAGCGCTCAAGCTCAGCGGCCGCGACCTCGGGCATCGCAAAGATGTCGTCGTTCGCCGCCAGCGTGCCGCCGCGCTCGGCCATCTCGGCGAGCGGCAGCGAGGCGCCGGCGATCGAGGCGAGGATGGTGTCGAGTTCGCGCTGCGCGAAGGGGTCCTCCAGGACGATACCGCCGCCGGTGGCGCTGACGTAGTGCGCGTAGCCGCAGTCGGCGGACACAATGGCCGGCAGCTGCGCCACCAGCGCCTCGACGATCACGGTGCCGGTGTTCTCGTCGTAGGCCGGCAGCAGCAGCGCGTCGGCGGCGAACAGCAGCGCGTGCAGATCATCCCGGCCGCCCAGGAAACGCACCCGCTCGCCAACGCCGAGCCGCACGGCCATGCGCTCGAACGGCTCGGCCTTGTCGGCGCCGACGACGACGAGATGCGTCTGCGCAAAGGTCTCCGCGCTCACCGTCTTGCGCAGCTCGGCGACGCCCAGCAGCACGCGATCCAGGCCCTTCTTGCGAAAACCCGAACCGGCAAACAGCAGCAGGCGCTCGTCGGTTTGGATGCCGAGCTCGGCGCGCACCCGGCGCCCGAGGTCGTCGCTGCGCGCGTCGTGCACCCGATCGCGGGCGATGCCCGGCGGCAGCTCGAAGAAGCGATCGGCCGGCGTCGCGTAGTGGCGCTGATACAGCGCCGCCTGACGCGGCGAAATGTTCAAGATGCGCGTCGCGCGCCGCGCGCCAAACACCGCGGCCTCCGTGGCCGCGAAGTAGCGATAGCGCGGCAGCCGTCGATACAGCCAGTTGCGCTGCGTCCGCGACTTCTCCGCGTAGCAGGAATCACCGGCGAAGTAGGCGTCGAGGCCGCGCATCTTGTTCAGGCCGAAAACGAAATCCACCGGCCGCGCGGCGAGATCGCGCGCGACCCAGCGCTCATAGGCGCGATAGATGCCGTGCCGGGTCAACCCGGCGACCGGGACGCGCACATAGTCGAGCCAGTCGGGACGCTCGCCCTCCCACTCGCGCGCGTAGTAGCGGATCTCGTGACCTCGCCGCTGCAGCTCGGCGGCGATGCGCAGGCCGTCGCGCTGGATACCGCCGTAGGGAAAGTACTTGAAGATACAGAAAGCAAACCGCATCAGGCGCAGGTCGCGGTAGTCACGGCGGCCAGGATGCGCTCGCTGTCCAGCCGCGCGAAGCACGGCGGACCGGCCGCGCGATCGTCGGCAAAGGCGGGGTGCGTGCAGCCGCGCTGCAGGCAGGGGGCGCAGTCGAGATCGCTCTGCAGAGTCACAGCGCGCGCGCCGCGCAGACCGGTCAGCTCGGCCGACGTGGGGCCATACAACCCCACCGTCGGTACGCCCGCCGCGGCGGCAATGTGCGTAAGGCCCGTGTCCACGCCAACGACCACGCCCGCCGAGCGCACGCGCGCCATGGCGCTGCCCAGCGGCTCCGGGGCCAGCGCCTGAGCACCGGCGGCCTGGGCCGCGATGCGCCGCGCGCGCGCGTATTCGTCGGCGGTACCCGACAGGATCGTAACTCTGCGATCAGCCGTCAGCAGCTCTCGCGCGAGCGCGATCCACAGCGCTTCGGGATACAGCTTGCTCGCCCAGGCGGTGCCGTGCAGCAGGACGGCGTCGCCGTCATTCGCGCGGTCTGCGCGCGCGACGCCGACCGCCGCCTCGAGGGTGGGCCGATAGCCGAGGGCGGCCCCAAAGAGCAGCCGCAGCCGATCGACGGCGTGGCCGCGCGGAATCGCGTGTCTGTGGGTGTAACCCCAGGCGGCGATGCCCTCGCGCGCGGAGCGACGGTCCAGGCCATCGCGGCGCCGCGCGCCCGTCAGGCGCGCGACGAACGCGCTCTTGAGCAGTCCCTGTGCGTCGATCGCCCGCTCGTAGCGGGCCGCTCGCAGCCGCACGGCGAACCGGCGCAGCTCGCGCAGCCCCGTCAGGCCTTCGGTGCGCCAGCGGCGCAGCGCAATGGACCAGACTCGGTCCACGGCCGGATGGCCGCGGGCCAGTTCCACGAACGCCTCCTCGACGACCCAGTCGACGCGCAAGTCCCGTGCGGCCAGGTCATCCAGCGCAACGAGCGTGTGGGCGACGTCGCCCAAAGAGCTGAGTTTGACGAGCAGCGGACGCTCGCTCACGCGGCGCTGCCCGATTTGGGGTCGGTCCGGTCTGCCGCGAAGAGCGTCGGCCAGACGCGCTCGACGTCGACCAGCGCCAGACAGTCGGCGTGCCCGTAGCGGCAGCGGCGCGCGAAGCAGGGCTGACACGGCAGCGGATCGACGGCGCAACGCGGCGTCGCGCAGGTCGCATCCGACCCGCTGATCGCGGTCGCAGACGGTGCGGCCAGGTGCAATCCGATCGCCGTCGCGTCGGCGCCAAGCGGCGGCGTGAAGCCGGTAGACGTGGAGCCGTACACCGCCGTGACCGGTACGCCGACCGCGCATGCAACGTGCATTAAACCGGAGTCGTTGCACACCACGTGACCGGCGGCGGCGAGCAAATCGATGGCGTCGAGCACGCTGGTGGCACCGATCAGATTGACGGCGGCGCCCGGGGTGCGGCGCGTAATCTCAGCACCCACCGCGGCGTCGTTCGGCCCGCCAAGCAACCACACCTGGCGACCGCTGGCCTGGGCTCGGCGCGCGAGTTCGGCGTAGTAGCGGGCCGGCCAGCGCTTTGCCGGACCGAACTCCGCGCCGGGGCAGAGCGCGAGCGCCCCCGCTTCTAGGTCGAACTCGCGCAGGAGCGCCTGTTGGCGGTCGGCGTCGACGGCCAGCCGCGGCCGCGGGATGTCGGCCGGCTCGCCCCGGTAGCCGGCGAGCGCCGCGAAGCGGGCAATCATCAGCGGCAGCGCCTCGCGCGCCGTCGCGTCCAGTCGCGGGGCTTCGGTGAGCAGCCCCCAGCGCGACTCGCCCAGCCAGCCGACGCGGCGCGGCACGCCGGCAAGCCAGGGCACCAGCGCGGACTTCCAGCTGTTCGGCAGCACGTAGGCGCGGTCGAAGTGTTCCGCTCGCAGGCTGCGACCGAGCCGACGCCGCGGCCCGAGACCGAACTGACCGTGGCCGACGCGTAGCGTATGGGTGCGGTGCACCTCGTCCATGCGGGTCGCCACGTCGACCGTCGCGGCGGGCGCGACAACGTGCAGCTCCAGGGCGGGGTCTGCTGTTGCGAGCAGGCGCACCAGGCTGTGAGCCATCACCATGTCGCCGATCCAGGCGGGGGCGATGAGCAGCTGCTTCACGCGCAATCCTCGCGCTAAACGGCGGCTAGCCAGCCATGCTTGTCCGTCGCGTGGCCGCGAACCAGATCGAAGTAGTCCGCCTGCAGGCGCTCGGTCACGGGGCCGCGACCGCCGCCACCGATCGTGCGCCCGTCGACCTCGCGAACCGGCAGGACCTCGGCCGCGGTGCCCGTCAGAAAGACCTCGTCGGCGATATAGACCTCGTCGCGCGTGATGCGGCGCTCGACCACCGACAGGCCCGCGTCCGCGGCGAGGGCGATGACCGTGTCCCGCGTGATGCCCGCGAGGCAGCTCGTGAGCTCGGGCGTGTGCAGCGTATCGCCCTTAACGAGAAAGATGTTCTCGCCAGTGCCCTCGGCGACGTAGCCCTCGTTGTCGAGCAGCAGCGCCTCGTCAACGCCCGAGTCGATCGCCTCGCGCAGCGCGAGAATCGAGTTGATGTAGTTGCCGTTGGCCTTCGCCTTGCACATCGTGATGTTGACGTGATGGCGCGTGTAGGAAGACGTCTGCATACGGATGCCTAGCTCCTGTGCCTCCGGCGCCATGTAGGACGGCCAGGGCCAGGCGGCGATCATGACGTTAACCGACAGTCCCTCGGCGCGCAGTCCCATGCCCTCGCTGCCGAGAAAAGCCATCGGGCGCAGGTAGCCCTCATCGAGACCGTTGTCGCGAATCACCTGCGCCTGCGCGGCGTTCAGCGTCGCAGCGTCAAAAGGCAGTTCCATGCGCAGGATCTTCGCGGAGTTGAACAGTCGCTGGGTGTGATCGACCAGGCGAAAGATGCGCGTGCCGGCGGGCGTCGCATAGGCGCGCACGCCTTCGAAGACGCCGACGCCATAGTGAAACGTGTGCGTCAGCACGTGGACGCGGGCATCGCGCCAGTCGACGAGTTCACCATTGATCCAGATGACGCCGTCGCGGTCCGCGAGGCCTGAAAGTAGAGGGGACATGAGATTCAGACCGCCGAAAAGCGGCTTATTGCACCACAATTTTCACTGCCGGGCGAGAAACCCTGCGGTGCCAGGAGCCGTGTCAGCGGGCCGATGCGGGGCGGCTACGCGCACAAAAAAAAGCGCCTGGCTGCACGCAGCCAGGCGCTGGAAACGAGACTGTCGCGGTTCAGGCGATCAGCGGCTGCGCCCGCTGGCGGCGCCGCGTGATCAGACCGAGCATGCCAAGGCCAAGGGCCAGCAAACCGATCACGCCGGGCTCCGGCACGGACGTCGGCGTGGCGGGCATGCCGGCGCCGTCGAACCAGGCGCTGTCGAAGGCGTGGAATGAAAAGCCTGCCGAAGACGTGCTGGCCTGACCGTCGCCACCGCCGGGCATGAAGAAGTCGGTGCCCCAGGTCGGGTGGAACCACCAGCCCACCTGATTCGGATTGTCGGGGTCGGTGCCGAACTGCACGCCCGCCCAGTCCGCCGATCCGCCCACGATGGCGGGGTCGTTCAGCGCGGACACGTCGATATCGAAACTGAAGCTGCTGCCGTCGGCGCTGGTCTGAATCGCATAGCCAAAATCGACCAACACATCAGGGTTGTTGCGCCAGGAGCTGCGCGCGCTCTTGCCGTCGTATTCGATCGCCACCAGATGGCCGGTGGTCAGGTCGCCGTACAGGATCGCCAGTTCGCCGTCGACGCCCTTAGGGCTGGCACCGGCGTTGACCACCATCCAGAAACCGTCTGCGGGCGAATCCCCGAAGTCCGTGCTGAAGGTGAAGCGCTGGTCGGCGTCCGAGTAGGTCGAATGGATCGAGTCGTACGAGCGCCGCTCATCGCTGAGCGACGTGTTGCCGAACGCGCCCGCGCCCTCTTCGAAGGTGTAGATCATGTCGGCGTGCGCGACAGAACCTGCGGCACAGAGAAGGCCTGCGGCAAGCGTTGAAGAAAGAGACGGGAGCTTGGGGAGCGCCTTCATGTTCATCACCGATACTGCTAGTGAAACTGGTGTGGCCGACGACCCGCATCGACCCGATGGCAAGCAGTCTAGGGATCAGCCTAAACAGGCGATAGAACGAGCGTGTAAGAGTCGTAAGGAGGGCGTAGCAGAAGTAATGAACACTGTGCGGCTTGTAAGCGCGGTGTAAGGGAGCTGAAAGGAGTCGACGGAAAAGTGTGACGCGCATCACAAAAATCTAGCGCGCGCCGCGCGGCTATTCGCCCTGGGTTACCGGCGCGACGCGCAGCACCTCGGCGATGGTCGTCAACCCCGCGCCAACTTTCTGGGCGCCTGACAGGCGCAGCGACAGCATGCCGTCCTTGTAAGCCTGGCGGCGCACGTCTTCGAGCATCACCTCACCGATGATGTGCTTCTGCACGGCCTCGGTCATCGGCAGCAGCTCATAGATCCCCATGCGACCCAGATAGCCGGTATCGCGGCACTCGAGGCAGCCGACCGGCGCAAACACCCGCTGCGGCGGCTTGGCCCGAAACGGCGCGGTCAGCACGTTCCAGGCGTCTTCGTCGACTGGCTCTTCCGTCTTGCAGTGCGGGCACAGCGTGCGCACTAGCCGCTGCGCCATCACACCAAGCACGGTCGCCTTGATCATGTAGGCGGGCACGCCCAGGTCCAGCAGGCGCGTGATCGCCGTCGGCGCATCGTTGGTGTGCAGCGTAGAGATCACGAGGTGGCCGGTGAGCGCGGCCTGAATCGCCATCTCGGCGGTCTCGAGATCGCGCACCTCGCCCACCATGATGATGTCCGGGTCCTGCCGCAGCAGCGCGCGCACGCCCGACGCGAAGGTCAGGTCGATGTTGTGCTGGACCTGCATCTGGTTGAACGCGGGCTCCACCATCTCGATCGGATCCTCGATGGTGCAGACGTTCACCTCGGAGGTCGCGAGCGTCTTCAGCGTCGAATAGAGCGTCGTCGTCTTGCCCGAGCCCGTGGGTCCGGTAACTAAAATGATGCCGTTCGGCTGCTGCGTCATGTCGCGCCAGCGCTGGAACTCTTTGCCTGCTAGGCCCAGCTCCTCGTGCGTGCGCAGCAGCACGTCAGGGTCGAAGATGCGCATCACCATCTTTTCGCCAAACGCGGTCGGCAGCGTCGACAGGCGCAGCTCGACCTCGTCGCCGTCGGGACTCTTGGTTTTGACGCGGCCGTCCTGCGGTCGGCGCTTCTCCGCGACGTCCATGCGGCCGAGAATCTTCAGCCGGCTGGTGACCGCCGCGTTCACGACGGCGGGCAGCTCGTAGACGTGATGCATCACGCCGTCGATGCGAAACCGGACCAGGCCCTTGTCGCGCCGCGGCTCAATGTGGATGTCGCTGGCGCGCTGTTCGAAGGCGTACTGCAGCAGCCAGTCGACGATGTTGACGATGTGCGCGTCGTTCGCCTCGGGCGACTTCATCGCACCCAGTTCGAGCAGCTGCTCGAGGTTCGCGACGTTCGATAGCTCCAGGCCCTCGTCGCCGGCCTTCTGCACGCTGCGGGCGACCGTGTAGAACTCGAGCTGGTAGCGCGTGATGTCGGCCGGGTTGGCCACGACCCGCGTGATCATGCGACCGCGCAGGGTCTGGGTGAGCATGCCCTCCCAGCCGGTCATGTAGGGCTGGGCGGAGGCGATCTGCACCTCGTCGTCCGTGACCTTAAGCGCCAGGATGTTGTGGCGCTGGGCGAAGGCGTAGGACATCACCTCCGTCACCTGATTCACGTTGATCTTCAGCGGGTCGATGCGCACGCACGGCTGCCCTGACTGCTTGGCGATCCGCTCGGTCATGATCTCGAGATCCAGCGGCTTGCCCGGCTGACCGGCCAGGTCGTGCTCGCGCGCGGCGACGATCTCGATCGGGTGTTGGGACAGCTCCTTTTTGGAGCGCGGCGCGATCAGGATGTCTTCCGCCTGCCGCTGGGTGATCCACTCTGCGCCGACCAGATCCTCGAGGAGCGTGGGCAGGTCGAGCAGCGTCTCCGCCCCGAACTGCGCGACGCCCCCGGCGGCCCTGCCCGCCTTGTTGTCCGCTGCGTTTGTCCCGCCCTGTTCCGCTGCTTCCGCCACGGTCCTGCCTTCAATCAATCTGTGCGCACGAGTTAAAGCGAGCGTTTCGGCATTTTCAAGCGACCGGCTCTCAGAGTAACGTCGGCGGGAGCCGATCCGGGGGCTGTGCGACCTATGGCCGCTGTCCGGAGGGCCGCTGTCCGGAGGGCCGCTATCCGGAGGGCCGCTATCCGGACAGCCATTGGCGGTGCGATGAGCGAAGAAGGGGATCCCCATGCGAGCAGCATTGATGGAGCGCGGCAGGATCTGGGTCGACGACGTGCCAGTCCCCGAGCCTCAGACCGGCGAGATCCTGGTCCGCAGCCGCGCCTGCGGTATTTGCGGCTCCGACCTGCACGCGGCCCGGCATACCCACGACTTCGTGACCACCAGCCGCGAGGTCGGCGGCGCGTTCAAGCTCACCAGCTTTGACCCGGTCATCCTGGGCCACGAATTCTGTGCCGAGGTGCTGGGCGGCGGCGGCAGCGACCTGCCGCCGGGCACGCTGGTGACCTCGGTGCCGATGCTGACGCGCGAACGTCCCGTCAGCCTCGGCTACACCACCGAGTCGGCCGGCGGGTTCGCGGAGTACATGGTGTTGTCGAAGGCGCTGTGCCTGCCGGTCCCGGGCGCAACCCCTGCCCACATCGCGGCGCTTACCGAACCGCTCGCCGTCGGCGCCCACGCGGCCGCAATGGCCCGTCTGGGGTCGCGCGATACGGCTTTGGTTATCGGTGCGGGACCGGTCGGGTTAGCAACACTGCTGGCGCTCAAGCGGGCGGGCGTGGCACCCGTGTTGGTGTCCGAATATTCACCGCAGCGCAGACGACTGGCCGAACAGTTGGGCGCTGATGCGGTGATCGATCCGAGCACGGAGGACGCCTGGCACCACGAAGCTATCCGGCGCCGCGCCGATGTTGTGGTGTTCGAGTGTGTCGGTGTGCCCGGGGTGCTCGATCAGATCTTCGCCCGCGCCCCACATCGAGCCCGGGTCGTGGTGGTTGGTGTCTGTTTAGAGACGGATCGCGTTCGCGCGCTGGGCGCCATCAACAAAGAGCTCAACGTGCAGTTTGTGCTGGGCTATAGCGAAGAAGAGTTCGCCGCGACGCTCAACTGGGTCGCAGATAGCGCCGATCAACTCGCGGCCCTCGTCACTCACCGGGTCGCGCTGGAAAACATCGCCGCGGCGTTCGAAGAGCTCGCCACCCCGAACGCCCACGGCAAAGTCATCGTCGAACCGGGTTAAGCTGCGCCGCGGATTGACCAGGGTTACGCGGTGGCAGCCGAAAACATCTATTTCACGCTGGCGACCTGCGCCGCATTTATGGGGCTGGTCGGATGGATCGCCTACCTGAAGACCCGTGGCGAGGTCGACAGCAAGGAGGGCTACTTTCTCGCCGGGCGCGGGCTGACCGGCACCTTCATCGCCGGCTCGCTGCTGCTGACGAACCTGTCCGCCGAACAGCTCATCGGGCTGAACGGCTCCGCGTACGGCTTCAACATGACGGCGATGGCCTGGGAGGTGACGGCCGGCATCGCCATCATCGCCATGGCGCTCGTCTTCCTGCCGCGCTATCTCGGCGGCGCCTTCGCCACCCTGCCGCAGTTTCTCGAGGACCGCTTCGACGCCGGCGTGCGGCGGCTGACCGTCGTGCTGTTTCTGTTCGGCTACGGCCTCGTCACCATCCCGTCGATCCTGTACTCGGGCGCGCTGGCGGTGCTGCGCCTGTTCGACGTACCCGAACTGTTCGGCGTCGGCTTCGAGGCCGGCCTGCTCGGCACCATCCTGGTCATCGGCGTGGTCGGCGGCGTGTACGCGGTGTTCGGCGGTCTGCGAGCGGTCGCGGTCTCCGACACGATCAACGGCATCGGGCTGATGATCGTCGGCATTTTAGTGCCGCTGTTTGGGCTGATGGCGCTCGGCGGCGGCAGCGCGGCGGCGGGCCTGGAGATCGTGCTCACCACCGACACCCACAAACTCAACGCCATCGGCAGCAGCACGGACCCAGTGCCCTTCGGCACCCTGTTCACCGGCATGCTCCTCGCCAACCTGTTCTATTGGGGCACGAACCAATACGTCATTCAGCGCACGCTGGGCGCGCAGAATCTCGCGGAGGGTCAGAAGGGCGTGCTGCTGTCCGGCTTCTTCAAGCTCTTGGTGCCGTTCTTCATGATGCTGCCGGGCATCATCGCCTTTCATCTTTACGGCAGCGGCCTCGAGACCATCGACCTCGCCTACCCCACCCTGGTCGCCAACGTGTTGCCGACCTATCTGGCGGGGTTCTTTCTGGCCGTGCTGCTGGGCGCGGTGTTCAGCTCATTCAATTCGCTGCTGAACAGCGCGGCGACCCTGTTCGTGCTGGACGTCTACCAGCCCATGGCGCAGCGGCGCGGGCGCGCGGCGGATGACGCGACCCTGATCCGCGTCGCGAAGTGGGCCAGCGTCGTGATCGCGCTGTTTTCGTTCGTCGCCGCGCCGCTCTTACAGTACGCCCCGGAAGGGCTGTGGCAGATCATTCGCATCTTCACCGGCTTCTACAACATTCCCGTCATCACGCTCGTGCTGGTGGGGCTGTTCACGCGGCGGGTGCCGCCGCTCGCGGCCAAGGTCGCGGTGGTGTTTCACGTCGTTGCCTACGGGCTGCTGCAGTTCGTCTTCGACACCGGCATCAACTTCATTCACCTGTACGCGATCCTGTTCGCGATCGAGGTGACCATCATGCTGCTGATCGGCCGCGCGCGGCCCGCGGCGCCCTGGTGGTACCAGGCGCGCGACCTGGTCGACCTGACGCCCTGGCGCTACGCGCAGCCGACCGCGATCGTGCTGTTTGCCGGCATCGTCTGGCTGTATGTGCTGCTATCACCGCTTGGCGTGGTCGGCGGCATCGACGCGGCGTTCTGGGCGGCGAGCGCCGCGATCGTCGCCGCGACGGCGCTGGCCTGCTGGTGGCGGGATCGCGCCTGGCGCTCGAGTCAGGCGCAGTAGCGAGTCGCGTCGCGACGACGCGCTTAGCGGGCGCCATGCCGCAGACCGCCGCGACGGCAGTCAAACGAAATCTGCTAGCGTTGCGCCATGAACTTCACGCTGCGCCAACTGGAGTATTTTCTGGCCATCGCGGATCGCGGCAGTTTTCGCCGCGCCGCCGACCAGCTCGACGTCACGCAGCCGACCCTCACCGGTCAGATCGCAGCACTCGAGCGCGAGCTGGAAATCTCACTGTTCGAGCGTTCGCGCAGCGGCACGACCCTGACCCCGGCCGGTCGGGAGCTGCTGGACTACGCGCAGCGCGTGCTGGAGCACGCGCACGATCTGGGCGACGCGGCCCAGCGCCTGTCGGGACACGGCGTCGGCACCTATCGCCTCGGCGTTACACCGACGCTGGGGCCCTATCTGCTGCCGCATATCCTGCCGGGCCTGCACCGCGCCTATACCTCGCTGCAGCTTTATGTCCGCGAGGCGACGCCCGCTGAGCTGGAGGACGGCCTCAGTCGCGGCGAATACGACCTGATCCTGTCCACGCTGCCCATCAACGAGTCGAGCCTGGAGGTCGAGCCCCTGTTTCTCGAACCGCTGCAGCTCGTGGTGTCGCGGGACCACCGCCTGGCCGGCAAAAAGCAGGTCGATCGCGCCGATCTGCGCGGCGAGTCGGTGCTGACCCTGGACGACAATCATCTGTATACCCGGCAGATCAACGAACTCTGCGAGCGCCTGGGCGCGGCCGCGCGGCGCGACTACGAGGGCACCAGCCTGGATACGCTGCGCCACATGGTCGTGATGGGCATGGGCGTAGCCTTTCTGCCCTCGCTGTATGTGCTGTCCGAGATCAATCGCAGCGACTATCTCGAGGTCACCAGCGTCGCCGGCGCCAGCATGCAGCGCCAGCACGCGTTCGCCTGGCGCGCCCGCTCGCCCGCGCGGGCGCTGTTTCGAGAGTTGGCGAACCACACCAAAGAACTGGTTGACCGCAAGCTGGGCAAGACGGTGGTGATCGCCTGAATGGCTCGGCCGCGGCTCTGCCGCGACGCAGACGCGCTAGAATGCCCAGACGGGACGGCTGCCGCTGAGGGACCAGGGCAGATGCCTGCCGCGCCGAGGCCTGGCGCATGGACTTGTCGTATCGCCCGGAGGACCCCAACCATGGCCACACTCAATATCAACGGCGCCGACGTCGAACTCGAGTTCGACCCGGACACACCCCTGCTGTGGGTGCTGCGCGAACAGGCCGGCCTGACCGGCACCAAGTTCGGCTGCGGCATCGCCCAGTGCGGCGCGTGCACCGTGCACGTCGACGGCCAGCCCGTGCGCTCCTGCGTCTATCCCGCGGTGGCGGTACAGCCGACCCAGAAGATCACCACGATCGAGGGCCTGTCGGCGGACGGCGACCACCCGGTGCAGCAGGCCTGGGCCGAGTTGGACGTGCCTCAGTGCGGCTATTGCCAAGCCGGCATGATCATGGCCGCGAGCGCGCTGCTGCAGAACAAGCCCGATCCGACGGATCAGGACATCGATCTCCACATGACCAACATCTGCCGCTGCGGCACCCTGCAGCGGGTTCGCGCCGGCATCCACCGCGCCGCCGCCATCGGCGCGGCGCAGGCCGCGGTGGACGACCCAGCGACAGGTGACCAGCTCGCCCTCGCGGACAGCCTGGCGACAGAGGTGACGCTATGAGCGAAGCCATCCAAGCCAACCAGCAAGCCAACCGGAAAAAGGGCGTCGAATTCAGCCGTCGCCGCTTCATGATCGGCGCGGCCGGCGCCGGCCTCGCAGTCGGCGTGCTGCCGCTCGGCACGCGCCAGGCCGCCGCACTCGCGACCCCGGACGAGGTCAACGCCTGGGTGGTGATCGCCCCGGACGACACCGTCACGATTCGCATCGCCCGCTCCGAGATGGGGCAAGGGACACTCACCGGCCTCGCCCAGCTCGTCGCCGAAGAGCTGGAATGCGACTGGGAGCGCGTCACGACCGAATACCCCACGCCGCGCGAGAACCTGGTTCGCGATCGCGTCTGGAAAAACTACGCCACGGGCGGCAGTCGCGGCATCCGCGAGAGCCACCAGTACGTGCGCGAGGGCGGCGCGGCCGCGCGCCTGATGCTGGTCGAGGCCGCCGCCGCGCGCTGGGGCGTGAGCCCCGGCGACTGCAGCGTCACCAAGGGCGTCATCAGCAACAAGAAAAACGCTAAGCGCCTGTCCTACGGCGCGGTGGCGGCCGACGCCGCGAAGCTCGCCCCGCCGCTGGAGGTGACGCTGAAGGATCCCAGCGAATGGACCATCGCCGGCCAGCCGAAAAAGCGCCTCGATACCCTGGACAAGCTGACGGGTAAACAGATCTACGGCGCCGACGTGCAGCTGCCGGGGATGCTGAACGCCGCGATCACCGCCTGCCCGGTGATGGGCGGCACGGTGAAGAGCTTCGACGCCAAAGAGGCCGAGAAGGCGAAGGGCGTAAAGAAGGTGCTGCAGGTCGGCAACAACGCCGTCGCGGTTGTCGCCGACACCTGGTGGCGCGCGCAGAAGGCGCTGAAGACGGTGAAGATCGAGTGGGACAAGGGCGAGGGCGCCGGCCTCGACAGCGCCGAGATCGACCGCCGGCTGACCGAAGGCCTGACGGCGCAGACCGATCTGATCGGCAACCAGTCGGGCGACGCCCAGGGTGCCATCGAGTCCGCCGACCGCGTCGTCGAGGCCGTCTACAGCTACCCCTATCTCAACCACGCGACCATGGAACCGCAGAACGCGACCGCGCGCTGGACCGAGGAGTTCTGCGAGGTCTGGTGCCCGACCCAGAACGGCGAGGCGGCCCACGCCGCCGCGGCCGCCGCGTCCGGACTGCCGCTCGAGCAGTGCGACGTGCACAAGCTGCATCTGGGTGGCGGCTTCGGTCGCCGCGGCGCGCCGGACTATGTCACCCAGGTCGTGCTGATCGCGAAGGAATTTCCCGGCACGCCGGTGAAGCTGCTGTGGTCGCGCGAAGAAGACATGCTGCAGGGCTTCTACCACCCCGTCACCAAGGCGCGCGTCGTCGCCGGGCTGGACAAGAAGGGCAAGCTAAAGGGCCTGCACCTGCGCATCTCCGGCCAGTCGATCATCGCCGGCCTGATGCCGAATCGGCTGCAGAACGGCATGGACCCGGTGACCTTTCAGGCGCTGGCACCGCAGGGCGATCACAAGATCAGCTACACGATCCCCGATCTGCTGGTCGATCACGCCATGCGCAACACGCACATCCGGCCCGGCTTCTGGCGCGGCGTGAACGTCAACCCGAACGCGATCTACATGGAGTGCTTCATGGACGAGCTGGCCCACGCGGCCGGCAAGGATCCGCTGAAGTTTCGGCTCGCGCTGATGGAAGACAACCCCAACGGTCGGGCCGTGCTGCAGGCCGTGGCCGACAAGTCCGACTGGAAGCGCCGCAAGCGCAACAAGAAGCACCTGGGACTGTCGGTCTGCTACGCGTTCGGCAGCTACGTGGCGGCCTGCGCCGAGGTATCGACCGACGCCGACGGCAAGGTGAAGCTCGAACGCATCGTCGCCGCGACCGATCCCGGCTACGCGGTCAATCCGCAGCAGGCGCAGGCCCAGGTCGAGGGCTCGTTCGTGTACGGCCTGTCCGCGCTGCTGGGCGGTGCCTGCACCGTCAAGGATGGCGCGATCGAGCAGAACAACTTCCACACCTATCCATCCATGAAGATGGCGCAGATGCCTAAGGTCGAGACCCTGATCATGCCCTCGGGCGGCTTCTGGGGCGGCGTCGGCGAGCCGACCATTGCCGTCGCCGCGCCGGCCGTGCTGAACGCGATCTTCGCCGCGACCGGCAAGCGCATTCGCGAGGTGCCGATCTCGAAGAGCGACATCACCATCGCGTGACAGAGCCAGGCGCAGCGTACGGTCTGACTGTAAGCCCGACGCGCACCGCGGCCGCGATCGGCCGCGGCGCGCTGCTCGCCGTTTGGCTGCTCGCCGCTGCGCCTGCCGGGGCTTCGGAGACCGAGCGCATGGCCGAACAGCCGGCGCAAACCCGAGCCGCGACTGATGCCGCCGTTGCGCTGGCCGGTGGCTGTCGCGGCTGCCACGGGGCGCAGGCCGCCGGCGCGCTGCCGGCGCTCGATGGTCGCGACGCCCACGAGCTTGCCGAACTGCTGCTCGCGTTCAAGCGCGACGAGCGGCCCGCGACGCTGATGAATCGACTGGCGAAGGGCTACAGCGACGCGGAGCTGGAGCGGATCGCCGCAGTGTTTGCCGCAAACGGCGCGGCGCGAGAGACAGGCGGCGCGGCATCGTCAAAAGAGGGGAACGCATCCCGATGATCGGCCGCCGCGCGCTGCTGCGCTATGCCTCGGGGGTGTCGGGGGCGTCGGCCGCGACGCTTGCAGGGCTCGCCGGCTGCGCCAGCACCGGCAGCGCTCGGCCGCGGATCGTCATCGTCGGCGGCGGCTTCGGCGGCGCCACCTGCGCACGCACGCTGCGCGTCGCGCTGCCAAGCGCGCGCATCACGCTGATCGTGCGCGAGGCGACCTACACGGCCTGTCCGTTCAGCAATCTGGTTATCGCCGGTCTGCGCGAACTGCCGGTGCAGCAGTTTGGCTATGCGACGCTCGCGGCGCTGGGCATCGAGGTGCGCATCGCCGCCGCCCGCGACGTCGACGCCGCGCGCCGCAGCGTGACGCTCGCGAACGGCGAGCGTCTGACCTACGACCGCCTGGTGCTTTCGCCGGGCATCGACGTCGACTACGCGGCGCTGCCCGGCTACGACCGGGCCGCCAGCGAGCGGCTGCCGCACGCCTGGCAGGCGGGCGCGCAGACCCTGCTGCTGCGCGAGCAGCTACGCGCGATGCCCGCGGACGGGCTGGTCGTCATGACGATCCCCGAGAACCCCTACCGCTGTCCGCCGGGCCCCTACGAGCGCGCCTCGCTGATCGCCCACTATCTGAGGACGCACAAGCCCGGCGCGCGCCTGCTGCTGCTGGACGCGAAGGATCGGTTTTCGAAGATGTCGCTGTTTCGCGCCGCCTGGCGGGAACGCTACGGCGATCGTCTGCAGTGGCTCGGGGCCGCCGACGGCGCAAGGGTGATCGGCGTCGACGCCGACGCGCGTCGCGTGTTCACCGACTTCGACGAGTACGCCGCCGATGTGATCAACGTCGTGCCGCCGCAGAAGGCCGGCGCGATCGCCGCGCGCGCGGGCGTCGCGGACGCGAGCGGCTGGTGCCCGGTGTACGCGGCGACCTTCGCCGCGACCCTGGCCGAGCGCATCCACGTCATCGGCGACGCGGCCATCGCCAACGCGATGCCGAAGTCCGCCTTCGCGGCGAACGCCCAGGGTCGCCTGGTCGGGCTGCAGATCGCACGCCTGCTGGGCGATCAGGAGCCGCTCGACACCACGCTGCTCAACACCTGCTACAGCCTGGTAGCGCCGGACTACGGCATCTCGGTCGCCGGGGTCTATCGACCGAACGGCGAGCGCTGGGCGGAGGTACCCGGTGCGGGTGGCACCAGCCCGCTGGACGCGCCGGCCGCCAGCCGCGCGCTCGAGGCGCGCTACGCGCGCGACTGGTTCACAGCGATTACCCGGGACGTGTTCGGGTGAGACTCGCGCGGCTCGCCGCCGACGCGCGCTTCCTGCTGCCCCTCGGCCTGTGGGTGCTGCTCGGCGCGCCGCACGCGCGCGCCGGCGATCCCGAAGCCGGGCGCGCGGTCTTTATCGACCGCGAGCGCGGCCACTGCCTGCTGTGTCACCAGGTGCAGCAGCTCGACGCGCCCTTTCAGGGCAACATCGGGCCGGACCTGTCGAACGTCGGCGCGCGCCTGGATGCCCGCATGCTGCGCGATCGCGTCACGGACCCGACGCGCTTCAACCCCGACACGGCGATGCCGGCGTATCACCGCAGCGACGGCCTGAATCAGGTGATGACGCGCTACGCGGACCAGCCGGTGCTGGACGCGCAGGAGCTCGACGATCTGGTGGCCTATCTGCTGACGCTGACGACGAGCGGGGAGTAGGCCTAAAGGCGTCCCGCACACGGAAGCTCAGGACAGCAACATCCAAAGGCCGACCAGTCCCAACATCAGGCCGAAAACGCGGTTTAGCAGCCGCGCGTTGCTGTCGTTGCGAAACACGCGGGCGAGCGCGTCCCCGACCAGCGTCCACAGCGAAAATGCCAGCAGATTGTTCAGCGTGAACACCAATGCGATCGCCGCAACAAGTTTGAGATCGCTAGACGCCGGCAAGAACTGAGAGAACATCAGCGCGATGATGACGTACGCCTTGGGGTTCAATACCAGCAGCACGGCGCCGCCCCAAAAGCCGAGGGGTCTCGCTTCGGCGGCCCCGTCGATACTCCCGGATCGCCAGAGCGACCAGGCGAGGTACAGCACGTACAGCGAACCCGCGAGCTGAACGATCAACAGCGCACGGGGCGCAGCGCCCACCGCGGTGGAGAAGCCCATCCCGAGCGCAGTCGTAACCAGCAGGGTGGCGAGGTGATATCCCAACGTGGCGGGCAAGGTTGACCGAAAACCGAACCGCGCGCCGTTGGCCGCGAACAGCATGTTTCCCGGACCGGGGCTGTACGCCAGCGGGAACAGGAACAAAAGTAGCGCGCCGAACTCCATGGGCATCCGCCAGATCAGAATCTGCTGCGCACCCTATCGAATCGACGAGCACGGGAAACTCCGTTTCTTACTTTGGAATCACGCGCCCGGGCAAGATTGCGCAGCGCACCGGCGCTCGCTGTCAGCCCGCCCACTGATCGAGGTGCAGTTCGATCAGCTCAATCAACGTGCCGTCGGGGTCCCGACAGATCGCGATATGCGCCATGCCGCCGACGCCTTCGGTGGGCGGTGAGACGAACTCGACCCCCGCAGCAACGAGCGCCGCGTAGTCTTGCGCGAGGTTTCGCGTCGCGAGACACAGCCGCACCATGCCGAGATCGTCGTTGGCCCCGGCAGGCTGGGGCGATGCGTTCGCGTACTCGGTGAGATCGATCTTCGGGAACCCGTCGTCGAGCTGCATGATGCAGGCGCGCGCGGCGCTGCTCTCCGGCACGTCCAGCGCACGCGCGAGATCGACCGGCAGCTCGCCGCGCGCCCCGCGTTTGACGCCGAGATAGGGAACCCCTGGGATCAGGACGCTGAAGCCGAGCTTTTCATAGAAGGCGATCGACGCGTCCAGATCGCTGACGTTGATGTTGATGTGACCCCAGCCGAGCTTTGGCGCTGCCATGCGCAGACCGCCTAGTGCGCGGAATCGACGGCACGCGCCGGCCGCAGCCGTCGCAGTGCGCCTCTAAGCAGCGGCGCCCGATTGCCCAGCAGCCAGATCATGCCGCCCAGGAAGAAGCACCAGCCGCGGTAGCCGTCCGGCGCGAAGAAGCCGAGCGCGACCAGCGGCAGCCCCAGCCACAGGCCCAGCGCCTGCGGGCGGTTCGACGCGAGAAACGCGGGCGTGCGATCCGCGCCAAACTCTCGATACAGGTAGGCGACGATGTCGGCGGACTCGGGCAGCCAGCGCGTGCCCTCGCCGTCGTCGATGCGCAGCACCGGCACGCGCTTCCTGCCGACGGCGCTCTGCAGCGCGTCGCCGTGCGCGGTCTCGCGGCGGATATCCCGCAGCTCCAGTTCGATGCCGAGATGATCGACGGCGGCCAGCACGCGCTCGCACCAGGGGCAGCCCGCGAACTTGTACAGCGACAGCCTCGGCGACGCGTCGGTCTGCATTACGGCTGCCCTGCCACGCCGTCAGCGGCCGTGGGGCGCATGCCAGTCGTCGTCCGGCCCCAGCGGGATCATGCCCACGCGCGACCAGTAGATGCCCTTGAACGCGTCCCAATCCACGGTCTCCGCCACCCGCGGCTGCTGATACAGATCGCGCGCGTAGGCCCACAGGTTCGGGTAGTCGACCAGCCGGCGCAGATTGCAGCGAAACACGGGGTAGTAGGCGAGATCGAAACGCAGCAGCGTCGAGAACAGTCGCCAGTCGGCCTCGGTGATGCGCTCGCCGACGAGATAGCGCTGCCGACTCAGCCGCGCTTCGCAGGCGTCCAGCTCGGCGAACACCTCGCGGCATGCCGCCTCATAGGCGCTCTGCGAGCGCGCGAAGCCGGCGCGATACACGCCGTTGTTCAGCGCGGCGTAGACGCGCTCGTTGATCGCATCGATCTCCGGCCGCAGCGGTTCGGGGTAATAGTCGATGTCGGGATGCGCCGCCCACGCATCGAACGCCGAGTTCAGCATGCGGATGATCTCGGACGATTCGTTGTTGACGATCGTCTGCCGCTCGCGATCCCACAGCACGGGCACGGTAACCCGGCCGGTAAAGTCGCCATCCGCCGCGCTGTAGACCTGGTGCATATGGGCGTGGCCGGTGAAGTCGTCTCGGCTGGCGCCGTCCGAATCCGGATCAAGGAAAGTCCAGCCCTCGCGCCCCATGCCGGGCGCGGTGCAGGACATCGAGATGACGTCCTCCAGACCCTTGAGCGCGCGGTACAGCACGGCGCGATAGGCCCAGGGGCAGCCGACGTTGACGTACAGGTGATAGCGACCGGCCGCCGCCGGGAACTCGGCGTCGGCGTCCGTTGTCACCCAGCGCCGCCACGGGCTGTCCGGGCGCACGAAGCGGCCATGCGCGTCGACGCCGCGCTGATCCTCATCCGTCCACTGTCCGGCAACGAGCTGTCCCATCCCGGCAGTCTAACCCGAGCGCGGTATCATGCGCGTATGAGCATCCATCGCCGCAGTCTGCTGAGCGCCACGGGCGCGTGGCTCGTGCTCGCGCCGCTTAGCCTGCGCGCCGCGCCGCGCCCCATCGCGGACCTGCTGCGCGAGAGCTTCGGCGCGCGCGACATTCGCGACGAGCGCGTCGCGCTGTCGATGCCGGCCCTGGCCGAAAACGGTAACTCTGTCGCGCTGGAGGTCAGCGTGGACAGCCCAATGACCGACGCCGACCACGTGCGCGAGATTCATCTGTTCGCGGAAAAGAACCCGGAGCCCCTGCTCGCCCGCTTTCACCTCAGCCCCGCGAGCGGCAGCGCGAGCGTCGCCACCCGCGTGCGGCTGGCCGATACCCAGACCGTGGTCGCCGTCGCGACCATGAACGACGGCCGCCTGTTCGCCGGGCGCGCCGAAACCATCGTCACCGAGGCGGCCTGCCTCGATTTTCTGATCTGAGCCGCCATGACGCTGCGCGCGCGAATCAGCGTTCCCAAGACCGTCGCGGCCGGCAGCGTCGTCACCATCAAGACGCTGATCACCCACAAGATGGAGACGGGCTTTCGGCGCGACGCGATGGGCGAGGCGATTCCGCGCGACATCCTGAAACGCTTCGAGTGCCGCCTGGACGGCGCGCTGGTGTTCGCCGCCGACCTGCAGCCGGGGATCGCGGCCAATCCCTACCTGACCTTTCAGACGCGCATCGAGCGCGGGGGTCAGCTCGAATTCGTCTGGACCGATCTGAACGGCGAGCGCCATCGGGAAACCCGCGAGATTTCGGTTGCGGGCTAGCGCAATCGGCGCGCTGGTCGTCGCGGCCCTGACGGCCGGCTGCGCGGAAGCCCCGCCGGAGCGCACGCTCGCCGAGACGCGCGACGGCCGCGAGTATCAGTCGGCGGATACCCAATTGCTCGAGACAGACGCGTTCGCGAATCCCGGCTATCTGTGGCTGGATCGCGGCGAAGCGCTGTGGCGCGAGGGCGGCGACCAAAGCCCGAGCTGCGCGGACTGTCACGGAGAGCCCGCGGCGCTGCGCGGCGCGGCCACGCGCTACCCGCAGGTCAACGCGACCGGTCGACTGGTGAACCTCACCCAGCGCATCGAGCAGTGCCGCGTCGAGCGCCAGTTCGCCCCGCCGCTGCCCTACGAGTCCGAGCCGCTGCTGTCGCTCACGCTGCTCGTCGCCCATCAGTCAGCCGGCATGGCGTTCGACGTGAGCATCGCGGGTGCCGCGCGCGTGCACTTCGATCGCGCGCGCGACTACTACTACACGCGGCGCGGCCAGATGAACCTCGCCTGCCATCACTGTCACGAGCTGAACCCGGGCCGGATGCTGCGCGGCGATCGGCTGAGTCAGGGGCAGCCGACGGGCTATCCGACGTACCGCCTGCAGTGGCAGACGCTGGGCTCGCTGCATCGGCGCCTGCGCTTCTGCAACGAAGGCATTCGCGCGGAGCCGTTCGACTACGGGGCCGCGGAGTATGTGGCGCTGGAGCTGTTTCTGGCGTGGCGCGCGGCGGAACTCCCGCTGACCGCGCCCGCCGTGCGGCGCTAGACGGCGTCGTGTAGGCTCGACGCTCGCATTCGATACGCGCAATGACCCTAAGCCTGAAACAACTGCGCCTCGCGGCCGGTCGACAGCCCGTCGATATCGACCTGCCAAGTGCATCGACCACCGTGCTGCTCGGACGCAACAGAGCCGGCAAAACCCCTCTGCTGCGCTTGCTGGCTGGCCTGGAATGCACAGCGAGTGCCGCGATCAGCCTGCGCGAGGAAAGGCTGCCTGAACTCAACAGCGGTGCACGCGGCGTCGGCTTCGTGTTCCAGGCGTTCGTGAACTATCCCCACTGGAGCGTGGCGCAGAATATCGCCTCACCCCTCGTGGCCGCCGGCATCAATAGTGCGGAGCGCAGCCAGCGAGTGGAGCGCATTGCCGCAACGCTGGGCATCGCCGAACACCTCGACAAAAAACCCGATGAACTCTCCGGCGGTCAGCAGCAGCGTCTGGCGATCGGTCGCGCGCTGGCGGCGGACCCAAAGATCCTGCTGCTCGACGAGCCCTTCGTGAATCTCGATCTGCGCCTCCGCGAGCAACTGACGCTGGAGATCGGCGCGCTGCTGCGCGAGCGAGACGCCACGCTGGTGTTCGCCACGACGGAGGTCGCCGACGCGTTCGCGATCGCGGATCACCTCGTGCTGCTGGCCGACAACGCGGTGCTGCAGAGCGGGCCGCCGCTCGCGCTCTATCGACAGCCCGCGAGCCTTGCTGCGGCCGATCTGATGTCTGAGCCAGGCGTGAACTGGCGCGCCGACGCCGATGACAGCGCCACCGTCGTGCGGCCGGAGCATCTGCATCTCGCGCCACCGAGCGGCGCACACAGCGCGTTCGGGCTGCACATCGACGCCGTCGAGACCACCGGCGCCCACACGCTCGTGCAGGGCACGCTGCGTGGCGTGGGCGACAACAGCAACCGCTGGGTCGCGAAACTGCCGGGCGTCGTCGAGATCACGGGCGACGCGATCGAGCTGTTCGCCGATGCGCGCGATCTTCTGCGGCTGCCGCTCGAAGGCGCGTCAGCGCCGGCCGTCGCATGAGCGGCCTGCGCGTGGAAGACCTGCGCTTTCGCTATCCGGGCGCGGCCGACGAGACGCTGCGCGGCCTGAGCTTCGAGGTGCCGCAGGGCGGCAGCCTGGCGCTGCTCGGCGATTCGGGCGCGGGCAAGACGACGGCGCTGAACCTGCTGTCCGGGCTGCTGCCCTGCCAGCAGGGCAGGCTGCTGCTGGACGACCGCGACGTCGCGCGGCTGGCACCCGCGCAGCGCGGCGTGTCGCAGGTGTTTCAGTTTCCGGTGCTGTACGAATCGCTCAGCGTGCTCGACAACATCACCTTTGCGCTGCGCACGCGTGGCGTGGCGCGCAAAGAACGCGACGCGCGCGGACGCGCGGTGGCCGAACGGTTCGAGCTCACCGCCTTGCTCGGCCGCTCGATCGCAAGCCTGTCGCTGTTCGAAAAACAGCTCGTCGCCTTCGCCAAGGCGCTCGCGCCGCCGGATCTGAAGCTGGTGCTGCTGGACGAGCCGTTGACCGCGGTCGAGCCGGCGATGAAATGGCGCGTGCGCCGCGCGGTGAAGGCGGCGCTCGCCGAGCTCGGCGTCACGCTGATCTACGTGACCCACGATCAGACCGAGGCGCTGACGTTCGCCGACCGCGTCTGCGTGTTGTACGGCGGCGAAGCGCTGCAGATCGGCACGCCGCGCGAGCTGTTTGACGCGCCCCGGCACGTCGAGGTTGCGCGCTTCATCGGCAGACCGGCGATGAACCTCATCCCGCTGCCCGAACGCGATTCCGCGCCGGAGGACAATCGAAACGGCGAGTGGCTGCTGGGCTTTCGCCCGGACTGGGCGCGCCTCGCGGCAGCCGACGCCGCAACCGTGCCGGTGCGCGTCGAACGCGTGCGTATCACCGGCGCGGACGCGGAAGGACCGACCGCGCTCGTCGACGTGGCGGGCGATGACTGGCAGGCCACCGTCGCCGCCCGCGACGACTGGCAACCGGGCGACCCGGCGGGCCTGCAGATCGACCGCGAGCTGCGATTTTGCGACGGCTGGGCGGTCGAGTCGTGAACGCCAAGCCCTACACCAACGCCGCCTGGCTAGGCGTGCTGCCCGTGCTGCTGATCGTCGCGTTCAGCGCGGTGATCCCGCTGATGACCGTGGTCAACTACTCGGTGCAGGACATTCTCGATTTCAACACGCGCTATTTCGTCGGCTTCGACTGGTATCGCGAGACGTTGCGTGACGAGCGCTTCTCCGCGGCGCTGCTGCGCCAGCTCAGCTTCAGCGCCCTCGTGCTCGCCATCGAGATTCCGCTCGGCATCGCGATCGCGCGCGGCGTGCCGCGCGACTCAAAGGCCACGACGCCGCTCTTGATCCTGCTCGCCGTGCCGCTGCTGGTGCCGTGGAATGTTGTGGGCACGATCTGGCAGATCTTTGCGCGGCCGGACATCGGCCTGCTGGGCGTGTCGATCAACGCGCTGGGCGTGCAGTACAACTACGCGGGCGATGCGCTGCACGCCTGGCTAACGCTGCTCGCCATGGACATCTGGCACTGGTCGTCGCTGGTCGCGCTGCTGACGTTCGCAGGGCTATCAGCCATACCAAGCGCCAACTACGCGGCCGCCAGCCTCGACGGCGCGAGTCCCTGGCAGACGTTTCGTTTCGTGGAGCTGCCGAAGCTCGCCGGCGTGCTGGTCATCTGCGTGCTGCTGCGCACGATGGACAGCCTGATGATCTACACCGAACCGTTCGTGCTGACCGGCGGCGGTCCGGGCAGCAGCACGACCTTCCTGAGTCAGCATCTCGCCACCATGGCGGTGGGCCAGTTCGACCTGGGGCCGGCGGCGGCGTTTTCAATTCTGTACTTCCTGCTGATTCTGGTGCTGTGCTTCGTCTTCTACTCGGTCGTCGTGCGGCCGACCGGCGAGGAGGTGCGCCCATGACCTCGCGGCTGTGTCGCGCGGTCCTGTGGCTGTACTGCGCCTACCTCCTCATACCGCTGTACTGGCTGCTGAACCTGTCGCTGCGCAGCAACGACAGCATCGCGGGCGGCGTCGAGTTGATTCCCGCCGCGCCGACGCTCGCCAACTACTCGGAGATCTTCACCAACCCAGTGTGGTTCAACGGCTTCGCCAACTCGCTCAGCTACGTGGTGCTGAACAGCCTGATCTCGCTCGCCGTGGCGATACCCGCCGCCTACACGTTCTCGCGCTATCGCTTCCTCGGCGACAAGCACCTGTTCTTCTGGCTGTTGACCAACCGCATGGCGCCGCCCGCCGTCTTCCTGCTGCCGTTCTTTCAGCTCTATTCCACGCTCGGGCTGTTCGATACGCCGCTGGCGGTCGCCCTAGCCCACTGTCTGTTCACGGTGCCGCTGTCCGTGTGGATCCTGGAGGGCTTCTTCTCGGCCACGCCGCGCTCGGTCGATGAGCTGGCGCGCCTCGACGGCCACACGCGCGGCTACTTCTTCTTTCGCATCTTTCTGCCGATGAACCGCGCAGCACTTGGTGTCACGCTGTTCTTCTGCTTCATGTTCAGCTGGGTGGAGCTGCTGCTCGCGCGCACGCTGACGGGCAGCGACAGCAAGCCTATCGCCGTGGTCATGACGCGCACGGTCAGCGCGTCGGGCCTGGACTGGGGCGTGCTCTGCGCGGCGGGCGTGCTGACGATCGTCCCGGGTCTGATCGTCGTGTACTTCGTGCGTCGCCATCTGGCGGCGGGCTTCGCGCTGGGTCGGGTGTCCTGATGTCGCTCACGTGGATGGCCTGGACCGCGCCGACCGCGATCTTCTTCGCGGCCATCTTCACATTGCTCGCGGCGCTGACCGTGCTCGAGCTGTATCGCCCGACGACGCTGCGGCGCGGCTGGCTGCCGTTCGCGACCACCCGCGGCGATCGCTTCTTCATCAGTCTGCTGATCGCGGCGGGCATGCATATCGTTGCCCTCGTCGCCTTCACCGGTCCGCTGTGGTGGGTGAGCGCCGCGACACTCGCCGCTACACTGGCGCTGCTACGCTGGGGCTAGGCGACTGCCGAGCCCGGCAAGACGACGCCGCGAGTCGATAAGAGCAAAACAACAAGAACCAGGGGGACGCCATGAAACTGCTGCTGATACGCCACGGGTTGCCCGAGGCGGTGGTGCGCGACGACGGCGGCGCGGCCGATCCGCCGCTGTCGGCCGTCGGCCAGGCGCAGGCCAGCAAGATGGCGGAGTGGCTCGCCGGCGAGCCGATCGATCGCCTGTACAGCAGTCCGATGCGGCGCGCCCGCGAAACCGCGGAACCGCTCAGCGCGCTGCGCGGCCTGACGGCCGAGATCTGCGACGACGTCGCGGAGTTCGACCAGCACTCCAGCCGCTATATCCCCTACGAGCAGCTCAAGGCGCGCGATCGCAAAACCTGGGAGCGCCTGAACAGCGGCCAGCCGAACGAGGCGTTCGCGCCCTTCGCTGAGCGCGTCGTCGCGGCGCTGGAGGCCATCATCGCGGGCAACCGCGGCAAGACGGTCGCCATCACCTGCCACGGCGGCATCGTCAACGTCTGGGCGGCGCGCGTCATGGGCTTCGAACCGCGCATGTTCTTCAACCCGAACTACACCAGCATCAATCGCTTCGCGGCGTCGAGCGGCGGCGTGCACAGCGTGCTCGCGCTCAACGAAGACGTGCACACCCGCGGGCTGTAACCCAACGTCAACGACCAACTGGATGCGAGACCATGAACATCGAACGGCCGCGTAACGCCCGCGCCCCCGCACTCTGCGCCCTGCTGCTGCTCGTCGGCTGCGGCTCGGACGACGCCGCGCCGCCGGCGCCGACAGCCATCGACGAGTCTGTGCTCGTCGCCGCGGCCGAACGCTGGGCGAGCGACGAGTTTCAGCCGTCGACGCTGAGCGCCGCGGCACAGCTCGAAGAGCTGGCCTGGTTCCGGCAAGCCGCACAGCCGTTTCGCGGCATGCGCATCCGCGTCGTGTCCGAGACGCTGACCACGCACGAATACGAAAGCGAGACCCTGACGCGCGCCTTCGAAGACATCACCGGTATCGAGGTCACCCACGACCTGATACAGGAGGGCGACGTCATCGAACGGCTGCAGACCCAGATGCAGTCGGGCGAGAACATCTACGATGCCTACGTGAACGACTCCGACCTGATCGGCACCCACGCGCGCTACGGCTACGTCGTGCCGCTGTCTGACTTCATGGCCGGTGAGGGCGCCGACGTCACGCTGCCGACGCTCGACCTAGACGACTTTATCGGCAAGAGCTTCACCACGGGCCCCGACGGCAAGCTGTACCAACTGCCGGATCAGCAGTTCGCCAACCTCTACTGGTTCCGCGCCGACTGGTTCGCGCGCGAGGATTTGCAGGCGCAGTTTCGCGAGCGCTACGGCTACGAGCTGGGCGTGCCGGAAAACTGGAGCGCCTACGAGGACATCGCCGAGTTCTTCTCGGTGCACGTCGGCGAGATCGACGGCGAGCGCGTCTACGGCCACATGGACTACGGCAAGAAAGATCCGAGCCTCGGCTGGCGCTTCACCGACGCCTGGCTGTCGATGGCGGGCGCGGGCGATGCCGGCATTCCCAACGGCCTACCGATCGACGAATGGGGCATCCGCGTCGAAGGCTGTCGGCCGGCCGGTTCCTCCACGTCGCGCGGCGGGGCGGCGAACGCGCCCGCCGCCGTCTACGCGCTGACGAAGTACATGGACTGGCTGCGCCGCTTCGCGCCGCCGGAGGCCGCGGGCATGACGTTCTCGGAAGCGGGACCCGTCCCCGCGCAGGGTCAGATCGCCCAGCAGATCTTCTGGTACACCACCTTCACCGCCGACATGATCCAGCCCGGGCTCGCGGTGATGAACGACGACGGCACGCCGAAGTGGCGCATGGCGCCGTCGCCCCACGGCCCCTACTGGAGCGAGGGCATGAAGCTCGGCTATCAGGACGCGGGTTCATGGACACTGCTGAAGAGCACGCCGCTGGCACGGCGCAAGGCGGCGTGGCTGTACGCCCAGTTCGTGGTCTCAAAAACCGTGTCGCTGAAGAAGACGCTGGTTGGGCTGACACCGATTCGCGATTCCGACCTGCAATCGGAAGCGATGACCGAGATCGCCCCGACGCTCGGCGGCCTCGTCGAGTTTTACCGCAGCCCGGCGCGCGTCGCCTGGACGCCGACCGGCACCAACGTTCCCGACTATCCGAAGCTCGCCCAGCTATGGTGGGAAAACGTGGCGAATGCGGTGAGCGGCGAGATGACGCCCCAGGCCGCGCTCGACCGACTCGCCGCCCAGCAGGATCGCGTGCTGGAGCGGCTCGAACGCCACGGCGTGCAGGGCGAGTGCGGGCCGAAGCTGAATCCCGAGACGGACGTCGCGGCGTGGCTCGCGAAGCCCGGCGCGCCGAAGCCGCGACTCGACAACGAAAAACCGGCGGGCAAGACCGTCGCCTACGATGCGCTCATTCAGGCCTGGCGCGAAGGGCGCGCGCGCTAACCTTTGCCCGCGACAGCGTTACCGCGAACGAACGAACAGGCTAAAGGAGCCTTTGCATGAGTACCAATCTGGCCGACGCGATGCCGTTTTCCAAACTGATGGGCGTCGACGTCACGCAGGCAACCGAGGAGGCCGTAGAAGGCACGCTGACGGTGCGCCCAGATCTCTGCACGACCGGTCGGATCATGCACGGCGGCGCCATCATGGCATTCGCGGACGCGCTCGGTGCGATCGGTTCGTTCGTCACCCTCCCCGAGGGGGCGAATGGCACGACCACGATCGAGAGCAAGACCAATTTTCTGGGCGCTGCGAAATCGGGCAGCACCGTCACGGGAGTGGCAAAGCCGGTAAAGATCGGCTCGCGGCTGTCCGTGTGGCAGACCAAGATTCGCGGTGACGACGGCAAGCTTGTCGCCATCGTGACGCAAACACAGCTCGTGCTGTGATTCGTGCGCAGCAAAGCGAACGCAAACCAAGAACCCTCTAAGCGGAGCACAGCATGCAGCGCGGACCAGCCCTCATAGACCGTCGCCACCAGCAGGGCATACGCGCGGCCGGAATAGCGGTCGCACTCGCGCTGCTGCTGGCCAGTCCGTTGACCGGCGCCGCCGAGCGCTGCCGCGCGACGCCGGACTTTCGCAGCCTCGATGAACTGCGCAGCGCGATAGCCGACGGCAACGAAACGTCGGCGAAGCGCATTCGCAAAGTCTTAAGCCGCGCGCGCGGACTGGAGCGCTGCTTCGACTTGAACGCGGTGACCGACTGGAACCCGGACGCGGAGGCCATCGCCCGCGCGCAGGACAACAGGCGCAAGCGCGCGCCGACCGCCACGATCCTCGAACAGCCACTGCACGGCGTGCCGGTGCTGCTGAAGGCGAACATCGACACCGCTGACGCGATGCCGACGCACGCCGGCGCGAACGCGCTGGCCGGGCGCCGCGCTGGCACGGACGCGCCGATCGCGACCCATCTGCGCAACGCCGGCGCGATCCTCGTCGGCAAGGCGAATCTGTCGGAGTGGGCGAACTTTCGCGGCGAGTCGAGCATCAGCGGCTGGAGCGGGCTCGGAGGCCAGGTACGCAACCCGCACGCGCTGGACCGCAACCCCTGCGGCTCTTCCAGCGGCAGCGCGAGCGCGGTCGCCGCGGGCATCGTGCCCGTCGCGATCGGCACCGAGACGAACGGCAGCATCGTCTGCCCCGCCGGCGTTAACGGCGTCGTCGGCTACAAACCGACCCACGGGCGCGCAAGCACCGCCGGCATCATTCCGATCGCCGCAACCTTCGACACGCCGGGCCCGTTCGCGCGCTCGGTGCGCGAGGCCGCGCGCGTCGGCAGCGTCCTGATCAACGACGGCGAAGACCTGGAAGCCGCGCTGGACGGCGCGACGCTAACGGGCAAGACGATCGCCGTGTGGCGCGATCACTTCGGCGCGGAGTCCGACCCGCGCCTCGTTGAAGTGATGGACGCCGCGGTCGAGGCGCTGCGCGCGGGCGGCGCGACGCTGATCGACCCGTGGGCGTTCACGATCGCCGACAGCGTCTTCGACGACTCGTTCGCCGTGATGCTGCACGAATTTCATACCGGGGTGGATGCGTTTCTCGCGCGCGAGGATCGCCACACGGGACCGGCGACGCTGGTCGACATCATCGCCTTCAACCGCGCCAACGCCGAGTTGACGATGCCCTGGTTCGGCCAAGAGCTGCTGACGCAGGCGCGCGACAAATCGCTCAGCAACGCCGAGCACCTGCAGGTCATCGCGGGCAGCCGCGGCGCGCTGCGCGAGGCGCTAACGGCCGAGCAGCGCGAGCACGGTTTCGACGCGGTCATCGCCCTCACCAACGCGCCGGCCTGGCCCATCGACGTGATCGCCGGGGACAACTTCACGCTCGCCAGTTCCAGCCTCGGCGCCATCACCGGCCGCCCGGCGGTGTCGCTGCCGGCGGGTGCGATTCATGGCCTGCCCGTAGGCGTGTCGCTGATCGGCGAATTGAACAAGGACGCCGCGCTGCTCGCCCTCGCACACGCCTTAGAGGCGCGCCTGCCGCCGGCACCGCGTGCAACCTTCAGGGCGACGCTCGAAACCGGCGACGCGCTGGCTGCCCAGCGCTGAGCGCACGCGAGTCCGCATTCCAGGGACGCTAGCGACGAACCGTTAGTCGGTCTGAGGAAAACTCTCGCTCTCGTACTCCGCGTCCAAAACGCCCTCGACGGCGCGCAATACGTTCAGGTCACCATCCCAGTAGCCGAGAACGTTACCCGTAAACTCAAGATACTCGTCGACTTCGAAGGCAATCTTATCCAGCCGAGCCAACAGCGGCTCGGGCTCGATGAACGCGTCATCATCGACGGTCACCACGATCCTCGTCAGCGCGCGCGGTTCGTTCACGAAGTGTCCTACCAAGTTCGGTTGTCGACGTTCTCGCTGAGAGAAAAAACTGCCTGCCGGCACTCTACTGAGACCATTCAACTTGGCTGGAGTGTAACAAAATGGCAGCAAGGAAAAGGCGCGCCAAACGCCGCACCGCAAAGGCACCGCTGGGAGAACGTTTCAGCGCAGCGATCGAGGCTAACCTGTTCGACGGCGACGGATCGCCGTTCGACAATGAGCTGGCGGCGGATGCGACCGGCAGGACGATCGTTACGCTAAACGACGACAACAAGAGCTCGGTTAGCGCGGCGCTGAAGTCGCTCGGCCAGTCTTCCGGCATGACGCAGGTGTGCCGCTCGAGCGATTTCGCGACCGAGGAGTTCGATGTCGCACAGGCGGACGACGCCGACATCATCATGCTGGACGAGCTGGGAATCATCGTGCTGAACGGCGATTCGGATCAGCAGAGCGCCGCAGCCGCCAGCGCCGACGACAACACCATTCACGAGCCTGAGCTGTGGAACTATCCGCTCGAAATCGACGTTCACGAGAGCGACGAGGGCGCGCTGAACGAAAGCGCCGCCGGTTTCTCTGGCTCGGCGGACTTTTTGCGCGGCTATCGGGATGGCATCAACCAGGTCATCGATCGCCTGCTGACGGACGAGGGCGAGGAACAGGACGCGGACGGCGAGCTGGACAGCTTCGCCGGTGGCCAGTCCACCTGGGGCATTCGCGCGGTGCGCGCGCACCGCGCGCCGGCGTCAGGCCGGGGTATTCGCGTCGCGGTGCTGGACAGCGGCATGGACCGAGATCACGTCGATTTTCGCGGTCGCAATATCGTCGCCCGTTCCTTCATCCCGAGGAGCGAGCCGGACAACTCGCCGGACGACACCAGCGGTCACGGCACCCACTGCATCGGCACGGCCTGCGGACCCGAGAATCCTCGCGTGGGACCGCGCTACGGCGTGGCGCACGGCGCCGACATCTACTCCGGCAAGGTGCTGCGCGTCGGCGCCAACGGCCGCGCGAGTGGCGCGGACGGCTGGATTCTGGCGGGGATGAACTGGGCGCTGCGCAACGGCTGCCAGGTGATCTCCATGTCCCTGGGCGCGCCGGGTGGCCCAAACTACCCGCGGGCCTACGAGCGCGCGGCGAATCGTGGTCTGCGCCAGGGTACGCTGATCATCGCAGCGACCGGCAATGCGAGCGATCGTCGCAGCGGCGTGATCCAGCCCGTCGGACGGCCGGCCAACTGCCCGTCCATCGTCGGCGTCGCTGCGGTGGATCGGCGAATGCGAGTCGCTAACTTCTCGAACGGCCAGCGTTTCGGCAACGGCGGGGAAGTGAACTTTAGCGGTCCGGGTGTACGCGTCTGGTCCAGCGTTCCGGGGCAGCCGCCGCACGGCTACAAGAGCGGCACCAGCATGGCGACACCGCACGTCGCGGGTATAGCTGCGCTGCTCGCGCAGACCACGGGTGCGCGCGGCGTGCCGCTGTACCACGAGATCCGTCGCCGCGCTCGCCGACTGGGATCGCGTCGCGACTACGGCAACGGTTTGGCGCGCTTCCGCTAGTCGTCTGCCCGCGTGGCCGCGCGCGCGTCGCGCGGCCCCAGCAGGCTGACCAGCACCATGACGGTGATCGCCGCGAGCATCGAATAGAGCGCGGGATAGGGCGAGGGAAACACCGCGTCGTCGTTGCCGAGAACCGACACCCACACGGCAGGACTGAGTATCGTCAGCGTAATCGTGGTCACAAGCCCCGCGATACCGCCCAGGATGGCCGCGCGCGTCGTGAAACGATCCCAATAGATCGCGAGCACCAACAGCGGAAAATTGGTGCTCGCCGCAACAGCCAGCGCAAGCGAAACGAGGTAGGCGACGTTCTGACCCTCGAAGGCCCAGCCGAGAAAGATCATCACAACGCCAACGCCGACCGTCGTCAGGCGCGAGACGCGCACTTCCTGCGCCTCGCTCGCCGCGCCGCGCTTGAACACGCCCGCGTACAGGTCGTGGGATACGGCCGACGCGCAGGCCAGCGTGAGGCCGGCGACGACGGCAAGAATGGTCGCGAAGGCCACCGCCGACATGATGCCGAAAAACACGTCGCCGCCGACGTGCCGCGCGAGGTGCACCGCGACCATGTTCTCACCGCCCGCGACACCCGCGCCGTCGTAGTAGGCGGGATCGCCCTTCACGAAAGCGACCGTGCCCCAGCCAACGACGAAGAAGATCAGCAGGCCGACGTAGGCGACGCACGCACCGGCCACCACGGCAGACTTTCGCGCCTGATACGCATCGGGCACGGTGAAGAAACGCATCAACAGATGCGGCGAACCCAGCAGACCAAACGCCAGCCCAAGACCCAGGGACAGCGACGCCAGGGTCGACAACCCCAGACCGCCGGGTGCGATCAGTGCGTCCGGTCGGCTGTGGCGTTCCGCCGCAACCTGCGCGAGCGCCGCGATGTCGAAATCGAACTCTGCGAGCGTCAGGAAGGCGAGCACCGAGATACCGACCAGCAGCAGGATGGCTTTGGTGATCTGCACCCATGTGGTCGCAAGCATGCCGCCGACCGCGACGTAGATCACCATCAGCAGGCTGACCAGCACCACCGCGTAGGCGTAGTCGATATCGAACAACACCTGTATCAGCGCGCCGGCGCCAACCACCTGGACCATCAGATACATCAGTGCGGACACGAGCGCGGTTACGGCGGCCAGCGCGCGAATCGGCACGGGATCCAGTCGCGCGGCGAGCACGTCCGTGAAGGTGAAGCGGCCAAGCGCGCGTAGTTTGTCGGTTAGGAAAAAGATAAAGATCGCGAACGCGACCATCGACGCGCCGAGATAGATCGCCGCGTCGTAGCCGACCGAAAACACGAGGGCGGTCGTGCCGAGCAGCGTCGCCGCCGACATGAAGTCACCCGCAATGGCCAGACCGTTTTGCGTCCCGCTAATGCGCCCGCCCGCGACGTAAAAGTCGGCGGCGGAGCGCGTGCGGCGCGCCGCGATCGCGGTGATCACCAGCGTGATGCCGATCACGATCGCGAAACAGACGACCGCGGTAACGCTCATCGGTCGCGCCTCAGATAAAGCGCACCGAGCACGACCGGGCCGATGTGCAGCCCCAGCACTACCCACAGCGACAACGGCAGCGGTCCGAGCTGGACCTGCAGGAAACTGCGTCCTTCGGCGGCGCCGAACAGCAGCAGCAGGAACAGCGCGAACATGCTCAGCGCGGACAGCCACGCAAAGCGCGGCACGTCGGTCGTCATGGTTTTCCCCTCAGTCCTCTTTGCGCCTCTTTGTGTCCGGAGGCGTCCCGGTCCGGTCGCCGACGCAAGAGTCGCTCGGCAAAAGTTCAGCGAGCGAGCCGTTATTGTTGTCGTGCCGGCACGCCGTCCCGACACCCGGGCCAGTATAAGGCGGACGTCGGGTCCGGTCAGTCGGCGTATGATGACGGCGAGAGGGAGGATTCATCATGCGGCGATCAACGTTTTTCATCGCGCTCGCAGGCGTGCTGCTGCTCGGCGGCTGCAGTCAGGAACTCACCGCGCCGGTCGCGACGCGCAGCGGCGCCGTGCAGGGTGTCGCCGCGGACGGCTTCGAGATGTTCCGCGGCATTCCCTATGCCGCGGCGCCCATCGGCGACGGGCGCTGGCGCGCACCACAGCCGCACGCGGGCTGGGCCGACACGCTGGATGCCACCGAGTTCGGCGCCCAATGCTGGCAGCCCACCGAATCCGGCAACAGCGATTTTCTCGAGCGCCTCGCCGAGGGCTCCGGCATGGGCGGTTTCAAAAGCTGGCTGCTGACGACCCTGGGCGGGCTGGTGACCGCCGAGACCAGCGAAGATTGCCTGTTTCTCAACGTGCTGACGCCGGACCGCACCGCTAAGCTGCCGGTGATGTTCTGGATCCACGGCGGCGGGCACCAGTTCGGTTCCGGCGGCGGCCCCTACGAATCCCCGAGCCTCGCCGCCGAGGGCGTGGTGCTGGTGAGCATCAACTATCGCCTCGGCCTGTACGGATTCCTCGCGCACCCGCAGCTCGCCGCCGAGGACCCGAACGGCTCGACGGGAAACTACGGCACGCTCGATCAGATCGCGGCCCTGCAGTGGGTGCGCGATAACATCGCCGCTTTCGGCGGCGATCCCGATCTCGTGACCATCTTCGGCGAGTCCGCGGGCGGCCACTCGGTCGGCCAGTTAATGGCGTCGCCCGTCGCGCGCGGCCTGTTTCATCGGGCCATCGCCCAGAGCGGCACCGGCTTCTATCAGTTCCAGTCGGTCGACGCCGACCACGAGCGCTGGAGCGGCTTCGACGCGGGTCGCGAACTGGCGCGCCGCGCCGGCGTCGACGGCGACAACGAAATCGGCGCGCTGCGCGCGCTGTCCACGGACGCACTCGCCGAGCTGGCCACGGACCCTGAACTAAGCGCCACGTTCCACCCGCAGATCGACGGCTATGTCCTGCCGGCGCCGACCGCCGCCATCTTCGCGCGCGGGCAACAGGCGTCGGTTCCGCTGGTCGTCGGCAGCAACGCGGACGAGGGTTCGCTGCTGTACTACTTCGGACTGCCGGCGATTGACGGCGGCGCCGCCGTCCAGCCGCAAAACATCGACGAGTGGGATGCGCTGCTCGCCGCCGAGTTCGGCGACGCGGCCGCAGGGCTCGACGGCGAATATGTGATCGATGCCGACGCGGACGTCCCAAAGGCGGCAGAGCAGCTCATGGGCGACACCTGGTTCGGCCGGCACGCGTTCTACATGGCCGACGCGCACGCGCTGACGCAGCATCCCGCGTATCTGTACTTCTACGAACGCCGACCGGCCGCAGAAGCGCAGACGCTCGGCGCATCACACGCGCTTGAGCTTGCTCACGTGTTCGGCGGTTTCCTGCCGTTCTGGCCGTGGGATGCGCGCGACGACGCGCTGCAGGCGCAGATGCAGGGCCACTGGGCGCAGTTCGCCGCCACGGGCGATCCGAATCGCGACGGCCTGCCGGCGTGGGAGGCCTTCGACGCACTGGCGCCCAGCGAGATGAACTACGGTCACGAGCAGACCCGCGCGGGTCCCGTCACGCGTCTAGCCCGCTACCGGGCGATGCGCTCGCAGTTCCATCGGCGCCTGCGCGCCGCGGACTACAGCGCCTCGACCAGTGCCGCCAGTCGGTCCAGCCGCGGCAACGCCTCGTCGGCGGGCTCGCTCGGCAGGGTAAACACGAGATGATCGAAGCCCTGCTCGATGCGGCCGACAAGCGGCTCTCGGTCATGGGGCGCGCCGAACAGCGCTAGCTCCAGATCCTCGATGCGGCGTCCGCGCGCGGCCAGCGCCTCGGTCATGCGCGCCATGTTGCCCGAGCCCAGCCCGCCGATCGGCATCCAGCCGTCTGCATATTCCGCGACGCGATCGAACACCCACTTCGAATTGGCGCCCAGCCACACCGGCGGTCCACCGGGCTGCACCGGTTTCGGATACGACCAGATCGGATCGAAGTCGACGTGCTCGCCGTGAAACTCCGCCGCCTCTTCCGTCCAGATCTGTTTCATGGCGAGGATCTTCTCGCGCACGATGGCCCAGCGCGCTTTGAAGTTGGCACCGTGGTTTTCCATTTCCTCGGCGTTCCAACCCGCGCCGACGCCGAAGATGAAGCGGCCTCCGGAGATCATGTCGAGCGATGCCACCTCCTTCGCGAGCGTGATCGGATCGCGCTCGATGACCAGGCAGATGCCGGTCCCCAGCTTGATCTTCTCCGTGACGGCCGCGCACGCGCCCAGCGCAACGAACGGATCGTGCGTGTGCCAATACTGCCGCGGCAGATCGGTGCCGCCGGGAAACGGCGTGCGCCGGCTCGCTGGTATGTGCGTGTGCTCCGGAAAGAACAGGCTCGCGAAGCCGCGCTCCTCGACCGCCCGCGCCAGCTCGACGGGCTGAATCGAATAGTCCGTGGGAAACATCGTGATGCCGAATACCGGTGTGCCAAATGCCATTGCCCTACCCCTTGTTGAAACTCAGACAGACCCTAGTGCAGCGCATGGCGAAGCGCCAGCAGACGGGCGGCGAACGCACGCGCTCGCATGTCAGGGCGATTCGTTGGGCAAGCAGTGCTCAATCGGCGCCGAAAAACCGCAGCACCGCCGCGTCGAAACCGTCCGCCGCCTCGATGTTGATCGAATGGCCGCCTTCCAGATCGACGATGGCAAGCTCCGGATAGCGTGCGCGTAGCGCGTCCGCATCAGCCTGAAACGACTTCTCGTAACGACCGTTGGTCAACAGCACGGGCATCGTCAGCTCGCCCAGCAGCGCGACGCTGTGCAGGTCCGCGCCCAGCCGGCCGCCGTGCCGAATCGCGTCACGCGGCATACGATCGGCGGCCGCGACCATGGGCGCCTTGATCTCATCCGGAAAGCGACGGGCGTGTATCGGGTGATAGGGCAGGTCGCGAAGGTTGAAGTCGCCCGCCAGCGGATTACCGGCATCGCGGTCTTCACTCCGACCTTCAGGGCGCGCGGCAAGCGAGCCAAACGCGGAGCGCGAATTCGTTACCACCACGCGTCGACACACGTCGGGACAGCGCTGGGCATAGCGCAGCACCAGACCGGCGCCGTAGCTCTGGCCGATCAGCGCCCACTCGGATATGTCGAGCTGCCGCCGGATTGCCTCGAACTGCGCGACATAGGCATCGACGCTGAACGCATCGAGATCCTGCGGCAGCGGCGAGTCGCCGTGCCCCCACAGCTCGACCATGACGAGACGATGCCGCGCCGCGAGCGCGGCCTCGTTGGCCAGCCACTGGGCGTTCGACGACATGAAGCCGTGCAGCAGCATGACTGCGGGCGCGCCGGCGTCGCCTCGCGTTTCGAAGTTCAGCGCAACGCCGCTCAACTGTAGCGCGCCTCGCGCGTGCCGCTGCGCTCGCCGGACTTGACGCTGGCCATCGCCTCGGCGAGGTCGGTCAGGTAGCGGTCCGTCACCTGGGCGTGGAACGGCGACAGCATGAGGTGCAGGGCGCGCGGTCGAGTGGTCAGGCTCGTGAACCAGCCGCGCTTGTATAGCTGACCGTGCAGATCGAACGCGTCGAGTTCGGGATGCGCGAAGGCCACGATGCCGAGCTGGGGTCTGCCGAGAATCTCGAAGCCGAGCGCGCGCACGCCGGCCTCGATGGACTCCCGCGCACGGGTGACTAGGCCCTGTTTCTCGCGATAGCCATCGACGCCCAGATAGTTCATCACGGCCCATGCGGCGGAGATGGCGCCGCCCGGACGCGTGCCGGCGAGCGTCGGCGTGATCATGCGGCCGCCCGGCCAGGCCTTGTTGTCGAAACCCATGAAGCGGTGCTGATCGTCAGAACGAAGCAGCACGCTCGACGCACCCTTGGCGCAGTAGCCGTACTTGTGCAGATCCGCGGACATCGACATGACCGCGTCGATCTCGAAATCGAACGGCGGCACGTCACCGCCGTTCATGCGCACGAAGGGCGCGATGTAGCCGCCGACGCAGGCGTCGACGTGCAGCCAGACGCCGCGCCGCGCCGCGAGTTCGCCGAGCGACGTGATCGGATCGATCAGGCCGTAGGGAAACGAGGGCGCAGAACCCGCGAGCATGATCGTCTGCGCATCCGTCGCCTCGTCCATCGCCGCCACGTCGGCGAGCAGGTCGTCGCCCACAGGGACGCGGCGCAGCTCGATGCCCAACATGTCGCAGGCCTTGTCGAAGGCTGGATGCGCGGAGTAAGGCACGACCACGTTGCCCGCATGACCCTCGACGCCGCGATGCTCCCGCGCGTAGTCGCGCGCGGCCTTGGTGGCCATAACGATCGAATCCGTGCCACCCGAGGTGATATTGCCGACGCCGCCCTCGGGGCCGTGCAGCACCGACAGGCCCATGGCGATGACCTCTTCCTCCATGCGCTTCAGCGATGGAAAGGCGAGCGGTCCCAGGCCGTTTTCGGACATGTACATCGTGTAGGCCGCCTTCTGGACCCGCGCGACGTCTTCGCCCGCGTTGAACACGTAGACGGCGGTCTTGCCATCGCGCCACTTCGCGTCTGATGCGCCGCGGCCGAGCATTTCGGTTTCAAGAGACGCCCAGTCTCGGCCTTCTGTCGGTAGTTCCATCGCCTGTTCCCCCTGCTCGCGAACCGCTAGTGTCTGAGCTAGGGGGCGGCAGCGCAAATCTGCCGCGCGCTACTGCCCGCGCGGCGACGGCGGATCGATGGCCGGCGGTAGCAGCGGGCGGCGGAGCGCCTCGGCCTCAAGCCGCACCTCGGACTCGCGCGTCGAGATCGCCCAGTCCTGCCAGCGACCGGACCAGTGGCGATAGGTCTGCACGCCGATCTCCTCCGATCCGAACGCGACGGCCATTCGTTCCGCGGCGCCGATGCGCGCGAACACGGCCGCGTCGAGCGGCGCCACCCAGCGGTCCGTCAACAGCCGGCGTCGCACGGGAAAGTTGCTGTCTATCCACAGCTCGTCCCCCTGCCACGGCTCGACGCCGAGTTCGATGGTGTCGTCGTCGAGCAGGATACGCACGCGCCGCGCCCCGACCTCCGGGGCATGCGGAGACGAAAGCTGGCGCGACACCGTGCTGGCCTCGCCCAGCCATAGCAGCAGACGATGGTCGCTGGCCGAGCCCACCGAGATCGGGATCAGATAGACAAAGTCGGCGCCATGCGCGTCGACGCCGCGCCGACCGTGCTGGAAGACCACCGGCGTGCGTAGGGGCGTCGCGAGCGACAGCTCGGGTTCCCCCGCGCTGCGACAGCCGGTCGCCGCCCACGCGACGATCATTGCGACGGGTAGCCACCGGCGCATCATGTGTCCAGCCGCCATGACAGCAGCGCGCTCCAGCCCCGCGTCTCTTCGGTCACGCCGGGCAGCGCGTCGAGCGGTTCGAGCCAGCGCCAGTCGCGCTTTACCTCCAGGCGCACGAACAGGCGCCGGGCGCGCCAGTCCACTCGCAGCCCGGGCACCAGCCGCGTCGCCTCGCGCGTTGCGGTGCCGCGCAGCCGATAGCGCGCGTCGAGCGTCGGTCCGGCGCGCATACCGAGCGGCAGCGGCAGCCGCGACTGCAGGCTGACGAAAACCTCGTCGGCACGCCGCGAGTTCAGCACGCCGCTGCTCAGCCGCCACTGATCGCCCTGCCGCGCGACGCCGCTGGTGATCCAGTCCAGCCGCCAGACGAGCTGCGCCTCGTCGAGCGGCGCCTCGTCACGCCGGGCCAGCAGGCGCAGATACTGCACGTCGCCCACCAGCGTGTGTCGCTGACTGACCCGCCAGGTCAAGCCGCCCTGCAGCGCGCGCGCATCGCCCGTGTTCGCGCGCGCGAGCGCGCGAATCTCCGCATCGCTGTAGAGCGCATCCAGTGCATCCAGCGACCTCGTCGCCAGCGGCTGCACCGCGCGCGCGGTGAGCGCGTTGCGAACCGAGTACCGCGGCCACGCATAGGCGTGACCGCGTGCGTAGCCGCGCAGTCGCTGGTTGACGACCAGATCGGCCTGCACGAACGCGGCATTGAGCTCGCCGTAAGCGAGCTCATAGTCGAGCAATCCCCTCACGCGCAGGCGGCGCCAGGCTAGACCCATCTCGGCACCCGCTCCGCGACGATCGATCAGACCGTCGCTGCGCGCCGTGTACGCAAACAGGCTGGCGCGCAAGGGGCCCCGCGTCGCGTCGACGGCGGCGGCAATGAACGGCCTGCTCGCATCGGCCGCGTAGCGCGGGCCGTCGATCGCGAGACCGCTCGTGAGACGCGCGCTCAGTCCCTCGCGAAATCGATAGCTCGCTGCGACGCCGCTGAAGCGGCCCTGGACGCCGTCTCGGTAGCTACTCTGACGCCCGGCCCGCACCTGCCAGCGGCCGGTCAGCTCGCCGACCTCGAGGTAGGCTTCCGAAGCGCGCCACTCGGTAGACCTAGCGTCCGTCCGCGCGGCGATGGCGTCGAGCGTCAGCAGATGATCGAGATTCAATCGCGCGCCGACAGCAACATCGCGCGCCTCATAGCGCGCCGCCACGAACAGGTTCGACAGCAGACCGGAATTGGCGCTGACCTCATCGATGTCGGCCAGCAGCCAGCGGTCGCGCCAGTAGTCCTGACCGATCGACGCGTCGATCTGCAGGCGGCGCGCGGGCAACGCCGACGCCGCCAGGGGCGCGAGTTCCAGCAGCGAGCGCAGCCGCTGACGCACGCGCGTCGCGCCCGATGCGTTCGGATGCTCAGCCAGATAGCGCTCGTAGAAGGCGCGCGCTCGCGGTCGATCGGGCAAGCGTTCCGAGGCGACGCCCAGATATTCGAGCGCCGCGGCTCGCCGGTCGGCCGACAGCTGCGCATCGCTAAGCATCGCCTGTAGGAGGTCGATCGCCTCCTGCGGCCGATCATCGAGCAGCAGCTCGCGGGCCTGCGTCACCGGCTCGACCGCCTCCTCGGCGCTCGCCGCCGGCACAAGACAGCAGCACGCGCACAGCGCGAACACCAAGCGTCTCATCGGAAAGACCTCGTGTTGTGGCAGGTCCCGCAGTCGGCCGTCGTCGGTATGTGATCGACGGACTGACCGCGGGCAAACACGCCGTTGTGGCAGCTCATGCAGGTACCGTTCAGCCCCACGTGCGAGAAGCGCGCGCCCGCAAACGCGCGAGTGCGATGGCAGTTGCCGCAGTCGGCGGTCGTCGGCAGGTGCAGCGGATGCTGGCCGCGCGCGCTGACGCCGTCGTGGCAGGCGGAGCACGCGCCCAGGGTCTCGAGATGATCGACACGCGGCACGGCGCGCCACGCGGTTTCGCTGTGACAGCTCTCGCAGCGGTCCGTGACATTCAGATGCCAGCTCGGCTGCGGCGTGGAGCGTGCCGCAGCGAACGCGCCGTGGCAGTCCGCGCAGCGTCGCGGCGCGCTCACGCCGCCGCCGGCGTGGCAGTCCGAGCACGCGGCGCGCGCGTGGCCGCCACGCAGATCGAAGCCGGTCGAGAAGTGATCGAAGCCCGCGGTCTCGGCCACCAGCAGCGGCGACGCACACAGCAACAGGGCGACGACGAGCGGCCTCACGGCGAGCGCTCCTCAGCGCCTGTCGAAGATGAGCGCGAAGGCGACAGCGCAGGCGAAGGCGCCAAGAGGATTTGCAGGCCTCGCGCCGGCAGGAACGCCCGCGTGCTGTGACACTGGGCGCAGTCGCCGCCGAACTCACCCGCGTGCGGATCCCGCGCCGCGTGGCAGTGCGCGCAGTCGTCTGCGGCTTCCGCGCGCAGCAGGCTGGCACCCGCGTGACAGCTCTCGCAGGTCAGCGACGCGTGCGCGCCGACCAGCGCAAAGCCGGTCTGCGCGGCGTGCTCGAATTCGACGGCCAGCCAGTCGCGCGCCTCGTGGCAGGAGCCGCAGTCCGCTCCGAAGCTCTGCTGCGCGCCGCCAACGTGCGGATCGTCCTGCGCGTGACAGGCGGCGCACTCGGCTCCCGCGTCGTGGAAACGCGCACTCGCGTGGCACGATGAACACTCAAGCTCTGTGTGCGCGCCGTGCAGCGGAAACTCGGCGAACTGATGATCGAAACGCAGGTCGTCGAGCCAGGTGAACTGGCCGTGGCAGGTAGCGCAGAGCGCGCCGAGCTGGCCGGCGTGCGGATCTTCCGCATGGCAGCCCGCGCACTCGCGCGGCAGCGCGGTATCTATCCGACCGACGTGGCAGGTCGTGCAGGCAAGCTCGGCGTGGGCTCCGGCAAGCGCGAAACCGGTCCTGGCGACGTGATCGAAGGGCAGCGGCTGCCAGCTCGCAACGCCGTGGCAGCTCGCGCAGGCCGTGCCGTTGTTGCCGGCGTGTATATCGTCGTCGGCGTGGCAGCTCAGGCAGGTGCTGCCGGCCAGCGGCTCGGGGTTCACGTGACAGCTCGCGCAGGGCTGCGCATGCCCGCCGTCGAGGGCGAAGCCGCCGAAGCGCGAATGATCGATCCGCTTCGGCGACCAGGTCGCCGTGCCGTGACAGCTTTCGCAGCGGCTGCCGAGCGCGCCGGCGTGCACATCGTCCTGCGCGTGGCACGAAACGCAGGTCTTTCCGGGCGTGGAGAAGTCAGCCGACGAGTGACAGCCCTCGCAGGTCAGCGCCCGGTGCGCACCGGTGATCGCAAAGCCGGTTTGCGCGTGATCGAAGCGGTGCGCCGACCAGCTCGACTCGCCGTGGCAACTCTCGCACTCGGTTCCCAACAGACCGCCGTGCGCGTCGTCCTGGGCGTGGCAGCCGACGCAGGCGGTCGGCGCCGCGCGTTTCGGCGCGGCAGGCGCGTGGCAGGACTCGCAGGCCAGCTCGCGATGCGCGCCGGCCAGCGGGTAGTCGGTGAACTGGTGCTGCGCGCGGTCGAACTCGTGGCGCAGCGTAACCGCGTCGAGCCCTTCGTGCTCTGTGTGACACGCGCGACAGGAGCGCGCGTCATCCTGCTCCGCCATCGCCGGATGCCGTCCGTGCAGACCGAGCGCGTCACGCAGATCCACGCCAACCGCCTCGTGACAGGCGACGCAAAGCTTGCGCTCCGGCGTGGCCTCGAACGGGGAATGACAGGCGGCACAGTTCGACGCCAGGTCGCTGTGCGCCGCGGACAGATCGCCGGGCGACACCAGACTCTCGAGACTCGCGGCGCTGGCCCGCCCTGCGCACAGCGCCACGAGGATCGTGGCCAGGAGTACACCGCGCTGCACAGCGCCAACGACGCTGCGGCGATGTTCGCCGGCGAGCGACATCAGTAAAGCTGCACCGCCAGCACATGCACGATCAGGGTCAGCACCAGCAGCACAAAAAACGGCAGATGGATCACGTGCCACAGCGCGAACAGCCGCTCGAAGAGCTGTGCGCGCACAAGCGCGGCCAGCCGGAGACAGTGCGCGTCGATATAGTCTTCCAGGGACTGAAACACGGCGCGCTTGTGGCGTCCGGCGAATCGCTGTTTGCGGTCGCGCTCGTTCAGCAGCCGCCAGGCCTCGTCGAGCAGCGCCTTGCGCTCCTGCGGCAGCCGCCGCGGCAATTCGAACAGACACCGAACGCTGGCAGACAGGCTACTGTGCTTGCCCAGCAGACGCTCGTCGACGCCTCGCAGCTGATCGCCCAGCTCGCGCAAAAAACTCACCGAGCGGCCGGCACCGCTCTTGGCGAGGGCGTCGCGCAGGCGTCGCAGCTCCGCGCGCTTATCGCGTAGCTGCTGATTGACGCCGCGATACAGCACGCGTCCCACCAGCCCGCTGCCGGCTACAAGCAAAACCGACAGCAGCGCCAGGCGACTGTTGAAGGAACCGAGCGTGAAGTTGCAATGCAACAGCGCAAGCGCCGGCGCCGTCACGCCGAACAACATGTGGGCGCGAAACCACTTCGGCGTCGGGCCCAGTCGCGCGAGCCAGCGCATGCGCTTACGCAGTGGGTAGACCAAGAGCAGGACGACGCAGAGCGCGGCGCCCAGGCCGAGCGCATAGCCAAGCAGAGACTCGGCGTCCCAAAGCGCCAGTTCGCGGTAGCGCCAGGCGATAGCGAGAACCGCCAGCAACCCGACCAGATAGAGCCTGCTCGACACGGAAACACGCGGCTTCGGATTGGCCCGCGCGGGCGCGGCGGCCGGAGAGTTTCCTCCGCCATCGTGCCGAGCGGGCACAGCCGCGCCGCCGCGAACGCGCCTGTCACCGGCCTCTCTACCGGCTTCTCTACCGGCGTCTCCGCCGGTGTTCGCAACGCGCGGCGGCGGCCCCTGCAGTGACGCAGTCGTCCCCATAGGCGTGCACTTGGTCCCCTTTACGCGGCCGCTACTGTCGCGCAACGCACCCACCGCGCCTTTGATGTTGATCACACATTGCTGAGCGATCACGGGATCCGGGCCAAGGATGTGACGCACTACCGAACTTCGGGTGACCCGCTGCCGCATTTGTGGACCAACTGCGACAACATTTTTCTCGCCCATCGCGCGCAGTGTGACGCGGCTCACACACTTACAAATACAGGCGAATAACACTCTCGCAACGGTCGCAAGGAATTGCTGCCGGCCATGCTGGAACATGGCGCCGGGACGCGACAAGACGCCGCCGATGGACTCAGCGCACAGCGCAAGGCCACGGCAGCAAGCCTCTTTAGGCTTTATCCAGCCTTGCCCTGGGGGCGCTGGGGACACGCGGGTGCGGAGACAGCTCCGATCCGGTGAGCTCTTGGATTCAAGAGCCTGTTCAACAGCAGTATCAGGGGACCAGAAAATGACTCGTTCAAGACCGCGACCGCGCAGCCTGTTGCGCGGCACGCTGGCGGTCTGTCTTTGCCTGATCTTGGCCGACGCAAAGGCCGGATCGACAGAGCAGGCACGCCGCATCCACGACCGCCTGACCGGCGTACCGCCAACCGCAGAAACCCTCGCCGGCATGACGGCGCAGATTGACGCGGGGGATGCCACCGCCGCCGCCTTCATCGCACTCACAAACCCGGCGTTTTACAACACGACCGTGCGTGAGTTCGCCACGCCCTTTAGCAATCGCGATCGATCGATCTATACCGATCTGAACGATACGACGGCGACGATCGTCGGCATGGTTCGCGACGCGGTGCCGTTCGATCGGGTGCTGTTCGAGGACATCGTCTACATCGGATCGAACGCGGCGACCAATGTCGCGTTCGCCGCGAACGACAACGCCCACTACCTCGACCTGCAAAGCGAGGGCGTGGATCTCAGCGATCCCGGCATGCTGGTGCAGAGTACCCAGTCTGCGCTCACGGATCTCGACGCCGCGGCGACCGCGGGCGTGATGACGTCGCGCGGATTTTCAGAGGCATTTCTTGTCGCGGGTACCAATCGCGCGGCGGTGCGCTTTGCGATGCTCAACTTCATGTGTCTGGATCAGGAGGATCTGCGCGATGTCACCGCGTGGCCGGATCGCATCCGGCAGGACGTCACGCGCTCGCCGGGCGGCGACAGCGCGATCTTTCTGAACGACTGCCTCGCCTGTCACGCCGGGCTGGATGGCCTCGCCGGCGCCTTCGCCTACTACGACTTCGACCCCGACCTGACGCAGCTGGTCTACACAAACGGCAACGTACAGCCGAAGTACCTGCGCGACGCGGGCGTGTTTCGCAACGGCTTTCGCACGCTCGGCGACTCCTGGGTGAATTACTGGCGCACCGGACCGAACAGCCACATCGGCTGGTCGGGCATGGGTTCGGGCACCGGCGCCAAGAGTCTGGGACAGGAACTCGCGCAGACCCGTCGCTTCGCGGAGTGTCAGGTGCAGCGCGTCTTCGAGAAGGTGTGCCATCGCACGCCCAACGGGACGGCGGATGTAAACGCGGTGCAGACCATCGCGAACGCGTTCGAGGCCGACAACCGCAACATGCAGACCGCGTTCGCACACGTGGCCGTGCACTGTATGGGGGACTAGGCCATGCGTACTCGAACTCCCCGCAACAAAAACATGCTGCGCCTCGCCGCCGCGTTCGCGCTGCTCTTCGCGCTCGGCGGCTGTATCCAGCCGGAAGAAGCGCTGCCGAGCGGCGATGACCCCGCCGAGGATCCGCCTGCTGCGGATGCGCCGGTGACCCCGCCCGCGGACCCGCCGCCCGCCGATCCGCCGCAGGATCCTCCGCCGGCCGATCCACCCCAGGACCCGCCGCAGGATCCGGCGCCCGGCGATCCGCCGCCGGCTGATCCGCCTGCGGACCCACCGCCCGCCGATCCGCCCGCTGACCCGCCGCCCGACGACAAGACGTTGTTTGGCATGACGCTGCACGTCGAGTTCACCGCGATGGAAAATCGCTGCGTCGTTTGTCACGCGAGCCTGCAGGCCCCGACGTTCGCCAACGCGAACCTCGACGACGCCTACGGCGCCACTCAACTTGCGGAGATCGTCGATCTCGGCGATCCGGGCGCATCGCGGGTAGTGCAGCGCGCCGCGCTGGATCGACACAACTGTGGCAACGACGGCGAATGTGATGCGATCGCCTCGAACTTCAGCGCCGCGATCAGCCAGTGGCAGATTCTCGCGAGCGCGGGCAACCCACCTTCGGAGCCACCTCCGGAGCCACCGACGGAGCCGCCGTCTGAGCCGCCGCCCGCGGACGACCCGCCCGCAGATGACCCGCCTGCGGAGGATCCGCCCGCAGATGACCCGCCGCCGGAAGAACCGCCGGTCGACGACCCGCCGCCGGCAGATCCGCCTGAGGACGAGATGCCGCCGCCCGTCGACGACGATCCGCCCATGGAACCGCTGCCGGAAGACGTAGCGCTGTTCGCGGCAACGCTGCATCCGCTGTTGATCGACCCGGCGAACTTCTGCGTCGGCTGCCACGCCAATCTCGTGCAGCCGCTGTACGCGGTGACCGATGTCACCAGCTCCTATAGCGTGCTGATCAGTCAGCAGAAGGTAGACGTGCAAAATCCGACCAATTCGCGCATCTATCTGCGCGCCGCGACGGATCGCCACAACTGCGGCGGCGTGGCCGAGTGCGATCGCATCGCAGCGGCGTTCCTGGCCGCGATCGAGAGCTGGAAGGCGCAGGCCGCGCCCCCAGAACCACCGCCGCCCGCGGCCGCCGTTAGCGCGAGCACCAGCTTTGCCAACGCGGTCGACGCAGCGGTCCCGCGCGCAGAGGCGAACCTGATCGCCCGCTTCGAATTCCTCGAGGGTACCGGCGACACGACGACCGACACGAGCGGCGTCGGCGCGCCGATCGCTCTCGGCCTGCAAGGCACGGAATGGGTCGACGGCGGCGGCCTGCGCATCGTCTCCGGCAAGGCCCAGGCGAGCACCGCCGCGAGCCAGCGGCTGACCGACGCGATCAGCGCGAGCGGATCGATGACGGTAGAGGCCTGGGTGATTCCGGATAACGCGGCGCAGGACGGACCCGCGCGGATCGTGACGCTGTCGAATGGCTTCGGCGAGCGCAATTTCACGCTCGGTCAAAACGCCATCTACTACCAGCTGCGCAACCGGGCGGCGAGCACCAACAACAACGGCACGCCGGCGCTGGAAGCGCTGACGCCCGAGGTGGCGCTCGAACTGACCCACGTCGCCGCGACCTTCGACCCGGCGAACGGCCGTTCGATCTATATCAACGGCGCGCTCGCGATCACGGAGGCCGAGCCCGACACGCTGGAGTGGATCGCCGGACAGACGCTGGTGCTAGGCAACGAGACGACGGACGAACGGCTGTGGCAAGGCGTGCTGAAGCTGGTGGCCATCCACGACGCGGCGCTGACGCCTGAGCAGGTACAGCAGAACTTCGAGGCCGGCACCGGCAGTCTCGCAAGCCTCAGCTTCGACCTCGCAGGCGCCATCGGTCAGCCGGGTCGCATCGACATGATCGCAACGCAGATCGACAACGCCTCGTACCTGTTCGCGGAACCGACCTATGTCGGCGACGTGAACGCGCTGCGCATCAAGAATCTGCGCATCAGCGTCAACGAGTCGATACCGGTCGCGGCGCAGGCGTTCCGTCGCATCGATACGACCGCCGACAGCGGCACGCTGCTGTCCGAGTTGGGTGCGGTCATACCGGCGACGCTCGGCGTCGAGCAGGACCAGTTCCGACTGGAGTTCGAGCTGCTGGGCAACGCGACGGGCAGCCCCGACGCGATTGCGCCGGCGGTGCCGCCGCCCGCGCCCATCGATGTCGAGGAACCCGACGTCGGACTGCGCTCGTTCGCTCAGCTCAACGACACCATGTCGAGCCTGACGGACGTGCCGACGACCGACAACGCGGTGGCGAACGCCTACGCGGAGCTGCGCGGGCAGCTGCCGGCCACCAACGATCCGCTGGCCTTCGGGCCCTCGGGCCAGATCGCCATCCAACGACTGGCGGTGACCTACTGCGGCGCGCTGGTGAACAACGGCGGACGCTGCAACGCGCTGTTCGGGGCGTGCCGCGTCGACGGCGCCGTCGACAAACCGCTGATCGCAGACAAGCTCTACGAGCGCTTCATCGGCAACGGACTCGCGAATCAGCCGGCAACGGCCGACGTGAGCCAGGCGGTGGTCGGGCTCATCGATCAGCTCGGCTGCGCCGACGGCTGCAACGGTGCAGCGGGTCGCGACGTGCTGCAGGCCGCGTGCGCCGCAGTGCTCGCAAGCGGCGCGGTCACCCTGTTCTAACCCGCGCGTTCCACCGATCAATCGCGTTCCAACGATGAATAGTGACAAGCGGCCACGGACGGCCCGCAAGGAGATGAACATGTCTCGATACAAAGACCATTTTCGCCGCCGCGAGGCGCTCGGCAGACAGTTCGAATCCCGCGTGCGGGAGAACTGCGAGCGCACCGGCCACGCGCCGCCGCGCACACGGCGGGAGTTTATCGCTCGCGGCTTGATAAAAGGCTCGGCAACGGTTCTGTTGCCCTGCATCGCGACGCTGCTGTCCCGCAGCGCGCACGCCGAGTGCGTGATCGACAACAATCCGGCGTTGGGCGCCGGCAAGATCCCTTTCCTCGCCTTCGACCAGGCGGGTGGCGCGAACATCGCCGGCTCGAACATCATGGTCGGCGGCAACGGCGGCCAGGAAGACTTCCTGTCCGCAGACGGCTACGCCAAGCTCGGGCTGCCCGAGGCCATCATTCCGCAGAACGTCGGCGTCGATCGCAGCTTCGGCCTCGCCATGCACCCGAACAGCCCGCTGCTGCGGGGCATGCTGGACAAGACGAGCGCCGCGACGCGCGCCAACACGAACGGCACCGTCATCCCCGCGCGCTCGGAAAACGATACGGGCAACAACCCGCATAATCCGATCTACGGCATCGCTCGCGCCGGCGCGTCGGGCGAGTTCGCCCCGACTATCGGCAGCCGCGGCGGCACGTCGGGCGGCCGCTCGGACGCGCCCCAGTCGATGATCCAGACGGATCTGCGACCCACGCGCGTGCGTAACGCGCGGGATGCGACGGGGCTGGCCGGCGGCGACACGGGCGGCGTGCCCCACGACCAGATCAGCGCGGTGAGCGCGGTGATTACCGCGCTGAAGCTGGGCCAGATCAACGAGGCGCAGGCCACCAAGGAGCTGGTGCAGTGCGGTTTCGACAAGGCCGTCGCCACCTTCTCTACGCCCATCTCGCCCACAGATCTCGATCCGACGCAGGACGCGCTGCTGCAGGATATCTTCCCCGGCAACGAGCTGACGGGCGACAACTTCGAGGAGACCGCCGCCGCCATGAAGGTGGTCATCAACGGCTACGGCGGGGCCGGCACGGTGACGTTCGGCGGCCGCGACTATCACCAGGACCCACGACCCGAAACAGACGGCAAGGACTTCGTCGTCGGGCAGGCCATCGGCGCATCGCTGGAATATGCCGCTCGCTTGAACAAGCCGCTGATGATCTACGGCTTCTCCGACGGTTCGGTCGCCGCGGATACGCGCAACCCCGAAGACGACGGCCAGGGCGTGACGAAATTTCGCTGGCGCAGCGACAACTCGCAAACGGCGGCCAGCTTCATTCTCGCCTACAGTCCCGGCGGGCGACCCACTCTGCGCAACGGCGCGGCCTCGCAGCAGCTAGGCAGCTTTCGATCGGAGGGCAACGTCGAAACGGGCGCGACGCCGTTCGCGAACAGCGTGACCACTCTGGCGGAGCTTGTGGTGCTGAACTATCTCGGCCTGCACGGGGAGCAGGCGCTGTTTCCGATGGTGCTGAACAATCCGAGTCTGGGTTCGGGTGCGGCCGTCGATCCCTTCATTGCCTTTGAGTCCATCGTATGAGCTATTCCGCGAGCCAAGCACTGGCGCCCGAATTCGACGCCTGCGAACGAGCGCTGCGACCACGACAGGAACTCGCGGCCGACACGACGGCCGAGGACGCGACACGTTGGGCTTGTCCCGCGTGCGGCGGTGCCCTGTTGAGAATCAAGGCGGAGCCAAATCAGGAGTCGGCAGAGCAGGACGGGCTACGCTGCGAGGGCTGCGCTCAGCGCTATCCCGAGATCGTCTTCGACGACTTTCGCGTCCCTTGGCTGTTCGCCGATCCAAACGCCACCGCCGCCGGCTGGTGGCAGCGGCTCAACGCCGTGCGGGCAGAGACCCGCGACCATCGCAGTCGCGCGTTCGATGCGCTGCGCGACGCGACGATCTCTGCGACCACGCGGCGCAGGATTCGCGGCGAACTGCGGGGTCGCCGGGCACAGCTCGAAGAGATCGAAGCGCTGCTGCAACCGTTGAACGCAATGGACGCGTGGCGCGAAGCCAACGACGCATCGCAGGATTCGGCGCTGGTGCTGCCGAATCGGCAGGGACTGTTGAGCTACGCCAACTCGGTGCTGCGCGACTGGTGCTGGGGAGAAGAGGCACCAACGGCCGCGCTCGACGCCGTGGTGCGGGTGCTCGAGCCAACGGACTACGGCCCACGGACGCTGGTCATGGGCGCCGGTGCGGGACGATTGGGACTGGATCTGCACGCGGCGGCCGATCCGCAGCAGCCGCGCGAAACCACGCTGCTCGACTTCAATCCCCTGCTGCTGGCGGTGGCGGCGCGCATGGCACGCGGCGGCCTGCTGCGCATGCACGAGATGCCGCTTGCGCCGCTCGGCATCGATCAGATTGCCGTCGAGCGACGCAGCCGAGCGCTGCCCGACCTGCAGGTCGGTGCCGACCAACGCGGCACGAGCAGCGGCGGCCTGCGCTTCGTGGTCGCCGACGCGCTGCGACCGCCGTTCGCACCTGGCTCGTTCAGCACTGTCGTGACGCCCTGGCTGATGGACATTCTGGAGCAGCCGCTCGCGCTGCCCGGCGTAATCAACCGTCTGCTCGAAGCCGGCGGCCACTGGATCTTCACCGGCTCATGCGTCTTCGACGGGCGCGATCCGCGCGAACAGCTCTGCCAGGACGAGCTCTTGGAACTGGCGCAGGCAACGGGTTTCGCTATCGAAAAGGTCCAGCGCCGGCTGATCCCCTACGCGTGTTCCGGTGCCAGCGCGCATCGCCGCCAGGAATCGGTGCTGACCTTTCACGCGCGCAAGCGCGAGGACGCGGAACCGAGCGTCGAGTCGCGGCCAGCAGACGACCACGGCGACGATCTGGCGATCGAGGGCACCGCGGTGCTGGAGGGCGCGTGCGCGCGGCACCTGCTGGCCGCGCAGGTCCTGGGCGCGGTCGACGGCGAGCGCACGATCAGGGACATCGCGGAGCTGGTCGCCAGGCGCTATCAGCTACCGCCGGCCAACGCCCTGCTGGCCGTGCGAGACGTGCTGCAAACGGCGCGAAACGGGTAAACTCCCCTGCCCGCGCCCTGGGGCCCACGCTCCGGGGACCCAGATCCCGGCGCCACGCCCGGGGACGGCAGAGGGTGAGGACAGTGACGGACTACGCGAGCTGGTTCCGCGAGACCACGCCGTACATCAGCGCGCATCGCGGCAAAACCTTCGTCGTATCGCTGTGCGGCGCGGCGATCGAGCACCCGAATCTTCGCAACATCGTGCACGATGTCGCGCTGCTCGCCGTGCTGGGCGTGCGCGTCGTGCTGGTGCACGGCGCGCGGCCCCAATTCGACGCCGCGCTGCCAAACTCCGAGACCCGCGCGGGTCTGCGCATCACACACGCCGAAGATCTGCAGACCATCACCGCGACGCTGGCCGCGATCCGCGTGCGGCTGGAGGGGATGTTCTCGGCGGGACTGCCCGGCAGCCCGCTGCACCAGACCGAGATCAACCTCGTTAGCGGCAACTTTGTGGTCGCACGGCCCCTGGGCGTGATGGACGGTGTGGATCACGCGCACACGGGCCGGGTTCGCTCGCTGCGACGCGCCGCGATCGACGCCGAGTTGTCGCGCGGCGCCATCGTCCTGCTGCCGCCTTCGGGCTATTCCCGCTCCGGCGCTTTGTACAACCTGGCAGCCGAAGAATTGGCGGCCGATGCAGCCGTCGCGTTGGAAGCGGACAAGCTCATCACATTCGCAAGCGATGCGTTCATTGCCGACGCCGACGGACGCGCGCTGCCTGAGCTCACGCCCATACAAATGGAACAGGTGATCGCCTCGCTACCGGACGATCATCCGGATCGCCGCCGTCTGAGCGCGATGCTCAGCGCCAATCGGCGCGGCGTACCGCGCTGCCAGCAGGTGAGCTACGTGGACGACGGCGCCCTGCTTGCTGAACTGTTCACGGCCGACGGTCAGGGATCGCAGCTCTCCCAGTCTCCCTATCGCAACGTGCGCGCGGCGCTCGACGCCGACCTGCCGGCGATCATCGCACTCACCCGACCGCTCGAGGCTCAGGGCGTGCTCGTCGCGCGCAGCCGGGCGCAGATCGAACGCGATCTGGACCGCTATCTGGTGGCGGAAGTGGACGGCGCGGTGGTCGGCTGCTGCGCCGCCGTGCCTTTTGACGACGCCGTGGAGCTCGCCTGCCTCGCATCGCATCCGCTGCAGCGCAACAGCCGCGCGCCCGTCGGCGATCAGCTGCTGGCGGCGACCGAGCGACGCGCCCGTGACCTGGGTAGCGCGAAGGTGTTCGCGCTGACCACGGCCGCACCCGACTGGTTTCTGGAACGCGGCTTCACGCTCGGCGAGCCAGGCGACCTGCCGGCCCCGCGGGCCGAGCGCTATGACGCCGACCGCGGTTCGTACGTGCTGATCAAGGCCCTTTAGGCTCAGGCACCTCGCAGGCACTGGACTACTCCCACAGGATGCAAGGCGTTAGCCTTAGCGCCCTGACACAGATCACTACCCGGGCTCCCCGGACGAGGCTATCGCGATCATGACCAACAAGCGGCCCCACTCATCTATCGTCGTCGACGGCGTCGAGCAGGCACCCAGCCGCGCGATGCTGCACGCGGTGGGCTTCACCAGCGAAGACTTTCAAAAGTCACAGGTGGGGATCGCTTCGACCTGGAGCATGGTGACGCCCTGCAACATGCACATCAACGAGCTGGCCGACGCCGCCTGCATGGGCGCGGACGAGGCCGGCGGCAAAGGAGTGCAGTTCAACACCATCACCGTTTCCGACGGCATTTCGATGGGCACGCCGGGCATGCGCTACTCGCTCGTCAGTCGGGAAATCATCGCGGATTCGATCGAGGCGGTGGTTGCAGCACAGGGCTTCGACGGTTTCGTCGCGATCGGCGGCTGCGACAAGAACATGCCCGCATGCGGCATCGCCATGGCCCGACTCAACCGCCCCAGCGTGTTCGTTTATGGCGGCACGATTCAGATGGGGGCTGAGCGCCGCGACATCGTCAGCGTCTTCGAGGCCGTGGGCGGTCTGGCGGCGGGACACGTCAGCGACAACGAGCTGAAGGTCGTTGAGCAGACCGCGATTCCCGGTCCGGGCTCCTGTGGCGGAATGTACACCGCCAACACCATGGCGTCCTCGCTGGAGGCGCTGGGACTGTCGCTACCCAACAGCTCCGCGCAGGAGGCCGTGTCGCAGCAGAAGCGCAACGACAGCTACAACGCCGGCGCCGCCGTGGTGGAACTGGTGCAGCGGGGTATCAAGCCCAGCGACATCCTGTGCCGCGAGGCGTTCGAAAACGCGATTACGATATCGATCGCGCTGGAGGGATCCACCAACGCGGTCCTGCATCTGCTGGCGATCGCGCACGCCGCAAACATTCCGCTGGAGTTGGACGATTTCACCCGCGTCGGCAAGCGCGTACCGGTGCTCGCCGACATGCGTCCTGCCGGCGAGTATTCGATGTCCGAGCTGATCGCGGTCGGCGGCATCCAGCCGATGATGAAGATGCTGCTCGAAGAAGGGCTGCTGCACGGCGACTGCATGACCGTGACCGGCAAGACGATGGCCGAGAATCTGGCAGGCGTCGCGCACTATCCCGCCGATCAGAAAGTCATCCGGCCGCTCAGCAATCCGATCAAGCCGGACAGCCACCTGGTCGTACTGTACGGCAACCTCGCGCCCGAGGGCGCGGTCGCAAAGATCACCGGCCACGAAGGGCTGACGTTCACCGGCACGGCGCGCGTGTTTCACGGCGAAGAGGCCGCGATGGCCGCCATCATGGATCGCACCGTCGACAAGGGTGACGTTGTCATCGTCCGCTACGAAGGGCCGAAGGGCGGCCCGGGCATGCGCGAGATGCTGTCGCCGACCAGCGCGATCAACGGCCGCGGCCTGTCACAAGAGGTGGCGCTCATCACCGACGGCCGCTTCAGCGGCGGCTCGCGCGGTTTCGTCATCGGCCACGTCACGCCCGAGGCCCACGACGGCGGACCGATCGCGCTGCTCGAAGACGGTGACCGCATCACGGTGGACGCGCAAAAGCGCGAGATCAATGTGGACGTCAGCGACGCGGAGCTCGCGGCTCGGAAAGAAAAGTGGCAGCGTCCCGAGCCCTACGCAACGCGCGGCGTGCTCGCGAAGTACGCCAAGCAGGTGAGCTCAGCGAGTCACGGCGCCGTCACCGACTAACGATCGACGCGCGGTTCTGCTGCGCAGTCCTTTGTACTAGGCAAGCGGGGGTACTAGGCCGGCGCGGGCGCGTCTCGCAGCGAGAAGAAAAACTCGCTGCCCTGCCGCGGCGTGCTGCGCAGCTGAATCACGCTGTCGTGCAGTTCCAGTATGCGCTTGACGATAGCGAGCCCCAGTCCGGTTGCCTCGCGCGTCGGCGCTTCCGGATCGTCGATCGTTCGATAGCGATCGAATATCGAGACCGTGTCTTCGGCCGCAATGCCGATGCCGTTGTCGCGCACGCTGACGTTCACCGCACCATCCACCTGCAGGACGGCGACGCTGATCTCACCGCCCTCAGGCGTGTAGCGAATCGCGTTGCCGATCAGGTTTTCGAACACGCGCTGCAGCAGACCGATGTCGGCCATGACAAAACAGGGCGCGCTGACGTCGAGGTCGAGCGTCAGCGACTTGCGCTGCGCCTCGAGCGCGAGCTCCTGAACGACGTCTTGGGCGACCTCAGCAACCGAGCAGGCCTCCAACGACGCGAGACCCATGCCGGCGTCGAGTTTCGCTAGCTCGAAGAGGTTCGCGATCAGATCGCCCAGCCGCTCGCTGCCACGGAACGCGCGCCGCAGATAGTCCTCGCGCTTCTCTTCCGGTAGTTCTTTCAACAGCAGCGTCTCGAGATAGCCCTGAATCGTCGTCAGCGGCGTGCGCAGGTCGTGACTGACGTTGCTCACCAGCTCGCGGCGCAGCTGGTCGGCCCGATCGAGCTCCGCATACTGGCTCACCAGCCGTTCCGACATCGTGCCAAGCGTTGTCTGCAGCGTCGCCAGCTCGTGAGGCGCGCCGCTCGTCGCCTTGCTCAGGCGCCGCAGGTCGCTCGCGTTGCCGATGTCGGTGGCCGCGACGCGATCGATGAGGCGACGCAGCGGCGCCACCGCCCAGCGCATCAGGAACAGCGACAGGCAGGCCACGCTGAGGAGCAGCGCAAGCAGCGCGACCAGCGCCACCGGCCAGACATAGCTGCCGCGCAGGCGTTCGGCCAGGCCGCCGAAGAGCTGACCGCGCAGCACCACATAGACATAGCCGACCGCCTCGCCGTCGACGCGCAGCGCCGCGGCGCTGAATATTTTCTGTTCTGCGGAACGCGGATCGTCGCCCAACAGCGGATAGCTGTGGTCGCCGGCGAGGAAGGCCATGACGGGTGCCAGATCGACGCGGCCGCCGTCGACACTCGCTTCGGGCAGCGCGTGACCGAGTATCTCGCCGCCCTGATCGAGCACGTACACCTCGAGGTTCGGGTTGATGATCATGGCATCGTGGGCGAGCGCCTTGAGCTGCGCCTTGTCGAGCGCGCCGTCCTGATACAGCTTCAGATCGGTTGCAATGTGCGGCGCGATCTCGCGCGACAATCGCTGCGAGGTCTCCAGCATGTAGCGATCAAAAAAGTACTGCGCGGCGGCGAGCGTCAGCACGAAGCTCGCGATCAGCAGCGCGGCGACCAGCGTCGACAGACGCGCGACCAGTCCCATGTTAGCTCGCCTCGGCGCGTGCCGGCTCGGCCGAGGCGGAGGCCACGGGCGTGAAGCGATAGCCCACACCCCAGACCGTCGCGATCAGCTCGGGCTGTCGCGGATCGCGTTCGATCTTGCCGCGCAGGCGGTTGATGTGCGCGTTCACGGTGTGCTCGTAGCCCTCGTGGCCGTAGCCCCAGACCTCGTCGAGCAGCTGCGAGCGCGGAAACACCTGATCCGGATGCCGCGCAAAGTGAATCAACAGATCGAACTCGCGAGCGGTGAGCTGCACCGGCTCGCCGCGAACGCTGACCCGGCGCGTCGCCGGATCGATGCGCACGTCACCCAGCTCCAGCCGGTCGCCGGGTCCGGTCGTGGACGCGGCCATCTCCGCACGCCGCAGATGAGCCCGCACGCGCGCCAACAGACCAATCACCGAAAACGGTTTGGTGACGTAGTCGTCCGCCCCGATCTCGAGACCGAGCACCTGATCGAGCTCGCCGGACTTCGCCGTCAGCATGATGATAGGCAGCGTGAAGCCCTCACCGCGCAGCGTTCGGCAAACGTCTAGTCCGGACATACCAGGCAGCCGTACGTCGAGCAGGAGCAGATCCCAGTCGCCACTGCGCGCGGCCGCAAGGCCATCGCGGCCGTCGTCGCAAAATCCGAGTTCGGCGACCTCATCCTCAAGATGCAGTTTCAGCAGATCCGCGATGCTCGGATCGTCTTCGACCACCAATACACGCTTTTCGATTGCGTTCATCTCCTCGCCCTGCCCTGTGTCGTTCCCTGCCAATGGTCCGCGCGCAGTCGCTGTGCGCGGCCGTCCTCGCTCCGCTGGGGCTATGACCGTGAGAAGGGCTGTAAATTCCGCGCGAGCCGGAACGAAATAGCGCCGGCTCCCGATACCCAGCTTCCACCCGTGGGCGCGTGTATTCTTCACGCAGAGGTCACGATTGTCTGAACAATCGCTTGTTGCGCGCCCGGCACAGCTCGCGCAAATCTCACAGAAGTATCACGGCGCGCAAACGCAATCGTGATGAACGCGTGATCAGGGCGCGAACTCTACGCTGCAGTCTCAGCGTTTCGATCGACGAACCGAGGAGGGGCATTAGATGCCAAGAGCTAATTCATCCAAGGCGCTAGCCGAGGAAGCAACAGAGCGTACGGGCACCAGACGCGCCGCCGCGCTCCTACTGTGCGCGACACTTGGCGCCACCGCGCCGGCCGGCGCGGTCGACTTCAGCGTCCAGATCACGAATCTCACCAACGGCATTACCTTTACGCCGTTCCTGGTCGCCGCACATCCGGCGGGGACTTCGTTGTTCGCCGCCGGCGAGGCCGCGAGCCCGGAGCTGCAGGCCATGGCGGAAGGCGGCGCTATCGACGGTCTGGTCGGCATCCTCAACGGCATTGACGCGACCATCGTCGAGAACCCCGCTGGCGGGCTGCTCGGGCCCACCGCCAGCACGACGGCGAGTCTCAACACAGACGACAGCGACAACGTGCTGCTGAGCGTGGTCGCCATGCTGCTGCCCACCAACGATGCGTTTGCGGGGCTCAACTCCATCGAGATCCCGACCGAGGCCGGCACCTACGTGTACAACCTGCCCGCGTACGACGCGGGTACAGAGGCCAACGACGAGATCGTCAACGGCGGCGGCGCGCCCGGCGTGCCGGGCATCCCTGCCGCACCCGGCGGTTCCGGCACGGGCGCCTTCGGCGTGACCGGCGCCGATACCAACACCACCGTGCACATTCACCGCGGCACGGTGGGAGACACGGACACGTCCGGCGGCCCGAGCGATCTGGACGTCAACGTGCACCGCTGGCTGAATCCCGTCGTGCGCGTGACCCTGACCGTCAACTAGGGGGTGAGCATGCACAACACGCGAACCCGACAAAGCCTCCCGATCGCGCTGCTTGGCATCGCGCTCGCCGCCTGCGGCGGCGGCAACAACATCGAGAGCATCGCGCCGGACGTATCAACCCCCGCGCCGCCGCCGGATGCGCGCTTCGAGGTCACGGTCACCAACCTGACCAACGCCCAGCCCCTGTCGCCCGTCGCGATCATCGCGCACCGCGGCGAGTACCAGGCGTTCACGATTGGCGAGGCGGTGACCGTCGGCATGGAGAGCCTCGCGGAAGGCGGCGACAACGGCGATCTGATCGCCGAAGCCGAGTCGACCGCCGGCGTGCTCGCGGCCGCTTCAGGGGTAGCGCCCATCGGACCGGGCGGATCCGAAACCGTCGAGATCAGCGTCAACCCCGGCACGACGGACGCGCTGCGACTGTCGCTGGCGACCATGCTCGTCAACACCAACGACGCCATCAGCGGCGCACCCGACATCGACGTCGGCGGTATGGCGGTCGGCGAACAGGCGCGACACTTCGCGATCGCCTACGACGCGGGTACGGAGGCCAACACCGAGGCCGCCGGCACCATTCCGGGACCTGCGGTCGGCGGCGAAGGCTTCAACGCCGCTCGCGACGACATCGCGGACCGCGTGTCGATGCATCCCGGCGTGATCAGCAACGAGACCGGACTGGCGACCAGCGTTCTGAGCGCTCAGCAGCGCTTCGACAATCCGGTGCTGTCGTTCACCGTCACACGACTCGAGTAACCCAGTCGCTCGGCGGTTGGCGAGTTGCTTGTTGAGCGTGCCCCGCTAACGGCGGCACGCGACGCTAGCCCTTCTGGTCCTTGCGGTCGTCGAACAACACCAGCACCGCCGCGTTCGCGATCACCATCGCATCCTTGCCGCTCTCGTCCGGAATCTCCAGTCCGCCTGCCGTGGTCTTCACTGTGACCGTTCCATAGGGCAGCTCTGCCGCAACGGCCTCTTTGTCCACCGCGTCTGGATCGGGAATGCCGATGTTCACCTCGACGAACATCTCGTCGATCGATCGGTCAATGAGCCTGAAGAAGCCGATACTGCTGTGCCGAATCGCGTCGGATACCGCGCGTCGCGCGGCGCGCGTGTAGTCGCGGCCATGCACGTCGACGCCCATGCCCATCTCCGTTAAACAGCGCACCAGTGCCATCGCTTTGCTCCCAGTTTCGTAGCGCCACAGTGTAGCGAAAAACGCGGGAGCACCACGGAAACCTGCGAGGCGTGGCGCGCGGACACCGTAGCACCCGCGCGCCGTGCGGCTAGCCGTCGACGGCCTTGAACTCTCCCTGGTACGCGCTGCCGTCGGCGTTGTTGGCGCCGAGGCTCGAGGAGTTGTTCACCACGAAGTCTTTGGTCACGCCGTCCATCTCCAGACGAATGACCTCCAGCGTGATGAACACCGAGTTCACGCCGTAGTCATTGCCCTGAATGGTGAACTTGAAGTCGTAGTTGGTCGTCAGCGTCTTCGACTTCTCGAAGGTCTTCTTCAGCTCGTCGTGCGACGTGTCTTTGCTGTAGCTCACGAACCAGTACTTGCGATGGTCGCTCTGCTTGAGGTTGTACACGTCGTACAGCGCTTTGTAGTCATAGGTCACGAGCGAGCCGCTCACTTCGCCCTGACCCGTCACGCCGCTGCCCTGAACGGTGATGCCGTAGTTCTTGATCGCCTTGGTGCCGCTGTAGGCCTGGATCTTCTGATGATCGCCGGTAGTTGCCGCGAGAACGTGCCCTTCGAGGACGTGGTGATGCGGTACGACGAGGCTCTGTCTTGAAACGTACATGCTGATTTCCTTAGCTGATTGGTCGGCGTACTTGCCGTTGTTTCGATTCACTCGATCCGTATCGATCGAGCATTCAGACTAGCAACGCCGGCGCGTCGACTCTGTCAACGAATTGACACAGCATGCGACTTTAGATTTCGGCGCAAGGAAATCTGCCAGCCTCGCGTTCGAACGCGTTTAAAGCTGATTTGATCATCGATCGTCAGCGTCGTATCCAACGCGATAATCTCGGCTGCGTTTCTTCGCCGCGGTTTCGCGGCGTTGGTATCGAAGGCACCGAGATTCCTGATTCGGTAGGACAGACCAATCGACCAATAGCTATCGAGAGGAAGTTCCAGCCCCGCCTGCATTCGCAGGCCCACGCGATCGCGACGCCGTACGCCGGAGCGGATCGTCGAGTCAAAATCTACTTTTATCTCGTCCGCCCCGCGCATTCCCGTCAACGAACCAAGCGCGCGGATCTCTGATACGCGGACCCGGTGACGAACCCAGCCCGCGCCGAAGTCGAGGTAGGGACGCAGCCGATAGCGATTCCAGCTCAGACGCACGCGAACGTCTGCGGCCACGTTCGCTATCTCAACGGCGCGCGTCGACTGCATTCTGAGCGCATAGGACTCGCCATCTGCCGCGGTGGCGGCGGGATCATCAAGCTGCCGGTCGTAGTAGCGGCTCGGTGTTTGATATGCACCGCTCAAGCCGACGGCAACGCCAAAGTTTTCGGAGTCGGACAGATTCGCAAACCAACCGACTTCTACGCTTGCGCTCGCATGGCGACTTCGCGGCAGCGAGGGTCCGAGGGCAAGCGCAGGCCCGCCGGGCGGACTCAGCGTTGCCGGTCGCGACGGTTGCGCCAAACGTAGCGTCTCGCTACCAAACTGCACGACCAGCGAGCCAGCGTTGAGCTGTGCGTTGACGGGCGCGACGAGCAACACGCAGGCGAGACCGACAACGGCCGATGCTAAACAGACGATGATTGGATGTCGCATCGGCAGCTCCGCACCGAGGAAGCCGTCAGACTAGTGACTCGCGCGCGGCTGTTCTGTCACGCGCAAGACACAAGCCGTGATTGGCCCGGCACAGGCCCCGTCGGTTCAGCGGACGCCGAGAACTCTCAGGACGCGATCACCGATCAGGCGATACAGCAGCAGCGCGACGGCGATGCCGAGCGCATCCGCCACCAGGTCATTCCACTCGGCGTGCCGATAAGGGAGAGCGCCCTGAATCAGCTCAATCGCCCCGCCGTAGGCCAGCAGCGCAAGCCCGGCCAGCAGTGCGGGGAGTCGCAGATGCGCCAACTGCAGCGCGAAACCCAGATAGACGAATGCCAGGCAGTGCGCGAGCTTGTCATTGACCTGGGTTGCCGCGAGCGCCGCGCCGTCCCCCAGAGACATCCAGGTACAAATCGCCAGCGGCACCCAGAATGCGAGTCGTCGCAGGGTGGGCGAACCGAGAGCAGTCACGCGCTAGTTTGAAAGGTTCACGAACAACCGCAGCTAGCGTCGCGCCCGCTCGTGCACGTGGTCCACGAGAAACTTCACGTTGTCGACTGGCGTCTCCGGGATGATGCCGTGACCGAGATTGAAGATATGCCCGTCCCGGCCGGCAGCCTCGCCGAGTATGCGATCGGCCTGAGTCGCGATGCTCGCCTTGTCAGCGCACAGCACGATCGGGTCCATGTTGCCCTGCACGGCGGTGCACCCCAGCCGCGACCAGGTATCGCCTAGCGGCGTGCGCCAGTCCAGCGCCAGCACGTCGGGATTGGCCTCGCGGACAGCCTCAAGCAGATGATGATTGCCGGTGCCGAAATAGATGATAGGCACCCGTCGAGGCAGCGCCTTGAGGCCGTCGATCAGGCGCTTCGTGTGCGGCAACGCATAGCGGCGGAAGTCCGCCTCGGACAGACAGCCCACCCAGCTATCGAAAAGCTGTACCGCGTCGACGCCCGCCTCGATCTGCAGCTCGAGATAGCCCAGCAGCGCCCGCGTCAGCTTGTCCATCAGCGCATTCCACGCCTCGGGTGCCTCGTACATCAGGCGTTTTACCCAGACGTAGTTGCGCGAGCCGCGACCTTCGACGGCGTAAGACGCAAGCGTAAATGGCGCGCCGGCGAAGCCAATCAGCGCGATGTCGGCCGGCAACCCCGAAAGAATGTTGGTGACGGTATCGGCGATATAGCCGGTGCCCTCGCGCGCATCCAGCTCGCGCAGCGCGGTCACGTCCGTCGGAGTGCGGACCGGATTCTCGAACACCGGGCCGACGCCCGGCTGGTATTCGAGCGGCAGTCCCATGGGAACCAGAATGGGCAGAAGATCGGCAAACATGATCGCCGCGTCGACGCCGAGAATGCGCTGGGCATCAAGCGTAGCCTGCGCCGCCATATCCGCGTTGGTAAAAAAGTCGAGGCTCGCCGTCTTACCCTTGAGCGCGTGATACTCCGGCATATAGCGACCGGCCTGCCGGTTGAGCCAGATGGGGGTGTGCGGCACGGGCGCGCCGTGACAGGCGCGAAGAAACACCTTCTCGCGGGAGGAACCCGTCGGGTTGTCGCTTCCGGCGTCCTGCGCCGAGTCGTTTCCAGCAGCCGCCAAAGGACGTCGCCCTTTCCTACCTACGCGGGCCGCACCTTAGCCAAGATGGGGGTCGCGCGATAGCCCCGCACCGAGCCGAAGCCCTTTAGTGTTAGCGACGTCTCAGTTAGCTGCCACGACTCGCCCGGACGCGCGATCGCCGGCGCGGACACAGCCGCATCAGACCCCTCCTGCGCGTCGGTCAGCAGCCGGGCGCTGGCCTGACAAACCATCACCTCGTCAGGCGCGCAGGCCGCCTGCAGCCGTTCCGCCAGCGCCACGGCGCCGCCGATCACCGTGAACGCCCGAACGGTGCCCGTGCCCCGGGGTCCCTGCGAGCAAAAGCCCGAGGCAATACCGCAGCGCCACCGCAGCCGCTCGCGCAGACCGAGACTCTCGAAGCGGCCGCCCAGGCGCGCCATGCGCGCCGAGAACGCACGCTGAAAATCGAGCGCCGCAACGACAGCCGATGGCCGGTCGGCGTGCTTGAAGATCACCAGCAGTCCGTCGCCGAGAAACTTGTCGACCACACCGCCGGTCGCGTCGGCCGCGACGACGGCGGCGTCGATCAGGTCATCCAGCACGCCCGTCACGGTCTCCGGCGAGTGACGCTCGCTCGTCGCGGTGAAGTCCACGACGTCGATCACGGCAATGGTCAGCCAGGCGCGCGTCGCCGCATCATTGCCGTCGCCCTTGATCGCACGGGCGTTGTTCGCGCCGGCGGCGCCGTCCCGACCGCTGAGCGCCGCGGGCACAAAAGGTTCGACCGCGCGCAGACGCACCTGCCACTGGCGGCGATGCGCCGCAAGTTCCAGAGCGCGCCGCTGAGCAACGTCCGCCACGCCCAGGCCAAAGGCACCCAGCAGCAGCAGCGGCAGCCCGGCGCCGAGATCGAGGCCGCCGAGCACATCAATTCCCGTCGCCCAGGCCACCAGCACACCAAGCCCGTAGGCGCAGCTACCCGATGAAGCGAAGCGCGCCCCGCAGGCCGCAACGCCGCCGATCAGAACGCAGATCGGAGCGGCGAGCGGCAGCGGCGCGGCCACGCCCATACCGGCCAACGCCCCCGGCAGAACCGCGATCTCCGCCAGCATCACGCGTCGCAGCACGAGCTCCGGTGGCGTCGCGAGAACCGCACCCAGTACGTCGACAATCGACGCGCCGACGACAACGGCACACACCAGCAGAATCGGCGCCTGCGGATTCAGCAGCAGCGCACAGGTGCCCAACATCCCATAGCCCAGCCAGCGAAACGGACGGTAGCTCGTGTACGCATGAGGATTCACGACCACCAGCGTGCGCCCCAGAGCGGAACCGCGGTAGCGGCGTTCGACGCCGCGCGACGTGCGACACGACCCTGCCGACCATGCTCGCCCAATGCGACGAATAATATTCCTTGACAGTTATATTCTTTATAAAGAATATATAGGCCACCAACGCACCATCAACACAGCACCAGGAACCCACCAATCAATGGATGCCTTCAGCGCCATCGCCGAGCCCCGCCGCCGCGAGATCCTCGCCCAACTGCGACTCGGTCCGGCCACGGTCAACGAATTGGCGGACCGACTGCGCATCAGCCAGCCCATGGCATCGAAGCATCTAAAGGCGCTGCGCAGCGCCGGTTTCGTCGAGGTGCGGCCGCAGGGTCAGAAGCGCTGGTTCAACCTGCGCCGCAACCCCTTCGACGAACTGGATAGCTGGCTGGATGAGTACCGCCGCTACTGGTCACAGGAGCTGGACGCGCTGGAGCGCTATTTGGACGACGAAGACTGAACGCCGACGCGATCGGCGAGCACGAGCACATACAAGCAGAGGAGCCGAGCATGACGCCTGAACACACCCTGGAAGTCGCGCCCCAACCCTTCGAGCACGGCGACGGTCGAATCCTGCTGGGCAGCGACGGCGCGCAGCAGCTGCACTACGAACGACTGCTGAAGCACCCGCCCGAGCGCGTCTGGCGCGCCATCACAGATTCCGGCGAGATCTCGCGCTGGGCCCGCGCGAGCTGGGACTTCGAACCTCGGGTCGGCGGCGCGATGGAGCTGATCCTGAACAACAGCCGCGATCCCGCCGATTGGGTCCGGGACCCGGGCGTGGTGAGCGCATACGAGCCGCCGCGGCTGCTCGAGTTCACTATCGACTACTACACGGCGGACGGGATCGACGCGGGGCCGCACGTGCTGCGCTGGACGCTGGCGCCCGCCGGCGACGGCTGCCTGCTGACGTTCAGCGATCGGTTCGCCCCCCACAAGCGGGCGCCGAACTCTATCGCCTGCGGCTGGCACTACATGCTGGATCAGTTGGAGCAGGATCTGGGCGGTGCGGGTGCCGATTGGCAGACCCGCGACGACGAGATGACCCGGATCTACTGGCGCTATCGCAACGCGACCCGACCCGACGGCTGGCCCGCGTAGGTTTGGGCACGCTTAGGTGTGCTAGCTGTGTTGATTCAAAATGAACCCGAAAGTTGTTGTCAGATTTGGCCAAAGCTCCACCTCAACGGGGACGCTGAGAAGCGTGCTCATCCGAGGCACTAGATGGTTGAATTCGGCAGGAAGCGGATGTGAGTCAATGGTCCGATCCTGCACCTACCAGTACTCGGCCATGATTTCGGTGGTCCATCCCGGCTGCACTACCTCCGACCTCGGCAGGAACTCTTTCATCACGGGCTTAACGTCGATGATAGGCGTGCCATCAATCGCATCGAGACCTTTGACGGTTATTCTGAGGCTCTCCACTGCGATCACTTCACAAATCGTGGCGCCAATTCTGTTCGGTCGATTTTTTCCTCGCTGCGCGAGTATGCCGATTTCCGGCCAAGCCGGGTTTCCTCTAGGCCTGCGGGCATCGTATTGGACTTTACTGCGTAGTACTCGGTCGAATACAAAAAGGACCTCGATATGTGAAAATTCTTCGATGCCCTGCGTTGCTGAAGTCCCGAGAACATTCGGATCAAGCACAAGCACAGACTGCTCTTTATCCCAATTGTCATCAATTGGCTCTGTTCTCGTAGACTGAACTGTGCCAATTGGCTCTACACTAATCGCGATCCTTTCCACGGCGCCTCCCAATTCTCAGCTATCCGGATAATCCAGGGATAAAGGACGAGAGTGACGAATCCGTCGGTTCCTCATCAACCAGATCAAGATATGCGCCATTCAGAGTCTCTCAGGTCGGCGTCGGTTGTGGGGTTCGAACCCGATCTCGCTCTTTCACGTCGCGAATGTTCGCTTCCTCGATGTCGACCACCCGGGAAGTCTCGCGTATGACCGGGTCTCAGGATGTGACCGGACACAGCCAGATATTGGATGAACTAACGTTTATTTCTCGGATGATTCTTGGCAACTCTTTCGTTTCCATGTTTGTAATTTCCAGTTATTCGAGCCATCAATCGTTGTAGATCTTCAAACGGCAGTTGATCTAGATCCTCTCTGAACTCAGCAGCCGACGCGCCTCTCAGAGTGGTCGCCTTCCTACCTTTGTGAAAGATCACTATCTCCTCTCCCCGTTCTTTGGCAGAGAATCCCAAATCATCATTGCCGTTCAAGGCGACACTCCATAAATCGTAGAGCGCTCTCTATCCCAAATCGATATGGCGGCTCTGGGTCATCAATAGACAATCGTAAGTGGATTAGAAGTGCTCGTACTGGCCAGGCGCGAACAGGCGATACTGCTACTGGGAGCAGCTCTCAAAGCCAAACGCACTGACGGCGAGGATGACAAGAAAGTGCTCTACACATGCAGATATTCCGTCGGCTCTATGATCGGTATCGAAGACCAAGGTCCCGATCGATCGTCTGCTACGGGTCTCCGTTAGCAAGCGTTATCTGGATTCTGAAAGTCGGCTTTACCGACAATCTCAAAACGACTTTGGCTCTACTCTTACGCAACCCTTCGTTGAAATAGTCGCAGCGCTGATCTCAGTCCACAAAAGACACTCCATTCAGATCATGCTGCGTACCCAATCCAACCTCTCCAAGTGAACGCAGAATAGAATGTAGACACACCGATGAGTCCCGCATCTTCCAAAATCTGGATATCGACATGCGCATCGTAAACGGTCGGCATTGATGCGACAGCCTCTCGGGCTTGGCAAGCCCTATCTGGATCAACACCGGACGCAATGGCGAATGCTTGGTATCGTGACCACCAAACATCCTTGTTCGCTTGAGCTGCCGGCAAGCTAGTATGGACAGCAACAAACGGCGCTCCAGGTTTTAGCCGGCCCACAATTTTTCTCACCGTATCAATTCGCTCGCTAGCCTCAAGAAAGTGCAGTGTCAAAAGGCTGGTTGCACCATCGAAAGGTCCTGTCGGTGCCGATTCGATAAAACCATGGTGCATGGTCACCCTATCCATGACTGGCGCAAGCCGGGCTTCTGCTACATCTAACATCGGTTTTGAGGGATCAACGCCGACAAACCGCCAAGTCGGATTGACGTCAGCCAGTGCTTCCAATTCAAGTCCTCCCCCAGCACCGTGCACGAGTATCTGTGCTTCCTTGGGGACACGTTCTTGGAGCAGTATGTTGACCATCTTGTGCACATCCAGGAACCCAGGCGTGAACTTTACGGGCCCGTCGCTGTAACTCTGGACCCAATCGGGATCTTCGAATGCTCTCAAAAAATGGTTTTGAACTTCACTCGTCATTTGACGCTCTGTCTAGCTGAGATACCTTTCTCGCTGTCGCAAAGTGAGGCTCTGAGAGCATTCATGTCTCGGCTGAAACGCTCATAGAGGGTCTGAAGCGAAATTTGGCCAAAGTGCTGGAGCAAGATCTGTTCAGCTTCGTCAATCGCGGAGCCCACGGCATCATTCACAGCTTTCTCAACCAAACACTGGGACGGCTGATTGCGGGGACCAACTGCGAACAGTACGGGGTGCCCGACCGCTCGGTAGATATCAAGCAGCGTGATATCTGAAAGGTCACAGGTGAGCGCCCAGCCTCCTGCCCTGCCTTTGGATGAGCCGACTAAGCCTCGCTGCCTGAGGCCACCTAGTGTGCGTCGGACAACGACAGGGTTTGTTCGCATCACTTGCGCGAGAAAGGTGGAGGTCAGAGGTTCGTTTTGATCCGCCATATGCAACAGAACGTGCAACACATCGAAGATTCGACTGTCTTTCCTCATAATGCAACAAACGATGTTACATTATATACGCCATGTCAACATGACTCGATTGACCTGCAGCCAACTCTTGAAACTCGCCGAAAGCAGAAGTGGGCGCAGATCTTTTGCTGCTCGAACTGCGACCTTCTGGCTTCAACGCCGCGAGTCCACTTCCCGGAGATCTGACACTATCTGCCGGATCAGGTACCGACTGTGACCACTAGCGCGGGAACACGAGCGCCCGGACCTCGCCGGCGCTGAGCGCAAACTCCAGCGGCGCAACGTCCGAAACCCCATGCGGCCGGATGCGATAACGACCCGGCGGCACCTTCAGAGCAGTACCGGGCGTCATGTAGGTCTTGCGCGGCTGCTGACCGTCAAGCGGTTCCAGAAAGGCGCGATCGGGGGTGCGCTCGTAGTCGCCCGGCGCGTAGATCACGCTGACCTCGGCGACGGGCTGCGCGACCACCGTGGCGGTCACCGACTCGCCCGCGCTCACCTCGATGGTCGCCGGCGCGAAATAACCCGCCGTCCGGTGCCCCTCGACCCGATAGCGCCCGGCGACGGCGACCTCGACGCGGCCGGTGGCGGACGTCACGCTGCCCCGCGATTCGCCGGTCTGCGGATCGATGGCGTGTATGAACACGCGCGTGACCTTCGGATTGATGAAATCGCGCTCAGCGCCGGCGTAGTGGGTCTCAATCAGGCCCACCTCCATCGGCACATCGATGGTCTGCTCCGGCGCGGTGCCGACGCTCACCGCGCGCGGCGCCAGCGGATTGAGCGGATCGCTAAACTTGTCGCGCAGCTCGTACTCGCCCGGCAGCACGCGGTTGAGCCGCCGCGGCGAGACGGAGTAGCGCAGATCATCGCCCTGATACAGCTCACCCGTGCGGGGATCGAATTCGCCGTTAAACAGCGGATAGCGAAACAGCACCATGACCGTCTGCCGCAGCTCGAAGGCGACGACCGTGTGTTGCCCCACGACCAGGCTCGCGCCGACTTCGAGCGCGTTGTCCGCGTTCGGCTGCGACCGGAACTGATAGTCGCCCGGCCGCGCGAGCACCTCATCGAAGCTGCGAAACCGAAAGGCCTCCTCGCCGTCGCGCCACGCGGACACCAGCGCGCCGCGCACCGGCTCGCCGGCGGTCGTAAACGTCGCGCTCACGCGGGCGGGTGCGGCGACGATCACGCGTTCGCGCGTCTCGCCGGGCGCGCTGATCGTCACCGTCTGCCGCGTCGGCTCATAGACGCTGCCGTCGCGCAGCAGCGCGCCGACCTCGATGTCGTAGGTTCCCGGTCCCGGCAGCAGGTTGCGGCCATTGGACGTCAGCGAGTCGATGCGCTCGCCGTTCCGGTAGAGATCGCCGCCCAGCACATAGCCGCGATCCTGATCGTCCGCCCCGGACAGCAGCAACACATAGCTTGCAGCGTCATCCGTCGCCCGCGGCTGCGGCGGAGGCAGGTCGTCGGCCTGACCGATCGCCTCCTGCAGCTCGACGCCCGTACGCGCATCGAAGTATTGGCCATTGCCCGCATCCGCGATGCACTGCATCGCACCCCGCTCCAGCTCGTTGAGCCCGACGCCCACCACGTGCACGCGAATCCGCACGCCCGCCGCGCGCCAGTCGTTCACCAGCTCGCAGGGGTCGACGTCGCAGGTCTCGATGCCGTCGCTGATCAGCAGGATCTCGCCCTCGTCGCCGAGGTCTTTGCGTGCCTCGCGCAGCGAATAGCTGATCGGCGTCTTGCCCGTCGGCCGCAGGCCCTGGATGGCCTGCACGGCGTCGGCGCTCGCGGCACTCGCCTCAATCAGCAGCTCGCTGTCGCGACAGTCGCCGGCACGGCTGTGACCGTAGGCGCGCAGCGAAATCGAACCCTCGGCGGTCACCGCAGCGCTCAGCGCGTCGCGGGCCGCTTCGTACTTACGCGTGCCGTCGTCGAGCTCGCCCCACATGGAGTTGGAGCTGTCGTAGATGACATACAAAGAGCGCTGTTCCGCGTGCGCGCCCCCACCGGCTAGCAGCGCAAATCCGATGATCGCGGCGACGTAGATTCGCATGGCGTTCCCTCGCTCTCGCTTTATTTGGGCGTTACTCGGCGTCGTCGACCAGCCAGCGGGCGCTGTGAATGGTCACGGGTTCTCGCAGGATCTGCCCCCGCAGCATCTCGATGCCGGCCGCGCCGTCCGCGGGCAGCGCCTGGATCGCCTCCAGTACGTCCATGCCGCGCAGCACGCGGCCAAAGGTCGCGTAGCCAAACCCGTCGCGCTCCGGCCCACCCTCGCCCGTGTCGAGCACGCGGTTGTCTTCGATGTTGAAGAAGAACTCGGAGCCGGCGGTGCCCGGGGCCAGCCGCGCGTACGCAATCGTGCCGCGCTCGTTGGGAATGCCGGTCAGCGTCGTGGGTTCGTGCTCGATCGGCGGCAGCGGTCGGTCGGGCTCTTCGTACTCGCTGCCATCGCCCGCCATCGTCTCCGCCAGCAGGCCGCCCTGCACCACGCTGATGGAAGAGCCGCCGACGCCGCGCCGTGTCACCCGATACAGCGTCGCCCCCTCGTAGTGTCCCTGCTCGACATAGGCGAGAAAGTTCATCGCAGACTGCGGCGCGCGGGTCGGATAGATCTCGATCTCGATCTCGCCGCGTTCCGTCTCCAGCAGCACGCGCTCCGCGGCCTCCCCATCGGCACCTTCAAGCGGCGGAGCCGCTTTAGGTAGGGCAGCCGGAGCGGCCTGTTCGGTCGGCGGCGCCGCCTGCTCGGTGGAGGACGGCGGGATCGGGCGCTCGCCGTCCGCGCAGCCGAACGCGCCCAACAACAGGCAGGCAGCGCCGAGAACCCGCGCGGCGATCCGCGCGCGAGCGCCGAACGGGAAGCTACCAGCCTGCAGACCGAACGCGCGCGGGCTTGAATCAGGTAACGGCAGCAACATCGATCTACCCCAGCGGCGACACGTCAGCGTCGTAGTCGACGCCGGCGATGCCAAAACCAAAAATGCGCAGAAAATCGAGGCGGAAACCCTCCAGATCGGACAGATCCAGCACGTTCTCCGTCGTCACCTGCGGCCACAGCGCCTTTACCTCGCCCTGTATCTCATCGGATAGCTCGATGTCGTCGACGCGAATGCGGCCCGCGTCGTCATAGGCGGGGTCGGCGCCGGAAAACAGCAGTTCGCGAAACAGCCGATCGATGTGCTCGATCGGCGTTTCGTGCAGGTCACGATCTTTCATAACCTGAAACAACAGCGATGCGTACAGCGGCACGACGGGAATGGCCGAGCTCGCCTGCGTCACCACCGCCTTCAGCGAGGCGACGCGGGCGTCGCCGTTGACGGCCGCGAGCTTCTCGCGCAGCTCGCCCGCGGCGCGGTCCAGATCTTCCTTCGCCTTACCCAGCGTGCCGTGCCAGTAGATCGGCCATGTCAGCTCGCTGCCGATGTAAGTAAACGCGACGCTGCGGAAACCATCGGCGAGTACGCCCGCGTCCGCGAGCGCATCGATCCACAGCTCCCAGTCCTCGCCGCCCATGACGGCGACGGTGTTTGCGGTCTCTTCCTCGTCCGCCGGTTCCAGTTCAATCTCTGAAACCTCTCCGCGCTCGACGTGCAGCGTCTTCACCTGATGGGTGCCACCCAGCGGCTTGATGCTGCTGCGATGCAGCTCGCCGGTCTTCGGGTGCTGGCGCACGGGCGAGGCCAGGCTATAGACCAACAGATCGATCTGACCCAAATCCGCTCGGATGCGCTCGACGATCTGCGCCTTGGTCTCATCGGCGAAGGCGTCGGCATCGACGGTGTGCGTGTACAGGCCGGCGGCGTCCGCGGCCTCGTCGAACGCCTTGTTGTTGTACCAGCCGGCCGAAGCCGTCTTCTTCTCGGTCGGCCCCTTCTCGAACGACACGCCGATGGTCGCCGCACCCGCACCGAAGGCGCTGACGATGCGCGACGCCAGGCCATAGCCCCCGGACGCGCCCAGTACCAGGACGCGCTTCGGCCCGTCCTGCAGCGGGCCGCGACCGCGGACCAGATCGATCTGCTCCGCCACGTGCGCGGCACAGCCCGTCGGGTGCGCGGTCGTGCAGATGAAGCCGCGAATTCTGGGTTTGATGATCATCGAGTGGTCCTTCGATACCCGCGAACGGCGTGAGCAGCGCGAGCAAACAGATATTCAGGAAAGCCCGGCCATGATACCGATGCGGCTCGCGTGGCGCATGACCGCCGCGAGGTCGGGCACCCGGGGACCGTCGCGGCGAATGGTCACACTCGCCGCTGCGCCGGCGTCGAGCCTGTGGTCCCGATCGCCGTCCAGCGCAACGACGCCGGGGCCGCTCAGCATGACCGGCGTATCGAACGGCAGCCGGTGATGGCCGGCGATCGCAACACGACCGAACAGCCCCGGCGACAGCGGCGCGTTCAGACGCTGGTCGCCGCCCAGATGGACGACCAGACCCGCATCCTCGTCCGCGTCGACCACGTCGAGGTAGCCGCCGATCGGCGACATGCCGACCGCATCCGGCTCGGCACGCGTCAGTACGAGCTGGCCGAGCTTGTCGGCGTCGAACGGCAGCAGGTTGCCGACGTGATCCCGGCGCAGCAGCACGGCGTCGATCAGTCCCACGTCCGCGGCACCGCCGGGCAGGCGCACATGCAAAACCTTCGATCGCCGAGTGAGTTCCAGCGGCGCCATGCCGCGCGCGTACAGGCCGGCCACCAGGCCGGCGATGGTCGGTTCGGCGAGCAGGGGGTAGACGTTGTTGGTGCCGGTCGACAGCGGCACCAGCACGACGTCGTCGCGCGCAGCCTTGGGCTTGCTCAGCAGCGTGCGCACGATCGCCCGATTGGTGCCGTCGCCGCCGAGGGACACGAAGGCGCGCGCGCCGGCCGCGAGGTAGGCGTCCAGGCTCGCCTCGGTGTCGCGGGCGTCGTTGCGCAGCCGATGCTCGATCACGTGCACGCGCGCGTTCAGCGGCAGCTGGTCGAGCGCAGCCGCCGCGATTTGAAAGGGTTCCCGTGTGACGTAGATATCGGTTACCCCGACCGCATCGGCGCCGGTGGCGATGCGCGCGACGATGTCGCGTTTGGCCTCGTGCGTCATGTTGCTCGCGCGGCCGGCGAGTCGGCGCACGTCGCGACCCGACATCGGATTGACGCAAATGCCGAGCGCGGTCACGTCGGCCTTGCTCAGGCGCGCTCGTAGCGATTCATGCTGAAGGCATGCGCGTGGCGGTCGTCGATCGGGTGGGGATCGCTCACCACCAGCCGCCACGCGGTGCGATCGAATTCGGGGAAGTAGGTGTCGCCCTCGATCTCCGCGTCGATCTCGGTAATGAACAGCTCATCGGCCAGCGGCAGCGCCGTGCGGTACACACCACTGCCGCCCGCGACGAAGCAGCGCTCCACCCCGTCCTCGGCGCAGCGCGCGCGGGCGATATCCAGCGCGTCATCCAGCGACGGCGTGACCTCGACGCCCTGCCAGCTCTGCGGCCGCGAGGTCAGAATGATATTCAGACGCCTGGGCAGCGGGCGCGCGCCGACGGACTCGAAGGTCGCGCGCCCCATGATCACCGGGTGGCCCGTAGTGGTGCGCATGAAGTAGCGCAGGTCGTCCGGCAGGTGCCAGGGCAGGTCGTTGTCCCGCCCGATGACGCGGTTGCGCGTCATGGCCCAGATCAGCGCGATTTTCATGCTGCAGCCATCGGGCGCGATCAGACCGCGATCGGCGCCTTGATCGTGCCGTGAGAGCTGTATCCCTCGAGACGGATGTCCTCGTAGCGGAAGCCGTCGATCTCGCGAACATCGGGGTTCAGGTGCAGGGTCGGCAGCGGCTGCGGCACGCGCGTGAGCTGCAGGTCGGCCTGCTCGATGTGATTGCTGTAAAGGTGCGCGTCTCCCAGGGTGTGCACGAAGTCGCCGGGTTCCAGGTCGCACACCTGCGCGACCATAAGCGTCAACAGTGCGTAGGAGGCGATGTTGAACGGCACGCCCAGAAAGACGTCGCCGCTGCGCTGATAGAGCTGGCAGGACAGCCGGCCCGCCGCTACGTAGAACTGAAACATGGTGTGACACGGCGGCAGCGCCATGCTGTCGACCTCGGCGACGTTCCAGGCCGAGACGATGTGCCGGCGCGAGTCGGGGTTGGTGCGAATGCTCTCCACGACCTTGGCGATCTGGTCGATACGCTCACCGCTGGGCGTGGGCCAACTGCGCCACTGGGACCCGTATACGGGGCCGAGCTCGCCGTTCTCGTCCGCCCATTCGTCCCAGATACGCACGTTGTGTTCCTGCAGATAGCGCACGTTGGTCGATCCCTGCAGGAACCACAGCAGCTCGTGCACGATGCCCTTCATGAACACTTTCTTGGTGGTGACGAGCGGAAAACCCGCGCCCAGGTCGAAGCGCATCTGATAGCCGAACAGGCTGCGCGTGCCCGTGCCGGTGCGGTCGTCTTTCACGACGCCTTCGTCGCGCACTTTGCGCAGGAGTGTCAGGTACTGTTGCATCTCGTATTCGTTGGCGTGATCGGTATGAGTCTGTGTGCGCAATTATGCGTCTTCGCGAACGCATTGCGCCGGGCCGGATTTGACCGCGTGACCTATTGCCTAAGGGTGCTGGCCTGTGGATAAGGCCGAAAAAGCCAGCAAAAACCGGCGTTTCAGGCGTTTCCCGTCATTTTCTGCCCGCGCGACCAGAGCAGCAGCATACCACCGGCGAGCACCATGGGCAGCGACAGCAGCTGCCCCATCGACAGCCAGTCGAACGCAATAAAGCCCAGCCCCGCATCCGGCTGGCGGAAAAACTCTGTGCCGAATCGAAAGCAGCCGTAGCCCAACAGAAACAGCCCGGCGACCGCACCGCGACCGCGCGGCCGGGACGCGAACCACCACAGCAATAGAAACAGCAGCAGCCCTTCCGTCGCGGCCTGATACAAGGGCGACGGGTGACGCGCGACGTTCTCCCACTCACCCAGGCACAGCGGGTTGAACTGATAGACCGCCTCACAGGGGTAGACGAGACCGGTCGGCGCGTCCGTGACGCGGCCCGGCAGCTCGGTGTTGATGAAGTTGGCCAGGCGGCCGAAGCCCAGGCCCGGCGGGCACAGCGGCGCCATGAAGTCGGCCACCTGCAGAAAGCTGCGATTGGTGCGCATGCCGAAGAGCGCGAACGCCAGCAGCACGCCGATCAGCCCGCCATGAAAACTCATGCCGCCATCCCAGATCCGCAGCAGCCAGACGGGGTCGCTGAGGAAGCGCTCGAAGCCGTAGAACAGGACGTAGCCGACGCGACCGCCGAGCACGGCGCCCATCGCGCCGTAAAACACGAGATCGGCGACGTCGTCGTCGCTCCAGGCCTCGCCCCAGCCGCTGAGGCGCTGCGCGCGGCGTCGCCCGAGCCACCAGCAGACAACGAAGCCGGCGAGATAGGACAGCCCGTACCAGCGCAGCGCCAGCGGCCCGAGCGAGACGATGATGGGATCGAGGACGGGATAGTGCATGGGGCGCCGGATAGTCGAGTACGGCGAGGATTCTACGCGGCGACCGTGGGTCGCGCCTCAGGTTCATCGGGCGTCGCGGACCCAGCGGCATGCAGTCTGCGCGGACCGCTGGTCAGCCTCGCGCAACTGTGCCCCAATAGCGCCATGGCAACGCCCGCGGACCGACTGCTGCTCGACGAGCAGACCATGCTGGACCTGGACCTGTTCGACTCCGAGCGCTCGGTCTTCAACTATCTGAACCGCTGCGCAACGCTCGGCGGCGAGGCGGCGCTGCAGCGCCGCATGCGCGCCCCCGCGGCCGACGCCGACGCGATACTCGCCACCCAGTCCGCCCTGACGTTCGTGAACGATCATCGACCCGCCTTCGCTGCCCTGCCCTCGGGCTACCTGGTCATGACCGTCGACAAGTACCTGCGCGACAGCGTGCCGGTCATCAGCACGACCAATCGGGTGGAGTTCATGCTGGAGGCGTCGTCGCTCCGCGCCGGCGACGACCGCTTCTACAGCCGCATCACTCGCGGGTTGGAGGTCGCCGCCCGTCTATTCGCCGCCTTGCAGGTGTTTCTGGCTGCGCTCAACGACACTGCGACCGCGGGAGAACTGGGGCCGATGCTCGACGAGCTGCGCGAGCTGAGTGACCAGTTCAACGCGGTCCCCGAGGACGCGGCGGAGAGCAAATACTGGCAGCGGCTGAAGGTCGACCAACTGCTGCGCGTGACGGCGCGCGCGGAGCTGAACCGGCTGATCGAGCTGCTGTACGAGATCGACGCGCTGGCAGCACTCGCGGAGGTCTGCCGCGACTACGGCCTGCTGTTGCCAGAGGTCAACGACGGCGCCGCCAAGGTCAGCGCCGAGGGTCTGACCCATCCGTTCGTGACCGATGCGGTCGCCAACCCCGTTACGCTGGGGGAAGAGCGCCTACTGTTGATCACGGGCCCCAACATGGCGGGCAAGACCACCTATCTGCGCGCCCTCGCCCTCGCCCTGTATCTCGCCCACCTCGGTATGGGCGTCAACGCCACGCGCTTCGAGTTCGCGCCGATGACCCATCTGTTCACCGCGATCTCTCAGGCGGACGATCTGCACGACGGCATCAGCTATTTTCGCGCCGAGGCGCTGCGCGTCGCCGCGGTGGCGGGCGCCGTGGCACAGGGCGGACGCGTCGTCGCGATCCTCGACGAGCCGTTCAAGGGCACCAACGTGAAGGACGCGTTCGACGCATCGAACCGGGTGTTGAGCCTGCTAGCGACCAAGCCCGACTGCCTGTTCGTCGTGACCTCGCATCTCATCGAGCTGGCCGAGCCGCTGGGTCGGCTACCCGAGGTGGCGTTCGGCTATTTCGCGGCAGACGAGCAGCAGTCGCGCCTCGACTTCGACTATCGCCTGCGCGAGGGGGTATCGAGCCAGCGACTCGGCATGCGGGTGCTGGAGGAAGAGGGCATATTCGAGCTGCTGGATCACGAGTCATGATTTTCGCAGCGAGTGAGCTCGGTCGCGGCGAATCGAGTTAGAGAGGTCGGAATGCAAAGAACGCTCGTGATTGGCGCCAGCCGCGGCATCGGTCTCGCCGCGTGCGAGGCGCTGCTGGCGCAGGGGCAGCAGGTGCGCGCGTTAGCGCGCAGCGCACAGACGATGACGCTGGCGCATGAGGCGCTCGAAAAACGGCAGGGCGACGCGCTCGTTAGCGCCGACGTAAGCGCCGCGCTGGACGGCGTCGACGCGGTCGTGCAGTGCCTCGGGGTGCCGCTCAATCTGCGGCTGCTGACCGGTCCGATCACGCTGTTCGGCGCCGCTACCGACGTGCTGCTGCCCGCGATGCAGGCGGCGGGCGTGCGGCGCTTGGTCGCCGTGACCGGCTTCGGCGCGGGCGACAGCGGCGCCGCCATACACCCCCTACAACGACTCGGGTTCAATCTCGTTTTTGGTCGGGCGTACGCCGACAAGTCGCGGCAGGAGGCGCTGATCAAGGCCAGCGAATTGGATTGGACGATTGCTCGCCCTGGAGTGCTCACGAACGGCCCGCCGCGCGACGACTATCGCGTGCTGATCGAGCCCGATTCCTGGCGCAACGGCGTGATCTCCCGCGCTAGCGTCGCCGACTTTATCGTCACCGCACTGGCAGACGACGCCTATGTGGGGGCGGCGCCGGTGCTGGTGAACTAGCGAGGCAAGCGGCCACTTCTTACGGTCCCGATCTGCCGATGCCTCTGGGACACCACCCTCGCCCCGGCGCGGCGCCGTATCCATGTCCGGAAAAAAATGTCGCCGCCTGCATCCAAATCCTCGTGTGCGTCGAATAACCCTCTGAGCACCGCAAATGCGGCCCGCTCCGGATCCCGGACAACGGTTCAACCTCAGAGGGAAAACACCATGAAAAGCATCACCAAGATCGTCGCCGTGGTGGCGATTGCGCTACCGTCGCTAGTCTTCGCCGGTCACGGCAAGCGCGCCGACAACATCGTCGAAACGGCGGTCGCGGCCGGTCAGTTCGACACGCTGGTCGCCGCCGCCAAGGCCGCCGGCCTGGCCGACGCGCTCTCCGGAGACGGCCCGCTCACGGTATTCGCGCCGACCGACGCCGCATTCGGTGCCCTACCGGCGGGCACGATTGCGAGCCTCCTCGAACCCGCTAACCGCGACCAGCTCGCCGAGATTCTCAAGTACCACGTCGTCTCGGGTCGCGTTGGCAGCGACGCGCTGGCAGACGGCGTCAGCGTCGAAACGCTCGCCGGCGCGAACGTATCGTTCAGCGCGACAGAGCAGGGTTTCAACATCAACAACGCGCGCATCGTCTCGACGGACATCGATGCGTCCAACGGCGTGATCCACGTCATCGATCGCGTCATCATGCCGCCGCAGCGGATGAGCCGAGTCGGAGCCAGTCAGCGCATCATGGACGCCATAGAACGGGGCGTACCGAAGTTCAATCACGGTAACTCTATGGCGACCGTCGCGATCTACTCAGAGGCCGCGCAGCAGTTGATCGCGGAGGCAGACCTGAACCGCACCGAGCGCATGCGTCTCGAGCGCGGCCTGCGAACCAGCGAGGACGCCGCGTCGTCCCGCGAGAGCGCCTGGCAACTGCGCTACGCGCTCGACGATGTCAGCGCCTCGCTTGCCGGCACGCGCAACGTAATGATGAGCGCCAGCATGCATTCACGGTGACTGGCACGCTCGTATTCGGCGGCGGGGGG
>JBCCGT010000004.1:0-274042 GCA_039029135.1 Pseudomonadota bacterium | reverse complement strand
CCCCAACCTTACTCTGACACCCAACCTTACTCTGACCCCCGACTCTGACCCCAACATCTACTTGAACCAATGAACTACTGTCCCACCTGCGGCGCCGCGACAATTCGAGGCATTCCGCCAGGCGACAATCGCGAACGCGATCTGTGTTCCGCCTGCGACGCCATCTTCTACGACAATCCCAAGATCGTCGCGGGCGTGCTGGCGGTCTTCGGCGATCGCGTGCTGCTGTGCAAGCGCGCCATCGAGCCGCGCCGGGGGTACTGGACCCTGCCCGCGGGCTTTCTGGAAAATGGCGAGGCCTTAGCCGACGGGGCCCGGCGGGAGACGATTGAGGAAGCTGCCGCGCAGGTGGGCGATCTGACCCTCTACACCGTGTTCAGCCTGCCGCACATTTCACAGGTACACATGTTCTATCGCGCCGAGCTGGTCGACGGCGAGCCGGGCCGCGGCTTCGACGTCGGCGAGGAGAGTCTCGACGTCAGGCTGTACGCCGAGACCGAGATACCCTGGGACGCGCTGTCGTTTCCCGTCGTCACCGACACGCTCAGGCACTAATTCACCGACCGTCAGCTCGGCCGCTTCCCTGTGCACGAATCAACCATCGATATCTCGCGGCGGCTGAAGCGCTAGCCGCGGGGCGTTCGCCCTCAGTCGAACAGCTCGCGCTGCACGCGGCGCATGAATATCAGCCCGATTAGCGCGTTGAACAGAATGAAGAAGTTGTGCTGCACGAGTCCGAACGCCGACATCTCGGCAGGATAGGCGGGAAACATGAGCGTCCACATCGTGATGGCGACGGCCCGAAACGGACCCGGCACCGACGCGCCAAAGAAGATCACCGGCAATATGCCGAGCATCTGCAGATAGCTGACCTCGACGCCGAACAGTTCGAGCGCCTCGGCGTAGACCACTACCGCCGCGAGCAGCGCCGGCGAACGCATGAGCAGGATGACGACATACTGCCACCAGCTAGCCTCGCGGAACGCATGCAACAGATCGCGATCGCGCAGTGTCCAGTTCGGAAACAGGCGGCCGGAGAAATACAGCAGCATGATCGCGAACAGCGCGGCCAGCGCCATCCCAACCCACGGCAGCGCCGCAAACACCTCAGGCAGATTGTTAGCATTCAGGCCGTAGCCGATGTTCGCCCAGGCGCACAGGTACAAGAGCTCGCAGAACATAATGAACAGCATCGACGAGCCTAGCTGCCAGCCGGGCACGCCCTCGCGACGATTCAGATAGAGCGCCATGGCGCCCTTGCCCACCTGCTCGTTGAGGATCGATATCACGTAGGTGCTGGCTCGCACGGGCAGAATGTCCGCGTACTTCACTTTCGCGTTGAACCAGTTGATCACCCGCCAGACGATCCCGGAATCGATCAGGAAGAAGAAGATCGAGTACGGCACCATCAGACCCAGCCAGGCCCACCAGTTAACGCCGGCAAAAACGTTGGCCAGATATTCCACGACGCCCATGCCCTCGCGAGCCGCGGGACCCTGGATACGGGTGTAGAGGAACACAAAGCAGCCCAACGTGATGACCCACGGAACGGCCTTCTTCAGCAGGCCGCCGGACTGCGGGGGTCCACTTTCCGCTCGCGAGGTCTGTTCAGCATCGGCCATTTGCGGTCCCCTGATGATTGTCTCTTGTCGTTTTCATTTGTTGTCCGTCGATCGTGCCTGCCGACAGCGCGGGGCACCGATCGTAGACGCACTCATCCTCTCACGGACAACCGCGCCATCAAAGGTGCAAGGGAATCTGCGGTAAACCACGCGAGCCGAAAGTCGGCGACGGAAAACGCGCCTAGCGGTCTTGAGAAGACTGCCCCACAAGCCGGCCCTGGCCGCTCAACACCAACTCGCCCGCCTGCCGTGTAGGGTGACTTGCGTCACGCTGGATTGGTCCTAGGCTTTTCGATTAGAGGCCCACATCCGCGAGGAGAACCACTAGATGCCCGCTGACACGTACGGAGCTCGGTCGTTGCTGATCATCACTGAGGACGGCCTGGTGCCATACGGCGGCTTCAGCCGTTTCGATCAGCACAGTGTGTTCAACCAAATCGACACCGCGCGAATCGAAGATAACTGGCGACTCCTTGCAGGCCCGCAGCCTGACGCAATCTTGATTGAAATCGGCAGCAAACCCGAAAAGTGGTCTGGCTTGATCCAGAAACTGCGCGAGAGCTTCGACGAGCCGCCGCTCATCATTGCACGCACACGACCCCAAATCGGCGCTGAGCGAGTGCTCGAATTCGGCATCGATGAACTGATTCTTGGCAACGATCGTGCGATGTGGAGCGAGGTCTGCGATCGTGTATCAGCCGCTCTGGAGCGTCGGCGGCAGGCAGCCACTTTGCGGGCAAGAATGGAGGAGCTGCAGACACTTCAGCGCATCGATGGCCTCACGGGACTGGCTACACGCACAGCACTAATTGAAGCTCTGGAGGCGGACGAGTCCCGCGCACACCGCAACGGACAGCCATTTTTTCTGCTCTATCTCGACTGTGAAATCGCGCGGATCACCAATGATGCCAGCGGCAACGAAATCCGTGACATAGTGCTGGCCGAAATCGCTCGCCGCATACGCAAGAGCTGTCGACTCCACGATACGGTGGCACGCGTGGACGGCGACCTGTTCGCGATACTCCTGTCGGATGCCGTCGACCCAGCGCACGCCTACCGGGTGGCACGCAAGCTGCACCAGACGATCGAAGCACCATTGGGCGTTGAGCAGTACACCCTGCGCCTGAGCACGAGCATCGGCATCGCGGCCTATACACACAGTGGTAACGCTGGCGACCTCGCTGTCCAAGCTGAACTTGCGATGCACGAGGCAAAACGACACCCGCAGCGCGGTAAGACAAGGTTCTTTGATCGCGGCGCCGAAGCATCACTACTGCGGCGGGAGGGCTGTAGACTGCGGGTGCAGGAAATGTTTTGCGCGCGCAGCGAGCAGATCGCTTTTCAACCGATCTATTCATATGCGCGGGAACAGAGCATTGGTGCGGAAGCGCTGTTTCGTTGGCACCACGAGGAGTCGCCGCAGGAGATCGTTGCGTTCGCAGAGCAGACGGCCATGATCACCGAGTTTGACTGCAACGTGATGCAATCAGCGATACGGCGATTCGGAGACGCAGACCACACCGGTAACACGCTGCTGAACGTCAACGCCTCAAGCCTCAGTCTGAGCGAGCGCTACATGCGCACCATGCATGACACGCTGCGCGAGACTCGGCTGTTGCCCTCGCAGATATGCGTCGAAATCGCCGAGTCGGCACTGCCAAGAGACTTTGACGCCATAGCCCTGTGGACTCAGCGTCTGCGGCGTGCCGGAATCCATGTGGCGCTAGACGACTTCGGCGCCGGCTATACGTCTCTGCGCTACTTGCGTGATCTGGACGTTGACTTTCTAAAACTCGACAAAACACTGACGGAGCAGGTCGGCCACGATCATAGCGCCCGGACGCTGTGCAAATCTGTAATCGACATGGCACATGTGCTCGGGATCAAAGTGGTCGCAGAAGGCGTCGAGCAGGACGATCAGTTCGAGGTGCTACGAGAGCTCGGCAGCGATTACGCGCAAGGAAACTTCATTGCGCAGCCATCGGAACTGCTCGATCGACTTGCAGCCTAGCTTAGACCGGCCCCAGCGCAGTCGGCACTAGCGTGATGCCGCTCGTCCAGCTTTCGAACGGGTATGAAGACGAGGCTGCAAACTGGCTACGCGAGCAATTGCTATCGGCCGCAAAAGGATGGAAAGCAATTCGGGTTTCTCGCGCAACAGCTGGGAGCGGAGAACTGTGTCCGCCAGATAGACCTAGACCCCGGAGCTTGTGACGCCACCAAACCGGCAGCCGGTCGCGAGCTGTTTCAGGCGTCCCGCCGGCGCAAGCGTTCGAGCAACGACTCCCATCGCCTGAAACAGTATCTGGGGCGCTACGGACTCAGCTTCGACACGCTCTAGTTACGCCGGCATTGATGCCGGCTTCACCGTGAGCGCGCCAGACTAACTCCAAAGCTAAACCGTCCCCTGCCCATGTACCACCTTGCCGACGCCTACTGGCTGACCGTTCTCATCACCGCGCTGGCCGCCTATCTGGGCGCGCTGGTTTTCAGCGCCGCCGCCGTCCCCGGCCTAGTCGTCACCCGGCTGGACGAATCGGCCGCCGCCGTGCTGCTGCGCGCGTTCTGGCCGCTGTACCACCGCTTCGCGGCAATCGCGGGCACCGGGCTGACCCTGCTCCTCGCGTGGCGCGTCACCGGCAGCCCCCTGCCCGATCTGTACGCACTGCTGCTGGTCGCGCTGGCCGGCGGCATGACGACCTGCTTCTTCGTCGGCGGCACGCTGATCGACTCGATCAATCGCGCGCGCGACGCGGACGACGGCGCGACCTTCGATCGCCTCCACCGCATCGACGTCGCTCTGGTTGGTCTCGGCGTGATACTCGGCGTCGTCCTGCTGACCGCCGCGATCTACGTGCTGCCAGGCCAGTTCACCTTCTGGCAGACGGCCTGAGCGCCCGGGGATCGGACGCCCCGGACGACTAACTCAACAGCGTTTTCGCGGCGGCGACGCCGCTGTGCCAGGCGCCCGCGACGCCGTCCCCCAGGCACCAGTCACCGCAGCACACCAGCGAGCCGTCCACCGCGAGCGACGCTCGCCCCAGCGGCACGGTGACCTGCGCAAAGCGCCAACGGTGGGCTGAGCACGCGGCGGGGCGCGCGCCTTCGCCGTCGGGCAAGCGCCGCCGCAGCGCGTCGAACAGCAGGTCCGCGGCTTCGTCCTTCGATCGCTCCAGATGCATCGAGCTGAACTCGGCGCTCGCGTGTAACACCACGGCACCCGCCTGCTGCGACCCTTGCGGCTCCTGGGAATAGACCGCCGAGAACGGCCCGTTCGACTCAGCAGCAACGATCGCCTGCAGCCGCTCGATTCGCGTGGTTGGCAGGGATGCGAGGAGCAGCGCCCAGCAGGGCGTGTAGCCACAGCTCTCGAGGTCGCTATAGCGCTCGCGGGCAACGGCCGGCGACGATCGCTGCAGAATCGCGACGATCTGCGGCGCGGGCAGCGCAAGCGCAACGCGCCGGGCTGCACCGACAGTAGTCCCCGCCCCGTCCAGCAGCCGCCAGTGGCCGTCCACGCGCACGAGTTGCGCGATCTGCGCGCGATACTCGATGTCGAAGGAACCGCGCTCGGCGAGCGGTCGCAGCAGATCGCGCATCTCGGCGGCGGCGGTTGCACGGCGTACGCCGCTCGCGCCGGATTCCCAACGGGCCGAGCCTGCGGTCACGAGTTCACCGACGAACGCGGCGAACGCCTCGTCTGGAACCGTAAAACGATTGGTACCGTGATTCCAAAACAGACCGGCCGTCGCCTCGCGACCGCGCCGCGTGGCCAGCCGGCCGCCAATGGCGCCGCTCTTGTCGAAGACCCGCACGCGCAGGCCGGCCGCACCGAGCTGCGCGGCGGCGGTCAGTCCGCAGACGCCGGCACCGACAACGGCGACGTCGTCGATCGGTCGGGGCTGGGTGTCGGTAATCGCATGCGTGCTCATGCGGCCATGCTAGCGGGGCGGCGCATCAAGCCATCGTGAACGTCGCCGAATCAGCGGTCATTTTCCTCAGTACTCAATACTCAGCGCGCAGTGCTCAGTAATCAGGCGAGCCGGGCGTGCCAAACCAGCAGCAGCGGCGGCACCACGAGCTCGACGGCGAACAGGACGCCGACCAGGGGCGGGGGCCAGCCGAAGAGCGCAACTGAGATCGCGCGCGCGGCGCCCGCAAACCAAAACACCCACAGCAGCGCGCGCAGTATCGGGCCATAGCGTTCAAGGTCCTTCGCGATCAACAGCAGCAATACGCCGTACAGCATGAAGGCGGCGCCGTAGAAGCGATTCTGGCTGTCGAGTCCGGCGCTGCCGAGCGTCTCCGCGGACACTCGAACGCCCAAGAGCAAATCGGCACCCAGGCCGAGCAAGACATGTACGCCTCCGGCGGCGAGTATCGCGCAGCCGCTCGCCAGCAGTACGACTGAAAACCAACGATGTGCCATACCTTTCCCTGCCGGCCCTCGTTTCAGGTTGTCGGAGCGTCAGCCAAGCGCCGCCCGGGCATTGCGGAACAGCCGCAACCAGGGGCCGTCCGCTCCCCAGGTCTCATCGCGACAGGGGTTCAGCACGCTGCGATAGACCCGCTCCGGGTGCGGCATCATCGTCAGCACCCGACCGTCGGCCGCGATCAATCCGGCGACGCCCTCGGCCGAGCCGTTCGGGTTAGCGGGATAACGCTCCGTCGTCTGGTGTCGATTATCCACGTAGCGTAGGGCGGCGCGACCAACCGCACCGGGCCATTCCGCGCGACCCTCGCCGTGGGCGACCGCGACCGGCAGCACGCTGCCGGCCATGCAGGCGAGCCACGGCGACGCGACGTCTTCGATGCGCACCAGCGTCGTGCGCGCCTCAAATTGATTCGATGCGTTGCGCACGAAGCGCGGCCAGCCAGCGGCGCCGGGCACGAGCTCCGCGAGCTGGGTGAGCATCTGGCAGCCGTTGCATACGCCGAGCGTCAGCGTGTCGCGGGCGAAGAAGCGCTCGAAGGCGCCGCGCAGCGCCTCATGAAACAGGATCGACTTGGCCCAGCCGCCGCCACCGCCGAGCACGTCGCCGTAGGAGAAACCGCCGCATGCGGCGAGGGTCGTGGCGTCTTCCAGCAGCGACGGGTCGAGCAGCAGTTCGCTCATGTGCACGTCCAGCGCCCGATATCCGGCGGCGTCGAAGGCGGCGGCCATCTCGACGTGACCGTTCACGCCCTGCTCGCGCAGGACGAGCACCCTCGGGCGCGCCGTCGCAACTGCTGGCGCGTCGATGACGTCCGCCGCAGGGTTGTCGTCTGGATCGAAGCGCAGTTCGGCCCGCATCCCGGGATCGTCCTGAGCGATGCCGGCATGTTCCTGGTCGGCGCACTCGGGATTGTCCCGCAGCCGCTGCATCTGCCAGCTCGTGTTCGCCCACAGTCGCTGCGTCTCGTCGCGCCTGCGTCGCAATACAGGCTCGCCCGACGCGTGCATAACGATGTCTTCGGACTCGGTGGGTTGCCCCAGATCGATCACGCGCACCCCGCAGGCCGCGAAGGCGCGCGTCACGGTCGCGGCGTCGCCGTCACCGACCTGCACCACGGCGCCTAGTTCTTCCGCGAACAGCTCGACCTCGGCGTCGGCCACCGACCCGCCGATGTCGACCGTCAGTCCGCAGCGGCTCGCAAAGGCCATCTCGAGCAGCGTCGCGATCAGGCCGCCGTCGCTGCGATCGTGATAGGCGAGCAGCGCCTGCCGGTTCGCCTGCAGCGCGTCCAGGAACCCGGCGAGCCTCTGCGGGTCATCGACGTCCGGCGGCGTGTCGCCGAGCTGGCCATAGACCTGCGCCAGCGCGCTGCCGCCAAGCCGATTCCTGCCCGCGCCGAGATCCAGCAGCAGCAGCCGCGTGCCGGCAAACGGCCGCTGCAGCAGCGGCGTCAGCGTGTCGCGGGCATCCCCCACCGGAGCGAAGGCCGTTACGTTCAGCGTCAGCGGGCTGGTCACGCTCTGGTTGTCCCAGCGCATGCGCATGGACAGGCTGTCCTTGCCAACGGGTATCGCGATGCCGAGCGCCGGACACAGCTCCATGCCGACGGCGCGCACGCCGTCGAGCAGCGCCTGATCCGCGCCGGGACTGCCGGCCGGCGCCATCCAGTTCGCCGACAGCACGACGCGGCGCCGATCGATCACGTCAGCGGCAAAGAGGTTCGTGAGGGATTCGGCCACCGCGAGCCGCGCGGAGGCCGCCGCGTCGATGGCCGCCACCGGCGGGCGCTCGCCCATGGCCATGGCCTCGCCGGCGTAGCCCTGATAGTCGCTCAGGGTCACGGCAACGTCCGCGACCGGCTCCTGCCAGGGCCCGACGAGTTGCTCCTGCGCGACCAGTCCGGTGATGCTGCGATCGCCGATAGTGATCAGAAACTTCTTGCTCGCCACCGCGGGAAACTGCAGCACCCGATCGAGCATCTCGTCGAGCGTCGCTGCCCCGAGGTCGAGCGCGGCCGTCGCGACGGCCTCGCGGGCGACCGCGCGCGTCAGCTTTGGCGCGCTGCCAAACAGGACCGACAGCGGCAGATCCACGGGATCAGAGTCGAACCACGCATCGCGCACGCGCAGACGGCCGTCGGCGCGCGACTCGCCAACCACGGCATAGGGACAGCGTTCGCGCGCGCAGATCGCCTCGAAGGCGTCGAGCTGGGCCGCGTTCAGGGCCAGCACGTAGCGCTCCTGTGCCTCGTTGCACCAGATTTCCATCGGCGACATGCCGGCGTCGGCGCTCGGCACCGCGCGCAGTTCGAAAGTCGCGCCCAGCCCGGCGTCGTGCGCAAGCTCCGGCAGTGCATTGGACAGCCCTCCCGCGCCGACGTCGTGTATGAGCGCGATCGGATTGGCCTCGCCCAGTGACCAGCACGCGTCGATGACTTCCTGGCAGCGCCGCTGCATCTCCGCATTGCCGCGCTGGACAGACGCGAAGTCGAGATCGGACGACGACTGGCCCGACGCCATGCTCGACGCAGCGCCGCCGCCCAGTCCGATCAACATCGCCGGGCCGCCGAGCACCACCAGCGGCGAACCCGGCGCCACCGGCGCCGCGTCCACGTGCTCGCCGCGAATGCTGCCGACGCCGCCGGCGATCATCACCGGCTTGTGGTAGCCCGCGTGCGCGCCGTGCGCGCCGGCCTGTTCGAAGGTGCGGAAGTAGCCCGTGAGCGCCGGGCGGCCGAATTCATTGTTGAAGCTGGCGGCCCCGATCGGGCCTTCGAGCATGATGTCGAGCGCGGAGGCGATGTGCCCGGGCCGACCGATGTTCGGCTCCCACGGCTGCGCCGCATCCGGGATCTCGAGATGCGACGTGGTGAACCCCGCCAGCCCGGCCTTGGGCTTCGAGCCACGGCCGACGGCACCCTCGTCGCGGATCTCGCCGCCGGAGCCCGTGGCGGCCCCGGGAAACGGCGCGATGGCGGTCGGGTGATTGTGGGTCTCGACCTTCATCAGAATGTTCACCGGTTCCTCGACCGCCGCGTACAGGTGCGTGTCCGGGGCGGGAAAGAACCGCTGCGCGCGCGGGCCTTCGATGACGGCGGCGTTGTCGGCGTAGGCGCTTAGTATGCCTTCGCCGTTGATGCTGGCGTGGGTGTTGCGGATCATCTGGAACAGCGAGCGATCGACTTCGGCACCGTCTTCGAGCCAGCTCGCGTTGAAGATCTTGTGACGGCAGTGCTCCGAGTTCGCCTGCGCGAACATCATGAGCTCCACGTCCGTCGGGTCGCGCTCGAGCTTTATGTAGGCGTCACCCAGGTACGAGATTTCCTCCGCCGACAGCGCCAGGCCGAGCCGCAGGTTGGCCGCCTCGAGCGCGTCAACGGGCACCGTCGCGAGGGGACGCGGTTCCGGCCGATGAAACAGAGCTGCCGCGTCATCCTCATCCAACGGCGCTTCGGTCATCCGGTCGAACAGCAGCGCGCGCCCCGCGTCGCCCAGATCGCCCTCAACGTACCAGCGCACGCCGCGCTCGACGCGGCGGACGATGTCGAGGCCGCAGATCGCGAAGATGTCGGTCGCCTTGCTCGACCAGGGCGAGATGGTGCCGAGCCGCGGCGCGACGGTCAGCACGTGCTCGCCGCGCGGTTCAGGCAGATTCTGCGTCGGCCCGTAATCCAGCAGCGCATCGATTCGCGCCTGAGTAGGCGCGTCGCACGGCGCGCCCAGATCGAGAAAGTGCACGAACTGCGCGTAGCAAGGCGCACCGAGTCGCTGGGCAAGTTTCGCGAGCGCAAACTCCGTGCGCGCGGGTCGACCCGCGAGAATCTGCACGTGCTCAGTCATGGTCGGAGTCCTCGCTGTCGATCGCGAACGCGTCTGGATTAGCGGCAGCATCGCGGCGCGCGCGAAAAAACGCGCGTAGCTGTTCGGCGCACTCGTCCTGCAGGCAGGGTCCCGTGACCTCGGGGCGATGATTGAAGCGGTTCACAAAGTCAGGGTCGCGCAGCAGGCGCAGCGCACCGGCGCGCGGTTCGAAGGTGCCGAACACGACGCGCGCGACGCGCGCGTGCACGATCGCACCGACGCACATGGTGCAAGGCTCCAGGGTGACGTACAGCGTGCTGCCCGGCAGACGATAGTTGCCGGCCGCACGCGCCGCGGCGCGCAGCGCCACCACCTCCGCGTGAGCGGTCGGGTCCTGCGCGCTAATCTGCTGATTGCCGCCCCGGCCGATGACGGCTGCTTCGCGCACCAGCACAGCGCCCACGGGCACCTCGCCAGCGGCTTCGGCACGCGTCGCTTCGGCGATCGCCAGGCGCATCCACTCACTGTCTCTGTCGCTCAAGCTGAGGTCCGTTGTGTTGTCGGCCAGCGGCATCGTTTTCAATTCAAGCGCCACAGGCGCGCCGCGCGCCCTCACTCACTCCCACTCGATCGTCGCCGGCGGTTTACCCGAAACGTCGTAGACCACTCGCGACACCTTCTCGATCTCGTTGATGATCCGGTTCGAGACGCGGCCGATCAGATCATAGGGCAGTTCCGCCCAGGTCGCGGTCATGAAGTCGGTCGTCACCACTGCGCGCAGCGCGATCACGTGTTCGTAGCGACGACCGTCCCCGACGACGCCGACGGACTTCACAGGCAAGTAGACCGCGAAGGCCTGCGAGACTCGCTCATACCAACCGGCCGCGCGCAGCTCTTCGATAAACATCGCATCCGCCTCGCGCAGGACCTCGGCGTAGCTCGGCCTAATCTCGCCGAGAATCCGCACGCCGAGTCCCGGCCCCGGAAACGGATGCCGATACACCAATTCGCGCGGCAGACCGAGCGCCATGCCAACCTCCCGCACCTCGTCCTTGAAGAGCTCGCGCAGCGGCTCGAGCAGCTCCATCTGCATACGCTCGGGCAGGCCGCCGACGTTGTGGTGACTCTTGATGACGTGGGCCTTGCCGTACTTGCTGGCAGCGGACTCGATGACGTCAGGATAGATCGTGCCCTGGGCGAGCCAGCGAATACCGTCCAGCTTCGCGGCCTCGCGCTCGAACACCTCGATGAAGGTGCCGCCGATCGCCTTGCGCTTCGCTTCCGGCTCATCCAGCCCTTCCAGCGCGCCAAGGAACTCCTCGCGCGCATCCACCACGATCAGGTTCAGATCGAGGCTGTTGCTGGGCGCGAAAGCCGCCTCGACCTCCGCGCGTTCGTTTTTGCGCAGCAGCCCGTTGTCGACAAACACGCAGGTCAGCCGATCGCCGATCGCGCGCGCGGTGAGCGCTGCAACCACCGACGAGTCCACACCGCCCGACAGGCCGAGCAGCACCTGATCATCGCCCACCTGGTCGCGAATCTCGCCGATCGCGCGCTCGGCGATGTTGGCGGCAGTCCAGTCGTCGCTGCAGTGACAGATGTCGCGGGCAAACGCGGCATAGAGCGCCGCCCCGCCCTCGCTGTGGGTCACCTCGGGATGAAACTGCAGCGCGTAGATGTCGCGCTCGGCGTCCTGCATCGCGGCGATCGGCGCGTTGTCCGTTACACCCAGCAGTTCGAAGCCCGGCGGCAGCTCCACCACCTTGTCGCCGTGACTCATCCAGACGTTGCGCTCGCCGCCGGTGAGCAGCTTCGAGGCGGCCACGATGTCGATGCGGGCGTGACCGAACTCGCGCGCGTTGGACGTCGCGACACGGCCACCAAGCTGGGCCGCCAGCGCCTGCATCCCGTAGCAGATTCCCAGTATCGGAACGCCCATCTCGAGCAGCGCGTCGTCAATGCGGGGCGTAACGCCCTCGGTCACCGATTCGGGTCCACCGGAGAGAATCACGCCGCGCGGCGCGTACGCCTCGAAGGCCGCCGCGCCGGCGTCGAACGGCAGGATCTCGCAGTACACCCCGGCTTCGCGCACCCGGCGCGCGATGAGCTGGGTGTACTGGGAACCAAAGTCAACGACGACCAGTTTCTGGTCGCGAATATCAGCCATAGAGATTGCCCCTAGCTTATGGGGTAGTTCGGCGCTTCTTTGGTGATCGCGACGTCGTGCACGTGGCTCTCAGCCATGCCCGAGTGCGTCACCCGAACAAACTCTGTTTCGGTGCGCATGCGCTCGATCGAATCGCACCCGGTGTAGCCCATGCTGGCCTTCAGACCGCCAATGAGCTGATGCACGATCGGGCCAATCGGTCCGCGATAGGGTACGCGGCCCTCGATGCCCTCCGGGACCAGCTTGCGCGTGTCCTGGGTCGGGTCCTGAAAATAGCGGTCCGAGGAACCGTTGGTGCCGGACATCGCGCCGAGCGAACCCATGCCGCGGTAGCTCTTGTACGTGCGTCCCTGATACAGCTCGACCTCGCCGGGCGCCTCGTCGGTGCCCGCGAGCAGACTGCCGACCATGATGGCGGACGCACCGGCGGCCACGGCCTTGGCGAGATCGCCCGAAAAGCGAATTCCGCCGTCGGCGATAACCGGAACGTCGGCGTCGTTGGCGGCCGCGGCGGCCTCCGCCACCGCCGTGATCTGCGGCACGCCGATGCCGCTGACGATGCGCGTCGTGCAAATCGAGCCCGGGCCGATGCCCACCTTCACGCAGTCGACGCCCGCGTCGATCAGCGCCTGGGCGCCGGCCTTGGTCGCCACGTTGCCGCCGATAACAGGCAGCGACGGAAACTTCTGTTTGATCCAGGACACGCGATCTAGGACGCGGCGCGAGTGTCCGTGCGCCGTATCGACCACGATCACGTCGGCGCCCGCGTCGACCAGCGCCGCGACCCGGTCATCGGTGTCCTCTGACGTGCCGACGCTCGCGCCGACGCGCAGTTGCCCGAGCCCGTCCTTGCACGCTGACGGATAGGCCTGCGCCTTGGCGATGTCCTTGACCGTGACCATGCCGCGCAGCTCGAAGCGGTCGTTGACCAGCAGGAGTTTTTCGATGCGGTGCTTGTGCAGGATCTCGGTGATCGCCGAGAGGTCGGAGTCTTCTTGCGCGGTGACCAGGCGCTCCCTCGGCGTCATGACCTCGCGCACGGCGACGCTCGTATCCGACTGAAAGCGCACGTCGCGATGGGTGACGATCCCGACGAGCCGCGGCCCCTCCACCACCGGCACGCCCGAAATGTTGTGCTCGCGAGTCACATCGAGCAACTCGCGCACGCTCGTGTCGGGTGTGACCGTCACCGGGTCCCGCACGATGCCGGACTCGTATTTTTTCACCGAGCGGACCTCGGACGCCTGGCGATCGATGGGCATGTTCTTGTGCACGATGCCGATGCCGCCTTCCTGGGCGAGCGCAATCGCGAGCCGTGCCTCGGTCACCGTATCCATGGCGGAGGAGACGAGCGGGATGTTGAGTCTGATGTCTTTCGTCAGGCGCGTCTCGAGGGACACCTCGGCGGGCAGGACATCGGAGAAGGCAGGTCGGAGGAGGACGTCGTCGAACGTCAGGGCGTCTTGCGCGATACGCAGCATTTCGGGACCCCGCAAAACCGAAATTCTAACGACGCTTCAGAAAGCTGTAAACGACTCGCCGGCAGCCGTCGCCGTCGCGCGGGTTATCCACAGGCCCGCGACCGGAGTCGCGGACAGACTGGTAGACTGCCGCCATGCCCAAGATGCCCAAGATGCCCAAGCGTCCCAGCCAGCCCCCCTCTTCATCTGGAGATTCATTTGGAGAGTTGTTTGGAGAGTCAACAGACGAAAGCGCGTCCGGCGCCGCGCTGCCGAAGGGTGACAACCGCATTTTGTCGGTCAGCGACGTCAACGCCAGCGTCCGCCTGCTACTCGAAGAGCGCTTCCCGCTGCTGTGGATCGAGGGCGAAATCTCGAACTTCCACCGACCGCGCTCCGGGCACTGGTACTTCACGCTGAAGGACGACCGCGCCCAGCTACGCTGCGCGATGTTCGCGAACCGCAACCGGCGTGTGAAGACGCCGCCGCAGGAGGGCGATCAGGTCGTCATCCGCTGCAACCTCAGCCTCTACCCTAACCGCGGCGACTACCAGGCGATCGTCGAGCACATGCAGCCGGCTGGCGCGGGTGCGCTGCAGGCCGCCTACGACAAACTGCGCGCGAGGCTCGCCGCCGAGGGCCTGTTTGACGACGCTCGCAAGCGCGACTTCCTCGAGTACCCGGAGCACATCGCCGTGATCAGCTCGGCGACGGGTGCGGCGGTACAGGACGTGCTGGCCGTGCTGCAGCGACGCTATCCCGTCGCGCGGGTAACCGTGGTGCCGACGCTCGTGCAGGGGCCGGACGCCGAGGTCGCCGTGCTGCGCGCCTTCGATCGCACCGCCAATCTGGATGCGGACGTGGTCATCCTGACGCGCGGCGGCGGCTCCCTCGAGGATCTATGGACGTTCAATCTCGAGTCCGTGGTCCGCGCGGTGGCGGACTGTCCGAGTCCGGTAATCTCGGCCATCGGCCACGAGACGGACGTGACCCTGTGCGATTTCGCGGCCGACCTGCGCGCCCCGACGCCGTCGGTTGCCGCGGAGGTAGCCACGCCGGATGCCGCCGATCTGTTGCGCTCGCTGGCCGGCGTGCGCCGCGAACTGAACACGCTCATCACGCGACAGTTGACGAGCGGCGCGCAGCGCGTCGCCGCGACGCACGCGCGCTTGCGCGATCCGCGCCGGACGCTGCAGTTGCAGCAGCAGCGCGGCGACGAGTTGGAAGCGCGTCTGCGCCGCGAGTTCGGCGTCTCACTGTCGCAGCGCCGGCTGCGCGTGCAGACCGCACGGCAGCGGCTGCGCGCGCAGGCGCCCGCGCGCCAGATCGCGCGCCATCGCGAGCGCCTCGACGCGCTCCGCGCCCGACTGGTCACCGCGAACAACCACGCCCAGGGCGCGCGCCGCGCGCGCTTTCGCGGTCTGTTGCAGGCATTGAACGGCCTGAATCCACTGGGCAACCTCGAGCGCGGTCAGGGAATCGTCATGCGGGATACGGGCGACGGCGGCTGGGGCACGGCGCTCGCGAGCGCCGCCGACGCGCCGCCCGGCACCAAGCTGCTGGCCCACCTGGTGGACGGCACGCTGGCGTGCACCGTCGACGAATCCCGACCCAGTCCAGCCCGCAACTGAACGAGACCCAGGACCCCATGATCAAGAAGACAGCCCTGCTCGGCGCGTTCTCAATGGCGCTGGTTGCGTACGCGGCCGGCGCGAGTGCAAGCAGCCCCACAACCGTTCCCGGCGGCATCCTCGCGGTGCCGGTCGCGCCCGGATCTAGCGTGCGCTTCGGAACCACCGACGTGCTGGTCGCGAACGACCTGGCGCTTCTGGGCGTGGGACTGAAAACGAAGCCCGGCAGCTATCAACTCGAGGTGACGACGCCCGAGGGCTTCGGCTACGAGCTCGAGTTCGCGGTCGTCGCGAAGGCGTACGAAGTGCAGCGCCTGACGATCAAGAACGATCGCAAGGTGAACCCCCTGCAGCAGGATCTCGAGCGCATCGGCCGCGAGGCCAGGGCTCAGCGTGCCCAGTACGCGCTGCGCACCCCGACCCGCGACGATCTCGTGCCGTTCATACAACCCACGCAGGGCATTGTCTCGAGCTCCTTCGGCCGTCGGCGGGTGCTGAACGGCCAGCCGCGCAATCCGCACAGCGGTCTCGACATTGCCGCACCCACGGGCACGCCGATCGTGTCACCGGCGCCCGGCACCGTAACGCTCACGGGCGACCTGTTCTTCAACGGCAACACGGTGTTCGTCGATCACGGCGGCGGCCTCGTCACGATGATGTGCCACATGAGCCGCATCGATGTCGCGGAGGGTCAGAGCGTCGATCGCGGCGAGCAGCTCGGGCTCGTCGGTGCGACGGGCCGCGTGACGGGCCCGCACCTGCACTGGAACGTCAGCCTGAACGGCGTGCGCGTCGATCCCCTGCAGGCGATGGACGCGCTGGCAGCGCCGGGCGGCTGATGCGATCGCCGGGCTAGGCGCTCGCTAGCCCGACCATTTCAACGCTCGCGGCGTAAAGGCGCTCCGCCAGGTCGTCGTCGTAGGTCAACGGGTTGGGTGAGCGCATTGGCCAGCCGCCGGGGCGATTGGCTTTGTCCGCGTACAGTACGCTGTGCTGGCTGAAGTATTCGCCCGAGTGTTCCGGCGCGTCGTCCGCGAGCAGGCAGTGTAGCTGCGTCTGGGCCCCCTCCTCATAGGACAGCAGACCGAGGGGTCCGCTGAGCGGACGCATCAGCACGTTCTGCACCCACAGCGGCATGGAGTGGCGCGCGAGATTGGAGCGTATCCAGCCTGGATGCGTCGAGAACACGCTGACGCCTGTGCCTTCCAGGCGCTTGGCCAGATGCCGCGCGTAAACGACGATCGCGAGCTTCGACTGGTTGTAGGCGGCGCCACCGTCGTAGTCTCGATCGTCGAAGTGGACATCGTCGAGATCGATCGTCGCCTCGCGTCCCGCCATGCCGGCATGCGCGACGCTGGATACGCACACAGTTCGACTCGGCGCGCTGCTCTTGAGGGTATCCAGCAGCAGTTCGGTAAGCAGGAAGTGGCCGAGATGATTGACGCCGAACTGGGTTTCGAATCCGTCCTTGGTGCGCCCCTCGGGTGTGTTCATCACCCCGGCGTTGTTGACGAGGCCGGCGAGCGAGTCGTGCTCGGCGCCAAACCACTGCACAAACTCCCGCACAGATTCCATGCTCTCCAGATCGAGCGCGGCGACCTGCACAGAGCCCCGCTCGTTGCCGAGCCCGGCGGTTGCCTCCTCACCGGCATCCACCCGTCGACAGGCCGCGACCACGTGGGCGCCCTGCTGCACTAGCTGCTGCGTCGTTGCGATACCGGAACCTGAGTTGGCGCCGGTGACGATGTAGGTTCGGCCGGCGAGGTCTTTTTCGAATAGCGCGGGATCGCATCTGAGCGTCTTTGGCACTTGGTCTTCCTTATCTGCGTTTTGATTGACTGCGTAGTTGTTCGATCCGGCGATCCGGGCGCGTTGCCACTGCTGATCAGCACGCCGCGCGCGATACCCCGACTGTCCCCTCGCCTACGCACAGGAAAGCTACCAGCAAACGCCCGGTCCCGACAGATCGCCCGCCAACCGACGCTCGGCGTCCAGGCTGGTCAGGTCAGGGCGTCGTGTACCACGCGGCCGTCAACAACCGTCAGCGCAACGCCCGCGGCCGGCAATTGGTCGCTGGCTATGGCGTCGATGCGACCTTGCAGGACGCACAGATCGGCGACCTGGCCAACGGCCAGCGTGCCCTTGTAGCTTTCGGCTCGGTCCTGCCACGCACCCGCCCAGGTGTAAGTGCGAATGGCTTCGTCCAGCGCGATCTTCTGTTCCGGTCCGGACACGCGGCCGCTCTGTTTTCCCACTCGGCTGACCATCGTGCTGATGCCCTGCAGCCAGTTGCCCGCCGTGACCGGCGCATCCGAGCTGCTCGCGACGATCGCCCCACTGTCGAGCGCCGTTCGATACGGCCACTCGTAGGCGGCGCGCGTCACGCCGATCGCATAGACCTGGCTATCGGCGATCAGATGCTTGATCTCGGGATTGAAGTTAACGCCGATACCAGCGCGCGCGGCCTGGCGCAGCGTGGGCGGAGAAATCAGGTCCGCGTGGATCAGGTAATGGCGCGGGTCGGCGAACGGTTCGGCTGTCTGCGCCGCAAGGCACGCTGCAACGGCCGCGTCGATACTGCGATCCCCAGTGACGTGAATGCCAAGCTGCTGCCGCCTGCCATGGATCAGCGCAACCATGCGCCCGAGTTCCGCGACCCGCTCGTCGTGAGTCTCGCCCGCGATGAGCAACGTGCCGTTGCCGCCGCCGACGTAGTCGTCATGCAGCCAAGCAGTGCGGTTCATGGTGGGTATGCCGTCGCCCATGATCTTGACGCCAGGCGTCTGGAACCAGGGAGAACGCACGGCATCGAGCCGATCGAATTCGCGCAGCACCTCGCCGAGAGCGTCGAGGTTATCGGGCGAGCGAACCAGCGCGGTGACCCGCAGCTTGTTGATGTCCGGCTCGCGCGCGATCTCGCTCATCTGCTGAAGGATCTCGGGCGCAATGCCGGGGACGGTGCAGCTCGTGATGCCGCGCGCCAGCAGCGCCTGCATGCCGGCGCGCAGCGCGGCCTTGTTTTGACTCGGCGTCGGATCGGGAACCGCATCGCGCACCGCCCAGGCCGCGCCCTCGAAAAGCAGTCCGGTGGGTTCGCCGAGTTCGTCCTTGACGATCACGCCGCCGACCGGCGGCACCGTGTCGCGGGTGATGCCCGCTAGTTTTAGCGCCGCGGTGTTCGCCCAGACCGCGTGTCCGGAAAACTCCGTCAGCGCGACGGGATGATCGGGGGCCACCGCATCCAGGTCATGGCGCGTCGGTGCACGGCCTTCCTCCAAATACGGCTGGTCCCAGCCGCGGCCGGCGATCCAGTCGCCCTGCGGTCGGCGTCGCGCCTCGGCGCCGACCAGAGAGACCACATCGGCGATAGAGCGAACGGCGGGAAAACTGACGTCCAGCGAAAACGGCGGCTGGCCCAGCGACCACATCAGCAGATGCAGGTGGGAGTCGTTGATTCCTGGCAGCACCGTGCGACCGTCGAGCGCGACCCGCCGGGTGCGCGGGCCGGCCAACGCGTTGATGTCTGCGTTCGACCCAACGGCCACGATCTGATTGCCGCGCACGGCGAGGGCCGAATGCCGGGTTGCGGCACTGTCGGCCACATGTACGTCGCCGCCGGTGAAAACCAGGTCTGCCTGTCCTCGGCCTGCGCCCGAGGCGCAGGCGCCGAGCGCCAGCAGCGGTGCGCCATGCAGCAGTCGTCGTCGACTCAGCCCCATCTTGTCTCCCCCTTCCTTCCCTAACCTCAACGGCCGCTGCGTCGGGTTCTGACCGCTCGCGGGCGGAATGCACGCCGGGTCTCTTGGCAGTGAGCGACCTTGCGGCGCTAGCTCTCGCGCCGCTGACGCGAACGTCGCTTGCGCGCTTCGCGGGTGTTCTTGATCATGCGGCTGCGCGACTTTTTCTGCCGCGCGTTCAGCACGTTGCCCTTGCCAGCAAACGGATTGTCGCTTGAGCGAAACTCGAGCTTTACCGGTGTCCCGATCAGTTTCAGCGTGTCGCGATAGACGTTTTCCAGATAGCGGACATAGCTCGCCGGCAGGCTCGCGGTCTGGTTGCCGTGGATGCGAATCGACGGCGGGTGTGTGCCGTGCGGATGCGCGAAGCGCAGTTTGATGAGGCGCCCACGGGGTGCTGGCGGCGGATGCTGCGCGACCGCCTCTTCCAGTATCCGCGTCAAGAGCGAGGTCGACACGTCGAATTCGCCGGCCGCATAGACCGCATCGACGTCATCGAGCAGATGGCCGACGCCGGTGCCGTGCAGGGCCGAGATCATGCGCTGCGGCAACCAGGGCGCAAAGGCGAGCTTTCGATCCAGCGCGTCCTGCGTCTGCCGACGCTGATCGGCGCTCAGACCATCCCACTTGTTGACCGCGACGATCACGCCGGTCCCCGCCTCCAGCGCGAAGCTCAGCATATGCAGATCCTGATCGACGAGCCCCTCGCTGCCGTCGATGACCAGAATCGCCACCTGCGCAGCCCCTAGCGCCTGCAGCGTCTTGACGACCGAAAACTTCTCGACAACCTCGCGCACCTTGCCCTTGCGCCGAACCCCGGCCGTGTCGATCAACACATAGTCACGGTCGTCGACGCCAAATGGCACCTCCACCGCATCGCGGGTCGTACCCGGTTCGTCGAACACGACCTGGCGCGCCTCGCCCACGAGTCGATTCACGAGCGTCGATTTGCCGACATTGGGCCGGCCGACGATGGCGACCCGAACGCCGGGCAGCGCGGCGCTGGGTGCAGCGTCTTCTTCGAGCACGCCGACGCGCAGCTCGACGGCGATCTCGCCAATCAAGTCACCCAGTTGCTTCAGGCCTCTGCCGTGGCTCGCGCTAATCTCGGCGGCAAGCGGAAAACCCAGCGCCGCGAAGTCGGCGCTGACCTGCGCCGCGTGCTGACCATCGATCTTGTTAACGACCAGCAGCACGCGGGCGCCGCGACGGCGCAGATCGAGCGCGATCTGTTCGTCGTCAGGCAGGCAGCCGTCTCTCGCGTCGACCAGAAACAGTACCGCGTCGGCCTCGTCGAGTGCCTCGTCCACCTGCTGGGCCATCAGCCCAGAGATGTCCCCTTCCGCGCCAAACAGACCGCCCGTGTCGATCAGCGTCAGGGACATGTCGTTCAGCGTCGCGCGCCCGTACTGACGATCCCGCGTCAGTCCGGGCACGTCGGCCACCAGCGCGTCGCGGCTGCCGGTCAGGCGATTGAATAGGGTCGATTTGCCGACGTTCGGTCGGCCGACCAGAGCGAGGGTCAGCATGCCGGGTTTGGCCTAGCCGAAGGCTAGGTATCGCGCTCTTCGATCTCGAGGGCGATCAGACTACCACCATTGCCGTACGCGTAGACGACGCCATCGTTCTCGACCAGGTTCGAGCGCAAGCCGGAGCCCAACTTAACGCGACCGATGAAGCGACCGTCGCTCTGCGCTAGAACATGCAGATAGCCCTGGTCGTCGCCGATGAGCAGGTAGTTGCTGAAGGCGAGCGGTGCGCTGAGCTTACGATTAACGAGGCCTTCCTGCGTCCACGCGTCCTCTGCCGTCTGGGTGTCGAGGGCGACCACCTCATCGCGCTCATCGACCAGATAGAGCTGGCTGTAGCCAGTCGCGAGATCCTTGTGGCTCGCATACTCGCGCTGCCACAGCGGGCGGCCATCCTGTCGTCGCACACCCACGATGTTGCCGTTGTGGCTGATGGCGTAGATGAGCGGCCCGTCGACGAGCGGCGAGGCATCGACGTCTGCCATGCGCTGCAGCTCCGAGCGGCCCTGCGGCAAGCGCACCCGGTGCTGCCACAGCCGCTCGCCGTTCCGCGCGTTGAGCGCCACCAGCATGCCGTTCGCAAAGCCGGTATAGACGATCTCGTCCTCTACCACCGGCGTCGCCGTGCCGCGCAGCGTCAGGATCGGCACCGGTATATCGAACGCCCAGATCGCGGAACCGTCCTCGGCGTCGCGCGCAAGCAGCCGGCCATCGATGGTTTGCACGAACAGTCGTCCATCGTCGAAGACGGGCGGCGCCACCACTTCGGTGCCGACCTGAATGCGCCAGAATTCGCTGCCGTCGCCGGCATCCAGCGCGATCACGTCGCCTGCCGTGGTGCCTATGAACACCAGACCACCACCGGCGCCGGTGCCGCCCGAGACGAAGGCGGGATCGCGCCGGTCCCAGAACCGCGCGCCGTTACCGTCCGGGTCGCCGATGCGTACCTGCCACAGACGCTTGCCCTTAAAGCGATCGAACGCGGCCACAAGGCCGTAGGCATCGGCCGCGTACACGCGGTCGGCGAGAATGGCGGGGCGCAGGGCGATGAACTTGCGGCCGACGCCGCGCCCGACGCTCGCAGACCACAGACGCTTGACCCGGACTTCGGCATCAATGCGTGCCAGCGGAGTGGGCTTCGGCTTTTCGACGCGTTGGCTGTCCGCGTCGCCGCCTCGATTGCAGGCGCCGAGCAACAGCACGCTGAGACAGCCGAGCCCCAGCAGCAGCGCGCGGGCGGCGGCGTGGACGTTTCGGGCGGCTGTTATCTGCATGACCAAGCTCGTTAAACTTCGTTGTCGGCCGTCTACCCCTGCGGCAGATTGGCCATCTTCATATCCAGTATCGGCCGCGGCCGATCTTCAGTGACCAGGGCCTTCGCCGCCTCGTACGCCTCGCGCGCGAGCGCAGTCTCTCCGCCCATGGCGTGGATGTCGCCCTTGAGTTCGGCAACCAGGCCGCGATAGCCCTCACCTTCGACCGCAGCGAGCGCGGCGAGTGCCGAGGCGCTATCGCCGGCCGCCTGACGGGCGCGCGCCAGCCGCAGATTGGCGAGATCGCGCAGGCGCGGATGATCCGCCGCCGTCACCGCCTGCTCGAGCAAATCGATGGTCGCGGCGAGATTCGAGTTCGGCTCTCCGTCGTCGCTGTCGCCGGCCTCGTGCGATTGCTGGGCCCGCTTTAGCAGGCTGAAGACTTGATAAGCCGTGCCCGCGTACTCGGTGTCGAGCTGATCGCTGTAGCGTTTCGACAGCGCCTGGTCGTCGAGGTTCTCTTGGTAGGCCTGATAGACCTCCGAGGCGCCTTCCGCCTTCGTCTGCTGCAGATCACGGTAATAGTTGTTACCGAAATAGGCGCCGCCGATCGCGACGAGCCCGATCAGGATCCAGGTGCCATAGCGATCCCAGAAGTCCTTGACCGCCGCTAGCTGCTCTTCTTCTGTTAGATGTTCTGCCACGCCTGCGTCGCCTCTCTCTTGTACCTGCGCCATTGCGCTACTCGGCCGGGCTGTCTCGGCCGCCCGAATCAGCCGCGCAGCCTACCCGCGCAGCCGCGGGTTGCCAATGGTCGCGGGATGACGAGAACGGGTCGGAACGGCGCCTAGAATGCGGTGAGAGTCTCCGCCAGCGCCGTCAACGCCACCTCGCGCTGTTCGCCGCCGCGCAGCGGCTTGATCCCGACCGTCTCGCTCGCCGCCTCGTCGCCGCCGACGATCAAGGCATAGGTCGCACCGCTCGCATCGGCGCGCTTCATTTGGGTCTTCAGCTTGCCGCCGGCCTGGTCATTGCGGACGCGCAGCCCGGCATCGCGGGCCGCGCGGGCGACGCGCAGCGCATAGCCGCTCGCAGCGGCGTCGGCGCAGACCACGACGGCGTCGCACGCGGGACCGGGATCGCCGGCCTGACAGGCCTCCTGCAGCAGGACCAGTCGATCGACGCCCATGGCAAAGCCGGCGCCGGGTGTAGCTCGTCCACCGAGCAGCGCCACGAGACCGTCGTAGCGACCGCCCCCGCACACCGTGCCCTGGGCGCCGAGCGCACTTGTGGTCCACTCGAACACCGTGTGCGTGTAGTAGTCGAGTCCGCGCACCAGCCCCGGGTTGAGCGTGTAGGCCACGCCGAGCGAGTCCAGCATCGAACACAGCTGCGCGAAGTGCGCCTTGGCCTCCTCATCCACGAAATCCGGCAGACGCGGCGCGCCGGTCAGAACCTCCTGGGTCGTCGGCACCTTGCTGTCGAGAATGCGCAGCGGGTTCGTCGTCATGCGGCGCTGACTGTCGCCATCGAGCGCATCGAAATGCTCGCCCAGATAGCCGGTCAACGCCTCGCGATAGGCCACCCGGGCCGCGCCGGAGCCCAGCGTGTTGAGCTCCAGAGTAAGCGACTCCAGCACCCCGATCTCCGCGAACACGTCCGCACACAGCCCGATCAGCTCGGCCTCGACCATCGGGCCCGCGATGCCGAAGACCTCCGCACCGATTTGTTCAAACTGACGATAGCGACCCTTTTGCGGCCGCTCGTAGCGAAACATCGGACCGCGGTACCAGACCTTCTGAGCCTGGTTGTGCAACAGACCATGCTGCAGCAGCGCACGGGCACAGCTCGCGGTGGCCTCGGGACGCAGCGTCAGGCTGGTTGCGTCCTTATCGCGGCTCGCGAACGTGTACATTTCCTTTTCGACGATGTCGGTAGCTTCACCGACGCCGCGAGAAAACAGCGCGGTCTCTTCCAGCAGCGGCAGGCGTATCTCGCCGTAGCCGTAGGCGCCGAGGGCATCCACCGCAGCGCGCTCAAGCGCGAGCCAGCGCGCGGTGACGTCCGGCAGCAGATCGCGCATGCCGCGCACGGACTTATAGGTGGTGCCGCTCATGAGCGCCCTTGTACGCTGCAGAACATCACTGACCGATCACCAGCGACGCGACGTTATTGCGAATGTAGGGGTCCAACAGTACAGCGTCGCCGTTGTAGCGCAGCGCAGCACCCGGCGCATAGCCGAGCAGTATGCGAAAGGGTCCCTGGCCGATCAGTTCCAGCGACTCCCCCGCACGGCCGAGACCGCCAAACAGCAGACCGCCGTCGAGATCTTTCAGCTCTAGCCAGCAATCCTGGGTGAACGACGCGAAGACAAGATCATCGCCGTCGGGCGTGACGCGCTCGGCGCCGCGCGGCGTATAGGTCTCGCTCTCGCTATAGGAGATCGGCGCGCTGCCGGTCGTGACCGCACTCGGCCGCGAGCCGACCGGGAAGGTCTGCGCGATCGGCAGGTGCGCGATCGGATCATCCGGGTCGATGCGCTCGGAGTCGGGTATGTCGCGCGGCCGCGCCGGCTGACGCGTGCCCGCCAGGGGCGCCTCCGCCGTGCCAACGGGTGCGGCGTCGGGTCCAAGATCTGGGTCCTGCTCGGGAAGCTCCGGCAGCATCGAGCCGCCGACCACCGGCGTATCCGCGTTCTGCTCGCCGTCTTCCGGCCAGACGACGACCAGCACCGTGACCACCAGCAGCCCGACCGCGGCGACGACCGCCGTGATCAGCGTCCCCGGACGGGACTGGGCGAGGTCGGTATAGCCGCCACGACGCGCGTTCGTGGGCGACTCCCATGGCGCCTCCGGCTTGCCGACCCGCTCATAATAGCGACCCAGCACCGCCTCCGGATCCAGGCCAACGTGCTTGGCGTAGTTGCGGATGTACCCTTGGGTAAACGCGGGCATGGGCAGCTTGTCGTATTGGTCGGCCTCCAGCCACGCGACCGTCTGCGGCGCCAGGTTCAAGGCGTCGCCGACCTCGTCGACCGTCAGCTCCATGGCCTCGCGCGCGGCGGACAGTTCGCGGCCGACCAGCGCTGGTGCTGCGGGCTGTTGCTCTTCGGGCTGCTCGTCCGTCTTTTTACTGCGCCGCTTAGCCACGGCGTATCTCGCAGGCATTTGCCTCGGGCGAGCCGGGAAACAGGTTGCGCAGCGCGAGCGTGTAGCTCGCCAGCTGATCATCGAGGCCGAGTGCCGCGGACAGCTTCATGCCCAGGCACAGGCTGCGCGGCGACGGCTGCGCGTTGCCGCGAAACTGATTGTAGTAACCGAGCGCGAGCGGCACGTTGCCACGGGCGTAGTAGATATCCGCGAGTTCGAGATTCGTGCGTGGCTGCGAGTTGTTCAGCATCAGCGCACGCTCGAAAGCCTTCACCGCGGCGTCCTCGCGCTGCAGCGACAGTTCCGCGAGACCGAGGTTTTCGAAGGCCTGCGCGCGCGCCGGATACGCCACGTCTGCCACCGCGCGGCGCAGATGCTTGGCGGCCTCCTGATGGTCGCCGCGCGCATAGAGAAAACTGCCGTAGTTGTTCAGCGCCTGCGCGTTGCTCGGATCGCTGCGCAGCGCACGACGATAGAACTGTCGAGCGAGCTCGAACTCCTCCTCGCTCTGATGCACAACCGCCATCAAGACGTTTGCTTCGACGGCATTGGGGTCGAGCGACAGCGCCTTGTCCAGCGGTGACCGCGCGCGCATGTAGTTGCCTTCGGCGAGATAGCCTCGAGCCAAGTCCACATGCGCGATGACGCGCTCGGCATCGGAGGCCTGTTCGGGCGCGTTGCCTTCGACGGTAGTGACGCAGCCGGCAATCTGGAGGGCGCCGGCCACTAAAACAGCGGGACGCAGCCAGGACCCGAGCAGGCCATAGGATTTCATCTCAACTCCACGGTGTTAACCCGGCTGACGGATTCGGCGTGTTCCACGGCCTCTGCCGCGAGCCGCGCACGATAGCGCTCCTGGCGGCGCGTCCGATCCTCGACCCTGCCGACGAGCTGGCCGCAGGCCGCATCGATATCGTCGCCGCGCGTGGTGCGCAGCATAGCGGAGTGGCCGTGATTGAGCAGGTAGGTCTGAAAGTCCCGCACGGCCGTCGCGCTCGGGCGTTCGAAGCCGGAGCCCGGAAAGGGGTTAAACGGAATCAGATTAATCTTGCACCGCAGCGGTCGCAGCAGCTTCGCGAGCCGCTTCGCGTCGAGCAAGGCGTCGTTGACGCCGCGAATCAGCGTGTATTCGACCGTGATGGAACGTCGCTCGCCGAGCACATCGACGTAGCGCTGACAGGCCGCCATGAGGTCCTCGATCGGGTACTTCTTGTTGAGCGGCACCAGGCTATCGCGCTGCGCGTTGGTGGGCGCGTGCAGCGAGATCGCCAGCGCCACATCGGTCGTATCCGCGAGGCGATGAATCTGCGGCACCACGCCGGCCGTGCTGATCGTGACGCGCCGCTTGGCCAAACCAAGCGCCAGGTCGTCGCACATTAGACTGGTCGCGGTGATGACGGCATCGAAATTCAGAAGTGGCTCGCCCATTCCCATGAGGACGACGTTTGTTACGCCGCTGTCGCCGCGGGCCTTGAGTTCGCGATTGGCGAGGATCGTCTGGCTGAAGATCTGACCCGCATCGAGGTTGCCGTTAAACCCCTGCTTGCCGGTCGCGCAGAACGTGCAGTCGAGCATGCAGCCGACCTGCGAGCTCACGCACAGCGTGCGGCGTTTGCCTTCGGGAATCATCACCGTCTCGACCAGTTCGCCGCTGGGCAGCCGCATGCCCCACTTGATCGTGCCGTCGGTGGACGTCTGGCACGCGGCGACCTCCGGCAGGCGAAAGTCGTAGGTCGTGGCGAGCCACGCGCGCTGCGCCTTCGACAGATTCGTCATCGCCGCGAAATCCGTCAGGTCATGGTGGTAGACCCACTTCATGACCTGCCGCGCGCGGTAGGCGTCGAAACCAGCGGCCACGAAGGCCGCTTCCAAAGAAGCGCGGTCGCAGGCGTAGAAGTTGGTGCGCGGCTGGGTCATCAACGATCGCTAGTGCGGGCAGATTTCCGCGTCGGTGAAGAAGTAGTCGATCTCGCGGGCCGCAGACGCATCCGAATCGCTCCCGTGCACGGAGTTCGCCTCCAGCGATTCCGCGTGGTCCGAGCGAATGGTGCCCACGGCCGCAGCTTCCGGATTCGTCGCGCCCATGAGTTCGCGGTAGCGCGCGACGGCGTCCGCGCTCTCGAGCACGGAGACCATGACCGGTCCGCTCGTCATGAAATCGATCAGGCTGCCGAAGAACGGCTTCTCCTTGTGCTCCGCGTAGAAGCCCTCTGCCTGCTCGCGCGACATGTGAATCATCTTGGCCGCAACAATGCGCAGGCCCGCGGATTCGATGCGGCTATAGATGACGCCAATCAGGTCGCGCTTGGTCGCATCGGGTTTGATGATAGAAAAGGTTCTTGTACCGGCCATGTTCGTCGTTCTCCTGGCGCTATCTCAATCGTTGTCTCGGTCGCGGCCCGGCGTTTAGCGTCGAGGTCCGTCTTGAGGTTAGTTGTTTTCGTCATTGCCGCAGGCCCGACCATTGGGATCGCCAGAGGTCCGGGCCGCGCGCTCGCGCAGCCATTGCGTGCCGGGCTCTGTCTACGCTGGAGGCCGCTGGACTCCAGGAGAGCGGCCCGCGGAGCTACAGCTACAGCCGACGCAAGGTTGCACAGTTATCTAGTTGATATTGCTCACATTGTAATCCGCAAACGGGGCCGGGTCAGCCCCGCCGCAGACGCTCGACCACCTCGACCACGCGATCCCCCGCGTGTTCGACCTCCGCAGCCGTCGTAAAGCGTCCGACCGAGAAGCGCAGGCTCGCGTGCGCCACCTCATCGGCGACCCCGAGAGCGCGTAGCACATAGGAAGGTTCAACGGTTGCCGACGTGCAGGCCGAACCCGTCGACAGCGCGAGGTCATCGAGAGCGAGCAGCAGGGTTTCGCCGTCGACGCCGCCAAAGCCGATGTTCATGATGCCCGGCACGCGCTCGGTTTCACTGCCGTGCAGATGAGTGTCCGGCAGCTGCAGCAGGCGCCGCCGGAGCGTGTCGCCGAACTGCCGCAGACGCTCATGCTCGGCAGGCATCTGCTCTGCCATGAGCTCCGCCGCGGCACCGAGACCGACGATCTGGTGGGTTGGCAGCGTGCCCGAGCGCATGCCGCGCTCGTGGCCGCCGCCGTGAATCTGCGCCCGCAGCCCCAGGGCCGGCTCGCGCCGAACATAGAGGGCGCCGATGCCTTTGGGGCCGTAAATCTTGTGGCCGGATATGCTGATCAGATCGACCGGCACCTGGCGTACGTCGATGGGCACCTTGCCGAAGCTCTGCGCGGCGTCGGTGTGGAACGGGATGCCCGCCTCGCGGCAGCGGGCGCCGATGGCGGCAATATCGTTGATGCAGCCAAGCTCGTTATTGACGTGCATCAGGCTGACCAACAGCGTATCCGGTCGAAGGGCTGCCGCGACCGCGTCCGGCGTCACGCGGCCGTCGGTTCCAGGCGTCAGGTAGGTAACGCCGTAGCCGCGCGACTCGAGCCAGGCGCAGGTGTCCAGCACCGCCTTGTGTTCGATCGCGCTGGTGATGATGTGCCCACCCTCAGCGCGCTCGGCGAGGCCCTTAATGGCCAGGTTGTCGCTCTCGGTCGCCCCGGAGGTCCAGACGATCTCGCGCGGGTCGGCGCCCAGGACCTGCGCGACCTGCACCCGCGCCGTCTCGACCGCCTCTTCCGCCTGCCAGCCGAATGCGTGCGAGCGCGATGCCGGATTGCCGAAGTTGCCATTGACCTGCAGGCAGTCGCTCATACGCTCGGCGACCCTGGGGTCGACGGGAGTCGTCGCGGCATAGTCCAGATAGGTGACCTTGGCAGCCATGGCAGCGAGCTCTAAGCCGGTTCAGTGAAGATTGCGGGCGTCGATACGCGCATCGACCGGTCCTGCAGCGCCGACCGGATGCTGGCGCCGCTGCCGGGCTGAGACCTGCCGCACCGCGCGTCGTTCAATCACGTCGGCCAGGGTCACACCGGCCAGAAAGTCGTCGATCTGATTGGACAGATCCGACCAGAGTTCGTGCGTCAGGCACTGATCGCCGTGCTGGCAGTCACCGCTGCCGCCACAGCGGGTCGCGTCGACCCCCTCGTCGACGGCCGCAAGAATTCTGGAGACGCTGATGTCCGTCGCAGGGATCGCCAACTTGTAGCCGCCACCAGGGCCGCGAGCCGCGCAGATCAAACCCGCGCCGCGCAGGCGCGAACAGAGTTTCTGCAGATACGGCGGCGATATGCCCTGGCGCGCGGAGATGTCGGCCAGCGTCACGGCGCGACCGCCGTCGCCAGCGTCAGCGGCCCGCGCATCGGCATCGGCACCGGTGGAGTGCAGCGCGAGATCAAGCATCGCCGTGACGGCATAGCGGCCTTTCGTTGTCAGACGCATGTTGTTGTCAGACGCATGTTTCGACAGCGGCTCCGCTCGGCTTCGGCTGCGCGCGCAAAAGGATAACTCGTTGAATTCACCGCGATTGTGCATGGCGGCGGCGCAGCAGGGCAGTATGGGGCCGGCACCTCCGAATGACAATCTCCGGACCCTTCCCCCCGACTACCCCCGACTACCCCCGACTACCCCCGACTACCCCCGACACACTCGGATGTGCGCCCGCAAAGGCGCGTTAGCTGCTGCGTTCTCGCTGCTTGCGGATCTGCGACAGCACCCCGCGCAGCATCTGCACCTCGGTCTCGTCCAGCCGCGTGCGCGAGAACAGTCGTCGCAGGCGCGTCAGCGACTGACCCCGCTGTTCGGCGGCGTAGAAATCGATATCGATCAGCGTTTCGTCGAGATGCTGCAGAAAGCCCTCGAACTCAGCGTTCGTCGCCCAGCGGCGGTCCCAGTGGGCAGTCTGCGACAGATCCGGTTCAAGCGTTTGACCGTAAAGCTCATAGCAGACGACCTGCACCGACATCGCGAGATTCAGGGACCCATACTCCGGATTCGCCGGAATCTGGATGTGCTTGTGGCAGCGCCGCAGTTCCTCGTTTGTGAGGCCGCTGGTTTCGCGGCCAAACAGAATCGCGGTCTCGCCGACCCCCGAGGCCACGACCTCGCGGGCGGCGGCCCGTGGCGACACCACCGGCCAGGGTATGCGCCGCGTCGTCATACCGGTCCCGTAGATCAGGGCGCAATCGCCGATTGCCTCGTCCAGGCTGTCGACAACGATGGCGCCGTCCAGCACGTCTAGCGCGTTGGCCGCGCGCCACTCTGCCTGCGGATTCGGGAACCGAGCGGGATTCACGAGCACCAGCCGGTGCATGCCCATGTTTTTCAGCGCCCGCGCGCAGCCGCCGATGTTCCCGGGATGGCTGGGTTCGACGAGGACGATACGAATGTGGTCGAGCGCGTTCAGTTTCCGTGCCGTTGTTTGCTAGCATGCGGCCGCGCATTCTACCCCCACCGACGCCCGAGCATCCCTATGGAACCCATGGCCACCATCGCCCTTCGCGCCGCCCGCAAGGCGGGCGATCACATGATGCGCGCGCTCGATCGGCTGGATCGGCTGACCGTGGAACACAAGGGGCGCAACGACCTGGTGAGCGAGGTCGATCGCGACTGCGAGGCGATGGTTGTCGAGGCGCTGCATCAGGCCTATCCGGATCACGCGGTGATCGGCGAAGAGCAGGGCGTGTCCAACGGCCCCGGTGTGGGTCCGGGCGGCGCGGAATACACCTGGATCATCGATCCCCTCGACGGCACCACCAACTACCTGCACGGGATTCCGCATTTCGCCATCTCGATCGCGTGCCTGAAAGGGAAACAGGTCGAGCACGGCGTGATCGTCGATCCGCTAAAGAACGAGGAGTTCGTCGCGAGCCGGGGCAAGGGTGCGCAGCTCAACGGCAAGCGCATCCGCGTGCGCAATCGACCGACGCTGGAGGGAACGCTGATCGCCAGCGGGCTGCCGCCGGCGCACGTGGTCAATGGCGTCGAGGCCTACAGCGCCGTGCAAAATGCCTGCATGGCCCAGTGCGGCGCGATGCGACGCATGGGATCGGCCGCGCTGGACCTGGCCTACGTGGCCGCTGGCCGTTTCGATGCGTTCTGGGAACCCGGCCTCAAGCCATGGGACATCGCCGCGGGAGTCGTGCTGGTCAGAGAGGCCGGGGGCTTTGTGGGCGATCTGTCTGGGGGGGACAACTTCCTAGAGGGCGGCGACATCGTCGCGGCCAATCCGAAGCTGTTTAAGGCGCTGGTCGGCATCACCCGTCCCCACGCGCGGGCGCTGCGTGCGGCGAATCGGCCCCCCGACCCGGTCGAGGGGGAGCACCAGGCGTCCTAACGCGACCGGCGCGTCGGCTCAGGGCATGAGCTCTGCGTCAGCGTTTTCTTTCTCTGGGACCAGCAGATCCTGCCGGTCAATCTTGAGCAGCAGCAATATGTTCGCCGCGACGTAGATGGACGAATAGGTTCCGATGACAACACCGATGGTGAGCGCGACCGCAAAGCCGAAGATGCCCTCGCCACCGGCCACCAGCAGCGCGACGAGCACCAGCAAGGTCGTCAACGAGGTGACCAACGTCCGCCCAAGCGTTTGGTTCAAACTGCGATTGACCACATCGACCGGACCGCCTTTGCGCTGACGACGAAAATTCTCCCGAATGCGATCGGAGACGACGATCGTATCGTTCAGGGAGTAGCCGATGACCGCCAGGATGGCCGCCAGCACGTTCAGGTCGAAGGTCCAGCGCAACAGGCTAAACGCGCCGAGCACGATCAGCACGTCGTGGGCGAGCGCGACGACCGCACCGATCGCGAACTTGCCGGTGAAGCGCACAAGGATGTACAGCATGACCACGATCAGCGCCGCGATCATGGCGAGTCCACCGCTCTCGGTCAGTTCCTCGCCCACGGCCGGGCCGACGAAGCTCTGCGCGCGCATCTCGACGCCTGAATCAACGTCTCGCAGTGCCGCCAGAATGCTGTCACTCAGGCCCGCGTCCGCGCCATCCGTGGTCGGCGCCTGCGGCGGCATGCGGATCAGAATGTCCTGATCGGTGCCGAAGTTCTGCACGATGCCATTCTCGAAGCCGGCGCCGTCCAGAACGTCGCGCACCGTCTGCGGGTCGGTGGCCGCCGGATAGGACACCTCGACCAGAGTGCCGCCGGTGAAGTCCAGGCCCCAGCTAAGGCTTTGCACCGCGAGCAGGCCGATCGAGCCCAGCACGAGAAAGATCGACAGGCCAAGCGCGACGAAGCGCTTGCCCATGAAGTCGATATTGAATGTCGGATTGGCCATCGTGACTCTCGCTGTCTTGCTTATTGCTTTGCCTGGTCAGATGGCAAGCTTGGTCAGCTTGCGACCGCCGTACATCAGGTTGACGATGGCGCGCGTGCCCATGATCGCGGTGAACATGGAGGTCGCGATGCCGATGGCTAGGGTGATGGCGAAGCCCTTCACCGGGCCGCTGCCAATCGACAGCAGGATGATCGCGACGAAGAACGTCGTGACGTTGGCATCGAGAATGGTGACGAACGCACGGTCGAAGCCGGCCTGAATCGCGGCCTGCGGCGCGCGGTCCTGAAGTTCCTCGCGTATGCGCGAGAAGATCAGCACGTTAGCGTCGACCGCCATGCCGATGGTCAACACGATGCCGGCGATGCCGGGCAGCGTCAGGGTCGCGCCCAAAATCGACATGATGGCAACGATGAGAACGATGTTCGCGCCCAGCGCGCACACCGCGGCAACGCCGAACAGGCGGTAGTAGAACAGCATGAACAGCGCGACCAGGCCCAGCCCGATCTGCAGGCTGAGGAAACCGTTGCGGATGTTGTCATCGCCGAGCTGCGCGCCAACCGTGCGCTCTTCGACGATGTACATGGGCGCAGCCAGCGCGCCCGCGCGCAGCAGGAGGGCCAGCTCGCGAGCCTCGCCCAGACTGTCGAGCCCCGTTATGCGGAAGTTGTAGCCGAGCGCCGCGCGTATCGTAGCGACGTTGATGAGCCGCTTGTCCTCCGTGGTGACGAGCATGGGTTTGCCCTCCTCGTCTACCCGCGGTCGACCGTCCGCGTCCAGCAACTCCCGCGTCTTCGACTCGAGAAACAGCACGGCCATCTGATTGCCGATGTTGTCGCCCGAGATCTCGTTCATGCGCGGACCGCCTTCCGCATCGAGCTCGATGCTGACCTGCGGCAGGCCCGACTCCGGATCGTAGTCCTGCACGGCGTTGGTGACCTGCGAACCGGTGACGATGTTCTCTTTCTCCAGCCGCACGTTACGACCTTCGTAGGGGAAGACATCCACCTCTGAATCGCGCAGCGTGTTCGCGGCAACCAGTCGAAACTCTAGGTTGGCGAACTTGTTGATGATCTTCTTCGCCTCGGTGCTGTCCTGCATGCCGGGCAGGTCGATGACGATCCGCGACCGACCGAGCTGCTGCACCAGAGGTTCGGATACGCCGAGCTCGTTCACGCGCTTGCGCAGGCTCTCGAGGTTCTGATCGATCGCGTAGTCTTCGAGGATGCGCTGACGCTCCTCAGACAGGCGCAGTGCGATGCCGGGGCGACCGCCAACCGTGTCCCGTGTGATGTCATAGCCCACGACGTTTTGCGGATCGTTGAGCAGCGGCCAGGCCTCCTCGCGGTACGCCTCGGTCTGGAACGGGATGCGAATGTTGTTGCCGCCGCTCGCCCAGGAGCCGCGGCGCTGCGGCACGGCGCGAATTCGCTCGGCCCGCAGCAGACTTTCGATGGTCTTGGCCATCTCTTCCGAGCGCTTGCCCAGAAACGTGTCCATGTCGACCTGCAGCAGAAAGTGCACCCCGCCTGAGAGATCAAGACCGAGCGACATCGGCTTGCCGCCGAGTTCGCGCAGCCACAGCGGTGTGGTCGGCGCCAGGTTCAGTGCGACGGTGTACGCCGGGTCGGCGCCGCCCGGCGGATTGAGCGCCTCGTTCAACACGGTCTTGCCCGCAAGCTGGGTGCGATTACTGTCGACCCGCAGGAGCGCGTTGCCGCCCGCCAGTTCCTGGCCCTTGATTTCGATTCCGGCGTCGGCGAGCAGCTCGGCGCTGCGCTGCAGCAGCCCGGCGTCGGCGACCGCATCCGCGTCAACGGGCTTAACCTGCAGCGCGTGATCCGGCGGATAGAGGTTCGGCAGCGCGTACACCGCGGCGACACCCAGCACGATAATCAGCAGCAGATAGCGCCACAGCGGGTAGGTGTTCGGCGGCCGCTGTGAGCCGCCGCCAAGGCCGATCAGGCTTTCGCCTACGAGCTGATTGTCGGCCACCGGCCTCAGGCCTCGAGCGACTTAAGCGTACCCTTGGGCAGGGTCGCGCCGACCGCCGACTTCTGAAAGCGCAGCTTGACGCCCTCGCCGACCTTGAGCTGGACGAAATCCTCTTCGACCTTCGTCACTTCGCCGACGATGCCGCCCGCCGTTACCACCTCATCGCCCTTCTCCAGCCCGGCCATGAGCGCCTGGTGCTCTTTGCGTCTTTTGTTCTGCGGCCGTATGAGCAGAAAGTAGAAGATCAGCACGAACACGCCGAGGAAGATGAACTGCTCCCAACCGGCGGACGGCGGGGGCGCACCCGCGAGCAGCGCAGCGCCGTCGACAGCCGCGGCGTCTGTCGCGTTTGCGAGCTGGGTGCCGAGGTCGGCGGTCCCGAGATCGACGGGCGCAGCGTCGACTGTGGCAGCAGAAATACTGCTAAACGAGGTCATGATCGGTCTCCCAGGCGGCGTGGAGGCGGTTGGCGAGGGCGCCGAATGTACCGGTTTCAATAGCCCCACGCAATTCGCTCATCAGGTTGTGGTAATAGTGCAGATTGTGGATCGTGCCGAGCACCGCGCCGAGCATTTCGCCGCAGCGATCGAGATGATGAAGGTACGCGCGCGAGAAGTTCTTGCAGGTGTAGCAGCTGCACTGCGCATCGATCGGCTGATCGCTGTCGCGATGCCTGGCGTTGCGAATCTTCAGCGTTCCCTTTGAGGTGAACAGGTAGCCGTTGCGCGCGTTGCGGGTGGGCATCACGCAGTCGAACATGTCGATGCCCTGCCCGACGCCGAAGACCAGGTCCTGCGGCGTGCCCACGCCCATGAGGTAGCGCGGCCGGTCTGCCGGCAGCAGCGGCGCAACCTCGGCGAGCGTCGCATTCATCTCCTCTTTTGGCTCGCCGACAGACAGCCCGCCCACCGCATAGCCATGAAAGCCGACGTCGACCAGGCGCTCGACGCTCTCTCGCCGCAGCGCCGGATACATGCCGCCCTGCACAATCCCGAACAGCGCGTTCGGGTTTTCACCCGCGTCGAAGGCGGTGCGACAGCGCGCGGCCCAGCGCATCGAGAGCTGCATCGACTCGCGCGCGGCGGACTCGGTCGCGGGGTAGGTCGTGCACTCGTCGAAGCACATCACGATGTCGCTGCCGAGGTTGGCCTGCACCGCCATGCTGCGCTCCGGCGTCAGCTCCACCCGATCGCCGTTGACGGGCGAGCGAAAGGTGACGCCGCCTTCGCTAATCTTGCGCAGCTCGCCAAGGCTCCAGACCTGAAAGCCGCCGCTGTCCGTGAGTATCGGCCCGGACCAGCGCATGAATCGGTGCAGGCCGCCCAGCGCCGCGATTTGCGCGTCGCCGGGTCGCAGCATGAGGTGGAAGGTGTTGCCGAGCAGTATGCGGGTGCCCACCTCGTCGAGCTGCTGCGGGGTCATGCCCTTAACCGTGCCGTAGGTGCCGCAGGGCATAAACACCGGAGTCTCGATCACGCCGTGATTGGTCGTCACGCGACCCCGCCGCGCTGCGCCGTCGCTCGCCAGAAGGTCATACATAGGGGCGGGACTCGGTCATGTTCAGAGCGGCTCCTGCAGGGTGGGTATCGTCCGCATCACACCATCGTTGGGGCGCGCTAGCGCGATTCAAGGGTCCCGTGGGCGGCGGAGCCTGGCGCCGGCGATAGATTGCGTCAAACAGTATTGTTTTGTTTGTACGTCCGACCTTCCGACATAATGCGACAATTCGTCAAAAAAATGACACTCGGATGATCCTTGAACAAACGTGCTGGTACTTGGAAGTCGAGCAGGTGCCTGGGACGGACGATTCCGCGCCGAACCACATTAGCCACAGTCAGCGCCTCGGGCGCGCGGCGCTTGTCGGCAAATTGTGGTACGAGGCAACCAGCGCGCTGATCCTCGCACAGGGGGATGTGGTCACGCTCGCAGAGCAATTCGATACTCTATGTACACAGCCCGATGTGGCGGCGATTGAGTGGCTGCATCGGCGCAGCGTTACACAGCTCGACTTCGACGACTTCAGCCACGCGACCCCAATCGTGCCGCGCGACCCTAGTGCGCTCGATCCGCGCCTGGGCGAAATCCTGCCTGACTGCGAAGGAACGCTGCCCGTGGCGGCGCGGCTGCTGCAACGTCTGCGAAACCTCGGCGCTGCCCCCGCTCCCTAGCCGTCCGCGCCACTCGCCTACGCCTCGTCGCGCGTGAGGAACATGGCATCGCCATAGCTAAAGAACCGATAGCGCTCGGCTACCGCGACGGCATAGGCGTCCTGAATGCGCCGCTGGCCCGCGAAGGCACTGACCAGCATGAGCAGGGTCGAACGCGGTAGGTGGAAGTTGGTCAACAGCGCATCCACCAGTCGAAATCGATAGCCGGGCGTGATGAATAGGTCAGTGTCCCCCGCACAGGCGCCATCACGCGGCGCCCAGCCGCCAGCCGCCGCCGCCTCCAAGGTGCGCACCACGGTGGTGCCGACCGCCACCAGCCGGCCGCGACGCGCTTCGATCGCCTCGGCCGCCGCCGCCGGAATCTCCCAGCGTTCCGAGTGCATCCGATGGGCGGACAGATCCTCTCCCCGAACCGGCTGAAAGGTGCCAGCCCCGACGTGCAGCGTGACGCGCGCGATAGCCACGCCACGCGCCTCGAGCGCGCTCACCAGTCTCGGGGTGAAGTGCAGGCCCGCAGTCGGCGCCGCTACCGCTCCGGGCTGAGCCGCGAACAGCGTCTGGTAGCGGCTATCGTGATCCGCACGGGCCGCCGCCGGGTCGATGTAGGGCGGTAGCGGGACCTCACCCACGGCCTCGAGCACATCCAAAATCGGTTGCGAGAACCGCAAACGATAGAACTCCGCGTCGCGACCCGCACCGCGACCCAATACTTCTACGACCTGCCCGCCCGCGAGAGCGAGTTTGCGCCCAGGCAGCAGTGGCTTACTCACTCTGACCTGAAAAAGACCGACGTCGACGTCGAGCGCGCGCTCCAGCAGTAGTTCGGCGCGACCGCCGCTGTCTTTGGCCGCGCGCAGACGGGCCTTCACGACCTTGCTGTCGTTAACGACCAGCAGATCACCCGGTTCCAGCAGATCGGGAAGGTCGCTCACCCGGCGATGCGCGCACGGCTCGGCTGCCAAGAGCAGCCGCGCCTGGTCGCGCGGCTCCACGGGGCTCTGCGCGATTAGTTCCTGGGGGAGGTCGTAGTCGAAGTCGGCGGTACGCATGGCGCGCGAGCATACTGCAAGCGCATCGCTGACTTCAGCCGAGCGTCAGGCGAGGCTCAGGCGCCTTAGCCCAGGTCAAGCCGCAAGGCGCGCGGAGCAGGCGCAAAGCCGTGAGGGAGCGACGCGCACATTTGGCGAGCAGCCAGCTCACGCCGACCAATCCGGCGACGCGGATCGCGACACCAGCGCCAGGTTTGACCGTATCCGGACCCTTGGCTATCGTCCCCACTCCACCGTGCCTGGGTGGCGAAACTGGTAGACGCGCTAGACTCAAACTCTGGTGGTAGCAATACCGTGTCGGTTCGAGTCCGACCCCAGGTACCAGACCTTGGCGAAACCTCGCCTGGGCCCATTCGACTCTGCGCGCACCGTTCGACAGTGGGTTCCTGCCAGGAACCGTCAACCAATCGGGGTCAGCCTCACCAGACCTGTTCTCAGTGCGCGTGCCGCACGCCGTCTGCCCAGTTAGCCGAGCGGCGGGTCACCTCGGGCCGATGCACGTGTTTGCCGGCGCTCGCCACCGGCGAGCGCGGGACCAACTATCGGTATTGCGGGCCGAGGCGAACGCCCAGCTCGAATATGGCATCCGAACCGTCTGCGGTGCTGCCGCCAATGCCGAACTGCAGCGCGACGTTCCGATTGAACCAGTAGCGGGCATCGACACCAAACACGGCGTCGTCGAAGTCGCCGAAGACATAGCCAACGCTAGGTTCGATCTCAAAATTCGGGCTCGCAAGAATCCGCACGCTGACGCCGGCTGACGCATCGGTGGAGTCTGCATCAAAAAATCCGGCATCGACCTCGGCGTAGTTGATGCCGCCGCCGATCAGGACGTTCACCGTCTCGCTGACGCGCGCAATATAGTCAACGCCGGCACCCGCCGCCGTCAGGTCAACCCCGGATTCGGATAGCCGGGTGCCGCCCACGCGCAGACGCAGATTGCTGCTCACATCGATCGAACCGGCGAGCAGGCCGCCGTTCGCCCCATCGCTGTGGACGTACGCGGCTTCGAAGTAGGTGTAGGCAAAGTCATCGGCGACGGCAGACCCTGCGGCTAGCGCGCAGAACGCGGTCAGTGCGTAGACGAGAGCGCTCGGACGGCTGCGTTCCGGGTACGAGGCTGATGTAGGCGAGGCAACACGATTCATATCTATTCCCTTAGAAGTTGTTTTTGCTGTGCGTGTGGTGGTGCTTCAGCGCTGCGACCTCGGCGCGCACTGCCGACTGGTGCAGACTACGCCAGGACGACGCGGGGTTGCGCAACGCACCCAGCGCTGCCGCCACCACTGCAACGAGCAGCATCATTCTCCCATCACAGTGACAAAACCGTGTCTTGCGCCACAGTTGCAGGCCGAACCGTGCTGCCACAGGTTCAGATCAACCGGTGCAACACAGGCTAGGCGCGGCCAGGCGCGTTAGGGCCTGCAACCAAGATGGCGCCGCGCGATCCGGATCGCAGCCGCGTGCGACTGCGATCCGACCGGTAGCCTGGCCTCAGGAATCGCGGCGTCGGCGGGGCCCGCCCGGCCCCGGAATCACACCCGGCGCCGGTACGCCGATGACCGGGAAGCCGCCCACCTCGATATCGAGCGGCAGATTCAGCGGCAGGATGCCCGCAGGCGACTGGCCAATGTCGACGAGCGACTGCTGACCGCCAGAAATCTGATCGCGCTCTCGGTGCTGTAGTTCACGCATGGTTTGCCTCGCTGTATGCAAGTTCGATTGGGGCGTCGCAGTGTAGAGTCGATCTGCCCGAGCGATAGCCGTCGCAACGAAAGTCGCACGCCAACAGCAGAGCTTGGCCACGGACACCAGGCAGGCGGCCTGATTGCCGCCCTTTTCCTACTCCGTCGATCGCCGGTCACCGCTTCGAGAACTGCTGTGAGCTGGCTAGGGTTGCGGCCTCATCGCGGTTGAGGCGCAGGCATGCGGGATTCCGACGACGCGACCATGACCGAGCGGACGTCGAGGCGAGGTGCGAACCCGTCGGTGCAAGCGGCGGCGGGCCTGTTCAGACTAGAGGCCCTGAGAGAGCGGGATCGACGCGAGTGCGCCGCGTTCGACCGATCGCCGCTCGCGAGCTTCTGGCTCGTCGTGGCAATCTGCGTCCTGCTCGTCGGGTCACTGGGCGTGATCGCCCGGCTGCCGATTGCCCGCAAGGCCACCGTGCCGGGGCGCATCGAGCTGCAGGACGCCGGCGTGCAGCTGTTCGCTGATGGGCGGCGCACGCTCGATGCCCTGCTCGTCGACGTCGGCGACCGCGTTCAGCCAGGCACGCGGCTCGCCGTGCTCGCCAGCGCCCGACGCGCGGCCACGCAGAAGCCCGGGGCGCTGGCGCGCTCGCTGCGCGCCCAGCAGCGCGCTCTTGACGCCACGCGCGAACACGAAGTCGCGCTCGCCCAGGCGCGCGCGACCGCGTTCGCTCTGGAAGCCGATGCGAATCTGGCGCGGCGCCGTGCGCTCAATGTAAGGCGTACACAGGCGGCAGAGGCCCTGCGCCTCGCCCGCGCCCGCGAAGACCGCGCCCAGGCGCTCTTCAACCAGGGTCACGCCCCAGCGGCGCTGCGCGAAGAGGCCACCCTATCCAGGCTCGACTACGAGAGCACGCTGACGGCGCTCGAGGAGGAGCAGCAGCGACTCGCGGTAAGCGAACGCCGCATCGACACCGACATCGAAGCCGCGGAATCTGAGTTGGCGCGCTCGCTCGCGCGGTTGCAGTTCGAGCGCGAAAGACTAAGCGCCGAGGCCACGCGCGTTCGGCGCGAAGAACAGCAGATCCTGTTTTCACCCATCGACGGCGTCGTCTCGGGTGTCCTGGCGCAGGTGGGCGCGACGCTGGAACGAGACCGACCCGTTCTAACGCTATTGCCTGAGGCGCATCACTACAGCGCCAAGCTCTGGGTGCCTGCGGGCACAGCCGGCGCCGTAACGGAAGGTCAGCCGGTGCGTTTACTGATTGATGCCTTTCCACACCAGCGTTTCGGTTCGATCTTTGGGCGGATCTCGCACGTTAATCGCAGCCCGCTGCCGGTGCCGGCGGAGCAGCTGGCATGGAACGCTACAGGTCCCGCTTACGAGGTCGCGATAACGATGGACACCAAACACCGCCTCGCTGTCGCCCTCAAGCCGGGAATGACCCTGCGCGCGGACATCTCTCTAGAGCAGCGCTCGCTGTTCGAACTGCTGTTCGAGTCGCTGCTCAGCGCCATCGACCGCGCCGCGGCGTAGACCCGTTTTCTCACGTTCTGTCCTGCAATCTATGGATGTCCGATAGATGTTCTCCAGTCGTCGACTGCGGCCAATACTGCAGGCGGAGTCCAGTGAATGCGGGCTCGCGTGTCTTGCGATGATCTTCGCGCACCATCGGCTACACCTCAGCCTCACCGAGCTGCGCTGTGCGCACCCAGGCGGCGACGCCGGCCTGTCACTCAACCGCCTGCTCGAGATTGCGGCGCAAAATGGCTTCAGCGGCCGCGCCGTGCGCCTTGAGCTCGGCGAGCTTAGGGCGCTGCGACTGCCCGCCGTGCTGCACTGGAACTTCGAGCACTATGTGGTGCTCAGTCGCGTGGGCGCTCGCTCGGCAAGGGTGATCGACCCCGCGCATGGGGAACGCCGCTATCGAATCGAGGAAATCGGCCGGCACTTCACCGGCATAGCGATCGAGCTCACGCCGGCCGCCGACTTCGAAAAGCGCGGCCGTAAGGATGCAGTGACGCTGCGTCGATTCATCCACGACGGCCGCGAGCTCGGCGGCTATCTGACGAAGGTGGTCCTGCTCGCTCTGCTGCTCCAGCTGCTGGCCCTGGCTAGTCCGTACTACGTGCAAACCGTCGTCGACGACGTGCTCGTTCGACACGACACGGACTTTCTGCTGGTGCTCGCACTCGGCTTCGGGGCGCTGGTGTTGTTAGAGGTGCTGCTCGGCGCATGGCGACGCTGGATCAGCGTGATCTTCGGCCAACAGCTGTCCTTCACGCTAGCCGGCAACGTATACGATCACCTCCTGCGGCTGCCGCTGCGCTGGTTCGCCGTGCGCCAGACGGGCGACATCGCGAATCGCTTCGGCTCCGTCGAGGCGCTACGTGGTTTTCTCAGCGGCGGACTGGCGCTGGCCATCATCGATGGCATCACCGCAGTCGCGTTCATCGTCATCATGTGGATCTACGACGCGACGCTCTCTGTCGTCGTGCTGATCTCGATCGTGCTCTATCTCGCGCTGCGCGCATTCGCGTTCGTACATCAGCGCGATCTGAATGCGCAGCTGCTGGCGAGCAGCGCGACGCAGTCCAGCCTGTTCCTGGAGTCGATACGCGGCATCGCGACCATCAGAGCGCACGGCAACGAACCGTCGCGCCTGCGTCGTTGGCAGCAGGCTTACACAGCCGAAATCAATAATCGCCTGCAGATCGCCCGCCTGGGGCTGGGTTTCGACCAGACTCAGGCCGCGCTCTTCGGTGTCGAAAATGTGCTCGTCGTCTATCTGGGGGCACGCGCGGTCATCGACGGAGGCGGCTTCACGATCGGCATGCTCTATGCGTTCGTCTTCTACAAGAACAATTTCAAGGAACGAATAGCCGCCTGTATCGATTACCTGATGGAATATCGACTGCTCGGCGTGCATCTCGAACGTCTGGGCGACATCGTCGGGACCCGTGCCGATCCGCGTGCCGAGCTACGGCGACTGCCAGTGACGCTGGAGCGGCCCGAAGACGGCCTGCGCGTCTCGGACCTTGGCTTCGCCTACCCTAGCCAGCCACCGCTAATTGAAGGCCTTACCTTCGCTGTGCCGAAGGGGAAGTGCCTCGCGCTCGCCGGGCCGTCCGGTTGCGGCAAATCGACCCTGCTGCGCATCCTGGCGGGGCTGGAGAATCCGCGGGCCGGCAGGATCTCGTTCGCGGGCAGCGATCGCGCGGTCGTCCCCGCGTCGCAGTGGCGCACCCGCATCGCGCTGGTCACACCGGACGATGCGCTATTCAGCGGTTCGATCAAGGACAACGTCAGCATGTTCGCCGACGCCCCCGACGCGGCCTGCCTGCGCGACGCCGCAACAGCGACGGGCCTGACAACGCTGCTCGCGGCCCTGCCCCTGGGCTGGGACACGCGCCTGGGCGAACAGGGCGTCGCGCTGTCAGCAGGGCAGCGCCAGCGGATCATCCTGTCGCGCGCGCTCTACCGACGTCCCGACCTCCTGCTACTCGACGAGGCCACGTCGCATCTCGATACCGACTCCGAGCAGGCCATCGTTGACGCGCTGCTGCTGCTCGAGACGACGATCGTACTGGTCTCCCACCGGCCCTCGATACAGGCCCGAGCGGAGCGGGTCATCACCGTCCCGGACCTACGCGAGCACGCGGTCTGAGCGATATAGTGCGCGCACGTAATCGGTACCGCGGCGACGCTCGGATGTTGCGTGCCTGGCTGCGAATCACTCGCGCCGAGGCGTATCGCCGCCTGCTCGCCCTCGTCGTTTTAGCGCTGGACGAGCCCCTGGCTATCAGCCGCGACATCGCGCTCCGTGCGCTCGCGAATCGCAGGCTGGACGCCGCGCGCAGGCGCGAGCGAATCGATCAAGTGCCGATCGAGTACCGACTCGCGCCAGGCGGACGGACCGCGCTGGCGCAGCCGCAGGGTCTGGTTCTGCTGCTGCCACGGATGCAGGGTCACGCTCGGACGGTCGCGGCTCTGTGCAGACAGTTCGCCGCCGCGCGGCCGGTGCACGTGCTGGTCGACCCCCAACAGCGTGTAGATTTGTGGCGCGATGAACTGCGCGACAGCGGCGCGGACCTACACCTGAGCGTCGCGGCGCCGATCCGCTCCCTGCGCCGCGCCCTGTCGGCGGGTGCCGTGCTGCTATCCTTCATCGACATGCCCGTCGACGACGCGCCCGCCCTTCCGACGCGCTGGTTCGACCTGCCCGTTCGCGTGCACGCGATGGCCATCCGCCTGGCCCGTCAAACCAGATCCGGTGTGCTGCCTGTAGCACCCCAAGCCCTGCCGGACAGACTGCTGGTGGATATCGGCCCCGCGCTGCCGCGCGCCGCCGACGGTGACACCGCGACCGCCGTGTTGGCCCGCCTCGAACGCTGTGTACGTGCAGCACCCGAGCTGTGGCTGGCGTGGCCTGCGCTTGCCGGCCTGCTGGACAACACGCGACTGACTGCCGCGCCGGAGGGAGCACCGCCCGAGCTGCTTGCGCGGCTCGACCGGGCGCGCCGCGCACCTGCCTTCGCAGGCGCTTCACGCCGTCGCGGGTTATGGTCAACCTGAACAGTTGCGGGAGTTAGCCCATGAAATTCGGACTTGTACCGATCAATATCGGCGTTACAGACGCCGATGCACTGATTGAACTCGCCGTACGCGCGGAGGCGGCCGGCTACGAATCGCTGTGGACTTTCGAACATGTGATCGTGCCGATCGACTATCAGTCCAAGTACCCCTACAGCAACTCCGGGAAGATGGGCGCCGATCCGGAAACGCCCTTTATCGATCCGCTGATCGCGCTGACCCTGATCGCGGGCCATACGCACAAGATTCGTCTGGCGACCGGCGTCAACATACTCTCGCAGGCCAATCCGCTGTACTTGGCCAAGCAGGCGGCAAGCATCGATGTGCTCTCCAGTGGCCGCCTCGAGCTGGGTCTGGGCATCGGCTGGCTGCGCGAGGAGTTCGCCGCGATGGGCGTACCCTTCGAGCGGCGCGGCGCACGCTTCGACGACTATGTGCAGGCGATGCGCAAGGTGTGGAGCGGCGAGGTGGTCGAACACAGCAGCGACTTCATCGACTGGAGCGGTTTCAAGAGCTACCCCCTGCCGCAGCAGACTCGCGGTGACGCGCCGAGCGTGCCGATCGTCATGGGCGGCAACAAAGGCCGCATATTCAAGCGCACGGCGGCGCTCGGGGACGGCTGGTTCGCCCCCTCCCCCAAGCCCGAGGAGATCGCGAGCGCGCGCGTGGAGCTCGCGCGCGAGTGTGAGGCGTTGGGGCGCGACGTGAACGAGATCGAGATCACCTGCATGTGGCCAGGGCGCGGCGGCCGGGAGGCAATCGACGCCTTCGCGGCGGCGGGCGTTTCCCGCCTCGTCGTGCCGCTGCAGGCCCTGGGCGCCTCCCCCGTCGAGGGGCTGGAGCAGCTCGCCGACGAGATCATCGAGGCTGCCTGACCCTGAACGACTATGCACGAATCGGCCTGATCGGGGACGTTCACGCTCAGGACGCAAGCCTCGCCGCAGCCATCGATGCCCTCACGGCAGCGGGGGCCGAGCGACTGCTGTGCACTGGTGACCTGGTGGACGGCCCGGGCGATCTAGAACGCTGCGTAGAGCTCATACAAGAGCACGACGTCGTTTGCGTGCGCGGCAATCACGATCGCTGGTTTCTCGACGATCGCGTACGACACATTCCACACGCCCACTGCCGTCACAGGACGGCGCCCTCGGTGGTCGCGGCCATCGCCGCGCTGCCGACACAGAGGCGCATCGACACCACTGCAGGGCCGCTGTTGCTATGCCACGGCGTCGCCGACAACGATCTCGCCAAGATCTGGCCGGGCTCGGAGCGCATGCCACCGGAGCGTTCACCCACGCTCGACTGCATGATCGAGCGCGGCCAGTTTCGCCTGCTGGTGAACGGCCACATGCACTATCGCGTAGTGCTCGACTTTCCCGGTCTGACGCTGATCAACGCCGGCACCCTGCTGCCCCGCCACCGACCCGGCGTCTCGCTGCTGGATTTCGTCAGCAACGAAGTCCGCGTGTTTGAATTTGGGGCGCCTGCAGGGGCGCCCGCAGGGGCGTCCGCCGGCGCAGACTCGATCGCAATGGAGCTCGAGGAATCCCACCGGGTGATGCTGTTCGATGCGGCACGCAAACGCTGGCCAAACAGCGCGGCCTTTGACAGCAGTGCTCTACCGCTGACGCTCTATTCCTGACGCGCAGCCCCTAGCCGTCCGTTACCACCGCATCTCAACAACCGCCGCCGACGCGGGCACGACCAAACGCGATACACTGGTCGGCTTTGCAGTGCGCTATCCAGACCGGAGCCGGAGGCTCATGAAGTTACTCGACGAATCCATCGTTGCGGCCGAAGAAATCGATTCGCTTGGTCACATGAATGTGCGCTACTACATGCAGCGCATGGAGCGCGCCAACCGCGCGCTGCTGCACGACTTGGGCGCGCGTGATGATCTGTTCGATAGCCACTTCCTGCAGCGCGCCGACGTCTATACCCGGTTCCGAAACGAGCAGTTCGAGGGTGCTCGGCTGCACGCGCTTGGCGGCGTGTTGGGCCTCGACGGACAGACGCTGCGCACCTATGTGGAAATCCGCAATCCCGATACGCAGGAGTCGGCGGCGAGCTTTATCGTCGCGAGCACCTTGATCGATGCCGCCACCCGGAAGCCCGAGCCACTCAGCGTCGAAGCACCAGCGAACGCCGTGGAGATTCCGACCTACGCGCAGCCCCGCAGCCTGACACTCGACCCCATCAACGTGTCGGTAACGTTGGAAGAACTGGCAGATCGCATTCCCGAGATCGAAGGCGGCGGCATGATGAGCGGACGCCGCAGCACCGTGATAGAGGCAGACGACGTGGACGCACACGGCTGGCTCAAGCCCGAGATCGAGCTGCTGTTTTTGCCGTTTTCCAAGTTCTCCCCACAGCAGCAACAAAACCAGCAGGGGCCGCCGATTTTCAAGAGCGCCGAAGGGCATCGGATCGCCTGGGCAATCATGGAAACCCGAAATCTTGTGCTCGGCACGCCGCGACTCGGGGCACATCTCAGCTATTTCAACTGCGACATCGCCATGACCGACAAGTCGCGACACTCGCGTCGCTGGGCGTTCGACAGCGCGAGCGGCGAACTGCTGGGAACGAGCGATTCGATCGGCCTGTGCATCGATCTAGACGAGCGGCGCGCCGTCGTTTGGCCCGACGAACTGCGCCAAACGATCGCGGCGAACCTGCAACCCGAACTGGCCTGATTCCGCGCAAATCCACGCCATACATCGGGCGCATCGGGGGCACTCAGGGCGTCGTCGGTGGGGCGCGTCCTCCACCCAATTAGACAGGAGCAGACCGTGAACCTCGCAATGCAAAACCAACACGCGCTAATCACGGGCGGCGGCAGCGGCATCGGCTACGCCTGCGCGGCGGCTATGCTCGCCGACGGCGCGGCCGTAACCCTCGTCGGCCGCGATCGGGAACGACTCGAGGCCGCGGTTGAATCGCTCGGCGCGGGAGCAAACCTTGTCGCCGCCGACGTCGCCGATGAAGAGGCAATCGCGGCCGCCGTGGCGACCGCGAACGCCGCAGCCCCGCTAACCATCGCCATCGCGAACGCCGGCACGGGAACTGCGGGACCGCTGTTGAACACGGAGCGCGCCGAGTGGGATCGCGTCATGGGGATCAATCTCAACGGCACCTTCCACACGTTCAAGCACGCGGGCCGCGCCATCGCGGCTAACGGCGGGGGCGCGCTGTGCGCGATCTCGTCGATCGCCGGACTGCGGACGCATCGACTCATGAGCACCTACTGCGCCAGCAAGGCGGCCATCGACATGCTCGTGCGCAACGCGGCGGACGAGTTGGGCGCCAGCGGCGTGCGCGTCAACAGCGTCTGCCCGGGGCTGGTGGCGACGGAACTCTCGGCCGGGCTGCAAAACAGCGAGGCCATGACGGCCGACTATCTGAGCTGCATGCCGGTCGCGCGCATCGGGCAACCGGCCGACGTGGCCGCGGCCGTGCGCTTTTTGTGCGGACCGGAAGCGTCATGGATCACAGGCGCCGTGCTGCCGGTAGACGGCGGCCACCACCTGCGCCGCGGCCCAAACCTCGAGATCATGACCGGCGCCTGAGGATCGACGCGCGCGTGAGCCCGCCCGCTGGCAGCGCGGCAGCGCGCGCGCAATACTGGCGACTGGTTCGTTGATGCACTTCCACAAAGACCCGGAGAGAGAGGGACACCAGCATGCGCAGCGAAGATCGTGTCGGATCCTTGCCCATCTACGAGGCTATGAGTCAGCTGCGAGCGGTGCGGCGCCTGAAGCCCGACCCCATCCCCGACACCGTGCTCGAGCGGCTGTTGCGGGCTGCGGCCTGGGCGCCAAGCGGCGGCAACGTTCAACCCTGGCGGGCGGTGGCGGTGCGCGATACCGACAAACGCGCCGCGATCGGTCGCCTCTACGCCGGTCAGTGGGATCGATATCGCGTCGGCTACGAGGCGCGCCTGCAGGGCCTCGAGGGCGCCGCGCTCGCGCAGCAACAGCGCACCCTGGCCGCGGCCGACCGACTTGGTGCGCACATGGGCGATGCACCGGTGTTGCTGGTGTTCTGCTTTAACCCCAAGCTGATGGCTATCACCGACGCCGATTTGGGCCGACCGTCGGTCGTGGGCGGCGGGTCGGTCTACCCGGCCGTCGAAAACCTCATGCTGGCCTGCGTCAGCGAGGGCATTGGCTGCACGCTGACCACCCTGCTGTGCTTCGAGGAGCCCGCCATGCGCGAGCTGCTCGCGATACCGGACGATTGGTACACCTGCGCCGTGGTCCCGCTCGGCTATCCCGAGGGCGGCGGACACGGACCGATCTCACGTCGACCGGTGGACAAACTGTTCTTCAGCGACAGCTTCGGCACCGCCTACGAGACCAACGCATGAACGCGAGCAGCGAAGTCCGCATCGCCCGCGCCCTCGGCCCTGAGCTGACGGCCGCGTCACTCGCCGCCGACGCGGCAAGACGTGCCGATCCCAAGCTCATTCGGCGGCTCCGCGAGTCCGGCCTGCTGGCGATGGTGATCCCGGAACGCTATGGCGGCACCCAGCGCCCCGCGCCTGACAGCCTCGCCGTGCTGGAGGAACTAGCGTATGCCGACAGCGCGGTCGCCTGGTGCGCCATGATTTACACCACCACTGCAATGTTGGGTTCGTTCCTACCCGAAGAGTGGGCGCGGCGGGTGTTCAGCATCGAGCGCAGCGGCGAGGTGTTCAACTGCCCGGTCGCCGCGGGCGCCGCCGCACCGAGCGGCCGCGGCCGTGTGGTCGAGGGCGGCGTGGTCGTCAGCGGCCGCTGGGCGTGGGGCTCGGGCACCCACCACGCCCAATGGATTTGCGGTGGCACCATCGTCGAGGAAGACGGCAAGCCCCGCACGCTGCCGAACGGCGCGCCCGCGGTGCACGTCATGTTCTTCGAACCGAGCCAAGTCCAGCTGCACGACAACTGGGACCCTTCCGGACTGCGCGGCACCGGGAGTGTCGACTTCGAGGTCGTCGAGCAGTTCGTACCCGATGGGCGCTGGACGCTCCTGGGCGCATCACGCAGGCAGGTCGACGCGCCGCTGTATCGGTTTCCGTTCTTTGGCTACTTCGCTGGCGCCGTGGCGTGCGTACCGCTGGGCATCGCGCGTCGCGCGGTAGACGACTTCGCGGACCTGGCGCAGACCAAGCGCCTCGCGCCCGGCGGTCCGAGCATCGCCAGCTCGTCGGTGACCCAGCTCGATTTCGGTCGCGCGGAGGCACTCGTCCAGGGCGCCCATGCCGTGCTGTTTCACGCGGTGGAGTCCGTTTGGTCGCAACTGATCGACGGCGCCAAGCCGACGCTAGAGGACCGACGCCGGCTGCGGCTGGCCGCCAGCCAGGCGACGCGGATGAGCGTGGACGCCGTGGACATCCTGTACGATGCCGCCGGCGGCACCGCCGTCGGTGCGGACTGCTCACTGCAAAAACACTTTCGCGACATCCATACCGCCACGGCCCATCGCATGGTCAGCCGAGAGATTCTGCGCATGGCGGGCGCGGCGCGGTTGCAGGACGAGACCCCGGCAAACCTCTAGCAAACCTCTCGAAAAAAGAGGGCGGCGGTGGGAAACGGCGGCACGCCAAACTGCGGCAAAAAGAAAGCACGAGGAAGGAAACACCGATGCTTGATCGCCACGACTTCTTTCAGATCGCCTACTACGTGCGCGACCTTGAGGCCGCCATCGATCGCTGGACCACGCTGTTCGGTGCCGGCCCGTTCGTCGTCGCCCCGCACCATAAGACCGACCGCTTCAGCTACCGCGGCACGGACGCCGAGGCCGACGTCTCCTACGCGTTTGGGTATCTGGGCGAGATGATGATCCAGTTCATCCAGCAGCACGATCAAACGCCGTCGATCTATCTGGACATGTACCCCGAAGACGGCGAGGGCTACCACCACCACGGCGTCCTCGTGCGCGACTACGAGGCCGAAAAACAGCGCCTAACATCGATGGGCTTCGAGCTGGCCTGCGAGCTGCACGCGGACAACGTCGACGCGTGCTATGTGGACACCCGCGCCGTCAGCGGCGGCTTCACTGAGCTACACGCCGATCCGCCGCACATCATCGCGGCATTCGCCTATTGGAAGCGGGCCCACCAGCTCCGTAAACCCGGGGACCCGCAAATCCTGCAGCGCCCTTGACCGCCGGACTCAGCGCCGCAACAGCCCCGCGAGCAGGCGGGGCGAACGCGCAAAGCCGATCGCCGCAGCGACGCGCAGCGCTTTCTCGAGCGGATAAGGCAGCCCGTGCAAGGCGCCGTGAACCCGCACATCGCCGGGCCGCGGCGCCTCTTCGGCGAGCCAGTCGGCCACCGCAAGCAAACCGTTCAGACGCCGCGACTGGCGCGGCGTGAGCGTCTCGACGCCAAAGGCCGCCGCCCCGCCAAACGCCGCCGCGAACACGGGATGGTCAAGCGAGCGGGTACGGGTTATCGCGGCGGTGTTGGCAGACACGCGCAGCCCCTGCCCCGCCCAGCGTTCGGCCGCCAGCACCTTGCCGAGATACTGCGCCGCCTGATAGGACAGGCCCTGTATGGGCACGACCGTGCGGGTCGCGTGCACGGGCGCATCAGCGTCGTCCGCGCCGAACGTGCCGCCGCCGCGACCGAGCAGCCCGATGCGCGCGAGCAGCGACTACCAGGCTGGACGGTCGGCGAGCCGCCGCTGCATGGCGACGACATCCGCCGGCGACAGCCGCGTGGGCGTGGTCGGCGACACGAGCATCGTGACGCTGGCAACGCACTCGCGCGGCAACGCGTCGACGATGGCGTTCATCGCGGCCGTCAGACGCAGCTCGCGCGCGCGACCCGGCGCGTAGGCGTACAGACCCAGATCGATCGGGCCGGTTGCCGCGAAGGCGCGCAGCGCGGCGAGCGCCCCCTGCGGATCGCGCAGCAGATCGACGGGGCGCTGCGGCCACACGAGGGTACCGGCCAGCGTGTCGTCGTTCAGCCAGTCATCGGGCGGCGGCGCGACGTCGAGCCACAGTATCTCCGCGCCGGCACGCAGCCACAGTCGCGTCGGCGCCATCTCGGCGTTAGCACCCAGCATGGCGATGCGTCGGCCGCGCAGATCCAGAGCCTCGTCGCCGAGCCGCACGCTCATGGTGCGCAACGAGGCGACGGCCGCCTGGGACACCACCCCGCGCTCGCCCAGCTCGGCGGCGAGCGCCGCGAGTTCTTTACCCTGCCAGCGCCGCCCTCGATAGATCAGGCCCGGGCGCCACCCCGGAGGGCCCGCCAACTCGCGGCGCTGCAGGGGCGGTGCTGGCACGGCGCTCTGCAAGGCCGTCGCCAGCGGGACCTCGTCGTCGCCGGTCTGCCAGACGACGCTGGCGGACAGGCCCTCGAGGAATGCGGCCGTGATCTCGGTCGCCGCGGGGCTAGCTAGCCGCGCGACCTCAACGCGCGCCAGTAGATCCGCATAGTCACGGCGTAGCCGGTCGCGGCTGACGTCGGCGAACCGGAGGACATCGAAACCGCGCGCCACGGCGCCCAGCACTGCATGAAACGCGTGGGACGCGGACTGGCCCGCCGCGAGCGCGACCTCACCGGCGCCGTCGGGTTGCCTCGCTGTGGTCACCCTCTCCCCTTCTCGCTTGTCGTCATCGGCCGCACGAACCTCACGAGCGCCGATGCATCCGGCGGCAGCCTATCATCTGGCAAGCCATCCTCGCTCTGCCTGGGATCTGCCAAGCATCGATCTACCAAGCATTTGGCGTCGCGCCTATTCGCGCCCGGCGCCCATTGTGCGTGCCCGATACGCATCCTGTAGCCAGGCCGCCGTGCGCGCGGCCGCGAGCGCGCCGCGCGCCTGCGCGGTGCTGCGCGCGCGAGCAACATAGGCGTCATCCAGCCGCACACTGGGGCTTCGCACGAGCTGTTCGCGCAGCGGTCCGTAGACACTGTGTTCACCCGCACGGGCACTCTCGCGGAGCCAGACGACGGGCCGCGTGTCGACACCGACTGCGGACTGCGCGCGAACCAGGCGACGGGCCAGCGCGCGCAGCCGCGCCGGATCGGCAGCCGCGAGCAGCGCCTGGTCCCAGAAGTAGTGGAGGGTCAACGGCCCGGCAAAGCCCGGCACCGACACGGTGACGTCGTTGCCGCCGCGATCCCCGCGCGGCCAGCGGGTCCGTGAAAACAGGGCGACGGCGTGCAGCGGCTGGTGGCTGTCGCCGATCAGGTGCAGCGCCCAGGCAAGCATCAGACCCCGCTGTGTCGCCGCGGCCGCGCCGTCGTTACCCGCGGCGAGCGTCGCACGCGCGAGCGCGAGCGCCTCCAGGATGTGACGCGGCTGCGCGTCCGCGGACCGGAAGTCCTGCCGCGGCGCGGGGTCGGCGATCGCGAGGTTGGCATCCGCGGGCGTCAGATAGACCGCGAAGTTCACGTAGTGCCAGCGGCCGCGATGAAATCGCTCAACGAGACCCGCACGCTGCCAGCCGCGCCACCAGGACAGATGCTGGAAGCCGCGCGCAACATCCGGCCAGGTCGCCGCGGCTGCAAAGAGCGCGCCGGCGCCAAGATCGTCCTGCGCGAGCGTCGCGATATCGGCTTGGAAGCGCGGATGCGCGCTGAGATCGGCAAGCACCAGACGTCGAGTATCGGCATCGAGGCGTTCGAACCCCGCCAGTGCGATCGCCTGATGACCCGGCGCATTCCAGGCCTGCGCCCCTTGCGGCGCTGCGAACGCACCGCACAGCGCCGCGATCAGGGCGACGCGGACAGACCGTCCAGGCATCTCGGGACTCCGGTTCGGGGCGCGTTATGATAGCGGTTTGCCTCGAGCCGCGAGGCCAGTAAGGGCACTAGCAGGAGAGAACGCATGACCCGCACCCCGGTACTCGTCGGAGTCGCACAGAACGAACAGCGCGTCACCGATTGGCAGGATCACAAGGAACCGCTTGCCCTCATGATCGAGGCGTCTCGCGCCGCCGCCGAGGATGCAGGCAGCACCGCACTGCTCGACGCCGCCACCAGCGTTCGCGTGATCCGCGGCCGCTGGCCTTACAGCAACCCGGCGGCACAGGTCGCGGAAGGGCTTGGGCTCGGCAACGTCGAGACCTGCGGCTCCCAGTTCGGCGGCAACTTCGTGCAGACGCTGCTCAACGCGAGCGCCCTGGACATCCAGGCCGGCAATCACGACGTGATCCTGATCACCGGCGCCGAATGTGGCGCGACCCAGGCCAAGGCCCGCCGGGCCGGAGACAAGGTGCGCTGGGAGGACCCGGGCGGCACGCCGGATCGCGTGTTCGGTGCCGAGGTGCCGATGGCGCACCCCGAGGAGATCGCCTGCCAGATCATGGCGCCGATCCAGATGTATCCGATCTTCGAGAATGCGCTGCGGCATCACCTCGGCGAAGACCAGGAAAGCCACATGCAACGGGTCTCTGAACTGTGGGCCGGCTTCAGCGCGGTGGCGGCCGACAATCCCAGTGCCTGGCTGCGCGAGCCGAAGTCGGCGGAGGAGATTCGCACCGTGGGCGGGGCCAATCGCCCGGTCAGCCTGCAGTATCCGAAGTTCATGAACTCGAACAACAACGTCGACCAGGGCGCCGCGCTCATCCTGTGTTCCACCGACGCCGCGCGCCGCTTCGGCATTCCCGAGGACCGCTGGGTGTATCCCTGGGCGGGCACCGACGGCCACGACACCTACTACGTATCGAACCGCGACAATCTCTACTCGTCACCTGCCATTCGCTTCGCCGCCGAGCGCTGCCTCGAACTGGCGGACCTGACGCCGGAAACCCTCGATCACGTCGACCTCTATAGCTGCTTCCCCGTCGCGGTGCAGGTGGCGGCGCGCGAGATCGGCCTCGATCAGAGCAGACCCTTGACCGTCACCGGCGGGTTGACCTTCGCCGGCGGGCCGCTCAACAACTACGTCATGCATTCCATCGCTCGCACGGTGGAATTGTCGCGGGCGCAGCCGGGCACCCGCAATCTGGTCACGGCGAACGGCGGCTATCTGACCAAGCACGCCTTCGGCATCTATTCCAGCGAGCCACCGGCGGCACCGTTCCAGCACGACGACGTACAGGCGCGTATCGACGCCGAACCCACGCGCGAGGTGGTCGAGGGATATGCCGGACCCGCAACCATCGAGTCCTACACCGTCATGTACGCCGGCACCGAACCACAGATCGGCCACCTGGCGTGCACTACTCCTGACGGCGCGCGCGCCTGGGGCAACGCCACCGATCCAGAGATCGTTGGGCAATTGGTGTCCGATTCGCTGCACGGACAAGAAGTTCGCATATCAGATCGAGTAATTTCCTTTTAATAACAATAGTTTATAGATTGTTATTAATGTCTTGATTTAAGTATCGAGCGCAGCTATCTTGCTCGGGCTTGCTTTTGCGAGTCCCCGGCAGACGCCGGGTGGGCAGACGAAGAGCGCGCCCTGCGCGTTTTAACAACCGCTGTCGCCGCCGCCATGCGCGGCAACGACCAGCGATTCCAAATTCGTCGCCACGCGGCCAGGACAGCCGCTTTACCAGGAGCGTCCGCTTCGGCGGCCTCCTGGCATGTTCTGGTTCGGAGCGTCCGAACGTCCCCTGTCACCAACGGTTGTGGGCACCTCGCCCGCCAACGTTGCGCGAATTGCGGACTAGGCTTACTAAGCGTCCGCAACACGTTCTCAGTGGATCGCGGACAAAGCCCTAACGGTCGCCACGCGCGCCGGCCACTCGGCGGCAAGCACTGCGGCGAGGGAGGGAGAGGGGACCGGTCACCCGGTCTATCGCGCCAACGGCGGTAGCCGGCCAGCCTATCGGGAGCCAGAGATGACGATTGCCGAAAGACAAACGGACAGTGCAGCGGCTGCAACGTTGCCGCGGCAGCCCTGCGCAGACGGCGCGGCACGAGCGGCGACCCTGAACGAGATCCTGGACTACACCGAGCGCCTGCACCGGCTGAGCGTGCGCTCGCACGCCGACGAGACGTTTCTAGTAGCGGCCTATCGCAGCCATATCGACGCGCTGCAGGCACGTCTGCGGGCCCTGCCCCAGTAAACAGACGCGCTAACTTTTCCGCCAGCCGCCGCGCCCGGCTGAAGCGCGTATGATGCCGCCGATGCCTTTCGCGCCCAACACGCCTTCCACAGCTCCGACACAGCAACTGCGCCCCGTACGCTTGGCGCCGGGCGCTGGACGACCATGACAAGTCATCCCAGCGCCGGTTTCCTGCGTCGACTGGGCGCCATGTTCTACGACTTCCTGCTGCTCATCGCGCTACACATGACCGTGCTGCTGGTGCTGGTTCGAATCATCGGCGTGGCGCTCGAGCCGGTTGCGAGCCAGCCGCTTGTCGTCCTGGAGACCTATCTATTCTTCACCTTCTTCTGGCTCCGCAGCGGCCAGACGCTCGGCATGCTGGCGTGGAAACTGCGCATCGAACAGGACGACGGCGCGCGCCTGACGCTAATGACCGCGAACAGGCGCCTACTCGGCGCCCTGCTCGGTTTCGTTGCGCTGTTCATCGGCTATCTGTGGATCCTGTTCGACCCCGACCGTCGCGCCTGGTCGGATCTGCTGTCCGGCGGCCGCACGGTTGTGGTAGCCGACGCGGATTAGGCTGCGGCGTAGCGTCCGATCAATGTCTACAGCGCGCTAGGCCACCCGACGAACCAGCAGCGCGCCGACCAGCCAGCAGCAGAGGATGGGAATCAGCACGCCGAGCCAGGGCGCGAGCCCGTACACCAGGCTGATGGGTGCAAACAGATCCTGCAGGTACTTGAACGCGAGTCCGGCAAGGACGCCGACCCCGGTGCGCGCCGCGATGCCCCGCTCGCGCAGCGGACCCAGCACAAAGCCCAGCGCCACCAGCGTCAGGCCAAGGATCGCGAGCGGCTGCTGGAGCTTGGACCAGTAGGCGAGCCGATAGCGCGTGGGCTCGAGGCCCTCGCGCTGCATGTAAGCCACCTGAAACTCGAGATCGGCCAACGACATGCGCCCCGGCTCGAGCAAAGCGCGGGCGCTCAGCAGCAGCGGATCGGCGCCGCTGCGCCACTCGTAGTCCGGAAGCTGGGTCCGCGTCGCGCGTTCGTCGTCGAAGCGCACTTCCTCGACGTGCTGAAAGCGCCAGATGTGCACGCCGTCGGCAGGGCGACTGCGCTCGGCGAGGTAGCGCGCCGACTGGGCGCGGCGCAGGACGTCGATGCTCCGATCATCGCGGAGCTGGTACTGAAGGACGTTGAGCAGCACCCCGTCTCGGGTGATGGCATCGACGTTGAGAAACAGGGCACCCTCGCGATACCAGTGGCCGCCGTCGATATAGACGGTCGCCTGCTCGTCGGCGACGCGGGCCTTAACGGCCTCGGCGCGGGTCTCGGCCGCGGGTGCCAGCCACTCGCCCAGCGCGAAGGCACCCGCGGCGATCGCGACCGCCGGCAGGCACGCCGCGGCAAAGATGCGCCAGGCAGAAAAACCCGCGGCACGCACCACGACGAGTTCGCTCTGGCTCGCCAGTTGGCCGAGTCCGAGCAGCGCGCCGATGAACGCAACGTAGGGCAACAGCTCATAGGCGCGTCGCGGCAGCGTCCACAGCACGTACTGAAACACGGCGGCCAGGTCATAGCCCTGCAGGTCGTCGCCCAGCTCCTCGACGAGCGTGAAGATGGTGACCAGACCGAGCAGCACCACCAGCACGACGAACGCAGCGCGCAGGATGGTCGCGCCGACGTGGCGGGTGATGGTCGGCGCGCCGAACATCAGTGGGGACGCAGGCCGCGCCGAAACAGGCCCCAGGCCAGCAGCGCGAAAGCACAGTGAATACCCCACAACCCGACGGCGGGCGGCAGCCTGCCGTCCTCCCCCGCCTGGCGCGCGAGCAGCAGCAGCAGGAAGTAAAGCAGGAAGACGCTGATGGCCGGCAGCACGCGCGCGTAGCGTCCCGAGCGCGGCGGGCTGCGCGCTAGCGAATATGCCAGCACCGCGCCAATCAGCGTGGTCAGCGGCAGGCTCCAGCGCCAGTGCCACTCCGTCAGCGCAGCAGGGGTTGCCAGCGGTCGCAGCTCCGCCGTCGGCAGGATGGACAGCTCGAGCCGGCGGCGCCGGATGTCGCGCTGGTTGACCCGCTGGCTCAGGGTGTCGAAAGCCAGCACGCGATAGGCCGCCGTGCCAGGAAAACCCTGATAGCGATGCCCGTCGCGCAGCTCGAGGTACTGGCTGCCCGTTTCGGGGTTGGTGTACTGCGAGCCCGTCGCGGCCCACAGCGTGACCCGCACACCGGTGTCGAGCCGTTCGCCGATGAAGACGTTGTCCAGGCGACCGCTGACCGGGTCCAGCGCCTCCGTGTAGGAGACCCGTTGGCCTTCGTAGAGCGCCAGAAACACGCCCGGCGTCAGCGCCCGCAGTTCGCGGTTCTTGCGCTCCTCGATCAGGGTCGCGTCCAACCGCGCGTTCGCCTGCGGCGTCACGACCAGCGTGAGCAGCCCGGTGGCGCTCGCCACGAGCACGGCGCCGAACAGAAACCAGCCCAGCATCCGGGTCGGGCTCGCGCCCGCCGCGAGCAGCACCGTGTATTCGTTCTCGGCGTACCAGCGTCCGAGCGCCATGACGACGGCCAGAAAAAGCGCGAGCGGCGCGACGAGCTGCAGGAACTCGGGCAGGCGCAGCCCGATCAGCGTCAGCACCACCTCGGGCGCAAACTTGCCGGCCGCGGCGTCCTGCAGATAGCCGATGAAGCGGCCGCCGAGGCCGATCAGAATGAAGACGACAAGCAGGACGGCCATGACGACCGTCAGTTCGCGGAACGCCTGGCGCGCGCTGACCATCAGGCGCGAACGCCCGCGACCAACGCGGCTGCCGCGCTTCTCATCCGCGACGACAACTGCGCAACACTGAGCTTTGAACTAACATAGACCGTCCTTGGACCGTCCATAAACCAAACCGTCGCCAATCTGCGCTCACGCCGTCGCGCCAACACCACACCCACATCATTATGAAGCAATCGCTATGAAGTACTCGACCAAAACCGGTGAACTCGCCAAGCTCAGCACCGACTGTCTCGTCGTCACGCTCAGCCAGGCGCGCGGCGTCGCGAAGGCGCAGGGCGAGAGCGCGCGACTGACGCTCGCGCTCGCCGATTTCAGCGACAAGCCCGGCAAGACCCGAGCGGTCGTCCTGTCCAAATCGATCCGCAGACTGCTGATCGTCGGCGGTGGCGCCGGCAAGGCTATCGCGCGCGATGATTTCCAGAAAATGGTGGCCGCCGCAGCGAGCGCCATCGCGCAGCTTCCGGGGCGCGAGGCGGTTTGGGCGCTGACGGGACAGAACGTCAAAGACGGCGACCCCACCTGGCGCGCACACGTCGCGATGGCTGCGCTATCGACCGCGCTCTATCAGTTCACGGCGCAGAAGAAAGACTTCGAGAAGCGGCCGCTGGCGCGCATCGCCTTCCACGCCGACGGCAAGACGGCCAAGGCCGTGCGCACGGCGGTCAAAGACGGCCAGGCGCTAGACACCGGCATGGCCTTCGCCCGCGATCTCGGCAATACGCCGCCAAACATCTGCCACCCGAACTACCTGTTGAAAGAAGCGCGCCAGCTCGCGGCGGACCCTAAGGTAACCGTGAAGTCCCTCGACGAAAAAGAGATGACGAAGCTCGGCATGGGCGCGTTCATGTCGGTGTCGCAGGGCAGCGACCAGCCGGGTCGCATGATCATCATTCAGTACAAGGGCACGAGCGCCAAGGCGGCACCCCATGTGCTTGTGGGCAAGGGCATCACCTTCGATACCGGCGGCATCAGCCTGAAGCCGGGGCCGGCGATGGACGAGATGAAGTTCGACATGTGCGGCGCGGCGACCGTACTGGGCGCGACCCGCGCGGTCATCGACGCCGGACTGAAACTGAATCTGGTCACGATCGTCGCCGCCGCCGAGAACATGCCCTCCGGGCACGCGTCGCGACCGGGCGATGTGGTCACGACGATGTCCGGTCAGAGCGTGGAGATTCTCAACACCGATGCCGAGGGCCGCCTGGTGCTGTGCGATGCCCTGACCTACGCCGAGGGCTTCAAGCCGGCCTCCGTGGTCGATGTCGCAACGCTCACCGGGGCGTGCGTCGTGGCGCTCGGCTCTCACGCCGCGGCCATCTTCAGCAACGACGACAGGGTCGGTGACGCGCTGCGCGATGCCGGGGAGTACATCAACGATCGCGGCTGGCCCATGCCGCTGTGGGATGAGTACCAGGCGCAACTGCGTTCGAACTTCGCCGACATGGCAAACATTGGCGGCCGCGAGGCCGGTGCGGTCACGGCCGCCTGCTTCCTGTCACGCTATGCGCACAAGTTTCCCTGGGCCCATCTGGACATCGCCGGCGTCGGCTATCACGGCGGGGCGCGCAAGGGCGCCAGCGGTCGACCGGTGCCGATGCTGTACCACTACCTGCGCGGCAAGGCCGCCTAGGCACATGCGGCGGTCCCGTGCCGGCGGCGCGCGTGCCACGTGACGCGCGTCGACTTCTACCTGCTGGAGGATCGCACGCTGCTCGCGGCCGCGCGGTTCGCCTGCCGACTCGCCGCCAAGGCGCTGGACGGCGCGCACCAGGTGCATGTGCACACCCGCGACGAGGCCGCGGCCGCCGAATTCGACGCGCTGCTGTGGACCTATCCGCCGCACCGTTTCATACCCCACGATCTCGCCGGCGACTCAGCGCGGCATACCGGGCGCGAGGCGATTACAATCGGCCACGGCGATGCCCCGGTCGGCGACGATGTGCTGATCAATCTGGGCACACAGGTGCCGGACTTCTTCGGTCGCTACGAGCGCGTCGCAGAGATTATCGTCGAGGACATCCGCGCCGAGGGCCGCGAGCGATATCGGTATTACCGCGATTGCGGCTATCCGCTGTACCATCACGATTTGGCCAATTGGGAAGAGTCGTGATGCGTGCTTCCCACGGTGCACCCAGCGCCAAATTCCGCTTGGTGAAAATGACCGGCTGGCGAAAATGACCGGCTAGCGAACTAGCAGGAGCGAGACTTATGACAAGTGCCAGCAATCCCGCGGCCCTGATGGTAGACCTGGAGGTGATCCGGGATCTTCTGCACGAAGAAGAGCTACAGGCGACGGAACTCGACCCGGCCGCGCCCCCCCTGGAGGCTATGCCGCCAGAAGACGCGCCGCGAGAAGATCAGCCGGCGCTAGAAATGCAGGAGATCGTGGTGCCCGAGGACCTCGGCGGAGCCTTCGAGGCGGCCGCGCCGGCAAGCGACGTCACCAGCATGCTGCTGGGTCCTGAATTTGCCGCGCAGATGGCGACGATACTGGGCAAGGCTCGTGACACCATCGAGGAGCACCCCACCGACTGGTCGCCGCAGCAGACCGACGAACTGGTGGACGCCCTGCGCGTGCGCATCGACGACGCCGTGCTCGCCTGGGTGCGTGAGTCCCTCGCGACGCACACCGAGGAGCTGGAGCTACGCCTCCTGAGCGCCGTGCACAATGAACTGGCGGACCACCTGGTCCAGCTGCGCGTCAGGGACGCCGACGGCGAGGGCTAGCGCCCTTCGTTCGCCCACGCCGGGTTGCCGCCAACCGAAAGGCTCGCATAGAGCGCCCGTCGCCCATCGGGGTCGGTCAGATTGAGCACCCGCCCCGGCCTGACGCGTTAACCACGCACACTGTCGAGATCGTCAATGAACAATCAGTTCGATCCTTCCGGCATCGAGCAGGCGCTCTACGCCGAGTGGGAAGCCGCCGGCCACTTCGCCCCTGCCGGCAACGGCGACCCCTACTGCATCGCGATACCGCCGCCGAACGTCACCGGCAGCCTGCACATGGGCCACGCCTTTCAGCACACGCTGATGGACGCGCTCATCCGCTACCAGCGCATGCGCGGGCGCAGCGCGCTGTGGCAGATGGGAACCGACCATGCGGGCATCTCTACGCAAATGCTGGTGGAGCGCAGGCTGGCGGCGCAAGGCATCGAGAAAGACAACATCGGTCGAGATGCCTTCATCGACAAGGTCTGGGAGTGGAAAGCCGAGTCCGGCGGCACGATCACCCAGCAGCTACGGCGCATGGGATCGTCGCTGGACTGGTCGCGCGAACGCTTCACGCTGGACGACGGATTTTCTCGAGCCGTGCGCGAGGTCTTCGTCCGGCTGTTTGAAGAGGGTCTGATCTATCGCGGCCAGCGACTCGTCAACTGGGACCCCGAGCTACAGACCGCGATCTCCGACCTCGAAGTCGAGAACACCGACGAGCAGGGTCATCTGTGGCATTTTCGCTACCCGCTGAACGACGGCAGGACGACGGCAGCGGGCGCCGATTACCTGGTCGTCGCCACCACGCGGCCGGAGACCATGCTCGGCGACACCGCCGTCGCCGTGCATCCCGACGACGATCGTTATCGCGACCTGATCGGCGCGAGCGTGCGACTGCCGCTCGCCGGGCGCGACATTCCGATCATCGCGGACACCTACGTTGAGCGGGAGTTCGGTACCGGCTGCGTGAAGATCACGCCCGCCCACGACTTCAACGACAACGACGTCGGCACGCGCCACGATCTGCCCTTGATAAACATCTTCGACGCGTCCGCGACAATCAACGATCAGGCGCCCGAAACCTATCGAGGCCTGACGCGCGAAGACGCGCGCACGCGCGTGGTTGCGGACCTCGAGGCGCTGGGCCTCGTCGACAAGATCGAGCCCCACGCGCTTAAGGTGCCGCGCGGCGACCGATCCGGCGCCGTCATCGAGCCCTGGCTGACCAATCAGTGGTTCGTCGACATCAAGCCGCTGGCCGAACCGGCCATCGCGGCCGTCGAAGACGGTTCGATCGAGTTCGTCCCGAAACAGTACGAGAACACCTACTTCGCCTGGATGCGCGACATTCAGGACTGGTGCATCAGTCGCCAGCAGTGGTGGGGGCACCGGATCCCCGCGTGGTTCGACGCGGACGGCAACGTCTACGTCGCGCGCAGCGAGGCCGAGGCACGGCAGAAACACGGCCTCGCCGATGAGGTATCGCTGACGCAGGAAGACGACGTCCTCGAGACCTGGTTTTCCTCCGCGCTGTGGACCTTCGGCACGCTGGGCTGGCCGGAGCAAACGGCAGAACTTGAGAAGTATCACCCCACCGACGTGCTGGTCACCGGCCACGACATCATCTTCTTCTGGGTCGCCCGGATGATCATGATGACCCTGCACTTCACGAACGAAGTGCCTTTTCGCAAGGTGTACATCCACGGTCTGGTCCGCGACGAGCACGGTCGCAAGATGTCGAAAACCAAGGGCAACGGACTGGACCCGCTGGACCTGATCGACGGTATCGATCTGGAATCGCTCGTCGCCAAACGAACCAGCAACCTCACCCAGCCGCAGATGGCGCCGGCCATCGAGCAGGCCACGCGCACGCAGTTTCCCGAGGGCATCGCCGCCTACGGCACAGACGCGCTGCGTTTCACCTACTGCGCCCTCGCCTCGACGGGCCGCGACGTGCGTTTCGACATGGGTCGCATCGAGGGTTACCGCAACTTCTGCAACAAGCTGTGGAATGCATCGCGCTTCGTGTTCACCAACATCGAAGGCTTCGATCCGAACGCCGAGCGCAGAACAAGCGATATCGATCGCTGGATCCTGAGTCGCCTGAGCAAGGCGCTGACGGATCTGGAGCTCGCGTTTTCCACCTATCGCTTCGATATGGCCGCCAGCGCGCTGTACGAGTTCATCTGGCACGAGTTCTGCGACTGGTATCTCGAGCTGACCAAGCCGCTTCTGTGGGACGAGGACACGGACGCCGCGTTGCGTGCAGGCACACAGGCCACGCTCATCACCGTGCTGAGCGCACTGCTTCGAGCGGCGCACCCGCTGATGCCGTTCATCACCGAGGCGATCTGGCGCGAGCTGGGCGAACGATCGGCCGACGCGGCTGGCACCATCATGCTGCAGAGCTATCCGCTCGCTGCAGAGTTCGACGTCGACGAGTCGGCGACTACCGCGGTCGAGTGGCTGAAGCGGATCATCGAGGCGGTCCGCAACATTCGCGGCGAGGCCAACATCAAACCGAGCCAGGAACTGGGGTTGCTGCTGGACGGCGGCGACGCCCAGGATCGACGGCTCGCCGACAGCAACGCAACGCTGCTCATGCGGCTGGCACGAGTCAGCGAGATCACCTGGCTGGACGCCGGGGCGGAGGCTCCCGCTCACGCGCTGGCGCTGGCCGGCGACGTGCGTGTAATGGTGCCGCTGGCCGGGCTCATCGACGTCGGCGAAGAAACCGCACGGCTCGAAAAAGAGATCGAACGTCTCGGCAAGGATCTGAAGCGCCTGCAGGGGAAGCTTGGCAACGAAAACTTTGTCGCCAAGGCGCCCGCCGAGGTCGTGGACAAAGAGCGCGCCAAGGCGGCGGAGCGGGAGCAGGCGCTAAACACCCTGCGTGAACAGCTCGAAGACCTGAAGAAGCTGGGTTAGTACACACCAGGGCGCGCGATGACAGACGACACCGACACAGCGACCAAGACCGCGCGCCTCGTCGACTTGATTCAGATCGCCACGGGGCTCGCCCTGCTGCTCGGGCTGGTCCTCGTGTTTATCGAACTGCGTCAGGCCAAATCGCTGAGCCTCGCCGAGCTGACGAGCCAGGCCTATTCCGAGGCCATGGCGGACTTCCGCACGGTGATGGGCGAAGACGCCGCCGCCACCATCGCAAAATCCTGCACCAACCCGGACGATCTGGCGCCAGCCGAGATCGTCGTGCTGCACGCCTACTACAACAGCAAGATCGCGCAGATTTCGCGGCTCCGCGTGCTGGAGCTGGTGGGCGATTTTGGCGTGCCTTGGAAGACGATCGCACCACAGCAGATCAACGAAGTGGTCGAGACAGAGCCTGGCCAGCGCTGGTTCGAGCGGCACGTCCAGGTCGACGCCGAGCTGTATGCCATCGGCATGGGCATCGTGGAGGCCGGCGTCGACTGCACGAGCTCGATCGATACGGTTACCATCATCGACGACGACTAGCGCCGGAGACGCACCATGTCCGATTCCGTCTCGACCTTCTTCGCAAGCTGGGGACTCGATCGCTCGGCAGAGCGACGCGACCAGATCGCCCGCGTCGTCGACGACGATACGGTGTATGCGGATCCGCGCACGCCGAACGCGCTGCGCGGCACCGCCGCGATCGCGGACTATGTAGGCGAGTTTGCGGCGAGCGCGCCCGGCTGGTCGGCGACGGTGGTTCGCAGCGACAGCAACGCCGCCGTCACCCGGGTCACCGTCGCGTTTCGCGGCCCGGGACCGGATGGAAACGAACAAACCCAGTTCGGCCAGTACTTCGTGGAGCTCGAGGCCGATCGCATCGCGCGCATGGTCGGGTTCGTCGGCACGGGCGTCCCGGAATAGCGGCCGCACATACGGATTGGCGCCGCGCTGCTGCGGAGACTCCCGTCAGTCGCCCCGCGACACACCCAGCCGATCGCGGAACTCGACCGTCTCGCCGTCGATCGAGCGCAGCGGCGCGGGTGGATCGCGCTCCTGGGTCAGTGAAGACACGACGAGTATTGCGACGAGCGAGGCCACGCCGCCAATCAGGTCCCCCGGCAGTTCGGGCGCGACGAACTCGGTACCCAGCCAGACCACTACGCCCGTCGCCATGGCCGCCAGGCCGCCCGTGCGGTTCGCCTTGCGCCACCAGATGCCCGCCATGAACGGTACGATGATCGCGGCCAGCACCACGGCGTTGATGTTGACGATGACGGCGTAAATCGCCTGCGCCTGCAGCGCGATGAACAGGGCGATCAGGCCGACGACCGGAATCATCAGCCGCGCGAGGAACAGGCGGCGCTCGCGCAGCGGTGGATGCAGCATCGGTAGGATGTTGTTGCTGATGACGCTGGAGGCGCTGAGCAGCGCGCTGTCGGCGCTGCTCATGATGGCGGCCAGCAGGGCACCCACGAAGATCGCCATCAGCACGGGGTGCAGATACTCCATCGCGAGCAGCGGCATCACGGCCTCCTTGTCCGCGAGCCCGGGCATCGCAACACTCGCGAGAATGCCCAGGAACACCGGTATGGAGCCGACCAGCAGATAGCCGACGCCGGCGATATAGAACGAGTTCTGCGCGACCGTTTCTGTACGCGCAGAGAAGCCGCGCTGCAGCAGCGACTGACTGGCAAGATTGGATACGCCGATGATCGTCCAGGCGCGCACGTAGTTCAGCCAGGCGCTCGCGCTGTCCTCGCGCGGCAGAAAGTCGACCGCCCCCGCCGGGATCATTGCCCACGCCGCCTGCCAGCCGCCCAGATCGCCGACCACGGTGAACAGCAGGATAAACAGTCCCACCAGGATGACTGCGATCTGGACGAAGTCCGTCAACGCGACCGCCCACATGCCGCCCACCGTGGTGTAGATCAGCACGATGACGCCACCCAGCACGATGCCCGCGGGCAGCGGCACGCCGGTCAGCGAGTTGAAGACGAAGCCGAATGCGACCATGAGCGCACTCGACCAGCCCGTGCTGGTAATCACCGCCGCGATGGCGCTGCCGAACGCCGCGACCGGACCGTAGCGTCCGTGAATGAAATCGACGACCGTCAGCAGCTTGAGCCGCCGCATCAGACGCACCACCAGCAGCCCGAACAAGAGTAGCCCGACCGCCGCGCCGAACGGGTCCGCGATCACGGCGATGACGCCGCCTTCGTAGGCTTCGCCGGACGCGCCCATCACCGTGCCCCCGCCGATCCACGTGGCAAGCACGGTCGCGCCGCACAGCCACAGCGGCAGCGAACGTCCCGCGACCATGAAGTCTTCCGGATTGTGCGTGCGGCGCGCGGCAAAGAAACCGATGCCGAGCATGAGCAGCAGATAGCCGCCGACGCCCGCCAATATGATCTCCTGCTCGCTCACGCGGCCTGCCCCGCAACGACGCGTTCGCAGGCCAGGCGCAGCCGCCGCGCCGCTTCGGGAAACTGTTCTTCCGGCGTCCAGGGATACGCGATCCTGATCTGCCGCGAGTCGCCCAGCGGCGTGAAGCCCGCGCCATTGTTGACGGCGATCCCCTCTTCTACCGCCGTGCGCCACAGCGCCTCGAGGCCGAGTTGCGGCCTGAGCGTTGCCCACAGATAGAACCCACCGGCGGGCGGGCGCCAGTCGAGATAGGTCTCCAACCCCTCGGCGAGGAACGCACGATGCAGCAGGTCGCGCTTGCGCCGGTAAACGCCCCGCACCCGACCCAGGTGCTGATCGAACAGGCCGCGCTCGAGATAGTGTCCCAGGGTGCGCAGGCCGAACTGGTTCTGGCCCATCGCAAAGCGCATGCGACCAAAGAGTGCGAGCAATTCCGGTCGGGCGTGTATGAACCCAACGCGTATGCCGGTGGCGATCGTCTTCGAGAAGGTGCCGACCGTGATCACGCCGTGACCTCCCGCGAGCGCCGACAGCGCCCGCGGCGGCGGTGCATCGAACCAGAGATCGCGATAGGCCTCGTCGTCGAGAACGATGAAGTCGTGTTCGTGCGCGAGCTCGAGCAGGCGCATGCGCCGCGCCAGCGACAGGGTGGCGCCGGAGGGATTCTGGAACGCGGATATCGTGTAAACGACGCGTACGCGCTTACCCGCTGCCGTCAGCTCGCGCAGCAGGGTCTGCAGCGCGTCCATGTCGAGGCCCTCGTCGTCGATGGGCACGCAGCGCACCTCCGCGCCCACGCCACGAAAATTGTGCAGGGTGCCCATGTAGGTCGGCGACTCGGCGATGATCACATCGCCGGGATCGATCAGCGAACGCACGACCAGATCGATGGCACCGGCGGAGCCGTTCGTTAGCTGAAACCAGTCGGCGTCTATCTGCGGATCGCTCTCCTCCCCGGCCCGCCGGTCGGCAATCCAGGCGCGCATCGATCGGGGGCCCTGACCAAAACCGTAGCGCAGCGCCACGTCGCCGGGTTCATCGAGCACCGCCGCCGCCGATTCGGCCAGCGCCTGCTTCGGCAGACTGTCGACGTCCGGAATGCCCACGGCGAGATACAGCAGCTCGCGCTTCGGCGTCACGTCGGCGGGCAGGTCCCACTCGCCGGGCGTGCCGAACAGCGGCGCTGAAAACGCGTTGGCGACGCTCTTGGGCGAGCGCTGCGACCACTGCTCGGCCAGGCGCGCGCGCAGGGCAGTAAAACGAGGGCTGTCTTCGGTGTCGGTCACAGGGATGGCTCGGTGCCGGTCAGCACAATCACGCGCATCACCCTAGCAGGGATTGCGCTGCGCGTTCAGGCTGCCGGTACGTCCTCGGCGCCGGGTAGTGCGAGCAGGACCTTGCCGACGGTGTCATTCGTCGCGACCAGCCGGTGCGCGGCGGCGGCGTCCGCCATCGGCACGGTCTCGTGGACGATGGGCTTGATGTCGCCTGCGGCGACCAGCGGCCAGACGCGCTGTGCCAGCTGATCCATCACCGCCGCCTTGTACGCGACGCTGCGCGCCCGCAGCGTCGAGCCGATAACGCGCTGCCGCTTCATCATCATCAGCGCCATGTTGAGCTCCGCGCTGGCGCCCCCCATGAGGCCGATTAGCACCAGCCGACCGTCCAGGCCCAGACAGGCCTGGTTGTCGGCCAGATAGCGGCCGCCCACGGGATCGAGAATGACGTCGACGCCGGCGTCACCGGCGAAGCCCAGCACGGCGTCGACGAACGAGCCGTCGTGGCGGGAGTGGCCGCCCGCCGCACCCAGCGCCGTGCAAGCTTCGATCTTGTCAGCGCCGCCCGCGGTCACGAAGCTGGGGTTCCCGAACGCCCTGCATAGCTGTATCGCGGCCGTGCCCACGCCCGAGGCACCGGCATGCAGCAGCACGCTCTCTCCGGGTTCCAGCCGCGCCTCCATGAACAGGTTGAGATACGCGGTCGCGAACACCTCGGGCAGGGCCGCGGCCTCGGCAAAGCTCAGACCGGTAGGCATAGGCAGCACCTGGCCCGCAGGCACGGACACCCGCTCGGCGTAGCCGCCGCCCGCGAGCAGCGCGCAGACCGCTGCACCCGGCTCGACGCGGGTGACGCCCTCGCCGACCGCGGCCACGACGCCCGCGCACTCGAGCCCCAGGATCGGACTCGCGCCCGGCGGCGGCGGATAGCCACCCGCGGCCTGCAGCAGGTCCGCGCGATTCACCGCGCTCGCGCGCACGTCGATCAGTACCTCGCCCGCATCGGCCTGCGGCTCCGGCGCCGCCTGCCAGCTCAGCTCGCCGCCGTCGTGTGCGATCGCTTGCATCCTGTTTCCTTTCGTTCGCTGTCTTTTTGTTTGCGGTTTTTTTTTGCTGTCGTTTCCTGCCGTTGCCCCAGCCCTGGGACCGCTGCTGACGCTCGGCCGCTACCAGCTCATCCGCATCTTCACGCCGGCGGCCGAAAGCTCCCGCTTTATGCCGCTGCAGCTGTAATCGCCGAAATGGACCATAGAGGCCACCAGCGCCGCGTCCGCCTTGCCCTCACCGAGGACATCGACGAGATGCGACGGTTCGCCGGCTCCGCCCGAGGCGATGACCGGAATGCGCACGGCTTCAGAAATCATGCGCGTCAGCCGAATCTCGTACCCCTCGCGCGTACCGTCAGCGTCGATCGAGTTGACGACCAGTTCGCCGGCGCCGAGGGCTTCGCCGCGCTGGGCCCAGGCAAGCGCGTCCACGCCCATACGCGTGCGGCCGCCGTTGATCACGATCTCGTAGCCGGACGGTATCTCGGCGCTGGGCTCGACCGCGAGCACGTCCATCGACAGCACGACGTTCTGCTCGCCGATGGAGCCGGCGCAGCGAGAGATCAGCTCGGGATCTTTGACGGCGGCGGAGTTGACGTTGATCTTCTCGGCACCCGCCAGGCGCAGGTCGGTCGCGTCGGCCACGCTGCGCACGCCGCCGCCGACGGACAGCGGGATGAACACCTGGCTCGCCACGGCCTCGACAAACTCAAGCATGATGCCGCGCTTCTCGTGGCTCGCGGTGATGTCATAGAACACCAGCTCGTCGAGGCCGTCGAGATAGTACTCGCGGGCCTTCGCCACCGGATCGCCGATGTCTTTGGTATCGACAAACTTGACGCTCTTGGCCAGCTTGCCGTCGCGCACATCCAGACAGGCAATGAGACGCTTACTCAGCATGGCTGCCATCCCAGGCGGCAAAGCGCGCCAGCAGCTCGAGGCCGACCCGGCCGCTCTTCTCGGTGTGAAACTGCGTGCCGAAATAGTTTCTGAGCCCGATGGCACAGGCGAATTCGTGCTCGTAGTCCGCGACCGCAAAGACCGATTCTGCGTCCTCAGGTGCGGGGTACAGGCCGTGGACGAAATAGAACTCATCGCCGGGCGCGATGCCCTCCAGCAGCGGATGCGGACGCACCGGCCGCACCTCGTTCCAGCCCATGTGCGGCACCTTCAGCGACGGATCGGTGAACGCAAAGCGCTTCACGCGACCAGGCAGCAGTCCGAGGGTCTTGGTCTCCTGCTCTTCGGAATAGTCGAGCGAGATTTGCACCCCCAGACAGATACCGAGGATCGGCGTACCGGCAGCAAACGCATCGAGCAGCGCGTGATCCAGACCGTTGCGGCGGACGCTGGCCATGCCCGGGCCGGCAGCACCGACGCCGGGAAAGATGACGCGATCGGCGCGACGCACAGCGGCCGGATCGGCGCTGATCTGGGCCGCAAGCCCGACCTCGGCGCAGGCGCGCTGGACGCTGCGCAAATTGCCGGCGTCGTAGTCAATGATTACAGCCATGGATCACTCAAACTCAGGGCCAGATCGTTTGCGCGCGCCGCCTGTTCGCCTGAACGCATTGCGGAAGCCAGCACACAGCCGGCAAGCAGTGCTGTCCACATTCGCCGATCGCTCGCCTGACAGCGCGAAAGAGCGCGGATACTATCACGCCGTGAACAGCGACCAAGCCAACGCGCGGCAGGTTCCTGCCCCGTCGACCCCCAATCGGCGCGGCATACTGCTCGTCAATCTGGGCTCCCCGGCCTCGCCGACGGAAGCCGATCTGCGGACCTATCTGGACGAATTCCTGATGGACCCCGCCGTCATCACGCTGCCCTGGCCACTGCGCCGCTTCATCGTTTCCGCGTTCGTGCTACGCACGCGTCCCGCCGAAAGCGCCGCAGCCTATGCCAGCATCTGGCGCGACACAGAGCCCGGTTCGCCGCTGATCTACTACAGCCACCGCTTCGCCGAGGCGCTGCGCGCGCGACTCGATATGCCCGTCGCGCTGGCGATGCGCTACGGCAAACCGAACATCGCGCAGGGCCTGAGACATCTGCAGAAGTGCGACGAGGTGCTGCTGCTCACGGCCTATCCCCACCACGCCAACTCGACTCGCGGCACGACGATTAAGGCCGCCCGCGAGGCGCTGCTCGAGCATCAGACGCTGCGCGTCGTCGAGCCCTTCTTCACCGCGCCCGACTACATCGGCGTGCTCGCTGCGAGCATCAGGCGCGCGCTGCCCGACGAGTTCGATCACCTGCTGTTCAGCTACCACGGCCTGCCAGAGGCGCACCTGCGCAAGGAAGATCCGACCGGCCGTCACTGCTTGCGCAGCGACGACTGCTGCGAGACCAACTCGACGGCGCACGCCACCTGCTATCGACACCAGGTGTATGCGACCACCCACGCCGTCGCCGCGGAACTCGGACTCACAGCGGATGGCTACAGCGTTAGCTTCCAGTCGCGCCTGGGGCGCACGCCCTGGCTGCGACCCTACACGGACGAGACGCTGCGGGAACTCCCCGCGCGCGGCGTCAAGCACCTGGCGGTCGCGAGCCCGGCCTTCATCGCCGACAACCTGGAAACTCTGGAAGAACTCGGGATGCAGGGGCGCGACACGTTCCTCGAGGCCGGCGGCGAGGCTTTTACGCTGATTCCATGCCTGAATGACGACGAGGACTGGGCCGACGTGGTCGCCCACTGGTGTCGCACCGACCAGCAGATAGAGCAGCCGGAATAGGCCACTAGGCACACGACCGCGCTTTTCTTTGCACCTCACACGGCCATCGCCGCGCGCACAACGTCGACCGGTCGCTGCTACACTGCGCCGCCTTCCGGACACTCAGCTACCAGTGACTACGCAGCGTATCGTCTCGACTCAGCCAGGCCCGGTGCTGGGCACGGTCAGCGAAGGGGTGTTCCGACTGCGCGGGATACCCTTCGCGGAGCCGCCGCTCAGCGAGCGCGCCGACGCGCGGCCTGCCGCGCCGCGGCCCTGGACCAACGCATTGCCGTGCACCGCGGCCAAGCCCGCGCCGCTGCAACCGCAGTTTCTGGGAATGGGCATGCGCAGCGCGGCAAACACCGCGCGCGACTGCCTGTATCTGAACGTCGACGCGCCCGCAGACGGGCCCGAGAACGCGCCGGTCATGGTGTGGCTGTACGGCGGCGGCTACATCACCGGCGATGCGAGCGATACGCTGTTCGACGGCGGCCATCTCGCCCGCCGCGGGGTCGTCGTGGTGCGGCCAAACTATCGGCTCGGCGCGCTGGGGCGCAACAATCTGTGTCACGCCGACCAGATCGCGGCGCTGACCTGGGTGCGCGATAACATCGATCAGGTCGGCGGCGATCCGTCCAGGGTCACACTGTTTGGCGAGTCCGCGGGCGCGATGAGCGTGTGCAATCTGCTGACCAGCCCCGCTGCCGAAGGCCTGTTCCATCGCGCCATCGCGCAGAGTGGCGCCGGCAACAACGTGGCGACGGCGACCCAGTTCGCGACCGCCGAGTCGCGCTGGCAGGACGTGCTCGCCGCCGAACGCAGCCCGCCGGACGCGAACCGCCTAATCGAGCTGCAGACAGAATTCATCCGGACTCAGCGCCGCGACCTCGGCGGCACCGCGTTCCGCCCCTGGACGGACGGCGTATTGCTGCCCCAGATGCCTGAACAGGCAGCAGCCGCGCGGGCCAGCGTGCCGCTGTTGATTGGCCACAACGCCGACGAGCATCGGCTCTACATGAATCCGCGTCGCCGGCTAACCCGCGCCGAGCTGACCGCGACCCTCGACGGCCGCATGAGCGACGCCGAGCTACGGGCGCTGCGCCAGTCCAACCTCGACGCGACGCCGCTGGAGCTGCTCGCCGCCGCAGAGACCGAGCTGCGCTATCGACGCCCGGTGCTCGACTACGCGGCCGCCCGCAGCGCGGCGCCGGATGCGGCACCCACCTGGTTGTATCGGTTCAATTGGCGCTCGCCCGCGCTGCGGGGCTGGCTGCGTGCCTGTCACGCGATCGAGATTCCCTTCGTGTTCGGCAACGTCGACGCACCGAGCACGCGCAAGTTCGTGGGACCAGGGTACGAGGCACTGCAGGAGTCCATGCAGTCGCTGTGGGTGTCATTCGCACACAGCGGCACCCTGCCGGATGACTGGGCACCCTATCCGGCGCAGCGCGAGCTTGGCTAGCGGCTGGTGGACAGCCCCTCAATCTTGTACTGGCGCGACGCGCCCGCCGACACGGTCCCCCAGGTCGACGTCCGCACCCGAGCCTGGTGCGCCTCGAACGCCGCTTCGTCCTCGAACTCTTCATAGACGTCAAACACGTTAGGCGCATCGAAGCGCGGCTCGACGCGAAACACCAGACAGCCGGGCTCCTGGCGGGTCAACGCGACGTGGTTGGGCAGCTCGGCGAGCACCGCGGCCAGGTCGGCCGGCGGCACGTCGATGCGGCCGCTGAGCGTTATCTTGGTCATCGCATTCTCCTGCGCCATCACCCCAACCAGGCTCGCAGGCGACGCTGCCGCGCCCGCAAACCGCCCTGCAGTTGAGCATAAAAACCCTGCACGAGGGGCCGCGAGAACATCGACTTGCGGGCCACGAAGCGCACCGGCCGCACCAGGCCGTCAATGTCGGGCACGATGAGGCTCGACTTCGGGACCTGCAGCGTTTCGGCCACGCCTGCCGGCACGAGACCGTGACCGAAGCCCGCCACCGCCATCTGCGCCACGGCGAAAAAGGACTCCAGCGACGTCGCTCGCTGCAGCCGCAGGCGGCGCAGGTCGTCCTCGATCGAGGCCCACGCGCCCGAACGCGACTCGATGGTAATTACATCGAGGGGCTGCCCCGTCGAGTAGGTCAGCGGCGTCAGGCCGCTGGGGATTATCACCATCGGCTCGAGGTGCAGCACCTCCGACTGCACGTCGGTCTCGCGCTCCGAGAAACCGGTGCAGATGCCCACCATGTATTCACCCGCGCGAATCCGATCGAGCACCGTCGGCGAGCGCTGGGCGTGAAACTGCAGCTCGACGCCCGGCTCGCGCACGCTGGCGAACAGCGCCGGTCCCCAACTCGCCAGGATCGCATCCGACACCCCAACGATGATCTTGCCCTTGCGCAGCGCATTGTCTTCGAGGAACACGCTGCGCAGCTCCGATACGAGCGGACCTACCCGCTCCACCAGGCGCACGCCGCTCGCGGTGAGCACCACCCGCCGGCCCTGCCGTTCGATCAGCTTGCGATCGTAGTGACGCTCAAGGGTTGCGATGCGCTTAGACACCGCCGACTGAGAGATCGACAGCGTCGTCGCGGTCTCCATCATGGTCCCGGTTCGCGACAGCGCCACCAGCGTCTCCAGATGCTCAATCACAGAACCAACTCATGCCAAAGAGAAAACAATTGTATTCCACCAAGTCGCTTTGTTCATAGGAACGACTGGGGTCTAATCTCGCTATGAGCGCGCCCGTCCTCATACTGCTCGCCGTGTTCGGCACCAGCCTCATCTCAGGCGTGCTCGGCATGGCCGGTGGCCTGATCCTAATGGCGCTGCTCGTACTCTTGCTGTCGGTGCCGGCGGCGATGATGCTGCACGGGCTCGTGCAGGCGTTCTCCAACGCTTCACGCGCCTGGTTTCTGCGCGCGCACATTGTCTGGTCGGTGCTGCCGCGCTATCTGGTCGGCGCCGCTTTCGCCGTCGCCGCGTTCGCGGCGCTCGCCTGGCTGCCGCCGGCGTGGCTCGTGCTGCTGCTGATCGGCCTGTTTCCCTGGCTCGCGCTGCTGCTGCCAGACAACAGCCCGGTGGTCATCACCAATCCGCGCAGCCAGTACGCCTGCGGCGCGCTCGTCACCGGCGCCCAGCTCGTCGCCGGCGCCTCGGGGCCGCTGCTCGATCTGTTTTACGTCAACAGCACGCTCGATCGGCACCAGATCGTGGCGACCAAGGGCATTACCCAGACCATCGGTCATCTCGCGAAGCTCGCGTTCTATGGCGTCGTCAGTTTGCGAATGTTGCAGGACGCGGCCGATGCGAGCGCCCTGTCGCTGGAGGTTCCGCTATGGCTGTTGCCCGCCGCGGTGCTCGCGTCCATCGGCGCGAACTGGCTGGGTACGCGCCTGCTGGGGCGCTTCTCAAACGATGGCTTCAGGCGGGTGAGTCGCGGCGTGATTCTGGCCCTGGGCGCGGTGTGCGTCGTGAACGCGCTGCGCGCGGCAACACTGGACTAGACGCGCCCTCCTGATTCGCGCGCCCTACTGCTTGGCGCGCTTAGCTACGCCCAGAACTAGGCCGCGACCTCCGCGGCCACCGCGACCGGTTTGACGACGAACAGCAGGTCACCGGGGCTCACCTGCTGCCCGGTGCTGATGTTGATGCGCGTCACCTCGTATTCGCCGCCGCCATACAGCTCGCCGAAGTCTTTCAACGCCAGCGGAGTGAAGATCTTCATGGCCTCAAGCTGACACAGCGTCTGGTCCGCCGACACGCGATCGCCGACCGCAACGAACTCCGGTTCGGAGGGCGACGGCGTGATATAGAAGATGCCGGTCGTCGGCGACAGGACCTTCAGCTCGTCGCTGTTTTCGATACGAATCGAGTCGCTGTCGATCGCCGCGCGCGCGCTGCCGCCGTTTTCCTGTATCTCTTCGACCAGATCGTCGACGTCGATGCGCGCGAACAGATCGGGCAGATAGCCGGTGTCGTAGACACCGTCGCGGAACACCTGGTCGCCGAGAATGCGATACAGCAGCGGCAGGTTCGTGCAGATGCCCTTGATGCGCACCCGCCGCAAGTAGTCCAGCAGCTTCTCGGTCGCCGCGATACGCGTCGGCGCGTGGGCGATGACCTGCGCGACCATGCTGTCGTAGTAAGGCGAAATGAACTTGCCTTCGCTGACGCTGGCGATGACGTCGATGCCGTCTTCGGTGGGGAACACGCACTCCAGCACTTCGCCCGGATCGGGTCGGAATACCAGCTCGCCATCGGGACCGCGCACGACCTTTTCCGCGTTGATGCGCGCCTCTATCGCGTAGCCGTCCTCGCCGATCTCCAGGTCCGCGATGTCCGCGCCGGACGCCACGCGGAACTGATGCGCGACGATGTCGACGCCCGATACCATCTCGGTGACGGGGTGCTCGACCTGCAGACGCGTGTTCATCTCCATGAAGTACACGGCGTCGTTCGCGAGATCGTAGATGAACTCAACGGTGCCGGCGCCGACGTAGTCCACCTCATCCGCGAGCGCCGCGGTATGCGCCAGCACAGAACGCTTCAGCAGTTCCGGCAGCGCGGTCGAGTCAGACTCCTCGATGATCTTTTGCTTGTCGCGCTGCACCGAGCAGTCGCGCAGCCCAAGCACCTTGGTGTTGCCGTGAGTATCGCGCAGCAGCTGCACCTCGATATGGCGCAGCGAGGTCACGAATTTCTCCAGATAGACGTCGCCGTTGCCGAAGGCGCTGCGCGCCTCCATGACCACGCGATGGAACAGTTCGGGGAAGGTGGCCGCGCTCTCGACGACCTGGATGCCCTTGCCGCCGCCGCCGTGGACCGCCTTGATCAGCACCGGATAGCCAATCTCCTCCGCCACCTCGGCCGCGCGTTCAACGCTGGTCAGAATGCCGTGGCTGCCGGGAACGACCGGAACGCCCAGGCGCAGCGCCGTGTTGATCGCGTTCGACTTGTTGCCCATCGTCTCCATACTGGAGACGGGCGGGCCGATGAAATTGATGCCGCGGCTGCGACACAGCTCGGCAAACTGGCTGTTTTCTGACAGGAAGCCGATGCCCGGATGCAGGCTATCGATACCTTCCTGCTCCGCGACGCGGATGACCGACAGCGCATTCAGATAGCTTTCGTCGGGCGTGTTGCCGCCGATGCATACCAGGGTGTCGCGGTCGGTCAGCGAATCGACCACCGCAGAGTCCATGTCCGGATCGGACTGCACCAGCACGACCTCGATCCCTTCGCGCTGGGCGATGCGCACCAGTTTCGCGGCGGTACAGCCACGCGCGTGGATCAGCGTGCGCTTGGTCGGCCTGATCAGCTCGCGCTCGGAGAAACGCGCGCGGCGCGGTTCGACCTGCGAGCGTTCGCGACGCAGGGTCCCCGCCAAAACGCGCACGACGACTTCCTGCACCGTCTCATCCGCAATCGGCACCTGCGGGTCGATCTCGCGCAAGCCGCCGTCGAGCTCGGGCAGGAACGGATGCCTGACGAGACCCGCCATGGCGCCGTCAACCTCGGACAGATAATTCGACAGCGTCGAGGTGGACGGCAGGTTTTGCGGCACCACGATCTGGCCGGCGAACGGCATGTTGGTACCCGAGAAATAGTAGGTCTGGGCCAGCGGGTGCGTGACGAAACTCGCCTGCGCGCCGCCCGTGCAATCGCCATAGCCAAACACGATGACCGGCAGGTCATGATCGCGCACGAAGCGTGTAATGCGATCGTTGACGGCCGCCATCGAGAACAGCGCCCCGGCGCCTTCTTTCGTCTGCATGCCGCCGGAGGAGATGAAGCACACGACGGGCAAATGTTGGCTCGCGCACTCCACCAACAGCCGGCAAAACTTCTCGGCGCTCGCCATGTCGAAGGCGCCCGCCTGGAACTGCACGTTGGAGACCGCGACGCCCACCGTGACCCCCTCGGCGCCGTCGGCGAAGCGGCCGATACCGGTGACGATGCCGCAGGGCGGCAGATCTTTGTTGATCGCCCCTTCGATAGACACTCGAAAACCCGGGAAGCGTCGCGGATCCGACGAGATCAGATCGTTGTCGCGTTCCTGAAAGTCGGTGAAGAACGTCTCGATCAGCCTGCGATAGCCAATTGGCGTCGAGCGCTTGTAGTCGTTCAGCAGGTTCTGGATGCGCAGATCGCGATACGCGATGTCGAGCCGGTTCCAGAAGTCTTTCTTGCGACCGATATTGCGCGGCGAGATGCGTCCGTCGTATTTCTTGCCTTCCGGCTGCTCCGACTGGAGATAGCCGCCGACCAGATTCTCGAAATAGAAGGTCACCACTGTGAACAGGGTGTCCGAGAGTTCGGGAAAAGCGCCCTTCTTCCACTCTTCAACCGCGCGGAAAAACAGGTTGACCTTCGGCAGGTTGAGCAGTCGCAGATACCAGTCGAAGAACTGAATCTTCAGCGGCGTGCTGGATTCGTCGGTGTCTGCCGCCAGGCGCTGCATCGCCTGATCTAGCGAGCTGCTCAGCAGATCGGCGACCGATGACTTGCGCAGCACCTGCGTCTCGCCTGCTTCCTGCGCGATGGTGTCGAGTTGGGCGATGGTGTTATCAACCACGCCATCGAAGAGCAGCAGGTTTTCGCATTCCTTGATGAAGTCTTCGCGCAGGTCGTCTTCGAGCAGGACGTCCAGCACGGTCGCGTCGTTCGGATCGTCGGCGTCAGGTTGATCGCCCGCTTCCGACGGCGCCGCGGCGGCCAGGCTTGGGAAGTAGCCATTCAGCAGCGCCCGGTTTAGGGCGATGTCGCTGGCGCCGCCGGAGCGCAGGCCGGCCAGCGTCGACGACAGCTCCTCGCTCAGCTCCACCGTGTCGAGCGGCAGCGCGCCGCCGGTCAGGGCCAGATTGAGCTCGCCGGCGAGTTGGGCGCCGAGCATCGCCGGCGAACGATCGCCACCCTGGGCGCCGTCCACCAGCTTCTTGCCCTCGTAGGTGAAGCGCTCGCGCAGCACCTCCAGCAGCGCAGGATCCACCCCGATCTCGCCGAGCAGCCGCTCGGGGTCCTCGATGTCGTCGACGCGCAGCAGTTGGCGCGTGTCCTCATGGGCGATCAGGAAGCCGCGCAGGTTCTCGAAATTGTCCTGGGCGTCAATCTTCCAGCGGTTGTACAGAAAGGTCCCGAAGGTCGAGAGCAGGTTGGCGCGCGCATCCTCATAGTTCTGCCGCGGCGCGCCGAACAGGATCTGCGCGATGCGGCCGCGCTCGTCGTCCATCGCCTGACGCTTTTCGCGATAGTTCTTCCAGCTGCGCGACAGGGTGTCGTCGTAGACGATCTTGTCCGGGTCCTGCAGCCAGCGCAGGAACGCCTGCCGTCGGGCGAGTTCGACGCGTTCCTGCAGATGACCTTTGGGCAGCTCGCCCTCGGACAGACGCCCGTATTGCTGGGTCGAGGACGACTTGATGCGCCGCCGCACCTGCAGGTAGCGCAGATAGCGATAGGTGACGCCGAACACGCTCAGATACTCGCTCGGCGAGCGGGTGACCCGCAAAGCGGCGTTCGACTGAAAGCGCTGCAGGTCGGCGCTGGGTGCCAGATAGCGGTTCAGGCTGCTCTTGTAGTGATCGAGGATGTAGGGATTCTCTGACACGAACTCCTTGGCACGCTGCTCGACCGAGGTCAGCGCATCGACAATCGCGAGTCGCAGGCGCTCCAGCGCGGCGCCGTCCTCACCGGGCGAGTAGTCGATGACACCGTCGATGTTGCCCTGACTGAACAGTTCAGCCGCCGACAGACCGACGATCTTTGCGCATTCCTGCCAGCTCAGATCCATGCGTCGGGCGATGCTCGCAAGGCCCATCGGCTGGATGGTCGAGAACACGCCGTCACGAACCGAGAGAATCATGTTGCTGGCCGCTAGCGGGATCGCGCCGCCGGAATAGCCCAGACCAAAGATGATGCCGATGTTTGGCACGCTGACGTTGCTCATCTCGACGATCAGGCGCGAGATCGAGTGGGCCTGATTGCCCCGATTGGCCTCGGCGTAGGGGTCGGCTCCGGGGGTGTCCATGAGGCTGACGATCGGCCGGTTGCGAATCGAGCTGCGGCCGATGAATTCGGCCGCCTTCAGGTGATGCTCGGGCATCCAGGCGCCGTTCTTGACCGAGCGGTCCTGCGCAACAAAGGCAACCTCTCGCCAGCGACCGTCGAATTCCATCTCGACGACGGCGTCGAAGTAAGGGCCGTCGCTCGTCTCGGAGATGACGCGGCCGAGCTGGCGCACGACCTTGGGTGCGGGCGTGCGCTTGGGGTCGTCCGCGCTGGCGACGACCGCATCGATATAGGCGTCGACATCGAGTTCGGCCAGCTGCTGCCGCTGCCGCAGTATCTCGCTCGGTGACAGCAGCCCGCGCAGCGGCACGTCCTCTGTCGCGGCGGGGAACAGCGAGAAGTCCTGAGCCAGGTTCTCGGCAATGAGGTACAGGCGATCGCCTTCGAGACGGTGCTTATCCAAGTTACTTCAACGCTCTCGTGTGTCGCAGGGGCTGCGTGCTCAATCGCTGCGTACGAAACCGCTGCGTACCCAGCCGTTAGGTGCCGAGCCGCCGCAGAATTTGCGGGTACGGCCCGACCGATGCGGAATCGCGCTACTCTATGCACTCCAAGAAACGCCCGCAATAAAGAAAGAATACCACTTGACGGACTGTATTAACGACCGTTTAGCGTCTTCTCCGCGGCTTCGCGCCCCGGGCCGTCGGGCGGTCGTTCGGGACCTCCACTACCCACGGTCTCTGGTCTCCTGACCAGTCCGCCGCCAGCGCTGCTGCGCCCATCGGGCACGCAGAACAAACACTCGCCATCAAGACACCCAAGCAACACCGCAAACAAAGAAGGACATTGGAGCGACCATGGATCTGAACAGCCTGCGCTGCGCCTTGCTCACCGTATCCGACACTCGCAGCCTCGATGACGACAGGTCGGGTGACTATCTGGCCACGGCCATCGCGGAGGCCGGCCATCGCCTTGAAGACCGACAGATCTGCCCCGACGACATCTACCGCCTGCGCGCGATTGTCTCGGCGTGGATCAGCGATCCCGCCGTACAGGTCGTCATTACCACTGGCGGCACGGGGTTCACCGGTCGCGACAGCACGCCGGAGGCCTTGGCGGTGCTCTTCGACAAGACCATCGACGGCTTCGGCGAGACCTTCCGGATGCTGTCCTTTGAGGAGATCGGCAGCTCCACCATACAGAGCCGCGCCTGCGCCGGACTGGCGAACGGCACCCTGGTTTTTTCCCTGCCAGGCTCGCAGGGCGCCTGCCGCACGGGCTGGGAGCGGCTGTTGCGAAATCAACTCGACATCAACTTTCGACCCTGCAATTTCGCCGAACTGATTCCACGCTTCGCAGAAAGGTGAATCACGCCTGCGGCTGACCTAAACTCGCACACAAGTTGCCGCCTACTGCCGAGGCTGAGTGTTCGTGACCGCCGGAACCCGTTCCACCACAGATCCCGCGCCGGGCGCGCGCGCCCAATCGAAGCCAAACGCTCGAGGGGGCAAGACGCGCCTGCCCGTCGTCGTCGGCTATGGGGGTATCAACCCGGCCGGGCGCGTCAGCTTCGACCACGCCTACCGCCGTCTCGTCATCGACGCGCTGCCGGAAGCCAAAGTAGAGCGTACCTACCGCAGTCTCGCCCAGCTCATGGGCCTACCGGCGAGCGCCGCAAGCGACCCGGCGCAGCGCGAGTACATGCGCCGGCACACGCTCGTCCGCGCGATCGAGTCGTTTGATACCAGCCGCATCACCACCCACCGTCGCGCGACGCTGCAGTCCGACGCGCTGACCTTCACCCTGAGCAAGCGCGCGCTGCCGCAGCGGCTGCCAGACAACTGGCAGGTGCGCGACCTCGACGACCGCAACGTCAGCGTCTCGGTCACCGGCGGACTCGATGCGCTGCTGCCTGACCTGCGCAGTTCCAAGGTGACGAGCGCCGGGCAGCTCCCCAGCGGCTTTCAGCCGGACAAGCTCTACCCTGCCCGCAGCCATCCCCGTGGCCTACAGCTGGCCATCTACGGCGCATCCGACGCGCTGCGCTCGACGGGCTTCGATCTCGCCACGCTGAAGAGCGTGGTGCGCCCCGACGAGATCGCCGTGTATTCCGGCAGCGCCATGGGCCAGATGGACGACAACAGCTACGGCGGACTGATGCACGCGGAGCTGTCGGGCAAACGCGTGACGTCCAAGCAGATCGCTCTCGGGCTACCCGAGATGCCAACCGATTTCATCAACGCCTATGTGCTCGGCAGCGTCGGCGGCACCGCCGGCATCATCGGCGCCTGTGCTTCCTTCCTGTACAACCTGAAACAGGGCGTCGACGAGATTCGCAGCGGACGCCGTCGTATCGTGATGGTCGGCAACGCAGAGGCGCCGATCCTGCCCGACGTGATCGAGGGCTATCGGACGATGAACGCGCTCGCGGACGACGAGGCGATGATGGCGCTGGATGGGCTCGACGCGCCAAACCATCGCCGCGCCTGCCGCCCGTTCGCCGAGAACTTCGGCTTCACCCTCGCGGAGGCGGCCGACTACTTCGTGCTCATGGACGATGAACTGGCGATCGAGCTCGGCGCGGTGATTCATGCCGCCGTACCGGACGTGTTCGTCAACGCCGACGGCTACAAGAAGTCCATACCCGGGCCCGGGATTGGCAACTATCTGACGGTCGCGAAGGCGATGGACTGCGTCCGCGCCATACTGGGCGAAAGGAGTCTGCGCGAGCATTCCTGCATACAGGCGCACGGCACCGGGACTCCGCAGAATCGCGTGACCGAATCCCACATCTTGAACGAGCTCGCCAAGACGTTCGGCATCGAGCGCTGGCTGGTGGGTGCCGTGAAGTCTTACCTGGGCCACACCATCGCAGCCGCGAGCGCCGATCAGCTCGCGGCAACCATCGGGATCTGGCGCGACGGCTGGTTTCCGGGCATCACGACGGTGGAGCGCATCGCCGACGATGTGCACAGCAGCCACCTGGACTTTCCGCTGCAACACAGAGAAATCGGCGCCGATGAGCAGCACGCCGCGCTGCTGAACTCGAAAGGCTTCGGCGGCAACAACGCCACCGCGGCCGTGCTGTCCCCCAACGTGACGACCCGGATGCTGACCCGCCGCTACGGAACGTCGGCGATGAACGCCTACTTCGACCGTGCGGCGGCCACGCAAGAGCGGGCGCTAGACTACGACGAGACCATGCTGCAGGACGGCGTCGCGCCGATCTATCAGTTCGGGGAGGGCGTGATCGAGGGCGAGGATCTGGGACTCAGTCCAGACTCGGTCACCGTGCCGGGCTTCGGGCAGCCCGTCATGCTGCAGGCCGAGAACCCCTACACCGACATGACAACCGAGCCGCCGGACGACGCTCGCTGACGGCGCAACACTTGTTCAGAGACTAACTAGGAATTCGCGGCGAACAACGCTTCGTCGAGCAGCGCGTCGACGGTCGTCAGCAGCTCGTCCCGGCGAAAGGGCTTCGCCAGCGTCGCATCGGCGCCCACGAACGCGGCGGTCTGCAGATATTCATCGAATCCCACCCGGCCGCCGCCCGAGATGGCGACTAGCTGCAGCCGCGGCACTCTCCGGCGCAGCTCACGAATCGCCGCCAGGCCGTCCTGCTCGGGCAATATGAGATCGATGATCGCGAGGTCGAACTGGCCGCTGCGTCCGAGCGCGACGGCACTCGCGCCGTCGCCTGCGCCGCACGCTTCATGATCGGCGGACTCCAGCAGCGCGATGATGACGTCACGCACCTGAGGATCGTCTTCGACCACAAGAATTCTGCCCATCGCTTCCCGCAACTCCGTCAATACTGCCGGTGTACTAAGTATTGAACAGGCTGCGGAAATTGCACGAAATCGAACGAATTAGTGCTCGCGCGTTGCCGAGAAACTGATGTCGGGAAAGCGTTCCTGCGCGAGCTGCAGGTTGGCACGCGTCGGCGCGAGATACGTCAAATACCCGCCGCCATCGAGCGCAAGATGCGATTCGTTCTTGCGCCGAAACTCGGCCAGCGCCTTGTCGTCGCTCGAAGTCACCCAGCGCGCCGCGTAGAGCGCGACCGGCTCGTACTTGCACTGCGCGCGATACTCGTCCGCGAGACGAAAGGCGACCAGATCGAACTGCAGCGAGCCGACGGCGCCGACGATAAGATCGTTGTTTGCCAGCGGCCGAAACACCTGGCTCGCGCCCTCCTCCGAGAGCTGTACTAGTCCCTTCTCGAGCTGCTTGCCCTTCAGCGGATCCATCGAACGCACCCGCCGAAACAGCTCCGGTGCGAAGTTGGGGATGCCGCTGAATCTAAACGAGGCGCCCTCCGTGAACGTATCCCCGATCTGTATCGAGCCGTGATTGTGCAGGCCGATGATGTCGCCCGGGTAAGCTGTCTCTGCCTGCACGCGATCACCGGCCATGAAAGTAACGGCATCGGAAACCTTGATCGATTTTCCCGCGCGCACGTGGTGCATCTTCATGCCGTGGCGATAGTGACCGGAGCAGACGCGCAGAAACGCGATGCGGTCGCGATGGCGCGGATCCATGTTCGCCTGAATCTTGAAAACGAAGCCGGAGAAGCGTTCGGCCTCGGGGTCGATCGGATCGGCGCTCGTGTCGCGCGTTGCCGGTGGCGGCGCGTAGCGCACGAAGCCGTCGAGCATTTCGCGAATACCGAAGTTACCGAGCGCCGTGCCGAAGTAGACGGGTGTCAGCGTCGCGCCAAGATAGTCCTCGTGGTCAAACCGGTGGCTCGCGCCGCGCACCAGTTCGATCTCATCGCAGACCTCGTCATACCGATCGCCGAGATACTCGCGAGCGGCAGGCGAGTCCAGCCCTTGGATGACGTCGAATTCGAACATCTCGTGACCGTGCCCCTGGCGGTAGCACACGATTCGATCGTCATAGAGGTCGACGACGCCGCGAAAGTCGCGACCCATGCTGATCGGCCAGTTCATCGGGGCGCAGTGGATCTGCAGGATCTCCTCGATCTCGTCCAGCACCTCGATCGGGTCGCGGATCTCACGATCGAGCTTGTTGATGAACGTCAGAATCGGCGTATCGCGCAGTCGGCAGACCTCCATCAGCTTGATCGTGCGATCCTCGACACCCTTCGAGCCGTCGATCACCATCAGCGCCGAGTCGACGGCGGTCAGGGTGCGATAGGTGTCTTCTGAGAAGTCTTCGTGGCCCGGCGTATCAAGTAGATTCACGACCCGATCGTCGTAGGGAAACTGCATGACCGACGTAGTCACCGAGATGCCGCGCTGTTGCTCCATCGCCATCCAGTCCGAGGTCGCCATGCGGTCGGCCTTGCGCCCCTTGACGGTACCCGCGAGCTTGATCGCGTTGCCGTGCAGCAGCAGCTTCTCGGTAATTGTCGTCTTGCCGGCGTCGGGGTGCGAGATGATCGCAAACGTCCGACGCTGTCGAATGGCTTCCAGGCGGTCCACGGAATCAGTGCTCTCTCGTGCGTGTTACTTCGGTTGCGGCAGCAACGCGGGCGGACTACTGCGGGGCAACGGGCGGGGGGACGGCGACGGCCAGCGGCGCGTCGGCGAGAGACAGCGCCATGACACGCGCGTCCTCGCGGCCGAGCGGAGCGGGATAATAGTCCTTGCGCAGGCCAATTTCACGGAATCCGAGCGATTCGTAGAGCGCGGTGGCAGAGCGGTTCGACGGCCGCACCTCCAGGAACAGGACCTCGCATTCGGCGGCGGTGGCCTCGTCGACCAGAAAACGCAGAAACGTCCTGCCGAAGCCCTGTCCCTGATGATCGCGGCAGATGCATAGATTGAGCAGATGCGCCTCGCCAACGCTGTGCATGGTTACGGCATGACCAATCACCCGCCCAGCGCTGTCGATCGCCACCCAGCACTCCTGCTGACCGGCGAGACAGTCGCGAAAGGTGCCCTCCGTCCAGGGATAGGCATAGGAGCGGGTCTCGTTCCTCAGAACCGCGCCGAGATGGTGCAGCTGCATGGCGATGATGCGCATCAGCCGATCGCGTCGGTGCCGGACTGCGCGGCCGCGCACAGGTCCTGCCAGAGAGCGCGTTTCGCTTCGCCGCTGCGCAGCAGCACCGAGAGTTCGGGCAGCTCGAACGTGCGCGCGTCGAGCGGCGCTGCCAGCACCGCCGGCTCCGCGCTCAGCAGCCAGGGCTGGGACAGTGGCAGCTCGCCCTCGCTCTGCGGGGCCGCAAGCGCGACCTGACGCTCGAGAAAGCCGCGCAGCGCGCCGCTGCGCGGTACTTCGGGTAGTTCCGGATTAGGCCAGCTAAAGCGCAGCGAGCGCGGCGCCGCGCGCGCGGGCGACGCCGCCTTCTGGTCGGCGCTGCGCAATCGCGCCAGCGCGCCATGCAGGTCGCGGAGCAGGCGTTCGGCCCCCTCGGGCAGCCCGTGCGCCGAGACCAAGATGACAGCCCCCGCAGCGGCAAAGGACAGCAGTTCGAGCGGCGCGGCGGCGTCCGCGGGCGGCAGCTGCGCCGCGCGGGCCTCGCCGATGGGCGTCGTATCTGCATTTGAGAGCGAGCCTGCGGGCGCCGCGGCCTCGGCACCGAGCGCCGCGCCGGCACTCTCGCCGAGAGCTGCTCGCAGCGCGGCCGTAGGCGCCGTCCGCGGCGCAGTAGTAGGCGCCGTCCGCGGCGCGGCCTCCCTTGGTTGCGCCAGCTCGTCGACGGGCGCAGTCGCGGGGTCCGCGTCATCCGCTGGACTAGCGTCCCGCGCCACCGCGCCAGGGTCCAAGACTTCACGCCGCACCCAGGCATCGATTCCCAGTTCCGCGAGCGCCCAGCGTTGGCGCGCCGTCAGCGAAAAGTAGCCGTTGACCGTCATAACCGGATTGTAACCCTGATCTCGCGCACTGGCCGTGGTTCGCCATTCCCGCTATCTTCCCGTCCCCGATCAACGCCCGGATCAGACCGGCACGCCTATGGCTATTCAGTATCAAACCGACGACGTCCGCATCACCGGCATGGAAGAGGTCGTGGCGCCGATCGCGCTCATCGAAGAACAGCCGCTTTCTGAATCCGCGTCGCAGACCGTGTACTCGACGCGCCAGCAGATCGCGGACCTGCTCGCCGATCGCGATGATCGACTGCTCGCCATCGTCGGCCCCTGCTCCATCCACGACCCCGAAGCCGCGATGGAGTACGCCGCGCGGTTGCGTCAGGCGGCGACGACGTTCGCAGACCAGCTATGCGTGGTCATGCGCGTGTACTTCGAGAAGCCCAGGACCACCATCGGCTGGAAAGGGTTGATAAACGACCCCAACCTCAACAACACCTATGACATCAATCTGGGCCTGCGCAAGGCGCGCGGCCTGCTGCGCGACATCGTCGATCTGGGGCTGGGCACGGGCACCGAGTATCTCGATCCGATCACGCCGCAGTACGTCGGCGATCTGGTGAGCTGGGGCGCCATCGGCGCGCGCACAACCGAGAGCCAGATTCATCGTCAGTTGGCGTCGGGTCTGAGCTGTCCGATCGGGTTTAAGAACAGCACGGACGGCTCGGTGCAGATCGCGGCCGACGCCGTCTCTTCCGCTTCGAAGACGCACATCTTTCTGTCCGTGACCAAAGACGGCCATTCGGCCATCTTTCAGACTGCGGGCAACGAAGACTGTCACGTGATCCTGCGCGGCGGCAGCCAGGCGACAAACTACGACGCCCAATCGGTCGAATCGACCTGCGCGACCCTCGCCAAGCGCGATCTGCGCGAGAAGGTCATGATCGACATGAGTCACGCGAACAGTCGCAAGCAGCACCAAAATCAGCTGCTGGTTTGCGAAGACATCAGCGGCCAGCTCGCCTCCGGCGACCGCCGCGTATTCGGCGTCATGATCGAGAGCAATCTGGTCGCTGGCAACCAGAGCATCGGCGACGGCACCGGCCTGACCTACGGTCAGAGCATTACCGACGCGTGCATTGGCTGGGACGACACCGAACGCTGTCTCGACCAGCTTGCCCAGGCCGTAGAGAAACGGCGCAGCGCCTAAAGGCGCGCCGCGCCCGACGCCGGGCGTTCCGGCAGCCGCAGGTCCTCGACCAGTTCCGCGATCTCCGCGGGCGGCGGCGCCGTTAGCCGGCTGACGACGATCGCCACCGCGAAGTTCAGCAGCATGCCGATGCCGCCGATACCCTCGGGCGAGATGCCGAAGAGCCAGTTGTCCGCCACGTTGGCGGCGAGCGGCTCGATAAACACGCCCTTGAAATAGACGATGTAGCCGAGCGTAAAGATCAGCCCGGTCAGCATGCCGGCGATCGCGCCCTCCCGATTGACCCGCTTCGAGAAGACGCCCAGCAGAATCACAGGAAATAGACTCGCGGCCGCCAATCCAAACGCGAACGCGACGACCTGGGCCACGAACCCGGGCGGGTTATAGCCAAGATAGCCCGCGCACAGCACCGCCGCCGCCGCGCTGAGGCGGCCGGCCAGAAGCTCCCGACGCTCGGAAATGTTACGCATGAACATGCCCTTCAGCAGATCGTGGGAGATGGCAGCCGATATGACGAGCAGCAGCCCCGCGGCCGTCGACAGCGCCGCGGCCACACCGCCCGCGGCGACGAGCGCGATGACCCAGTCCGGCAGCGCGGCGATCTCCGGATTGGCGAGCACGATGATGTCGCGATCGACGCGCAGCTCCGAGCCGGACCAGCCGAGTTCGCGCGCGCGCGGCGCGAATACTGGACTCGCGTCGTTGTAGTACTGAATGCGCCCGTCGCCGTTCAAATCCTCGAACTCGAGCAGGCCGGTGCGCTCCCAGGTCCGGAACCACTCGGGGCGCTCGGCATAGGCGAGATTTGCCGTCTCCTCCCCCACCGGACCCGTCTGGATCGTCGTCGTCAGGTTGAATCTCGCCAGCGCCCCCACCGCCGGCGCGGTGGTGTACAGAATCGCAATGAAGACGAGCGCCCAGCCGGCAGACACGCGCGCGTCGCTGACCCTGGGTACCGTGAAGAACCGCACCAGCACGTGCGGCAGGCCCGCTGTGCCGACCATCAGCGCCAGCGTGATGAAAAACACGTCGATCGTCGACTTGGTGCCGTCGGTGTAGGCCGGAAAACCCAGATCGGTCACGACCGTGTTGAGCTTGGCTAACAGGCTCGCATCGGCACCAGCGACCGAACTGCCAAAGCTGAGCTGCGGCAGCGGCGTATTAGTGACCTGCAGCGCGATGAAGACGGCGGGCACGGTGTAGGCAAAGATCAGCACGCAGTATTGCGCGACCTGCGTGTAGGTGATGCCCTTCATGCCGCCTAGCACCGCATAAAAGAACACCACGCCCATGCCGATGATCAGCCCCTGGGTCAGCTCGACGTCCAGAAAACGCGAGAAGACGATGCCCACGCCGCGCATCTGCCCCGCCACATAGGTGAAAGAGATGAAGATCAGACAGATGACGGCGACGAGCCTGGCAACCTGCGAGTAATAGCGATCGCCCACAAACTCGGGCACCGTGAAGCGGCCGAACTTGCGCAGATAAGGCGCAAGCAGCAGGGCCAGCAGCACGTAGCCGCCGGTCCAGCCCATCAGATAAACCGAGCCGTCGTAGCCGAGAAACGCGATCAAGCCCGCCATGGAGATGAAGCTCGCGGCGCTCATCCAGTCAGCGGCCGTGGCCATGCCGTTCGCCACGGGATGAACGCCCTTGTTGGCGACATAGAAGTCGCCCGTGGAGCGCGCGCGTGAATAGATGGCGATGCCGATGTAGAGCGCGAACGATGCGCCGACGACGAGCTGTGTCAAAAGCTGCAACGACATCGATTAGGCCCCGCCATCAGAGTCAGAGGACCGCTCGGTCGCGCCCGCGTGGTAGCGGCGCTCCAGGCGATTGATGCGCCAGGTATAGATCGGGATCAGGACCACAAAGACGTAGATGGCGCCCTGCTGGGCGAACCAGAAACCAAGCGGTACGCCGCCGATCTGCAGTCGGTTCAGCGCGTCCGCGAACAGGATGCCGCAGCCAAACGACGCGACGAACCAGACGAGCAGACACCAGCCGATGAGGCGCAGATGCGCGCGCCAGAACGCTTCTCGCGTCATGTATTCCCCCCCAAAATCTTGGCGCCGGTCTTCGCACAGGCCGGTCTTCGCACAGATAGTGCCGACTGTCGGCGAACGCTCGGCGGACGTTTAGCGGCTTCGCTGCGGCCCGGCAAACAAGCGGCAGGAGTTTAGGTTAGCGCCGACGCGACCGCCAGCGCTCCCAGAACAGGGCAAAGGCCGCGAGCGTGTAGAGAACGACCTCAAAGTAGCCGTCCTTGGTCAGCCAGACCAAGTGCAGCAGGCCGAGCACCAGCGCGGGATAGCTGAGCCGATGCAGCGTCCGCCAGGCGGGGCCGAGTGAGCGCTGCCAGCCGCGGGTCGATGTGACCGCCAGCGGCAGCAGCAATAGCCAGCCGACGAAACCAGCCGTGATGTAGGGGCGGTCGAGCAGATCCGCGCCAACCTGCGCAAGATCGAAGCCCGCCAGCAGCGCGCTGTAGGCAATCAGGTGCGCGCTCAGATAGGCGAAGGCAAACAGGCCCAGCAGACGCCGATAGCGAATCCAGCCTGGCCGCCGCCGCAGCCGCGCAACGCTGGACAGCGCGAGCGTCGCGAGCAGAATGCGCAGCCCCCACTCGCCGAGCCAGCGCGTCACCGCGAGCTGCGGATCCGCGCCGAGCGCGCCAACCCGATACGGGTCGAGTCGCCAGATCTCGGCCGCAAGCCACAGAGCCGGCGCCGCTAACAGCAGCCACAGCACCGCCTTAATGAGCGTTTGTTGTGCCCCCGCCACGGCCCGGTCGCGGGCCTAGAAGTGTCGCCGTAGATCCATGCCCTCGTAGAGCGATGCAACCTGTCCCGCGTAGCCGTTGAACGGCAGCGTATCGATGCGGTTGCGGCTGAAGAGGCCGCCGGTAAGTCGACGCTCGGTCGCCTGACTCCAGCGCGGATGCGAAACGGCCGGATTGACGTTGGCATAGAAGCCGTACTCGCGGGCGTTCTGCAGCTCCCAGGTGGTCTTCGGCTGCTCGCGCAGAAATTCGATCGCGACGATCGACTTGATGCTCTTGAAGCCATATTTCCAGGGCACGACGAGACGCAGCGGCGCCCCGTTCTGCTTAGGTAGATCCTCGTCGTACATGCCGGTGGCCAGCAGCGTCAGCGGGTGACGCGCCTCGTCCAGCCGCAGGCCTTCAACGTAGGGCCAGTCGATCGTGCTGAACAGCGCCTTCTGCCCGACCATCTCCTTGGGCCGATAGAGCGTCTTGAAACGCACATAGCGGGCGTCGGCCGTCGGCTTAAGCTTGCCCAGCAGCTCGCCGAGCGCCACGCCGCGCCAGGGAATCACCATCGACCAGGCCTCGACGCAGCGCAGTCGGTAGATCCGTTCGACGACCGCGCAGCCCGCCAGCAGATCATCGAGCTCAAACGTGCCCGTGCGCTCCGCGGCACCGCTAACCGTAACCTGCCAGGGCGCGGTGGTTAGTCGATGGGCGTTCTTGGCGGGATCGTCTTTGCCGGTACCGAACTCGTAAAAGTTGTTGTATTGAAACGCAAGCTCGCTGGGGGTGACTGGCTCGTCGCGCTCCGACTTAGCGCTCGCCCAGTCGGTCGCCGCCCCGGCGCCGAACGCGCTCACGCCCGCGGCGCACGCGAGCCCCGCACGCATAAACTGTCGCCGGGCGACGTAAACGGAACGGGGTGTGATCGACGCCGCCGGCTCTTCGCGTATCGCTCGCCCGGCCGGGTTGTGTATGAAGTGGCTCATCGCGCTCGCTTTCTCACTGTCTCTATCCCTCAACCGCTCAATCTCAATACCAGTCTCTGGTTTAGGCCAAACCGGCAGCGATTGGTTCCGTTGCGACCGCGTGATGCGTGTCAGCTTTCCGAGCGATTGCGGCGCAGCGCGTCCACCAGCGCCCGCGCGCCATAGACCAGGGGCGCGGACAGCGCGTAGCAGGCGAACATCAGCAGCAGCACCAGCGGCGGCTCCGAGAGAATCAGCGCCAGCACCACCACCACCGCGACCAGCACGATAAAGGGCACGCGTCGTCCGAGCGCCAGGGACTTGGGCGAGAAATAGGTCAGCGGCGACACCATCAGCAGCGCAACAACAATGGTCAGCACCGCAAACGCGGCGGGCAGCATGGGACTCGTTGCCGCGGCCGGGTAGCTCTCGGACACCAGCCAGATGCTGCAGGCAATCAGCATGGCCGCCGCCGGGCTCGCGAGCCCGGTAAACGAGGCCAGATTGCTGTCGGTGTTGAAGCGGGCGAGGCGCAGCGCCGCGCACGCCATGTAGATGAAGGTCGCCGCCCAGCCGAGCTGGCCGACCGAGTTCAGCGTATAGAAGTACACGAGCAACCCGGGCGCCACCCCAAAGGCGGCCATATCCGACAGGCTGTCGTACTGGGCGCCGAACTCGCTTTCGGTGCGGGTAAAGCGCGCCACGCGGCCATCCGCGGTGTCGAGCACCAGGGCCGCTATGATCGCGAGGCAGGCGGCGACGAAGTTGCCGTTGGCGCTCGCCACCATCGCGTAGAAGCCGGCGAACAGGCCGCCGCTAGTGATCAGGTTGGGAAGCAGGTAGACGCCGCGCCTGCGCGTGTCCTCGCCTACCGCCTCCGGTAGTGGATGGATCGAACCGATACGCGCGGCGGTCGGCGCCTCGCCGCTGCCGTCCGCCGCCTGACGTTGCTCCGTGTCGTCGCTCATCCGCTCGCCTCTCGTTAGGCTGGCTTAAGTGTCGCTCACCCGGCGCGGGGTTTGGGTTCCGAACGCCGCCCCGCGCAGTATCACCCGGTTAGCGTCATCGCCTAGTTGACGTCTTTGTCGACCAGGCGGTTTTCCTTGATCCAGGGCATCATCTCGCGCAGACCCGCCCCCACCGCCTCAAGCTGGTGCTCGCTCGTGAGTCGCCGACGGGCCTTGATGGTCGGCGCCCCGGCCTGATTCTCGGTGACGAACTCGCGCGCGAACTCGCCTTCCTGGATCTCCTTAAGGATGCGCTTCATCTCTGCCTTCGTTTCGTCGGTCACCAGGCGCGAACCGCGGGTCAGGCCGCCGTATTCGGCCGTGTTCGATACCGAGTACCACATGTTGGCGACGCCGCCCTCATAGAGCAGATCGACGATGAGCTTCAGCTCGTGCAGGCACTCGAAGTAGGCCATCTCGGGGGCATAGCCCGCCTCGACCAGGGTCTCAAATCCGGCCTGCACCAGCGCGGTCGCGCCGCCGCACAGCACCGCCTGCTCACCGAACAGATCGGTCTCGGTTTCCTCGCGAAAGTTGGTTTCGATGATACCCGCGCGGCCACCGCCGTTCGCTGACGCATAGGACAGTGCCTTCGCCTGCGCCATGCCCGAGCGGTCTTGAGCGATGGCGATCAGCGACGGCACGCCGCCGCCCTGAGTGTACGTCGAGCGTACCGTGTGGCCCGGCCCCTTGGGCGCGATCATGATGACGTCCATATCGTCGCGCGGTTCGATCAGACCGAAATGGACGTTGAAGCCGTGCGCGAAGGCAAGCGTCACGCCCTCTTTCGCGTTCGACGCGATCTCCGCTGCGTAGAGCGCGCGCTGACCTTCGTCGGGCGTGAGCACCATGACCAGATCGGCATCGCGCACGGCGTCGGCGACTTCCGCCACCTTGAAACCCGCGTTCTCGGCCTTGCGCCAGGATCCGGAGCCCTGGCGCAGGCCGATGGTGACATTGGCCACGCCGCTGTCGCGCAGATTGTTGGCATGGGCATGGCCCTGGGAGCCATAGCCGACGATCACCACGTTCATGTTCTGAATGATGGAAAGGTCAGCGTCTTTGTCGTAGTAGACCTGCATGGTTGTCCCCTTTTGAATGGTCGTCAGCGCGATCGCAGCGCCGGTGGTGAATGGATAGAACTTGCTTGGCTAGATGCTGAGAATCTTGTCGCCGCGGCTAATGCCCGTCGCGCCGGAACGCACAACTTCCAGCACGGTCGTCTTGCCGATAGCACCGATAAACGCGTCGAGCTTCGCCTGCGGTCCGGTCAGCTGCACGGTATAGGCGTTAGCCGTCACGTCGATGATCTGACCGCGAAAGATGTCGGCGGTGCGCCGCACTTCTTCGCGGGCGACGCCCTCGGCGCGCACCTTGACCAGCATGATTTCGCGCTCTACGTGCTCCGAGTCGGTTAGATCGACAACCTTGACCACCTCGATCAGCTTGTTGAGCTGCTTGGTGATCTGTTCGATCTTCGAATCGTCCCCCGAAGTCGTCAGCGTCAGGCGCGACAGCGTCGCGTCCTCCGTGGGCGCCACCGTGAGGGTCTGGATGTTGTAGTCGCGCTGGGCAAACAGGCTCGTCACGCGCGCTAGCGCGCCGGCTTCGTTTTCGAGCAGTACCGCCAATACTCTGCGCATGACTCAGCCCCCCGCCCGTGACAGGACCATGTCGCGCATGGCGCCGCCTTTGATTGCCATGGGATAGACGTGTTCCTCGGGATCGACCGCGACGTCGAGCAGCACCAGACGATCGCGATTATGCGGGGCAAACATCTCCGCCAGCGCGTCGTCCAACTGCGCCGGATCATCGATACGCATGCCGACGTGGCCGAAGGATTCGGCGAGCGCCACGAAGTCGGGCAGCGAGTCGCTATACGTGCTCTCGGAGTGCCGGCCGCCGTACTGCATGTCCTGCCATTGCTTCACCATGCCGAGCGCTTCGTTATTCAGGATGACGATCTTGATCGGCAGCGCGTACTGGCGACAGGTCGACAGCTCCTGCAGGTTCATCATGAAGCTGCCTTCGCCCGACACGCAGGCAACGACGGCGTCGCGATGGGCCACCTGTACGCCCATGGCAGAAGGCAGACCGAAGCCCATGGTTCCCAGTCCGCCCGAGTTGATCCACCGCCGCGGCGCGTTGAAGTGATAATACTGCGCCGCGAACATCTGATGCTGGCCCACGTCCGAGGTGATGAACGCATCACCGCCGGTTGCCTGGTACAGCGCCTGCACAACGCGCTGCGGCAGAATGCGCCCGTTGCTTTCGACCGGCAGCGCGTGATCGAGGCCAGCTTCGGTGCGCCAGCCATCGATCTTCTGCCACCACTGCGCGTGCGCCGCCTTGTCGAGCGCGTCGGGCGTGCGTTCGAGTTCCGCGTCCAGAACCTCCAGCATCATATCGAGCGCCGGACCGACCGGCGCAACGATCGGCACGTCCGCCTCGATGATCTTCGAGATCGACGCGGGGTCGACATCCAGGTGCACAATCGTGGCGTCCGGGGCGAACTTCGCCGGATTGTTGGTGACGCGATCGTCGAAGCGCGCGCCCAGGGCAAAGATCAGGTCCGCCTCGTCCATGGCCATGTTCGCCTCGAACGTGCCGTGCATGCCGAGCATGCCGAGGAACTGCCGATCCGGCGCTGGGAATGCCCCCAGCCCCATCAGCGTATTGGTCACTGGATAGTCGAGTCGGCGCGCGAGTTCGGTGAGTTGCTCGCTTGCATCGCCCTGAATGACGCCGCCGCCGCTGTAGATCACCGGGCGCTTGGCGGCCAACAGCGCCGCCACCGCCTTGCGAATCTGTCCGCCGTGCCCGCGGGTCGCCGGCGTGTAGGAACGCAAGGTGACGTCCCGCGGAAAGCGATACCGCGCCTGCACGCCCGGATCCGTCATGTCCTTCGGCACGTCGATCACCACGGGTCCTGGCCGTCCCGAACTCGCGATATAGAAGGCCTTACTGATGACCTCAGGGATCTTCTCGATATCTTTGATGATGAAGCTGTGTTTCACCACCGGTCTCGAGATACCGACCATGTCGGTCTCCTGAAACGCATCGGTACCGATGAACTCAGAGGCCACCTGACCCGAAATCACGATCATCGGAATCGAGTCCATATAGGCCGTCGCAATGCCGGTCACCGCGTTGGTGGCCCCTGGCCCAGAGGTAACCAGCACGACGCCCGGCCGACCGGTGGCGCGCGCGTAGCCGTCGGCCATGTGGGTCGCCGCCTGCTCGTGCCGAACCAGCATGTGTTCGACCTCCTGCTGGCGGAAGATCGCGTCATATATGTGTAGCGCGGCCCCACCCGGATAGCCAAACACCACGTCGACGCCGGCGTCCTGCAGTGCCCTTATGAGCATCTCGCCGCCTGACAATATCTCGTCACTCATCTCATCGCTCATCGAGCAATCCTGACTGGTCGGTTCAACATAAAATTCCGCAGCAGCCGCTAGCCCGGCCGCCGGATGTTTGACGGCAGCAAACCGCAACACCCGACGCCGACGGCGCTGGCCCGCGTATTCGACTCGGGCTCGCGCCGCGCTTGATGAGCGCCAGCGGAGCCGCCGTTCGAGCGCCGTTCGTCAGGGGTGACCGGGATAGCGGCGCGCGCGGGGGCGCGTATTCTTCGCGTTCGGAAATTTCATGTCAATTAAAGAGGGGACGTTTCGAAACGCAGACTTTGTGCCCCAGGGCACATCAGGGCGGCTCGCGGGCTGTGATAGTCTCGATACGGATCACAATTCAGACGCGCCGGAGCCCTGAGATCGACATGAGCAGCTTTCTTTCCACAGCCTCGAGCGGTCGTCGCGCTCCGCGAACAGCACTTCCCGCACGCGCTCGGGCGCGCGCCCTGCGGCGGCCAGACCTGACCATCACCGTAGCGGCGGTGGCCGGGCTGCTGGCAGCCGCCATGGCGCTCTTCAACGCGCCGGCCGCGACGGCCGAGGTCTATCGTTGGGTGGACGAAAACGGCGTCGTGAACTACGGCGAGCGTAAACCCAGTGGCGCCGAGGCGCGGCTGGTGAACCCGTATACCGCATCGGCAGGCGCGCCTGCGGCTGCCGCGACGGTTGGCGCCGCCGCGGCAAGCGAGGCACCCGCCAGCGAACAGCCCAACCTGTCCGAGAGTCAGCGCTCGATGCTCGCGGAGTTGGAGGCAGCCGAGGCCAGCCGCAAGGCGGCCGTCGCCAAGCTGCGCACCACCAACTGCGCAACCTCTCAGCGGGTCCTGAAGAAGCTGCAGGCCCGCGGCAGGATTCGCTACAAGGATGCCAACGGCGAAGAGGTCGCGATGACCGACGAAGATCGCGACGAGCGCGTCCGCCAGGCTCAGCTCAGCATCGCCACCAACTGCGACGCCACGGGCTAGTAGCGCACGACGCAGCCGCGCCCTGGCGGCCCATCAGGTCCCGCGCAACCACACCAGGCTTGCCTGCCGCCCCACAGCAGGCCCGCCAGCGGGCGGCGCTCCGGCTAGCGCAATAGAGGCGCGTCGATACGAGTAGAACCGCTCGTCGGTCAGCGTGCACCAGTCGCCGCCGCTCACCTGCGACACGCCACTCGCGGCAAGCTGAGCGCGCGCCGCGCCGATCAAGTCCGCCAGATATCGACGGTCCGTGCCGTCCGGGCGCTGCGCGCGCAGGCAGTGTTCCAGGTCGACGGCCCGCAGCGCTTCGGCCACCTCCTCGCCGACCTGATACACCGCACCGCTGATCGCCGGACCGATGAAGGCCCGCAAGTCGCGGGGCTTGGCCGGCAGCCGCCTCACAAGCCGCGGCAGGATACCGCCGGCGATGCCACGCCAGCCGGCATGGGCCGCCGCGACGCAGCCACCACCAGCGAGCAGCACCGGCACGCAGTCGGCAGTCAGAATGCCGAGGGCCAGCCCGCGCGCGCGCGTCCAGACCGCGTCCGCGTCGGGTGGCGGTTCCTGCGGCGCGCCGATTTCCAGGCACTCGACGCCGTGCACCTGATTGAGCCACGCAATGCGTGTGACGCCGAGAGCAGCCGCGAGCCGCGACCGTCGCGCCGCGACCTGCTGCGGGTCGTCACCGACGTGCATCCCGAGGTTGAATCGACCGTAGCCGGTTCCGCCCCCAAGCGTGCAGGCGAAACCGGCGCGCCAGTCCGCGGGTTCGTTCAAATCGAGCAGCGGAACCGTCACTGGCCGGCTCCGGAGCGGGTGTCAGGATCGGCGTGGTGTCTGAGCGCGTTCACCAGCGCCCGGAAGTCATCCGGCTCGGCGGCCTCGAACTCGAGCCATTGCCCCGTCCGCGGATGAGTAAGGCCGAGGCGCCAGGCGTGGAGCGCCTGATGCTCGAAGGCGCGCAGCGCCGACTCGAGAGCGGCGTCGCAGGCCGCCGGCAGACGCAGCCGCGCACCGTAGCGCGCGTCGCCGACCAGAGGGTGGCCGACATGGGCAAGGTGGACACGGATCTGGTGGGTGCGTCCGGTCTCCAGGCGCGCTTCGATCAGGCTATGGGCAGCAAAGCGTTCCAGGACGCGCACATGGGTGACGGCGGGTTTGCCGTGCGCGACCACGGCCTGTCGCGTGCGCCGGCTCGGATCGCGACCGATCGGTGCCTCGATGCGTCGATCCGCGTCGATCCGGCCGATGGCGATGGCCCGGTAGCGGCGCTCGACGCGTCGCTCCGCCAGCGCCTGCACCAGCGTCCGATGCGCCGCGGGGCTCGCCGCCACCGCCAGCGCGCCGCTCGTGTCCTTGTCGAGCCGATGCACGATTCCCGCCCGCGGCAGGTGTTTGAGTTGGGGGAAACGATGCAGCAGGCCGTTGACCAGGGTGCCCGCCGGCTGCCCGGCACCCGGGTGGACGACCAGACCGACCGGTTTTGCCACGACGATCAGGTCTTCGTCCTCATGCAGCACACCGAACTCGACCGGCTGCGGCGTCTGCCAGGCCGGCAGTTCGCGCACGCGACCCGTCAGATCCAGTCGCTCACCGCCCAGCAGGCGCTTCTTGGCCGCCGCGACCCCGCCGTTTACCCGCAGCTCGCCCGCCCGTATCCAGCGCGTCAGCTCGGTCCGCGAGTATTCGTCGAACAGCGCGGCGGCGGTTCGATCCAGGCGTTCGCCGCCGAACTCATTGGGTACCAGCGCTGTCAAAGCGAGTCGGAGCGATGAGGTGTCTGCGGCGTCGGGGGATGACATCGATGGCCTGAGGCTGGTTGTGGTGTAGTCGAGCGGAGCCCGAGCGAATCGGCCGCAACGCCGACCGCCGAACCCGGTCGCCGCCGAACTTAAGCCAGCGGACAGCAATGGTAAACTGTCCCCATACACGGCCGTTACGACGAGCGGCCACACTCTGACCGGAGATCAGTGTCCATGGAGAGTTCCATACTCGCCCTGTCGGCGCCCGACACCGCCAGCCCGACGCCCTATCCTTTCGATCGCGGGCGCAACGCGTCCGCATCCGCACGCGACGACGCGCGGGCAAGCAGAGGCCCCTCTGCGCTAGCGCTGGGCGCGCTGCTTGGCGTGCTGCTCGGTTCGCTGCTGCTCAGCGGCTGCAAGAGCGACGGCGGCGGCGGCTACTACGACGAGAACGACAATACGGCCGAGGGCATCATCTACCAGAACGCCCAGCGGAGCCTGCGCACCAGCAATTACAATGCCGCCATTGCGCACCTCGAGCAGCTGGAGGCTCGCTTCCCGTTTGGACGCTACGCGGAGCAGGCGCAGCTCGAGCTGATCTACGCCCGCTACATGTCCTTTGAGCTCGACTCCTCCCAGGCGGCCGCGCGCCGCTTCATACGCCTGCACCCACAGCACGAGAACGTGGACTACGCGTACTACATGAACGGTCTGGCCGCGCAGCGCCGCAACGCGGGCGTGCTGGATCGGCTGCGCACCACCGACTATTCGCGGCGCGACGTCAGCGGCATGCGCGAGGCGTTCAGCGTCTTCAGCGACATGCTGAAGCGATTTCCGAACAGCGAATACGCCCCGGACACGCGCCAGCGCATGATCTTCCTGCGCGACGTGCTAGCCGCCAGCGAGGTCAACATTGCCGACTACTACATGCAGCGCAAAGCCTACGTCGCGGCATCGAATCGCGCGCGCTATGTCATCGAAAACTATCCGTCGTCGGCCGCCGTCGCCGATGCTCTCGCGATCGCCATAGAGTCCAACTACCAGCTCGGTCTGGAAGACGCCGCCAACGACATGCTGCTGGTGCTCGCGCACAACTATCCCGACTACGAGGCCTTCGACGCGGCAGGCAACCTAGTGTTCAAGAAGACGGTCAGCAACCGCGAACGTTCCTGGCTCAATGTGATGAGCTTCGGCCTGCTCGACCGGCCGGCCGTGCCACCGCCGCTGGAGATTCAGCGCGCCGACGGCGGCGCCGCGACGAACGTCCAGACGACCCAAACGTCTCTGCGCGAGAAGCAGAGCACAGACCAATCCGGCGACTGACTCGACACTGCGCACTAAACTGGCTAGTGCGCCGGTGAACGCAGGGCACAGGCGCGTACCAGGCCTGGCCGCGCCGACCACCGACGTGCCGTGAGACGAGACCAACGGCCGTGACCCTGTCTTCATCCGAGTCATCCCAGTCATCGGAGCCCATCCCAGCCGAGCCCATGCGCGAGCAGACGCGCGCGGCAATCAGCGAGCTCGACGAGCGTCGCTATCGTCAAACCCTGGGTCTCATCAGGGTCTTTGCCCTGTATCGGGTCGTGGCGTCTGCCACGCTGCTCATGCTGTTTCGACAGGGTCAGAGCTTCACCCGGCTCGGCAGCGCCGACCCTGCACTGTTTTCGAACAGCATCGAGCTGTACTCGCTGTTCAATGCGATCCTCCTGATCGGCATCAACTTCTTGCCCGATCGGCAGCTACGCCGCCCAGCCATGGTGGCCGCGGTGGTGATGCTCGACATCTTCGTCATCACCTGGTTCACCTATCTGTCCGGCGGGATCGACAGCGGCCTCGCGCCGCTGCTGCTGGTCACCGTCACGGCGGGGGCCATTCTGTCGGGGCCGCGCATCAGCATCTTTTTTGCCGCGTCCGCCTCTCTCGCGCTGCTGTTCGAAGAGACGCTGTGGATGCTGCACAGGGCCGACTCTTTTCAGGGGCCCTTCCAGGCCGGAGTATTCGGCGCCCTGTTCTTCCTCGCGGCCCAGGCGATCCAGTGGATCTCCGCGCGCCTGCGTGCCAGCGAGACCACGGCGCTCGAGCAGGCGGCAGAGCTCGCGGACCTGGAGCGGATCAACCGTCAGGTCATCGCGCGCATGCGCACCGGCATCCTGATCGTCGACGGCGGCAACGATATGCGCACCGGCAACGACTCCGCACTCGCCTTGCTAGGGCTGCGGCGCAGCGACGACGTCGAACTACCCACCGCGCTGCGCGAACATCTGCACGCCTGGCGGCTGGACACCAGCTACCGGGCCAGGCCCTTCCAGGTGACCGCAGAGACGCCCGAGATACGCGCCAACTTCTCCGCGGTGCGCGGCGCGCCGGCCGACGCCGAGGTCATCGTCTTCCTGGAGGACACCAGCGAGGTGCAGCAGCGCGCGCAACAGCTAAAGCTCGCCGCTCTCGGTCGCCTCTCGGCCAGCATCGCCCACGAGATTCGCAATCCGCTGGGCGCGATCGCGCACGCCGCGCAGCTGCTCGCCGAATCGGAGCACCTGGACAACGGCGACGCGCGTCTGATCGACATCATCAACAATCACAGCGAGCGCATGAACGGCGTCATCGAGAACATCCTGGAGATGTCGCGACGTCGTCCCGCGAACCCACAGCGCATCAATCTGCACCAGGCCGTCGGCGAGTTCGTGGAGGAACTGTCGGTTGCGGACAATGCCGACGCCCAGATCGCCATCGCCATCGAGCCCAGTGACACGGAGGTACGCATCGATCGGTCCCAGCTATTTCAGGGACTGACGAACCTTGCGCAGAACGGCCTGCGCTACAGTCGCGCCCATTCAGGCAGCCCAACGCTGCGCCTCGAAGGCGGTATCGACGCGAGCACCGACCGACCGTTCCTGCAGGTTCTGGATGACGGGCCAGGCGTCCCCGAGGCGGACCAGGCGTCGCTGTTCGAACCGTTTTTCACGACCGAGTACAACGGCACCGGACTCGGACTGTACATCTGCCGCGAACTGTTCGAGGCCAACAACGCTCGGCTATCCTACGTCGACGTGCCGGACGCCGGCGGTGCCTTTAGAATCACCTTCGCTCATCCGGATCGCATCACCGAATGAAAAACGCAAACCCAACCGCTCTGATCATCGACGACGAGCCCGACATTCGCGAGCTGCTGGAAATCACGCTCGGTCGCATGGGGCTGGACACCGTGGCGGCGGCGGACGTGGCCGGCGCCAAGGCCGCGCTGGCGAAACAACCCTTCGAGCTGTGCCTGACGGACATGAACCTGCCGGACGGCACCGGACTGGAGATCGTCGACCTGATCGGCCGGGAGAGGCCCGAACTGCCCGTCGCGGTGATCACCGCGTTCGGCTCCATGGAGACGGCGATCTCCGCCCTGAAGTGCGGCGCCTTCGACTTCCTGCAGAAACCGGTCGACATTGGCCAGCTGCGCGCGCTGGTGGAGACGGCGCTGCGTTTTCAGGAGTCCGCCGAGACCGAAGGCGGTACCCGCATGATCGGCGAGTCCTCGGTGATGGAGTCGCTGCGATCACAGATTCGCAAGCTGGCGCGCAGCCAGGCGCCGATCTATATCAGCGGCGAGTCCGGCTCCGGCAAGGAACTGGCGGCCAGGCTGATCCACGAACAGGGCCCGCGAGCCGCGTTCCCGTTCGTTCCAGTCAATTGCGGCGCCATCCCCAGTGAGCTGATGGAGAGCGAATTCTTCGGTCACCGCAAAGGGAGTTTCACCGGCGCCGTCGCCGATAAGGAAGGCCTTTTCGAGGCGGCCAGGGGCGGCACGCTGTTTCTGGACGAGGTGGCCGACCTGCCGCTGTCCATGCAGGTCAAGCTGCTGCGCGCGATACAGGAGAAGGCGGTGCGGGCGATCGGCGCCCAGAGCGAAGTGGAGATCGACGTCCGCGTGCTGTCTGCCACCCACAAGAACCTGGGCGAGGAGGTGCGCAGCGGTCGGTTTCGACAGGATCTGTACTACCGGCTGAACGTAATCAACCTGGAAATGCCGCCGCTGCGCAAACGCGGCGACGATGTCCTGGACCTCGCGCATCTCATCCTCGATCGCCTGGCACGGGACTACAGCGCGCCCAGGCCCGAGCTGACCGAGGCCGCGATCGAAGCGCTCATGACCTACGAATTTCCCGGCAACGTCCGGGAACTGGAGAACCTGCTGGAGCGCGCGTTCACGCTGTGCGAAAACCAGCAGATCCTACCGGCGGACCTCAACATCACCAGCATCGAAGACGATGCGGTGGACTTCGCTGCGGCCGCGTCGCCCGCCGAGGCCGACACCGCAGATCCAGACGCGCCGGCAAACGTTGCGTTACTGGAGAACGACGTGCCTCTCGCCGAGGGCGAATCGCTTGAGGATCGTCTCGAGACAGTGGAACGGGCGCTGATCACCCGCGCGCTCGAAGCCAACCGCTGGAACAAGACGGCGGCCGCCAAGGATCTGGGCATTACCTTTCGCGCGCTGCGCTATCGACTCAAGAAACTCGATATGGAGTAAGCCGCCCGGCGGCAGACTCGCACATCGATCGGCGCAGTCTGCCGCTGCCGTATGAGGCGCTGGCGCGGTGAGATCGCGTCATGCGCCCTCACCGCGGCTTCACCCTGTTCGAACTCATCGCGGTTGTCGCGATCGCGGCGCTGCTGGCCGCGTTTGCCGTACCTAGTCTCATTCATCTGGTGCGGGATCATCGCGCAACCGCCGCGATGAACGGCATGCTCGGCCGCATCCAGCTCGCCCGCGCGACGGCCATCTCGCTGCGCCGCAACGTCACGCTCTGTCCCGGAGCCCCGGGTGCCACGGACTGCGGCAAACGCGACACCTGGCACGATGGCAGCCTGTTGTTCGTCGACAGCAACCGCAACGGCCGCATGGACGGCAGCGACTATCTGGTCCGCGGGTTCCCGCCGCTGCGCAACGGCGAACGCTTTCGCTGGCGCTCGTTCCGCAACAAGAAGTCTCTCACGCTGCGGCCGTCGGGCCTCACAGACTGGCAGAACGGACACCTGCAGTACTGTCCACCCGCAAACGACGCGCGCTTAGCGCGCCAGGCGATCATCAACGCGCAGGCGCGCGTGCGCAGCGCGCGGGATTCTGACGGGGACGGGATACGCGAAGACGCGCGCGGGCGCCCGCTGCGCTGCCCGATGTTGTAGCTGAGTGCCGGGTACTAGTGTTCGAGTATTGGAAAGTTGTCCGGCAGCTGCTCAATGGCGAGGATGCGATCCTGCGCTTGCGCAATGGGTTCTGCGAAGTAGCTCACCTTCATCCCGGGGAGCAGCCCGGCGATCGACGATGTGCTGCCAGCGATCTGAACGGGCGCGCCCTGCGCGATCACGAACTCAAAGCCGCTGATGATGATGCTCGAATTCACGATGTCGATTTTCTGCACCACGCCTTCTCCAACGATCGGCCCCGCATCGTCCCCTGCCTGCTGGGCCATGGCAATTTGACTCCCAGCAAACACCGAAAGAGCGAGTGTAAGCCGTAATAGCCACCCCGCTTGCCGACCCGTTCGAATCTCAAACACTCCGATTCTCCTTCTGAAATTGACAGAGCCAGATTGCCTTTCGTTGCTGGAGTAGCTACTCACCCAGCAACTCCCACCAGGACAAGCGGCCGGTCTTAGGCACCTGATTCTTGATGATACGCACGATTGTCGGATCCTCACCGTGAGAACTGTTCAGCACCAGCCAGTCGGTCAGATCATCGCCCAGCAGTACCGACGGGTCGACCAGTGACCCATCGCCGGCGCCGCTATCGAACAGGATGCCTGCCGCGTACTCCTCGCCGTCCACGGTCACCAGGTCACCGTCGTCGATTACACCATCGTTGTCGAGATCGATCACCGGCCGACCGGGATCGCCACCGCTGAGAGAATCGACGAACCAGATCGCGCCCGGAGGTGCGCGGAAGCAGCTGTCGGCATCGCGCGGTATGACGGTCGTCAGTACCAGCGCGTTGGCCCGCGGGATGATACGGCGGATCGCCCGTTCACCCGGATACTGGGCGTTCGGCGGTGCCAGTCCGCCGGTATCGGGATTCGGATTCCCTTGCTGCGTGGTCGCCGCGCGCGGCGGATCAAGATCGATGAACCAGCCGTAATTGCCGCCGGAGCCGCCGCTGGCGGGCGTATAGGCCACCGCGTTCTCACTCATGATCCGCAGGAACGGCGTCGGCAGGGTCTCGTCAACGACGTTGGTGATCGTCTGCTCGACGAGCCGCGTGAGCTTAGACGCGGGGTCAGCCATCACCGGACTGGTTTCAAAGCGATCCCAGATCCCGTAGACCGATTGTATATCGGTGGACAGACCATCCGCTTCTGTTATGAAGCTGCCGGTGCCAAACGCCACGACGAAGCCAACCTGATCGGGCAACTTGGTGACAACGGGTGCCGTCGTGATCGATTGCCGCGTGGCAGTTGTGCCGTCGAAGGTTGCGGTGAATATCTTCGTAACCGTCCAGTTGGCCGGATCGGTATCCGAGATATCGAAGCGCCACAGATGGCCTTGCAGGTCGCCCGCGTAGACCAGATCGGCGGTGCCGTTGAGATCCTGATCGATCACTGTAGGCTGGCCGAGGCCGTTCGGGATGCCGGCAAGCGAATCGCCGCTGGTCGACGAAATCACGCCCGCCTCGGTGTTCAGCTTGACGAAGTCACCCGTCTGCCAGCCGTTGTAGCCATCGTTGATAAAGTTAACGAATAGCTTCGCGATACCCGCGGTACTGTTATAGCCGTTACCGAAGACCGCCGCCCATTTCTGCCGCGCTGGCGAACTACCTTCTTGCGCGTTGGTCATAACGACCCGCGCTTCTGAGTACGTGTAGCCTAGATCCTTCACGGGCTGACCCGCCGCGTCGGTAATCGCACCGACCGCACCACCAAGCGGCGTGCCATCGGCCTCTACCGGATAAGTATCGTCTTCATCGGTGAACTCCCACATGACCGCCTGTGCCGCATTGGCCTCAGACAGGCCAAGGGTGTCTGGGTTGGTGACGTCGAGGGCAAAGTACCCTTTACCGCCGCCGCGCAGACCGCCGATCAGGATCGAACGCCACTCCATCGCACCGATGCCACCGGGAGAGATGAACACGTCTTCCACGGTCGGCGTCAGATCGACGAAGTACTTGTGACTGTAGACCAGTGATGTGAGCTGATCTAAGTCGTTGTTAAAGCGCTGGGTTGAGTCGATCAGCTTGTTAGGCACGAACGCGAACATCTCGTTGCCGGTGCCGTTGTCGATGACGTTGACATCCGCGAAGCCGCCGTCGAATGCGTGCAGCATGCCGTCGTTGGAACCGACGTAGACGACCCGGCGACGCGACGCCTGCGCCTCTTTGTAGTCGGAGTACAACACATCCGTAGGAAACGGTGCGCGATCACGACGGAAAGCCTCTGGCGCGCCAACCGCCTTCGGTCCGGAGTTGACGATGTCGCCCAGGATGCTCGCACGCTCGCGGAAAGGACCCAGCGGTTCTTCGAGCGTCTGGTCGCCGCGCAGGTAGTCGACCTCGATGGACGACAGCATCGCCTGCTGGTCCGCGTTCAGATCCGCGTGTCGAAATGGGATGCCGATCTGGCCGACGCGATCGAATGTAACAATGAGGCGCGAATCCGGGCTCCGTCCGGCAATCTGATCGGCGGCAGACCACTGCAGCGGGTCTGCCGGCGGTAGACCGGTGGTAGGATCGAGCAGTTCGATAGCAACCAGGTCGCCAGAGTTAAACTTCAGATTAAAGAAGCCCCTGTACTCGACCGTTCCTTCGCGCAGTCGCGTTGAACCGAAGGCGACCGCACTGACCGAGACAGATCCATCAGAAAACTCATCGAATGCCGCCTGGAAGGCTTGTGCAAGGCCAACAGGGTTGTTCGCTTGCAGGAACTCTCCGCGACCATTAACGGCGGCGTGCAGCATGTCATCGACTTTCGCGGTACCGCCATTAAACGCGTTGGGCCATGCAAAAGACTGTGTAAAGTCAATATTCGGCTCGCCTGTGTCAGGATCGGTGCCGTTGTTAGGCAGATCGGTAAGCGCCGTGCCGCCATTGAGACCAAAGCCGACCGTATAGGTTTTCATATGCTGGTGCATGACTTCGTCTTCGAGACTAAAAGATCCCTCCGGCGCCAAATTGGTGTCCCGCGCGCTCGTCGGAACACCATCGCTTAGTGAAGGATGCAGATCTCGCTCGTAGTAGTACATCGCCACATCGGCAAGTGTGCCGCTGACGGCATCTGCGAATACGCCACCGTCGAAAGCGGTATCGGGCGTCGCATCGAAGTCGTTGTTGTTGCCTGCATCGCCGGTCAAGCCGCCGTTCCATGTGCCGTCAGAAAGCAGCAGCGTAAAGTTGTTCTGACACTGACCTTCCGGGGCTGGCAAGATGGGACAGGCCGTATCGCCAGGGGACGAGTCGGCGGTACTGCCAAAGGCGTCGCCAGACAAACACTCGAAATGTCGTCCGGCACGGTCGAGCGCCTGACGCAGCGGCGTTCCACCACCAGATTGGGTCGTGTAAATCTGATCGATGAGCTCCGCCTTTTCACCTGTGCGATACGAAGAGTTCAGTGAGGCAATCGCTTCTCGATCGTTTGCATCGTTAAGTACCGCGTAACCCATCCGAAGGTTGCTGGTATCAGCAACTGCACGGCCGAGCGCGGCTTTCGCCGCGTGCTCTCTGGTTCGATAGTAGCTGAACCAGTTCGCGAAGTTCTGCAACTCGACGGCCGGCGAACAGGTCATCGGGTCACCATCATCCACGGCGCAATCACTGCGGTTTGCACCACCGGCGTACACCGCAAGTCCAGCGGGCGGCGACGCATCCGTCGTGTTCGCGGGATCGACGATATCGATTCGGGTTCGCGGTGAGTTCCAGGCCGGAATACCGGTGGCCGTGGTCGTGTAGTAATGCGGCAGCCAGACCGTGTTAGTGACGTTCTTGCTACCAACGTTTAAACGTATGTCATCGTCGGCGCTGGTCATGATCGGCACACTGGCTGACACGTAAGTCTGTTGCGCGGTGAGATCTATGGACTGCACGGTGACATCGTAGGGATCAAGCACCGCCGCAGAGGGATCGACGTCGTCAAAGTCCTGATTTCCGCGATCCAATCCTCGCCACGGCAAGTACTCAATCGCCGGATTGTAGTAGGTAGAACTATACTGCGCGCTGCGCGCTCGCCAGACACCATAGTCATTGCCTACGAAGTCGGGGTCCGCATCTAAGCTTTCCTGGGCCGGCAGAATCGGTACCCACGTGTAGATATTCGTGGACAGCGAGAAGATGTAGTAGTAGTAGCGACCAGACCAGCGAGTGCCCGCCTGACGAGCATTGTTGATCATCAGGAACAAGCCGGAACTCTGGTTGGTCATCATGTCCCAATCCATACTGCCCGAGTCATCCATCATCAGCAGTACGTTGGCCTCGGTGGATACTGCGTCTTCGAGCGGCACGTCGGCGAGATTCATGTCGAATTCGACTTCGCCTGCCGGTGGCGCCGGCGGCGGCGGCGGAGTGGCGCCGACGTCGATCGTGACGGACACGGTCGGCGAGACCAGAGAACCGTCGGAGAACTGAATATCAAAGCTCACCGTGCCAACAAATGATGGGTCCGGCGTCCAACTGAAGGAGCCGTCCGGCGAGAAGCTGAAGGCGTCCGTCACCAGCGGATCTGGCGTTGTGAGCTGAAGGACGATCAGCGGGTCGCCGTCCGGGTCGAAGCCGAATGCCGTCAGGCCACCCTCCGCAACCACATCCAGAAACTCCGCCTGGGTGATGTTGTAGCTCGGCGACGTGCTGACTTCCGGCGCCTCGTTGACGGACACAACGGTGACGTCAACGCGACCGATCGACTCGTCGCCGTCGCCGTCGCGTATCGTGTACTCGAAGAAATCAGCACCGCTATAGTTGTTCTTCGGCGTGTAGCGGATCAGGCCGCTCGGTAGAATCTGTACGTTCGCATTTGGCAGCGTGATCTCGGTACCCGTACCGTCGATCTGGGTCGTCGGATCAGAGCTTGAGGCATCGGTGTATTCGACGCCGGCGATCGTCCAACTGCGGCCCGTGGCGACGACCTCGGTTACAGGGTCGCCTTCGATATCATTGGCCAGCACATCGATGTCTACGAAGTCGGTCGTACCGTCACCCTCGTTCATCGTCGCGGTGTCGTTGACAGCGATGGCCACGACTTCCTGAATCTCCAGCGACAGCGTGTCGCGCACCGTGCGACCCGTCGTATCCGTCGCCTCGATCTCGATCGGTCCCGTGCCGATGGCGTCCGGCGTCAGATTAACCGTTAACGTGCCGCCCGTCGGCGAGGAGGGACTGGTCGTCACCGATGCCGTAAAGAGCGGCGACGGCAAACCGCCAACAATGGCGTAGGAGAGCGAGTCGCCCTCGCGCGTGATATCCACATCATCGAATACCGCCGTGAGATCAAAGACGAAGTCGGCGCCGTCCTCGAAGACGGTCTGCGTGCCCATAGGGTTAGCAACGAAGGGCGCGTCCGGTTCCGGGGTGACGGTGATGTCAATTGTGGTGCTGGCGGTTTCGCCGAACAGGTCAGTCGCCGTGATCGCAAGCGTCGCGGACCCGTTAAAGTCCGGCGTCAGCGCCAGCGTGAAGGTCTCGCCAGCGAACGTTGCCTCGCCGAGCGGCGTGGTCGGGCCACCATCCACAGTCAGCGTGAGCAGGTCGCCCTGCAGCGCGACGTCCTCGTCGAAGAAGACGCCGGTGAAGTCGATGACCAGCGGTCCAAGATCTTCTGCAATAGATGCGGGAGGCGGCGCGCTGACGAGTACGGGCACATCGTTGACACCCGTGACGACGACGCTGAGCAGGGCGTCTATGGCCTCGCCGGCCGTGTCCGTCGCAACAATCGAGATGGTACCGGTACCGGCCATCGCGGGCACGATTCGGTAGCTGATGACGCCAGCACCGGATACGCCGATGTCGCTGAGTACCGCGTCGCCCCCAGTCGTTCCCAGCGAGAAGGTCAGCGTGTCGCCGTTCGCAAAGTCGGGATCATCGAACCACGGGGAACCATCAACCGTTTGCAGCCCAAGAAGGTCCTCCGGATGAGCGACAGAGTTCGTCGGGCTGATCGCAACCGGCGGATCGTTCACCGGTGCGACGATCAGGGTAACCGTGTCAGTCACGGTCTCTCCCTGGGGATCTTCGGCCTCGACCGTCACCGTAACCGTGCCGTTGGCGTCGGCATCGGTCTGCAGAATCAGCTCGATCCCGGCGAGCAGGAACGGCGAGGCAATGCCCGAGGCCGGCGTGACGTCGGTAATGACATAGCTCAGCGGATCGCCTTCCGGGTCCATGAAAACGTTGTTCATCAAGATACGTTGCGCCGGCGTATCTTCGTCGGTCAACACCGTGCCCATCGGCACGTCTACGCGCGGCGCATCGTTGATCGCCAGGATCTCAACGCCCAGCGTCCCTTCGGCGAACAGCCCTTCGCTGTCCGTTGCGCGCACGGTGATGCTGCCCGTGCCGTTCGCATCGGCAATAGAGGTCAGCTCAAAGGTGCTGCCGGAGATGGTCGCATTCACCAACCCCGCGGGCACATTCGCCTGCACGGTATAGGTCAGCGTCGCGTCTTCGATATCGCTGAAGTAGGTGTCCAGATCAACTGACGGCGCACCCGAAAAGTCCTCGTTGTAGGTGACGTCTCCAAACGGCACGTCGAGAGTCGGCTGATCGTTGATCGGCGCAATGTCGACGGTGAGCGTTTGCTCTACAAACAGGCCGCCTGGATCGGTGGCGCGGAGCGTCACGACGGCCGTGCCAAATCCGTTAGCGACCGTGAACACCGCCAGGTTCGAACCAAACAGCGTCGCGGTGACGATCCCCGCGGGCGCAATCGACTGGATCGAATAGGTCAGGACATCGCCATCCAGATCCGAGAACACCGTGCTCAGATTACCCATGCCCACAAAACCGTCGTCCTCGTTGGCCGTTATGGTGGACGGGGGCAAGACAACGTCCGGCGGATCGTTAACGGGCAGCACGTCTACCGTCAGCGTGCTGGTGGCAGTCTGACCGCCTGGATCGCTGGCCTCTACCAGAATCGTCGCCGTGCCGTTTTGGTTCAGCAGCGTGTCGAGTTCCAGGTTCGCGCCCAGCACCTGGGCGTCAATGATTCCCGCCGGTACGTTGGAGAGCACCGCGAACGTGAGCGCCTCGCCCTCGACTTCGGTAAAGACCGTCAGCAGATCGAAGGGCGGGATCGAGAGCTGGTCTTCGTTGACAGTCAGAGAGCCCAGCGGACTGACCTCGCGCGGCGCATCGTCGACCGGCCCCACGTTGACGGTCAGCGTATCCTGCGCGGTCGAGCCCGACGGATCGCGCGCCTCGATCAGGATCGACGCCGTCCCGTTCGCGTCCGCAATGGCGGTCAAATCCAGATCATCACCGGAGACGGTCGCGTTGATTACACCGCCGGGATTGTTGGAGACGATGCTGAACGTCAGAGCGTCGCCGTCGATGTCGTCGAAGTGAGTCGTCAGATCGATCGACGCAATCGTCGGCTCGTCCTCGTCGACGTCGAGGGTACCCAGAGCGGTCGTCACTGCCGGCGGATCGTTGACCGGCGCGACGTTGACGGTCAGCGTGCTGGTGTCGGTCGCGCCGCTCGGATCGCGGGCCTCGACGACGACGTCCGCGCTGCCGTTGGCGTTGGCGATGGCCGTCAGCTCCAGATTGTTGCCGACGACCGCCGCCGCAATCACGCCCGCGGGCAGATTACTGGTCACGGAGAAGACCAGCGCGTCGCCGTCGACGTCAGTAAACACCGGCAGCAGGTTGATCGGCGTGATCGACGACTCGTCTTCGTTGATGTTCAGCGTGCCAAGGGGCGAGACCTCGGTAGGCGCGTCGTTGATGGCCGCTACGTTTATCGTAAGCGTGTCCTGCTCGGTGGCGCCGGACGGATCGCGCGCCTCGATCAGGATAGACGCAGTGCCGTTCGCGTCCGCGATGGCGGTCAGGTCCAGATCGTCGCCGGAGATCGCCGCCCCGATCACGCCACCTGGATTGTTCGAGAGGATGCTGAACGTCAGCGCATCCCCGTCGATGTCGCTGAAGTGCGTTGTCAGGTCGATAGAGCCTATGCCAGCCTGATCTTCGTTGACGTTGAGCGTGCCCAGCGCGACATCCAGCGTCGGAGCATCGTTCAGCGCCGCGACGTTGACCGTCAGCGTGCTGGTGTCGGTCGCGCCGCTCGGATCCCGAGCCTCGACGACGACGTCTGCACTACCGTTGGCGTCCGCGATCGCCGTCAGCTCCAGATTGTTGCCGACGACCGCCGCGACGATCACACCCGCGGGCAGATTGCTGCTCACGGAAAAGGTCAGCGCGTCGCCGTCCACATCGGAGAATACCGGCAGTAGGTTGATCGGCGATATCGACGATTGGTCTTCATTGATGTTCAGCGTGCCGAGCGGCGAAACCTCCACCGGCGCATCGTTGATGGCCGCGACGTTCACCGTCAGCGTGTCCTGTTCGGTGGCGCCGGACGGATCGCGCGCCTCGATCAGGATCGACGCCGAGCCGTTAGCGTTCGCGATGGCGGTCAGGTCCAGATCGTCGCCGGAAATCGCCGCCCCGATCACGCCAACTGGATTGTTCGAGAGAATACTGAACGTCAGCGCATCGCCGTCGAGGTCGCTGAAGTGCGTCGTCAGGTCGATCGAAGCAATGGACGCTTCGTCTTCGTCGACGTCGAGCGTGCCCAGCGCGACGTCGAGCTGCGGCCCGTCGTTCAACGCGGCGACGTTGACGGTCAGCGTGCTGGTATCGGTGGCACCGCTCGGATCGCGGGCCTCGACGACGACGTCCGCGCTGCCGTTGGCGTCGGCGATGGCCGTCAGCTCAAGATTGTTGCCGACGACCGCGGCAGCAATCACGCCTGCGGGCAGATTACTGCTGACGGAGAAGGTCAGCGCGTCGCCGTCAGGATCGGAGAACACGGGCAGCAGGTTGATCGGCGATATCGATGACTGGTCTTCGTTGACGTTCAGCGTGCCGAGCGGCGAAACCTCCACCGGCGCATCGTTGATGGCCGCGACATTCACCGTCAGCGTGTCCTGCTCTGTGGCGCCGGATGGATCACGCGCCTCGATCAGGATCGATGCCGATCCGTTAGCGTTTGCGATCGCCGTGAAGTCCAGATCGTCGCCGCTAACGGACGCGCCGATCACGCCAGAGGGGCTGTTTGAGAGAATGCTGAACGTCAGCGCATCCCCATCGAGGTCGCTAAAGTGCGTCGTCAGGTCGATCGAAGCAATGGACGCTTCGTCTTCGTCGACGTCGAGCGTGCCCAGCGCGACGTCGAGCTGCGGGTCATCGTTGATCGCCGCAACGTTAACCGTCAGCGTGTCCTGCTCGGTGGCGCCGGACGAATCGCGCGCCTCGACCACGATCGACACGGTGCCGTTGGCATTGGCGATCGTGCTCAGTTCCAGATCTTCGTCATCGATCGATGCGTCGATCACACCGGCCGGCAGGTTCGACAGGATGCTGAAGGTCAGCGCATCGCCCTCGATATCGCTGAAGTGATTCTCGAGATCGATGTCAGATAGGGACCCATCGTCTTCGTCGACATCGAGCGTACCCAGCGCAACATCTAGCTGCGGCGCGTCGTTGAGCGCGTTCACCGTAATCGTCATGGTGAAATTGGTGCTCTCGCCGCCCTGATCGGTTGCTGTCACGAGCAGCGACACGACGCCGTTAGCGTCTGCGAGTCCGGTGAGCGTCAGGGTACGACCCCGCGCCCCACTGTGCGCGCTGGTCAGAACACCGCCTGGCGAAGGTGCGGCGGAAGAGAAATCCATCAGGTTGTTGTCGCCGTCCGGATCGTCGAAGGCCGGGAACAGATCGACAACGAGGCTGTCGTCCTCATCGAAATCGACGTTATCCAGCGAACTGTCGTAGGTCGGCGGCAGCGCGGCGGCAGCAGCACTCAGCAGCCACATCGACAAACCAGCCAGCCAGCGATGCCCAAACTGCTGATGGATCCAAGGCTTCATGTGGCGAAACTCCTGCCGTATGCGACTGCAGGCTGCGTCGACTCGCCTGCTGGCCTCTCGTTCAGGGGCGCCGGCGACGAAGCGAGTCGTGCCTGTGGCCTGCATCCCTAGAGGTTGCTGTCGCTACCGCCCTGTCCCCGGGGCGACGCTGCGAAATAGGTTGGCTTCGGGCGGGGGCTGGTCCGACTAGCCAGGTCAGCAGTTGGGGTCCCTCGCCCATTCCGACACCGATGTTTCCATCGCCTCACAGTCGTTTAAAGCGCTTCCCGACGAACGGCAGAATCGACCGCCGAAGTGACGTGTTGTTGACAGCAGGCGGGGCGCGTTGGCGCCATCGTGCGGCGGAATAAGAGCAAACTAGTTGTGTTTTGGCGGGCCAAAACTGACGCCGACCGGATGGGGCACCGCGTCTGCGGCTAGGGGGCCTGCATACCAAAGCTGCTTTGCAGCAGGACTTGCGCGTTCGCGCTGCCACCGACACCGCGTGCGGTCACGCGAAACACGTTGATCTCTTCGGACAGGTTGGAACCGGCGCCACGACCGACCTCAAAGGGGTTGTCGTCCTGCACCACGGTCGCCACATACTCGATGATGTAGCGCGGCTGCGCGTCAACTTTTTGCAGCGCAACGGGTACCTGGACGCTGGTTGTGCCGGTCCAGACACCCGCATCCTCCCAGCGCGGCGAAACGCCGAAGGGCGCGGTTTCCCACAGGCCATTCGCACCCGCGGGCGTAAACTGGCCCGGCAGCGGCGCGTTTGCGAGCAGCCAGGTCTCGGCCTGGCGCAGGGCGCTCTCGGCCGCCTGGAACGCCAGCACGCTGTCATGCGCGTTGCGCGCCATGCGCTCCTCCAGACTGGTCGACTGCACCGACGAGACGCCGACGATAGTCAGGACGAGCAGCAGCACCAGGCTGATAAAGAGCGCGATCCCTTGCTGCTTGCGCCCAACCAGGGCGAGCCACCGCGGACTCGCGGCCATCAGCGAGTAGACGCGGGTCAGTCGGGGCTGTGCTTGCACGCTGCTCATGGCCTAGTTCCGCACGTTGATGGTTTGAGTGAATCTGCGACTGATCGGCGTTGCCGCGTCTGACACCACGTCGATGGTGTTGGCTTCGATCGTGACCCGAACGCTACGAATCTGATTGGTGCCGACGCCGCCAAAGGGTACGTAGCGGTTCGCAGACGACAGATTGTCGTTGGGCGTCGTGTCGATGCCAAACAGCACCTGCAGATCGCTGATGCCCTCTACCAACTCGAGCGGGGCATCGGTACCTCGTTTGCGCCACAGGGCCTGGGTGACGGCGCCGCGATTGTTCGAACCGGCGCCATCCGCAACGAAGTAAATGTCGGCGACGATCTCTGACACCACGCTGCCCTGGTCGTCGAATGCATTACCGTACTCAATGCCGATTTCCGACAGCGACTTGGCGGCAGAATTGGCGTACACGCCGACACCCGTGCCGCGGGTCAGGGTGACACCGCCGCCACCGGAACTGACGTTGGTCACCTGAAACAGCGCCGCCTGCTCACAGTTGCTAATGACCGCGTAGTCACCGTTTTCGAAGCCGACGTTGCCGTTGTCTTCCACGATCGGATCATCGAAGGGTGCAACCATGGTCGCAATCCGGTGCCCCGGCGGCACTTGGTAGCGAACGACGAGAATATCGGAGCTCGGTACTAGCGAGTCGATATCGATGCCGTTGCCCGCGATGATGGCGTTCGGCGAACTGCCGCCGGCATTGCGCGGCAGTTCGTTGAGGGTCGGCGTCCAGTCGCCGATGGCGTTGCCTGCACCCGTGCCGTCGAAGCCCTCGACAGGCACCTGCAGATCGAGCTCGAACAGCTGGTTCCAATCGGCGTTGAGCGTGTTGTAGATCTTGTCATCGTCAGGATCGCAGCCGTAGAACCCGGCGTTGCGCGTTGAACGAGACATGAAATCCAGCGCGTAGCGCGCGCTCTCCTGCAATCTCGACTGACCGTTGATCAACTCGTTCGTGCGGTTGTTGCCGACAAAGAGCTGCACGATGCCCGCGGTGACCACCAGCCCGAGCGTCAGAGCGATCATCAATTCGATCAGTGAGAAGCCGGCGCTGGCACGTCGCACGCCCAGCCGCAGACTGCGTCGGTTCGCCCTCATCCCTGCGACTCCACGACGATCTCGCGCTGACCCAGGTTGGGGTCCGACCAGCGCACGGTGACGGTGACGACGCCGGAGACACCGTTGACCGCGATGCTGCCATCCCCGTTAGGTAGACCGGGCTGCTCGGTGGGCGGCGGCAACACGCCGTTGCCGTGAAACGCGGTGCAGACGCCGTTCTCCAGATAGCTGCCGAGGGCGCACTTCCAGACGGACAGGTCAAACTGAACCATCTCCGCAGAACTGCAGTTGTTCGCCTGACAGTTGGTGCCACCGGGCGGTGCGTCGCCGATGGCGGTGCCGCCATAGCTGGCACCGGCAGGCACGCCAGTCGGGTTTGCACGGATTCGATCGAGCATGTCGTAGGCGAGCATCACGGCCTCGGAGCGCAACAGCGCGCCGCGGTTGTTCTGCAGGCTCACCATCTGCAGCCCCGTGATGCCGAGCACGCCGATGCCCATCACCAGCACGGCCACGAGCAGTTCGATCATGGAAAAGCCACGCGCGCGCGTCCGGCCCCGGCGGCGCATCGTCCGCATTATGTTGATGTGCACGTTAACTCCGATATTGAGACTCGCCCGATCAGCGAGATATCGATCAGTCGACCCGGATTCTCGAGTTCGTCGTCGCTGCACAGTTCGAGCGTTCCGGCCTGCCCGAGGGTCAGCAGACCGCGCGCGTTAAAGCTCAGCGTGCTCACGTCGTTCAGCGCGCCGATGCCGTCCAGCGCCGCGCGATCGGCGGCATCGAAGGACTGTAGCGGCGCGCTGCAGTCACCGGGCGTACCCACGACGACACAATAGCCAGCGCCCCACTCGTCATCCGAGTCGCCGGCCTGTGCCTGCAGGCTCACGACGCCGCCGCGCCGCGTCGATTCGGAGCGCGCGTAGGCGATGGCGCCGGCGAAGGTATTCGCAGCCCGCGTCAGGTTGGTTTGGGCGACAAAGCCGTTGAACGCCGGAATCGCGATGCCGATGAGTATCGACGCGACGGCGAGCGCGACGATGAGTTCGAGCAGGGTGAAGCCGCGCGCCCGATTGACCGCCGCGCGACGCGCGCCCACGGTCGCCGGCGTTGGCCTGACAGGGTTGGTTCCCCACCCTGCTGGATGCCTGTCCCCAGGCATTCCCCCGGGGATTGAGGGGTTCGATCGGTACATAGACTCTCTTTTCAGGCGCTTTTCAGGCGCTTATCCGGCGCTTCTCGCACGCTCCGAGTGTGCGTTCAGATTGCGCACTTCGATTGCGCGCTCATCGCGTCTGAGCTCCGCGCCACCGCCGGTCACACTTCGGACCCCAACTCGGGTGATGATCCAGAGGATGGGCCAGTCCGTAGTCGTGCAGATTACCGGCGGGACGAGTACGCCTACCGCGTGCGGACCACTGACACAGGATCGCAGTCTAGGCGGGCCGGCGCAGGACACCAGCCGTTTCCGATGAGTGGCGCGTATTGCGCGCGTCAGTGGTCCGCGCCGCGCACCGAATCGAGCATCTTGATTGACAAAAAGCGGCGTCTGACGGCGCTACTCTTCCCAACCCGTCTGCCAACCGCCGTCGAACTTGTTCCAGCGCCGCACGCCGTTGGAGCCATACTCCAGGGCACCGTCGCCCGACATGATGCCCGTCCTCGGCGTCGCCGTAAGCGTGAAGGTATCTGCGGCAACCGTCGCGGTGATGTCATAGCGCGTGCCGGACAACGGTTGACAGACCGGCGCGGCCAGCACACCGCTGCCGTCGGCGCCGCCGACGTAGGTGAAGTTCTCACTCGCAAAACGTTCCAGTCCCTGCGCGCACAGCAGCAGATCCGACTTGGCTTCGCCGCGATAGGTCTCAATGCTGTAGCTGTTGTACGCCGGAATCGCGATCGCCGACACGATCGCGAGAATGGCCAAGGCCACCAACAGCTCCACCAGCGTAAAGCCGTGGCGCTTGCGCCGGGCGCCATCTGCGTCAATTGGGGTTCTGCCGATCACAACACCTCCTGTGGATTAGCGGATCTATGTCTCGTCAATGCATCAGTCTGCCGAATTCCGCAGCGCGCCGACGCGCGACCGCGTCACAACGCCGCGTGCGATTGCGGACCCGTCGAGCCTCGCGCGGCGCGTTCAGGCGGGCGCTGGTTCAACGCTCAGGATGGACACGTCGAAGATCAGGTCGCGCCCGGCGAGCGGATGATTGAAGTCCATCTCGACCGTTTCTTCCCAGATACGCGTGATCACGCCCGGCAGTTCGCCGTCGGGTGCTGCGAAGGACAGCATCAAGCCCACTTCCAGCGCGTCGGCGTCGGGAAAGTCCCGGCGCGGCAATACGCGCACGTTGCCCGGATTGCGTTCGCCAAAACCATCTGCCGCCGGTATCCGCAGCTGCTCGTCATCCCCTGCCTTGAGCCCGAACAACGCCCGCTCAAAACCGGGCAGCAGGTTGCCATCGCCGACCACAAACGTGGCCGGCTTGCCGCGCCGGGTCGAGTCGACCTCTTCGCCGCCGGCCAACAAGATGGCGAAGTGCAGCTTCACCTGCGTGCCCGCGCCGATGCGCAGCGCTCCGCTGGAGCCGATGAGTTGGTCGGTCAATTGCGTCTCCAATGTGGGATCGACGGCAACCACGCGTCGTCCTGGGGTTATTGCGCCGATGAACGCTGTCTGTGGCCTTTGACCGGTGGCCTTTGACCGGCGGCCTTTGACCGGCGGCCTTTGACCGGCGAACCAGAAGCACAAGGGCCGCCAAGGGCGGCTCCGCAGCTAGCTCGCCATCTCGGCGCAAGTTTCTCGCCAAAGCAGCAAGAACCACAGCACGGCACCGATAAAGATCGACGAATCCGCGACGTTAAACGCCGGAAACACGTGCCCCGAATAGTGCAGCAGGACGAAGTCGACGACGTAACCATAGGCGAGCCGATCGATCAGATTGCCGAGTGCCCCCGCGAGAATGAGCGCGTAGGCGAGTCCCTGCAGCCACTCACCCTGACGCAGTCGCCTCAGCTCGAAGATCAAATAAGCGCTGAAGCCGATCGCCAGGGCGCTGAAAAACCAGCGCTGCCAGCCGCCGGCGTCGTTGAGGAAAGAAAACGCCGCGCCCTCGTTGTGCCAGCGCACCCAGCTAAAGAAGGGCAGCACCGGCACCTCATCGAGATAGTCGAGCCGGGTGACCACGATGCGCTTGGTCAATTGATCGATCGCGAGCACGACGCCCGCAACGGACAGCCAGCGCGCCAGCATCAGCCCCGGCCCTCAAACCAGGCCCGCGCGGCGCCGATATCCAGCTCGATCTGCGCCTTCAGTTCGGGCAGGCCATCGAACTTTCGCTCGTCGCGCAGCTTGTGACAGAAGGTCACCGTCAATAGCCGGCCGTACAGATCACCGCTGTAATCGAACAGGTTTACCTCCAGCTGCGGTTCCTTGCCGTCCACGGTGGGCCGCACCCCAATGTTGGCGATTCCATCGAAGCGCCGGGAAAGCCCCTCGCCCTCGACCTGCACGGCGTAGACACCCTCAAGTGCAGCCCGATAGCGCTGCAGGCGGATGTTGGCCGTCGGCACACCGAGCTGGCGACCAAGCTGACGGCCGTACACGACGCGCCCCATGATGAAGTAAGGGTAGCCGAGCAGCCGCTGCGCGGCGTCGAAGTCGCCCGCGGCGAGCACGCCACGAATGCGCGTGCTGCTGACCCTCCCGCCATCGATCTCACAGGTCGGCATGCGCGTTACACCGAAGTCGAGCGCCGCCCCCAGCGACGTCAACAGCTCGTAGTCGCCGCTGGCGCCCGCGCCGAAGCGAAAATCGTCGCCGACGACGAGCCAGCGCACCCCCAGCCCGTCGACCAGGAAATCGCGCACCACGTCCTCGGCCGGCGTCGCCGCCGTCTGCTCGTTGAACGGAATGCAGAGCACGCGATCGAGCTGCGTCTGTTTCAACAGCGTGATCTTCTCGCGAAACCGCGTCAGTCGGGGTAATACGGACTCGCGCTCGAAGAACTCGAGCGGCAGTGGCTCGAAAGTGACCAAGACGCTTGGCAAATCGTGCTCGCGCGCCCGAGCGATGAGCGTATCGAGCATCATCTTGTGCCCGACGTGTACCCCATCGAAATTGCCTATGGTCGCGACACAACCGCGGTGGCGCGGCGCAATGTTATGAACGCCGCGAATGATCTCAGTGCCCTGCATCGGCGCATTATACCCGGTGACGCAGCGCTCCCGGGCGCAGACCAAGCAGCCACTGCGCCAGGCCGTAAACCGCGCCACCCAGCAGGATTAGTGCGCCGATAGCCACCCAGCGCGCGCCCGATCCGTTGGCCAGCCACCAGGGGTCAGCGGGTGCTGCGGCAACCAGCGCGACCGCCATCGCCAGCACCGCCAGCAGCGTTCGGGACGCGTGCCAGGCGAGTTCTCCAGTGAGCCGCAGATGCCCACCGCGCTGCAGACCACGCAGCAGTAGGAAGCCGTTCGTCAGGGTCGCGGCGCTGGTCGCGAGCGCGAGGCCGACGTGGCCCATGATCCGAAACAGCGCGAGGTTCAAGACCACGTTGATCAGCACCGCAGCGAAGGCGTAGTTCAGCGGGGTACGGGTGTCCTTGCGCGCGAAAAATCCTGGCGCCAAAACCTTGACCAGCAGGATGCCGACCAGCCCCGGCGCGAACGCCTGCAGGGCGAGCGCTGCCATGCGTGCGTCAGCCGGGGTCATCTCGCCGTGCAGAAAGATCGCGCTGACGAGCGGCAGCGCGAGCAGATACAGGGCCATCGCTGCCGGTAGGCCGAGCAGCAGTGCCAGCGTCATCCCCCACGCCAGGGTGGCCTGAAATTCCTGCCGCGCCCCTGCCGCGTGCAGACGGCTGAGATTCGGCAGCAGCACCGTACCCAGCGCGACCGCGACAAGACCCACCGGCAGCTCTAGCAGGCGATCGGCGTAGTACAGCCAACTAATGCTGCCAGTAGCGAGCGTGGAGGCGATCATCGTGTCGATCAGCGTGTTGATCTGGCTGGCGCTGGATGCGAGCAGCGCAGGCACCAGCAGCACCCCCACGCGCCGCGCGCCCTGATGGCGCAGATCCAGCCGCGGCCAGGCAAGCAGTTCGAGTCGCCGCAGTGACGGTGCCTGGAACAACAGCTGCACGGCGCCCGCGACGAATACACCCCAGGCCAGCCCGAGCGCGGGGACCTCGAGACGCGGCACCACGAGCAGGGCTGCGGTGATCAGGCTCAGGTTGAGCAGCACCGGCGTAAACGCGGGAACCGCAAAACGGCCGTGGCTGTTCAAGATCGAACCCGCGAAGGCGACCAGCGAAATGAAGGCCAGGTAAGGGAAGGTCACGCGCAGCAGCGCGACGGTCAGATCGAAGCGCGCGGGGTTCGCATCGCCAGCGAAGCCCGGCGCAAAGGCGGTGACCAGCGCCGGCGCGATGAGTATGCCGAGCAGGCTGACCAGAACCACCACGCTGCCGAGGTTGCCGGCCATCACCCGCACGAACTCGGCGTAGGCGGCGCGCGGCCCACGCCGAAAGTCGGCCAGCACGGGCACGAACGCCTGTGCGAACGCCCCTTCTGCGAACAGGCGACGAAAGAAGTTGGGAATACGAAAGGCGACGAAAAAGGCGTCGGCCGCCGCGCCCGCGCCGAAGGCGTGAGAGATCACGACGTCGCGCAAGAACCCGCTAAGGCGCGAGAGACCCGTCATGCCGGCGACCACGCCGCCCGCCCGGGTCAGGTTCGCGCCGCGGTCCGCCGCCGCCGGGCCTTGCTCAGTTGACACCGGATGACCCCAAGCGCATATTACGCCGCCCCTTATTTCGGAGTCGGAGCCATCCGTGGCCAATAGCCCTCAAGCCCGCAAGCGAGCGCGGCAAAACGACAAGCGTCGAGCGCGCAATGCATCTCAGCGGTCGATGGTGCGCACCTACATCAAGAAGGTAGAGGCGGCGATTGCCAGTGGCGATGCCGGTGCTGCTCAGGGTGCCCTCGACGCCGCAATTCCCGTCATCGACAAGATGGCCAGTAAGGGCATCATGCATCGCAACAAGGCTGCCCGACACAAGTCCCGCCTCACCGGCCGCGTGCGCGCCGTCGCATCCTGATTCCCGGCGCGGCTCCGGCCGCGCCGGCTGAGCCGTTCGCCGTCGCCGCCCCTGCTCGGGGCGTCGTAAAGCGTTGCAAGCGTTCAGTCGAACACCACCAGATTGTCCCGGTGCAGCAGCTCCGGGCTCGCCGGATAGCCGAGCACGCTCGCGCTGTCTCGACGTCCGCACAGCGCCGCCGCCTGCCGGCTGTTGAAATTGCTTAGGCCCTGCGCCACCGCCACGCCGGCCGGATCCAGACACTGCACCAGATCGCCGCGCTCGAACTCGCCGCTCACCGCCGTGACGCCAACGGGCAACAGGCTGACGCCGCGCTCGCGCAACGCCGCCACCGCACCGGCATCCAGGATCAGCCGGCCCTTGGAATGCTGCTGGCCAAGTATCCAGCGCTTGCGGGCATCGAGCGCCCGCTCGTTGGACGTGAGCCGCGTGCCGATCGCCTCACCCGCGATCAGGCGCGTGATGACGTCGGGCTCGGCCCCGCAGGCGATGACCGTATCGACGCCAGAACGCGCCGCGAGTCGGGCCGCGTCCACCTTGGACGCCATGCCGCCGCGACCGCGCTCGCCAGCGCCGCCGGCCATGGCAACGAGCCGCGGATCGTCCACCCGCGCCTCGCGCACCAGCGGCGCGTCGGGCTCGACCCGCGGATCCCGTTCGTGCAGACCGGCCTGATCGGTGAGCAGCACAAGCTGCCGCGCGCCCAGCAGATTAGTGACCAGCGCCGCGAGCCGGTCGTTGTCGCCGAAGCGGATCTCTTCCGTGGCGACTGAATCGTTTTCGTTGATGATCGGCACAACGCCCATGTCCAGCAGGCTGGTGAGCGTGTCTCGCGCGTTCAAATAGCGCGCCCGATTGCTGATGTCCGCATGCGTGAGCAGGACCATCGCGGCAGCCCGCTCGTGCTCCGCCAGAGCATCCGCGTAGGCGTTCATGACCTCGAGCTGGCCCACCGCGGCCGCCGCCTGATGCAGCCGCATAGCGCCAAGACGGGCGGGCAATCCAAGACGAACGGCACCTGCCGCCACGGCGCCGGAACTGACGACGACGACCCGCTCGCGGGCGGCGAGCGCCGCGGCGATTTGCGCGCACCAAAGCGCAATCGCGGATCGGTTCACGCCGTCCGGGCTCGCGAGCAGCGCGCTGCCGAGCTTGAACACCCAGGGCGCGGCGTCTGGACGGGCACAGTTGCTAGCGTTCATCGGGTCCGTTTCCGGGCTCACGGCGGGTACGCGCGCGATGCCCGAACACCGGCGTGCTAGTCGCGAACATAGACGACCTCTGGTGCATCCGGATCATCGTCATCGTCAGTTGGTGCGTCCGCGTCAATGTCCGGATCGTCCTCAGGTCCCAGCGAATGCGCCATTACATCCCGGCTGATGGCGCCCTGCAACGCGGCCTCTGCGGCGCGCGCATCGGGATCCTCGGCGAGCGTCGCGCGCACTGCGCCGATCAGGTCGTGCAGCCCGTGCACCAGCGCATCGAGCCCGGCACCGGAGACCGCCGACAGCGCGCGAACCTGACGGCCGGGGTACGCCTCCGCGAGCGCGGCGAGCACATCCTGCGCCGCGTCCGGCGCCGCGTCGATCTTGGTCACCACCACCCAGATCGGCCGTGCCGCGAAGGCGGGGCTGTAGCGGAACAGCTCATCCTCGACGATGCGTACGTTGTCGACCGGGTCGCTGCCATCGACGGGCGCGACGTCAACCAGATGCAGCAGCAGGCGATTGCGGACGACGTGACGCAGAAACCGGGTCCCCAGACCCGCGCCCTCCGCCGCACCCTCGATCAGGCCGGGGATGTCCGCCATGACGAACGTGCGGTCGCCGCGCTCGCCGACGACGCCGAGGCTGGGCGTGAGGGTCGTGAAGGGATAGTCGGCCACCTTCGGTCGCGACGCGGACACCCGTGACAGCAGCGTAGACTTGCCGGCGTTCGGCAGGCCGAGCAGGCCCACGTCGGCGATGAGCTTTAGCTGCAGCCGCAGCCGCCGGGTTTCGCCTTCGCCGCCCGGAATCGTCCGCCGCGGCGCGCGATTGGTGCTCGACTTGAAGCGCGTATTGCCGACGCCAGCGCTGCCGCCGGCGGCGACCAACAGCTCCTGGCCGGCTTCCAGGACATCGCCCAAGACCTGGCGCCCAGCCTCATCGATCACGGTCGTGCCCACCGGCACCTTCACGCGCAGATCGGCGCCGGCAGCCCCCGTACGATTGCGACCCGCACCCGACTCGCCGTTGCGCGCGCGGTAGCGCGGCTGATAGCGGAAATCGACGAGCGTGTTGAGCGCCGCGTCGCCAACCAGGATGACGCTGCCGCCAACGCCGCCGTCACCGCCGTCCGGTCCGCCTTTGGCCACATATTTTTCACGCCGGAAGCTGAGCGCGCCGTGGCCGCCGTTGCCGGCCTGTACGGTGATGCTCGCCTCGTCGATGAACTTCATTTGCGTTTCCCAACCCGATCAGCGGTCCGATCAGCGGTAGCGCGAATCGGCAGATACAAAAAACCCCGCAGGCTGCGGGGTTTCGAGGCTGCGGGCCGTGCCGCGAGAACGCCCGGCAGGCCAGCTGACCGCCCGGCGGATCGTGAGCACGGCCTCGCTCCGGACCGGCCGCGACCGTTTACTCGGCGGCGGGAACCACGGACACGTAGGAGCGCTTCTTGAGCCCCTTGACCGTGAAGGCCACCTGGCCGCTCTGGGTCGCGAACAGCGTGTGATCGCGGCCTGCACGCACGCCCGCCCCGGGATGAAACTTGGTGCCGCGCTGGCGGACGATGATGTTGCCCGGCTCGACCTGCTGGCCGCCGAAGCGCTTCACGCCAAGGCGTTTGGATTCAGAATCGCGGCCGTTGCGCGTGCTGCCGCCTGCTTTCTTGTGTGCCATCTCTTTGGTCTCTTGGTGTCTGTCTGCTGGGTTCGCTGCCGCTGCTAGCAGTCGCTTAGGACCCAGAAATCCCGGTGATCTTGACTTCGCTGTACCACTGCCGGTGACCCTGGCGGCGCATGTAGTCCTTGCGACGCTTGAACTTCAGGATCTGCACCTTGCGATGACGCCCGATCCCGAGCACCTCCGCAGTGACCGAGCCGCCCTCGACGTAGGGCTTACCCACGTTGACCGCATCGCCGTCGGCAACCATCAGGACCTTGTCGAAAACCACGCTCTCGCCGGGCTCGCCGTCGAGCTTTTCCAACTTCAATACTTCGCCTTCGGTGACGCGATGCTGCTTCCCGCCACTTTCGAATACCGCAAACATGCTGCTCGCACTCCTGTCTAAAACCTACTCATCGACGACGAACCGATGACCTGTCAATCATGTGTCTATCTGTCTGGCCGATCTGGCTGTCTATCCAGCTACCGATCTGGCTATCTATCCGGCCATCACCCGCCTGGCTATCACCTGCGGAAGATCCGCGCGGTCAAACCGTGCGCGCCCGCGCATCAATTGCGCTGTCGGGCAGGTGAGATAGAATGCCGTCGCTGCCCAGGCCTGACCGCCCTGCTCGGCGTCGTTGCCCGAGAGAACCTGCCCGCCCAAAAGGGCGCGTAATTCTACGGGCAGAATTCAAACATGACAACGCCCGGCTTGACCTACCGGGGGCGTCCTCAGCCAGGCCCGGCGCATGCCAGCAACCCAAGTCACAAGCCGAGCGGAAGGCGCGAAGACGTTCGCCGACCCCGCCGACACTTCGATCGCCAGCACCGATGTCCCGCCCCCCGCGACAACCGCGCCAGGGACGGAGCTGCAGCGCCTGTTCGCGCTGGTACAGGACGACTTCGACGCGGTTAATGCGCTGATCCCGCGCCAGCTCACCAGCGACGTTGAGATGGTCGAGGCCATCGGCCGCTATATCGTCGACAGCGGCGGCAAGCGCCTGCGCCCGTTGATCGTTCTGCTCGCCGCGCGCGCCGGCGGCTACACCGGTGCGGAGCATGTGCGCCTCGCGGCCATCATCGAGTTCCTGCATACCGCCACCCTGCTGCACGACGACGTCGTCGACCGATCGGCCCTGCGTCGCGGCCGCAGCACGGCTAATGCGCTGTGGGGCAACGCACCCAGCGTCCTGGTGGGCGACTTCCTCTACTCGCGCGCGTTCCAGCTGATGGTCGAGCTGGAAAACATGGACGTCATGGCAATTCTCGCGGATGCCACCAACATCATCGCCGAGGGCGAGGTGCTGCAGCTGGCCAACATCGGCGACGCCGACCTGTCCGAGGCGAGCTACTTCGAGGTCATCCGCTGCAAGACCGCGATGCTGTTTCAGGCGGCCGCGCACAGCGCCGGCGTCCTGAGCGGAATCGACGCCGAGCAGATCGCCAGCCTGCGCGACTACGGCGCCGAGTTCGGCGTTGCCTATCAGCTCGTCGACGACTGGCTCGACTATGCCGGCGACCCGCAGACTATGGGCAAAAACGTCGGTGATGATCTGGCCGAGGGCAAGGCCACGCTGCCCCTGATCCGCACCATGGCGAACGGCAGCGCGGCGGACGCCGACCTGGTCCGGCGCGCGATCAGCACCAAGAGCTCAGACGATCTCGAAGCCGTATTTGCGGCCGTGCGTCGCAGCGGCGCGCTCGAGGACACGCGCGTCGCGGCCCGCAGCGCCGCCGAGCGCGCCATCGGCACGCTGCTGAAACTACCGGCCAACCCCTATCGCGACGCGTTGGAGGATCTCGCCCGCGCCGCGGTCGCCCGCGTCTCTTGAGGCTAATCAGACGCGCCAGCGTTCGCGGACCGCGGGCGCGCGTGGTCGCCGCGCTGGCCGCGATCGCGATCGCGACGCCGTCTGCGGTGGCCGCGGCCGTCCTGAGTCCGTTTTCCGAGTGCCAGCTCAAGAGCCAGACGGGGCCCCAGCAGCGCAGCGCCGAGTGCGCCCGACTGCGCGTCGCCGAGGACCCGTCACAGGCTGACGGCGCGCAGATCGAGCTGTTTGTCGCCCGCATCCGCTCGCTGCGGCCCGAGCCAGAGAAGGACGCCGTCCTGCTGATCAACGGCGGACCCGGCGGCTCGAGCGTCGAGCTGTACCTCTCGCTCGGACCCGCATTTGCGCGGCTGCTCGAAGCGCGCGACCTGCTGGTGCTGGACCAGCGCGGCACCGGCCGGTCGAATCCGCTGCTGTGTCCCGAGGCGCTTGCAGGCCAGACGGATCCGTTCGACGACGCGCTGCCCGAGGGCGTGGTCGGCGCCTGTCTCGACGAGCTGCAGAGCGACCCACGGCACTACACCACCAGCGTCGCCGTGCAGGACATCGAGGCCCTGCGGATCGCGGGCGGCTACGAGCGGCTGACGCTCTACGGCGTCTCCTATGGCACCCGGGTTGCGCTGCACTATCTGCGCCGCTATCCGGACGCCGTCCGAGCCCTGATCCTCGATGGCCTGGTGCCACCCGAGGTCCTGCTCGGCCCCAACATCGCGCTGAATGCTGACGCGACGCTCACCCAGATCTTCGCGCGCTGCGCGGACACACCCGCGTGTGCGAGGCGCTATCCCGATCTCGGCGACCGGTTTCGCGCCAATCTAGCCGCGCTGAAGCAGCAGCGCATCGACCTGCGGGTCGACCACCCGATCAGCGGCCGGGCTGAGCCTCAGACGTACGGCTACACCGCGCTGGCGGTCGTGCTGCGGCTGCTGAACTACGCGCCCGAGACGGCCGCACTGGTGCCCTACCTCGTCGAGGAAGCCCTCGCTGGGCGCTTCGAGGCGATCACCGCCCAGGCGCTCATGCTGATGGACAACCTCAACGAGGCGCTCGCGATGGGCATGCACAACGCCGTCGCGTGCACAGAAGACGCACCGTTCCTGCCGTCGCCAGACGCCGCGGCCCGCACCCAACTGGAGGCGACGTTCATTGGCGCCGCGCAGAGCGACGCGCTGCGCGCCATGTGCGCGCAGTGGCCCCGCGGGCCGCTGGATCCGGCGTTCCACGAACCGCTGGTCAGCGACAAGCCCGTGCTGTTGCTGTCCGGTGAATTCGATCCCATCACGCCACCCGCGTACGGCGCGATCACGGCCCGCACGCTGGCCAATGCGCGCCACATCGTCGCGCCGGGACAGGGTCACGGCGTGATCGGTCGCGGATGTATCCCACGGCTGGCCGCCGAGTTCGTGGCCGCAGGTTCGGCGGCGGAACTGGACGCCGCCTGCGTCGATGACCTCGCGCCGCTGCCGTTCTTCCTGGGCCCAATGGGGCCCGTTGCCGCATCACCGGCATCCGCACGTGAGGCGGATACGCCATGATCGAAGCGAGCGGGCTGCGCCGCACTTTCGGCAAGGTCGTCGCCGTGGACGACGTGTCGTTCCGGGCGGAAGACGGTCGCGTCACGGCGCTCTTGGGTCCCAACGGCGCGGGCAAGTCGACCACGCTGCGCATCCTGTACACGATGATCGATCCCACCGGGGGCAGCGCCCGCGTCAATGGCATCGACACCGTCGCCGATCCGCTGGGGGTGCGCCGCGTGCTGGGCGTGCTGCCGCACAACGCAGGCATCTATCAGCGCCTGACGGCGCGCGAGAACGTGCGCTACTTCGGCCGCCTGAACGATCTGACGGACGATCAGATCGACGAACGCATCGAGGGACTCGCCGACCTGCTGGACATGCGCAGCTTCCTCGACCGACGCGCCAAAGGGTTTTCCCAGGGCCAGCGGCTGAAGACGGCGCTGGCGCGGGCGCTGATCCACGAGCCGGCCAACATCGTGCTGGACGAACCGACCAACGGCCTGGACGTGATGGCGACCCGCGCGCTGCGCGAGATCATCAGCAACCTCGCCCACGCGGGAAAGTGCGTGCTGTTTTCCAGCCACATCATGCAGGAGGTCGCGAGCCTGTGTGACGACATCGTCATCATTGCCGCCGGGCGGGTGCGCGCGGCGGGCAGCGCGGACGAGATTCGCGCCCAGACCGGCGAGCCGGATCTGGAAGACGCGTTCGTGCGCGCCGTGGAGCGCGCGGCAGAAACGGACGCAGAAAACACAGCGGGGCAAGCAGGATCGAACGCCACGACCGACACGCGAGGCGACGCGTGAACGTGGCCCACGTCGCCACCGTGGCGCGCAAGGAGATCGCGGACAACCTGCGCGATCGTCGCTCACTCTTGTCGGCGTTCAGCATCGCCGTTCTCATGCCCGCGCTGTTCATCGGCATGCTGCTGTTTATCATCAATCAGGCGGTGGGCGGCGCGGCCAGCCGCGTGGAGGCGCATGTGGTGGGCGCGGCCAACGCGCCCGCGCTGATCGACTGGCTGCGCTCGAACAGCGTCGAACTCACTGAGGTCGAGCTCGACGACCCCCGAGCAGCCGTCCGCGACGGCGACCTGAAGCTGGTCCTGGTCATCCCGGATGACTTCGCGGCCGGCTTCAACGCCGGGCAGGGGCACGTGCAGCTCATCCACGACAGCTCGAAGCTCGGCGACAGCGCCCGCCATCACGCGCAGCTGAGCGCCTATCTGAACGCCTACGGCCGCATGATCGGTCGCCTGCGCCTGCAGCTACGCGGCGTCGACCCGCGCATCGTCGATGCAATCGACACCTACAGCATAGACACCGCGACCCCCGCGGCCCGGGCGCTTGGCGTTCTCGCCACCTTCCCCTACTTGCTCGCGCTGGTGATCTTCATGGGTGGGTTCTATCTGGCGGTCGACACCACGGCCGGCGAACGCGACCACGGCCAGCTCGAACCGCTGCTCAGCCTGCCCGTCGAGCGCCGCGATCTAGTGCTGGGAAAGCTGCTGGCCGTCGCCACCTTCAGCGTTCTGGCGCTGGCCGCCTTCTTGCTCACGTTTGCTATCGCCCTGCCCTTCGTGCCGCTGCACCGCATCGGTATGAATCTGACGCTCGGGCCGGCCAAGGCGCTTGGCGTGCTGATCACCTGCATTCCGCTGTCGCTGCTCGCGGCCGGAATGCTCATGGTCGTCGCGAGTTTCGCCAAGAGTTTCAAGGAGGCGCAGACCTATCTGTCGTTCGTGATCTTCATCCCGACCCTGCCGCTCATCGTGACCAGCCTGATGGGGACAGACCCCTCTCTCGTGACCATGTTCGTACCCAGTCTGTCGCAGGCGCTGCTGACCTCGGAGCTGCTCAGCGGGGCCGCAACGCCCGCGCTCTGGATTGTGGTCAGCGTCGTGACCACGCTGTGCGTCGCACTTCTGTTCTTTGCCCTCGCGGTGAGGTTGTATCGCAGCGAGCGGTTGCTAGTATAGGCGCCCCGGCCGACTCAGCGTCGGCAGTCTCCATCGGCGTGTAGCGCAGTCTGGTAGCGCATCTGTCTCGGGGTCAGAGGGTCGGGAGTTCGAATCTCTCCACGCCGACCAACTTCGCTCTTCTATTCCTCTTCACTTTGTCCTCTCTTCTTGGCCGCCTGCTATTCCGGCTCTAGTTGCCGCGGGAGTAGCCGCAATCCTTACCAAGCGCCCCGAGCGCGGCGACCACGAGAGGCGCTTAACTAAGGCGCGGCCTGAACAGGGCACTTTGCGAGCGCGCGTGGGTCGAATGAGCAACGACACCAGAAATCGAGCGTATGAAACCGCCAAGGCTATCCGGCGCTGCCGCCGCACTCCCGTTTCTCCTGCCGCTGTGGCTGTTGCACGGCGCAGCAGCCGCGGAGCTGCGCTTCGAAAGCGGTCAGGGGCAGGTCGCACTGGTTGAGCTGTATACATCCGAGGGTTGCAGCAGCTGCCCGCCGGCGGAGACCTGGCTGGGCGGCCTGCGGCAGCAGCCGGGGCTATGGACGCGCTTCGTACCCGTTGCGCTGCACGTCACTTACTGGGATCGGCTGGGCTGGCCGGATCGCTTCGCGGCCGCGAAGTTTGACCAACGCCAGCGGCTCTTGGCGCAGCGCAATTCCACCGGGGTCTACACGCCCGGCGTGTTTATGAACGGCGGCGAGTGGCGCCGCTGGCGCTACGTCGACGCGCCGGCGATGCGCCACCTTGCATCGTCCGAGGACCGGTCCGATCGCCCGTCCGAAGGGGGCAATCTGACGCTGCACCGTCCTCGCCCGGGCCTATGGCAGCTGCGCTTCGCCGGCAACGCCCCAGAGGTGCCCCTGCAAGCGCACGTCGCGCTGTTGGGCACAGGCATCCGCTCATCCATCGCACGCGGCGAGAACCGCGGCCGCGAGCTGAACCACGACTTCGTCGCCGTCGCGCACACAACGGCAATCCTGCGCGACGGTCGGGCACGCGTCCGGCTGCCGGAGGCGCCGACGATTGCGGGAACGAGCGCGGTGGCCGCCTGGCTCACTGCGGTCGACGGCGGCGTCGTGCAGGCGACCGGGGGCTGGCTGGCAGACCCGAGTCGGTAGGGCCGCCTGCGCGAAGACCGCCGCCGGGGACCCTCTGCACGGGCTATGCGCCGCAAAACGTGCGCCGCCGCACAGTTTCGGCCTGTGCGTCATGCAGGCGTGGCACGAGGCGCTATGGTTACTGCTTCGCTTAGCTGCCAGCAGTTGGGACCAAACCATGGCACAGCCAAAACCACCGCTATCGTCGCCGCCCGCGCCCGACGGCGCCGACAAACGGGATCTGCACCTGAAGGTACGTCACTTCGAAGAAGCCGATATCCGTGCGGCAATCGCGCGCATCTCGGCCGAGTTCGACGCGCGGCGCAAAGAACCCCGGCGCATGCCCAGTTCCGTCATGCGCGCCTATCAGGCGACTCTGGACAAGTACCACAGCCAGCTTCGCCGACTAACCGCCTAAACAGGCCGAGCGCGCCCCCCTCAGCCCCGGCTAACCGCCTACCCCTCTGAGTGCCTGCCTCGCTAGGCGATTCGCTGTCGCCCAGAATTCTGGGTCCGGTCAATTTTTTCTCCATCAAGACTCCATAGTCGCTGTCGCCTGATTCCATTGTTGGCGGGTAGCTTGGAAGCTGTCGTCGAGAGCCAGTAGCCAGCACGACGTCAGACAGCGTCAGAAAGACTCAGAAGGACTCCGAAAGAGTCAGAAAGGGTCAGAAAGAGCCAAAAATAGAAAGAAAAAGAGATAGATAGAGGCAGTCAAGAGATGGAATCTCACAGTATCCGGGCCACAACGAACATGTTTAGCCGGCCCCTCGCGCGAATCCTCAGCCGCTCAGAAGCCGTGACCAGTACGGCCTATAGCGCGCGTGAAGAAGAGCCCCTCAGCCTGGCCGAGTTCGGCTTGCTCAGCGCCTCCTTCGCGACCCTGCTGGCCACCTGCATGCTGGGGATCCTGCTGCCGGGTTAACTGGCGTCACGAGTACGCCCCAGCGGCCTGATGGCCTTCGACAAGCGACAGACAGAACCTCCGGCCAACAACATCAGGCCAACAACATCAGGCCAACAACATCAGGCCAACAGCATCAGGCCAAAAAAAGAAGGAGCCAGCTAAACAAACCGACACAGGCAAACCGAATCCCCTCGCCGTCGGCGGCGACCGCCCAGGCCACTGGTCCAGGCGCCAACCACCGCGGTGAATTCTCTGACCGACGCTCTGGCGCCATCGGACAGCGCGGCTGACCTAACGCTCTCTGGTTGCCGGCCACGCTCTGGCCACAGCCGCGCTACCGAGACAGCGCCACCACACATGCTCTCCTGGTCAAGCCCCGCTCTGCGGGGCTTTTTTTTTGCTTCATCGCGGCGCACCGCGCGGTTCGTGTCGCGCTTTAATCGGTGTGGCGGCGGCGGCTATCATCGTCACTCATCGCACGGGGGAGAGGGGAGCAACGCCAGCATGAAGTATCTGCATACCATGGTCCGGGTGACAGACGTCGATGCGTCGCTTGCCTTCTACTGCGACGCCCTCGGGCTCGATCAGCTCAAGCGCTACGACAACGAGGCCGGCCGCTTCAGCCTGATCTTTCTGGCCGCACCTGGGGATAACGAGGCACAGGTCGAATTGACCTACAACTGGGACCCCGAGTCGCTATCCGGCGGCCGCAACTTTGGTCATCTCGCCTATGCCGTGGACGACATCTACGCCACGTGCCAGCGGCTGGCGGATCACGGCGTCACCATTAACCGTCCGCCGCGGGACGGCCGCATGGCCTTCGTCCGCTCGCCGGACGGCGTGTCGGTAGAACTGCTACAGAGCGGCGCGGCCCAGCCCGCGCAGGAGCCCTGGGCCTCGATGCCGAACGAAGGCGAGTGGTAGGCGGGTCAAACCCACCCGGACAGCAGTACAATCACCGCCACAAACGCTATCTTTATCGCAGGGGAGAGACGCCATGAAACTCATTAACTCAGTCGGACCCAATCCGCAGGTCGTGCGCATGTTCGCCGCCGAGCGAGGCATCGCGCTCGGCAGCGATATCGAGGTTGAGGACATCGATATCATGGCGGGCGAAAACCGCCAGGGGCCTTATATCGCCAAGAACCCGGGCGGCCAGTCGCCATGCCTGCAAACCGATGCGGGCGACTTCATCGCCGAGATCACCGCGATCTGCGAGTACCTGGACGAGAAGTTTCCCGGCGATTCCCTGATCGGCAGCACGCCGGAGGAACGCGCCAACACCCGCATGTGGGTACGCCGCGTCGACCTGTACATCTGTGAGAACCTGGCCAACGGCTTTCGGTACTCAGAGGGCCTGCCACTGTTCAAGGATCGCATGCGGGTGATTCCGGAGGCTGCCGACGGGCTGAAAGCCCTGACGCAGGACAAGATCACCTGGCTCGACGGTCTCATCGAAGGGCGCGACTTCATCGCCGGCGATCGCCTGACGCTCGCCGATGTGCTGCTGTACTGCTTCCTCGCGTTCGGCACCACGGTTGGCCAGCCGCTGAACGAAGACAACCACAACATCTGCGCCTGGTTCGAACGCATGCAGGCTAGAGACTCCGCCTCGGCCTGACCCCCGCGGCACGGCGGCCGCGTCCGGAACCTCCGGGTGCGGCTGCTCCTCTTAACGAGGCCATCGCGCCGCCCCTGCCCCTTACTGCCCTGAGGCCCCCGCGCGCCTTTCACTGCCGCTACCGCCGTTTGCGGCGCCCGCATACGGCATCGCTTGCTGGCCGGTCCTGGTGCACCGGACCGGATTCTTACAGTCCCGTGGGAAACAGGCCAATGTTCACGAAAGGTTCACAGCGAAAATGGTTGCATTGTGTTACTTTTGGTAGCAGTGGGCGTTACCAACGACTACAATTGTTGACGAATCGTCAAACCCAGTGCCATCCGGCGGCTGCCCACCCCCAAGCCCCCTCCGGGTTGCGCACGCACCACAGGACGGCCCATGCGCAAGACCTATCTGATCGCCGGGTTGATCGCTATCGCGATCACCGCCTGGCTGTTTTCTGGCCAGACCGGCCAGCCGAGCCAGATCGCCCGACCGACCATCGCAGAGCAAAACGCCAGCGACAGCGCCGCCTCTGAGGACCGGCCGAGTACGCGCGTTCGCGCACGCCTGAGCGAGGCGCAGACCTACGTCACTAACGTGAAGGTTCGCGGCCGGACGGAGAACAAGCGCAGCGTCGTCGTCCGCTCCGAGACGGTGGGCCGCGTCATCGAGCGACCGATCGAGAAGGGCCAGCGCGTCGCCGCCGGCGATCTCCTGTGCGAGCTCGCGGTAGACGATCGCCGAGCGCGCCTCGTCGAGGCGCAGGAAGGCCTGAACCGGGCCCGCATCGAGTATCAGGGCGCGCTGCGCCTGAAACAGCGCGGCTTCCAGGCCGACGCCGACATCGCCCGCTCCAAGGCGAGCCTCGCCAGCGCCCAGGCCGATCTAGAGCGCGCCAAGCTGTCGCTGGCGCAGACGCAGCTGCGGGCGCCCTTTAACGGCGTGGTCGAAGACACCCGCGCCGAACTCGGCGACTATCTGCAGCCGGGCGCAGAGTGCGCCACGCTGATCGATCTCGATCCCATGTTGCTGGTGGGCGCCGTATCGGAGCGCGACGTCCACAGCGTCACCACCGGCGGCGATGCGCTCGGCGTTCTCGGCGACGGTCGCGAGCTCGCGGGCACGATCAGCTTCGTCGGCCAACAGAGCGATCCCAGTACGCGCACTTACCGGGTCGAGGTGTCTATTCCGAACGCCGACTACGCGGTGCGCAGCGGCATGACCGCCGAGATCAGGCTGCCCGTCGGCACCGTCCGCGCACACCTGGTGTCGCCCGCCCTGCTCGCGCTCGACACCGAGGGCAATCTGGGTCTGCGCACGCTCGATGCAGAACGCACCGTGATCTGGAACGCCGTCGCCGTGATCGGCGACGGGGTTGAGGGCGCGTGGGTCACCGGCCTGCCCGAGAGCACGCACATCATCACGGTCGGCCAGGAACTGGTCGTCCCGGGCGAAACGGTCGAGGTGCGCTACGAGGGCGTCGGCGAACAGCCGGCGGCCGCACCGTCTGCGACCGACAAGGACGCCACCGCCGGCGAGACACCCCCCGACAGCCTAGGTACGGTCGCCTCCAACACCAGCCGCCCAGCGGCCGCCTGATCATGACCGGCATCATCGACGCGGCAATCAACCGCTGGCGGACCACGCTGCTCATCATGCTGATGGTGGTCTTCGCCGGCGTGGTCGCTCGGCAGTCCATCTCGGTGGAATCGGATCCCTACATCCAGGTGCCCTTCTACATCGTCAACGTGTACCACGAAGGCATATCACCAGAGGACGCCGAACGCCTGCTCGTCATGCCGATGGAGCAAGAGCTGAAGTCGCTCGATGGCCTGAAGGAATTGAAGGGCTACGCCAGCGAAGGCATCGCGACCATGCTGGTCGAGTTCGACGCGGACGAAGACCTCGACCAGGCGCTGGTCGACGTTCGCGAGGCCATCGATCGGGCCAAGGCGGAAATGCCGAGCACGATCGAAGAGCCCATCATCAACGAGGAGTCGACCGCCGACTTTCCGATCCTGCAGGTCAACCTGAGCGGCGCCGACGTGCCCGAGCGGGTGCTGTTTGAGGCCGCGCGCAGCCTGAAGCAGGATATCGAGGGCATTCCTGGCGTGCTGACAGCCGAGCTGGAGGGCGCGCGTGAGGAACAGCTCGAGGCGGTAATCGACCCCGTCAAGCTCGAGGCCTACAACATCTCCAACCAGCAGCTCATCGATACGGTGCTGCGCAACAACCGACTCATCCCGGCCGGCGCGCTCGACACGGGCGAGGGCCGGTTCTCCGTAAAGGTGCCGAGCGTTATCGAGCGCGCCACCGACGTGTTCGACCTACCCGTCAAGACCACGGGCGACACCGTCGTTACGCTGCGTGACGTGGCCACCGTGCGCCGCACGTTCAAAGACCGCTCCGGCTACGCCCGCATCAACGGCAAGCGCGGCATCTCCATCGCCATCCACAAGCGCGCCAAGGCGAACACCATCGACACCAGCAATCAGGTGCGGGCGACGGTGGAGCGCTTGCGACCAGACATCCCCGCTGCGGTGGACATCTTCTACACCTCCGATCAGGCGCCCTTCGCGCTGTCGCAGGTCACCGAGCTGGAAGGCAATATCGCGACGGCGCTGGCCCTCGTCATGGTGCTGGTCGTGGCCGCGATGGGCTTTCGCACCGGCGTCATCGTCGGCATCGGCATACCGGTGTCGTTCCTGTTTTCGCTGATCTTCATCTACCTGCTTGGCTATTCGTTCAACTTCATGGTGATGTTCGGCATGCTGCTCGGCCTCGGCATGCTGATCGACGGCGCCATCGTGGTGACCGAGTACGCCGACCGCAAAATGATGGAAGGGTTCGAGCCGCGCTCGGCCTATTCGCTCGCGGCCAAGCGCATGTTCTGGCCGGTCGCGGCATCGGTCGCGACCACCCTCGCCGCGTTCCTGCCGCTGATGTTCTGGCCCGGAGTGTCCGGCAAGTTCATGCGTTATCTGCCCGTGACCGTGTTTACCGTGCTGTCCGGTTCGCTGGTCTACGCGCTGGTCTTCTGTCCGATGCTCGGCTCGCTGTTTGGCAAGGCGGAGGCCAAGTCGAAGACTCACGCCGCCAACCTGGCGGAGCTCGAAAACGGGGACCCTACCCGCCTGCGCAACCTGACCGGTATGTACGCGCGCGTTCTGGCGGTCGCGACCCGTTTTGCTCCCGTGACCATGCTGCTCACCGTGGGCGTACTGTTTGCCAGCTTCTGGGCCTACGGCCAGTACGGCAAGGGCATGGTGTTTTTCTCCGACGCGGACCCGCAGTACGCGCAGGTGAACGTGCTGTCACGCGGCAATCTGTCTGTAGAGGAAGCCAATCTGCTCGTGCGCGACGTCGAGCGAAGCATTCTGGACATCGCGGGAATCGAGGCCATCAACACCTATGTTCGAACGCCGGGTTCGAACCCGCGCGCGCTGGACAAGATCGGCACCGTGTTCATGGAGATGCACAGCCAGAGCGAACGGCTGCGTAGCACGCGCGCGATCCTTGAGGACGTCCGCGTCAACGCGGCCCAGCCAGGTATCGACATCGAAGTGATCGAGATGGAACAAGGACCGCCGGTAGGTAAGCCCATCAGCATCCAATTCGCTTCGAAAGAACGCAGTCTGCTCGAGCCCGCCGTCGCCAAGGTGCGCGCCTACATGGACACGCTACCGGGGCTGCGCGATATCAGCGATTCGCGTTCGCTGCCTGGCATCGAGTGGGAGATCAGCGTCGATCGTGCGCAGGCATCCCTGTACGGCGCCGACGTGTCGCAGGTCGGGGTCGCGGTGCAGCTGGTGACAAACGGCGTCAAGGTCGGCGAGTATCGCCCGAACGATGCCGAGGATCCGCTGGACATTCGGGTGCGCTATCCGAGCAGCGCGCGCGGCATAGGCGCGCTGGATGATCTGCGCATCTCGACACCCAAAGGCCAGGTGCCGATATCCAATTTCGTCGAACGCATCGCGTCACCCAATGTCGATACGACCGAGCGCATTGACGGTGTGCCGGTCGAATCTGTGCGCTCGAACGTTGCGCCAGACGTGCTGGCCTCCGACATGGTGCGCGAACTGGAGGCGTGGATTGCGTCGCAGGACTGGGATCCGCGCCTGAGCATCAGCTTCCGCGGCGAAAACGAGGAACAGGACGCGGCGCTGGGATTCGTGGGCTTCGCGTTTTCGATGAGCCTGCTGCTGATGTTCATCTTGCTGGTCACCCAGTTCAACGCGCTCTATCAGTCGGCGCTGATCTTGTTCGCCGTGGTGCTGTCGACGGCCGGCGTGCTGCTCGGCCTGCTGATTACGGACTCGAGCTTCAGCGCGATCCTCACCGGCGTGGGCGTGGTCGCGCTGGCGGGTATCGTCGTCAACAACAACATCGTGCTGATCGATACCTACAACCATCTGCGCCGCGAGCATCCCGAACTCGACTACGTGACGCTGATTACCCGCACCGGCGCCCAGCGCCTACGGCCGGTGGCGCTGACGACCATCACCACCGTGTTCGGTCTGCTGCCGCTCGCAAGCAACTACAGCATCGACTTCATCAATCGCAGCATCGTCTACGGCGGTCAGCTGTCTTCCTTCTGGGTGCCGCTGTCGCAGGCCATCGTGTCGGGCCTGACGTTTGCCACGCTGCTGACGCTGGTCGCGACGCCGGCGATGCTCGCCCTGCCGGAGCAGTGCCGCCAGCTCTGGGGCAATCGGGTCGCGGCGCCGGCGCGCAGCGCCTGGCAGCGTCGCCGGAGTGAAGCACCCGAGATCGCGTAGCGATAGTGGCGCAAAGCGGGCACCGCGAAGCCCGAGAACGCCTGGCAGGATCCGCGGCAACACGAACGCCGCAACGAGCGTGCTAGACTGCGCCGCTTTCTAAGCGGGCGCCCTCCGCCTACCAGCCGATGCAGCAATCCGATATCACCACCCTCGTGCGCCAGCTCAACGACGCGTGGCTGCAACAGGATTACGACGCGCTCGCCGCGCTCTATCATCCACAGGCGGTGCTGCTGCCACCGGACGCCGGTGCGCCCATCACGGGACGCGACGCGGTGCTGCAGACCTATCGCGACTTTCACAGCGTCGGCAGCGTGACGCGCTTTGAGGTCGACGACATCACGATCTACGAATTCGCGGCGAGCGTCATGTGTCACATGCGCTTTCAGATCAGCTATCGGGTCGGCGACAACGACTACGTGGAGCCGGGGCTGGAGACATACATGATCTGCGAGCACGAGGGCGTCCCGGTAATCGGCTGGCGCGCTCAGTTCACGCTGTGACGCGCCCGCCCGGGACTTGAGGTCAACGGCTTGATCGTACCGATCAGCGAGCTCCGCGCGACCAGCGCGACTAGCTGCGGCGCCAAGGCGGCCAATCTGGGCGAGCTGTACCACGCCGGTCTGCCGGTGCCGCCGGGCGTGGTTCTGCCGATCGAAACGACAACGCGCCTTCTCGACCAGACCGACATCGAGACCGCGCTGCAGAGCGTTCTGATCGCTCTGAGCGAATGGCTGACGGACAACGTCGAACCGCTCGCCCACCTGGTGGTACGCACGTCCGCGCTGGACGAGGACAGGCCCGACGATAGCCGCGCCGGCCAATACCGCACGGAGTACTTCGTCACCGAGAAGATGCTCGGCGACAGCATCATGCGGTGCCTGGAGGCCGCCGCCGGCTCACCCTGCGCGATCATCGTACAGACGCTGGTGCCGGCCGAGGTGTCGGGCGTGGTGTTTACCGCGGGACCCGAAGAACGCAACCGCGATCAGCTGCTCGTGGAGGCGATCTGGGGCCTCGGCCGCGGACTGACCGAAGGCGGCGTCGATCCCGATCGCTTCACGCTGAGTCGCGCGGGCAAGCTGCTGGACCGGCAGTTGGGCGACAAGGCCACGCGCCTGGACGGACGCGATCCGAGCGGTCAGGTCGTCTGGGTCGACGAGGAACGCCGCGCCAGCTTCACGCTGGATGACAAACGCCTGCTGACGCTGAGCGAGCTCGCCAGGCGCTGCGAGGACATCCTCGGCGCGCCGCAGGACGTCGAGTGGGTGCTCGGCGAAGCGGGACTCGCGATCGTGCAGAGCCGACCGATCTCTAGCGCGCAGCAAACGGCCTACAGCGCCCCCAGCGGCGAGTGGCTGATCTTCAAGCCGCTGATCGAAAACTTCGACGCACCCCTGACGCCGTTGACGGAGGATCTGTACGCGGCCGTCCTGCCGGCAATCGCTCGCCCCATCGACGGCCGCATCTACCTCGACTTCGCCGCACTAAAACGCATCGCGCCTTTCGAGGCGACAGACTCCGAACTGGCCGAGCTGCTGCTGGGCCACGATCAGCCCCGGCATTGGCGCATCAGCTGGCGCGGGATCGCGCGGGGCATGACGCGCTGGCTGCGCTTCGGCCCCTGGGTAGCGCAATTCTGGCTGCGCAGCAGACGCTGTACGCCCGCGCGGCTGCGCCGCTTCGACGACCACGCGGCACGACTGCGCCGCCGCTTCCGTGGCGAGCCGCTCACCCTGCTGCGCAAGCTGCTGCGGGGCAGCGGACTGCTACCCCAGCCCGAAAAAACACCCTTCCTGCTCAATGCGTCCAGCGCGCGCTATTTCGTCTGCCTGTGGCTGGTGCATCGACTGACCGAGCGCTGGCAGCGCCGGGAACTATCGCCGGACACGCTCACCCAGCTCTGCACGGGCGGCGACGATACGCTGACCCGACGCATGATCGATGATCTGCGCCAGCTCGGCGCTTCTGCGGCCGCGGCGCCCGACGTCGCGACCGCTCTGCAACACTCGCAGAATCCCGTGGACCTGCATCGCGACATCGAGGCGGCGACCAGCGAGGACGACGCCGCCGCCAGCGCTCGCCAGCGACTGCGCTTCATGAGCCAGTACGCCGCGTTCCTGCAGACGTTCGGTCATCGCGCGGAGCGCGAATTCGAACTCGCCGTGCCACGCTGGGTCGAGGACGCCACGCCCCTGCTGCGCCAGATTCGGCTGCACAGCCAGCTCGAAGAAGAACCCGCGGACGGCTACCACCTGGAGCTGCTGGCCCGCGACGACCTGCATCAGGCGCTTAGCCAACGTTGGCAGCGCCGTATCGTCGACTGGCTGCTCGGCCGAGTGCGCTACTACGTCGGGCTGCGGGAAAACACCCGCCACTACTGCGCCAGAGCCCTGCAACTGGTACGGGCGGAACTGCTAGAGATCGGCGATACGCTCGCGCATGCCGGCAAGCTGGATACGCCCGAGAGCCTGTTTTTTCTGCAGTGGGCGGAACTCGAGCAACTGCGGCGGGGCGAACTCGAGGCGGCCGAGGCCGCCGAGCTGATAGAGCGCAATCGCCGCGAGCACGAGCGCCGCGCGCGCCAGGGCGTCCCCTGGATGATCGGCATACCGGAACCCGAGGCCGGCGATGCGCCGCCGCACGACATCATCGTCGGCCGCTGCGCAGCACCAGGAGACTTCGAGGGCGAGGCGTTCGTGGTCGGTCCGGAGCAGTCGCTGGACGCGATGCAGCCGGGAACGGTTCTGGTTCTGCCGTTTGCTGATCCGGCGCTGGCACCCGCGGTCGCCGTGGCCGGCGCGGTGCTGTGCGAGACGGGTAGTTACCTGTCGCACCTCGGCACGATCGCTCGCGAATATGGTGTGCCCTGCATCGTGGGCGCACGGCACGCGCGCGAGCGCTTGATCAACGGGGACAGAGTGCGTGTCCGCGCTAGCCTCGGCCACGCGAGCATCGCGCCGGCACTGCGCAGCAGCGAGTCGACCTGAAGGCCGATCTGACCCGCGGCGCCAACCAAAGCGCGGGTCTAAATGCAGGCCAACAAGCAGAGTAGGAAAGCCCGCTAGAAAAAAAGAACCCCGACGACAAAGGGAATGGGGAGGGGGGAGGACTCTGTCGCCGGGGTGCTAACTGGTATGGGTTGTTTGGTCGCCGCTCTCACTTGAGGTATAGCACGCTAATTAGAGTGCGCCAGCCAGCAGATAGTTCCCGCTCTGACGTGCGTCTTTCTCGCTACGCGCGCTCGCTCCGCGAAACCGGACGCCTTGACCTGCCCCTTCTCCGCAACGGTGCCAGCGGCCAGCGCGCATCGACCGTAGAGCGGGGCGCCGCAGACCATCATCAACGCCCGCGCAGAACAAACGCCAAGCGGACGAGAGTCGGTTAAGCTGGCGGATTAGCCCTGTCGGAATCTGCGGAGGCGCTGCATGGCGTTATCACTCGGCGTACACGTCGGCCAACAAAACCTGGAGATGGACGCGCTACGCGCGCTGTGGCGCAAGCTGGATGACGCGGGCGTGGACTGGATTTCCGCCTGGGACCATCTCTACGAGGCACCGCCGCAAGGCGGCAGCGAGCCCCATTTCGAGGCGGCCACCACGCTCGCGACACTCGCCTGTGAAACCCGCCAGGCGCGCATCGGCTGCCTGGTGTTCTACGTGGGTTATCGCAATCCGGCGCTGCTCGCGAAGATGGCGACGACGCTCGATCACATCAGCGGCGGACGCTTCGAACTCGGTCTCGGGGCGGGTTGGCACATCTGGGAGGCCAACGCGCACGGCTACGTGTTTCCCGACATCGGCACCCGCCTGGACATGCTCGAGGAAGGCGTGCAGATCGTCCGCGGCATGCTCACCCAGGAGCGCACGTCGTTCTCCGGCAAGCACTACCAGGTCGATGACGTGAGCTGCCTGCCCGCACCGCGTCAGGAACGCCTGCCCATCTGGATCGGCGGCACCGGTGAAAAGCGCACGCTGGCCATAGCCGCCGAGTACGCCGACGGCTGGAACGCCGCGTATCTCGGCGCCGACGAATTTGCGCGGCTCAGCGGCGTACTCAACGAGTGGTGCGACGAAGCCGGCCGCGACCCGGCGTCTATACGCCGCGGCATCAACGTGATGTTCAATCTGGCAACCACGAGCGAGGCAGCCGCGGCGCAGGAGGCCTCGCTGATCCGCCAATGGGGCGCGGCGGCAGACCGCATGCGCGACGCTGCGCTGTTGGGCGAACCGGCTGCGGCCGTCGAACACCTGATGCGCTATGTGGAAGCCGGCGCCGACTCGATTAACGTCGCCCTGCGTGCGCCCTGGGACGAGGCGGCGCTGGACACCTATCTAGAGCGCGTGATCCCCGAACTGCGCGCCGCCGCAAGCTAGCGCCGCGCTCGCTAGGCGCGCCGCGTCAGCGCCGCGGCAACATCGAGCAGGCGACGCGCCTCGTCGGCGTGCAGGTTCTCGACGAGCTGCCCGTCCAGTTCGACGACGCCGACCCCCGCGGCGACGGCAGCGTCCCAGGCAGCGAGCACGCGCCGCGCGCGCTCGACGTCGGCGTCAGCGATGCCATAGATCTCGTTCGCCGGCGCGATCTGATCGGGATGAATCAACGTCCGCCCGTCGAAGCCAAGCGCCCTGCCCTGGCGACAGGTTGACGCAAAGGTCTCGGCGTTGCGGAAATCGAGATGCACGCCGTCGAGCGCCTCGAGCCCAAACGCGCGAGCGCAGGTGACGGCTTTGGACAACGCGTACAGCAGGCCCTCCCGCCCCGGCGTGTGGCTCGCGCGCAGGTCCTGCACCAGGTCGCTGGTTCCCATCACCAGAACGCGCACGGCGGGGTGAGCCGCGCAGAGTTCCTCCAGCGCCAACACGCTCGCCGGTGATTCGATCATCAACCAGAGCGCAAACTCGCCCGCGCCGGCCGCCGCAAGCGCCTCAGCCGCGGCGCGCACTTCGAGCGCACTCTCGACCTTCGGTAGGACGTAGCCGGCGACGGGCAGTCGGGCACCGGCACGCACATCGTCGCCTCCCCAGGGTGTCGACAGGGCGTTGATGCGCAGCAGCAGCTCGCGATGCCCGTAGTCGTGTTCGAGCAGAGACTGCCGCACGCGCTCGCGCGCGGCCGCCTTGGCGTCCGGTGCGACGGCGTCTTCAAGATCGAATATGAGCGCGTCGCAGTCGAGCGCCGCCGCCTTGGCCTGAGCCCGCTCGTTGACACCGGGCAGATAGAGTACGGAGCGACGCGGCACGAACATCGGCGTCGACCGGCTAAGGGGAGCCGCGCTTGCCGCGCCGTCGCTGAGCATCCTGCATGCGACGCAGGGCGCGCGAACGATCGGCCGGCGACATGTTGCGAAAGCGCTCTCGCAGCTGCTGACGCCGCTCCGGCGGCATGCGATCAAAGCGCGCTCGCGCCTGCCGCAGACGCTGCTGCTGTGCGGGCGACAGGCGTTTGAAGGTATCCATGCGCCGCGTCAGTCGCTCGCGGTCTTCGCCCGACAGTTGCTGCCAGTTGGAGAACTTCTCGCGTGCATCCCGGCGCGCCTCGGTCGACATCGATGCCCAACGCTCCGCGCCTGCGGCCAGACGCGAGCGCCGCTCCGCCGGCAGCGCCGCCCATTGGCCCTCGAAGCGCTGCAGCACCTGTTGCTGACCCGCCGACAGGTCCTGCCACTCGACCGCGCCCGCCAGCGGAGTCACTACGAGCGTCAGCATGAGCAGCAGCGCTTTCGTTACACGCCAGCGACGAAGGGGTTTCGTTGGGTTAGCGCACATCGTTTTCCTCGCCTTTTGCCTTGTCTGTTTCGGCTCTCACATCCGTGCGCTCATCCAGGATCGCATAGGCCTCGCCGGCCAGGCTCTCCGGGCCCAGCAGTTCTCCGTCCCGCTCCGCCATGCTCGCGAGATACTCCAGCAACTCGAGACTGGGCAGATCTGCGCTCGCGGCAGTCCCCGCCGCCGGCTGGGCGTGGGCATGGGGTGAAAACGGCCACAGCCACGGCAGCAGGGCGGCCAGGCCGATGCCCAGCGGTCGCACGACGGTGGCCCGTGTGGCTGCGACGCGGCTCATCCCGCCTCGCCAATCTCTTCCGCAGCAAACTCTTCCGCGGCCACCCAAGCGATAAACTCCAGGTCCTCGAGCAGCGCCTGGTCGTCCATCATCTCTTCGATCGCCGCGACCTGCAGCGCATCGACCGGCACATCGCCATCCGTGCGGATGGCGAGCGTCAGCACCAGCGCCAGACCGGCCGTGGCAGCGCCGCCCAAGAGCCAGCGCACCGGTACACCAGGAGCCGCGGCACTGTCGGCCGTCTCGACCATCGGGGCCGTCGTGGGTAGCGCCGCGATCGCCTGTTCACGCGCCAACCGCAGGCGCGCCTGAACATCCGCATCCGGCGTCGCGCCCGGCGCATCGCGCCAATCCCGAGCGAGCCGCAATAGGTCGTCTTCGTTCGCTGGCTCACTCATGACCGCTGGGCACCTCGTCCATCCGCAGACCGGCGCGCAGTGCGTGCACGGCCCGCGAGTAGTGGGTTTTGACGCTGCCCGCGGTCACGCCCATCGCGCTCGCCGTCTGCGCGACATCGAGGCCTTCCCAGGCTCGCAGCAGAAAGGCCTCCCGCTGGCGCTGGGGCAGCCCCTCGACCAGCGCCGCGAGCCGCTCGGTCGTGGCATCGAGTTCGCTACGCGCGTCGGGCGCGCTCATCGGGGCCGCCGGCAAAGCGGCGATGGGATCGGCGTCGTCGGCGTCGCCATCGAGGTCAAAAGCCGCTGCGGGGCCGAAGCGTCGCCAGCCGCGCTGGCGGGATCGATGCGTGTCGGTGATCCGATTCCTCAGGATGCGGTAGAACAGCGGCGTCCAGTCGGCCGCCGTCTTATGGGCATACTTCTCCGCCAGCGTCAGCATCGCGTCCTGCACGATGTCGAGCGCATCCGCCTGATTTTTGACTGCCATGAGGGCCATGCGATACGCCTTCTGTTCGACGCCTACCAAAAAACTGTTGAGCTCGGTTGCCGTTGTCATTACCGGGCCATCAAACCAGCGGCTTCTACCGCCGTTGCGATGTTAACGCTGCAGCGCGCATTCGGTTGACACGCACCCCGCGACAATCGGCCCGCTGCCGAGTCGTTGCAGGCGGCGTCAGGTCGCCGATCAGGCGATGGATGCCCACCAACGGCGCTCAGCAAGGCTTGGATCATGTCGCGCTTCACTAAGAGACGCGATCGAGAATAACAGCCTAAGCTATTGAATTTAAGAAGATTGTTTGAGCCTATTGTCGACCGGTGCGCGGAGGGACGCGCTAGTCGACCAGCTTCGCGACGGACGGCGTACCGGGAGCGGAAAACACGGCGGGACTGCGGTCCGCCTGGGGTTTAGGCAGCGCCTTCAGCCGACAGCTGAGGCAGGCGAGGACCGGGATCATGGCGAAGGCGCCGAACAGCAGACCGACAGATTCGAGCGCGCGTTCCTTTTGCCACCAGTCAGCATGCAACAGGGGCGCGAGTTTGAAGAAGCCGAAGAAGTGCAAAAACATGACGCACATGGCGATCACCGCGAGCAGTCGAACCAGCGGTCGCGGCAGACCGTCACCCGACAGCGCAGCAGCGGTACAGCCTGCACCCAGCAGATAGGTTCCCATGAGCCAGCCTTTCCCCACCGCCGCCAGCTGAGGGACCTGCAGTGCGGCGAAGGCCAGATAGAGCCCGCCGATGGCTATCAGAACGATTCGCATATCGAGGCTGTCCTCTTATTGCTATCTCTACTGCTGTGTCACATTTCGCACGGTGACGACTCCGAGGTGAATCTGGGGCGTCCAACTACTGTCGCAGTCCAGGCACACCTGCCTCTCATCTCACCGTTCTGTCGTCCTGCCGTCCTGCCGTCCTGTCATCCTCACCGGGTTCTAGCGCCCGGCTCTGGCTGCGGTCTTGCGGCGCTTACTCGTGATCGCACTTGGCCTGTACTTATCGCTACTTCGTGTCCTTGTGCCGCCTTGCTAGGGTCCATATTGGGCCCTTAGGCGAACGCACCACGACAAGCGCGCCCGGTCGATCAGCAAATCCGTTGCCTAGCCAATGCCTAGTCATCGATAGTCGGGCAAGCACCGAAACAGGTCAACTCAAATGTTACCTAAGGTGACACTAGGCTACCCGACGACACATCAACAACTAAAGACTTTGAACTCGTTCGTCACAAACAGTTTGCAGACATTATAGTTGATTTTACAATTATGTCGGACGCCGCGCCTTACCGCTGGGCATTCCACCTAGCTTTGTCCGACATTATCAGAGTTCACCACCTGAGGCTCATAGCCAGCCTCGCGCAGCGAGGCCAGCGCCTCTGGCAGCTGGCCGGCACCGCGCAGCTGCAGCGCGAGCTCGATCCGCGTGCGTCGCGCACTGGAAACGCCGAAGGCGCGTTGGTGATTCAGCTCGACGATGTTGCAGCCGGCCGCCCCCACCGCCTGCGTCAGCTTCCCTAGCGCGCCAGGCAGATCCGGGATCTCCACGCTGACCCGAGTGAAGCGTTCGCTGTTGACCAGACCACGCTGCAGCAGGCTCGACAGCACCATCATGTCGATGTTGCCCCCAGACAGGACGATGACCACCCGCCGCCCCACGAAGCGCTCCGGCGCGCTGAACAGCGCCGCCAGCCCCACGGCACCCGCGCCCTCGGTCACGGTCTTTTCGACCTCGAGCAGCGTGAACACGGCCCGCTCAATGGCCGCCTCGGACACCGTGTGCATCTCGTCGACGTTCGCTTGTAAGATCGGCAGCGTCCGCTCGCCGGGCGTCTTGACCGCGATGCCTTCGGCGATGGTGTCCGCGCCCGCCTGCGCGGTACCGCCGGTGCCGAAGGCCGACGCGACCGCCGAGAAGTGTTCGCTCTGGACACCCACGATACGGGTCGCCGGTCGCGCGGCGCGGACCGCGAGCGACACGCCCGCCAGCAGCCCGCCGCCGCCGACAGGCACCAGCAGGTCATCAAAGCGCTCCAACTGTTCCAGCAGCTCCAGCCCCAGGGTGCCCTGACCCGCAATCACACTGGCGTCGTCAAACGGATGCAGCAGCACGAGATCGCGTTCTGCAGCGAGCACCTCCGTGAAGCTGCGCGTCTCGTCGAAGCGCCGGCCGCGCAGCAGGACCTCCGCGCCGAACACCGCCGTGGCCGCGATCTTGGCGTTGGGCGTCGACTCGGGCATCACGATCGTCACCGGCACCCCCAGCCGTTCGCCGTGGTAGGCGACCGCCTGGGCATGGTTACCCGCCGACATCGCAATCACGCCGCGCTCGCGCTCAGCGGCGCCAAGGCGCAGCAGACTATTCAGCGCACCCCGCTCCTTGAACGAGGAGGTGAACTGCAGATTCTCGAATTTCAGCCAGACGTCCGCGCCGGTCAGCCGCGACAGCGTTTCGGACCGTTCCAGCGGGGTCAGCCGCACATGCGCTCGAATGCGCGTCCGCGCCGCGTCTATATCCTGTACTGAGACCGTCATCGCGCGGAGTATACTCAAGCCGATGAAGCACCTGTTGATTGTCTACCACACCAAGACGGGCAACACGGGGCAGCTGGCACAGGCGGCACTGCGCGGCGCGCGCCACCCCGACCTGGCCGAGACGGTAGAGGTACGCGAACTGCGTGCCCGCGACGCGAATGCCGACGACCTGCGCTGGGCCAACGGCCTGCTGCTCGGCACGCCGGAGAACTTCGGCTACATGTCCGGCGCATTGAAGGACTTCTTCGATCGCACCTTCTACGAGGTCGAGGGACGCATTCAGCCGCTGCCTTACGGCATCTTCATCAGCGCCGGCAACGATGGGCGCGGCGCCGTGACCGCGATCCAGCGCATCGGCAACGGCTATCCGTTCACGCTGGTACAGGAACCCGTGATCGCCCGCGGTGACATCGGCGCGGCCGAGCTGGACGCATGTGAACAATTGGGGCTCGCGCTCGCAGCGGGACTCGACGCAGGAATCTATTGATGACGGATGTGAACGCCCGCATCGCGCAGGGCATCGACGCAATCGACGCGGCCGACTGGGATCGCTGCGCCAATCCGCCCGACCAGGCGTACAACCCGTTCCTGCGGCACGCGTTCCTCAAAGCCCTCGAGGACAGCGGCAGCGCGACCGCGAAGACGGGCTGGCAGCCCTTTCATCTGGCGCTGGAGACCGACGATGGCGACGACACGGGGCAGCTGCTCGGCGTCGTGCCGCTGTACATGAAGGGCCACTCGCAGGGCGAATACGTGTTCGACTACTCGTGGGCCGACGCCTGGCAGCGCACCGGCAACAGCTACTATCCGAAGCTGCAGGGCAGCGTCCCGTTCACCCCGGCGACAGGCCGCCGACTGCTCGCGGCGCCCGATGCCCCGGAGGGCACCGAGGCTCTGCTGCTCGGCGCCTGCCGGCAGGTCACCGAGCAGACCGGCGTATCGAGCCTGCACTTCACCTTTATGCCGGAGGACCAGTGGCGAGACGCCGGCGAACTCGGCTACCTGCGCCGCATGGACCAGCAGTTTCACTGGCGCAATCCCGGCTACTCAAGCTTCGAGGAGTTCCTGGGCGAGCTGTCGTCAAAGAAACGCAAGAACGTGCGCCGCGAGCGCCGCGACGCGCTCGCAAACGACATTAAAATCCATTGGCTGACGGGCGACGATCTGCGCGAGTCTCACTGGGACGCCTTCTATCGTTTTTACATGGATACCGGCGCGCGCAAGTGGGGCAGTCCCTACCTGACCCGCGAGTTTTTCAGCCTGATCAACGAGCGCGCGGCGGAAGACGTGCTGCTGATTCTCTGCGAGCGTGAGGGGCGCTACGTCGCCGGCGCGCTGAACTTCATTGGCTCAGAGACGCTGTTCGGTCGCAACTGGGGGGCGCTGGAACACCACCCGTTTCTGCACTTCGAAACCTGCTACTACCAGGCGATCGATTTCGCGATCGAGCGTGGCTTAAAGCGCGTCGAGGCGGGCGCTCAGGGCGCCCACAAGGTCGCCCGCGGCTATCTGCCGCAGGCAACCTACAGCGCACACTACATCCCGGATCCCGGCTTTCGCGAGGCCGTCGAGCGGTTCCTGGAAGATGAACGCGCGTATGTGCGCGAGGACATCGAGCACGTGCGCGCGCACGCGCCGTTTCGCACCGACGTCAAGCTGCCGCTCTAGCGCCAGCGGCCCGGCGTAAGTCCGCAGACAGCCGGGTATCCCGCTTACTTAGTCGGTGGCGGCGAGGACCTCGTCAACGCGCGCGACCATGCTGTCCTTGTCATAGAGATCGTAGTAGATCGACCCCATGACGTTCTGCGGACCGAAGAAGAAGCGTTCGTAGAGTGCCTGGCGATTACCGAACCCGGACACGGCCACGTCGTGGGCCAGTCGGAACAGCGCGATGCGCTGATCGCTGGGCAGATTGACGGTCTGGAAGTACTGGCCCACATCGTCCGCGAGCGCGTTGCTCAGGTCCGCCTCACAGGGCGTCGCCATGAGCGAGCTGGAGCCGAGGAGCTGCACCAGCTCGACGAGCCGCGGATAGAGCTTGGGAAAGGTGTTGCGCTGCGTATCTAGCGGGCGGCGCAGCGGCACGTAGTTGCCGTACTGGTCTTCGTGCGCCTGTTGCTCGGCGCTGAAGCGCAGCGCGCGAACGGTCTCGGCCACGAACATCGCCTCGGCGATCTGATTCTTGACGCCCATGTCTTTGTCTTTGCCCGTCGCCTTCGCCATGGCGCACAGCAGGCCAACCATGAACTCGGCCTTGGCCAGCTTGCCGCAGGCCACCTGATGCATCATGTGGATCACGGCGTTGGTCTCGGCGAACGCCCGGTTGCACATGCCCGGATCCCGATACATGAACACACGTTCCCACGGCACCAGCACGTTCTTGAACACGACGACGGCGTCCATCTCCTCGAAGCGCGACGCTAGCGGCGCATCGAAGTTCGACTTGCCGTGATCGTAGCTGTCGCGACAGATGAGGCGGATACCGGGCGTGGCGATCGGCATAGCAAACGCGAACGCAAACGGCAGATTCTCGTCCGAACCCTTGAGCAGCGTCGACGGAAACACCTCGATCTCGTCCGCGTGGGGCCCGAGCGTGGCGAGCAGCCTCGCGCCGTTAACCACGATGCCCGCGTCGGTCTCTTTGACGATCTGCAGCGCGACCTTGTCGCTGTACTTTCCTTCCCGCGCCTGGGCGTGATTGAAGGTCGGATTGACGAGCGTGTGCGTCAGGACGCGATCGTTGTGGCGAACGTACTCATAGAAGTCGCGCATGTTCTGGCCGAACTCGGGACGCCCCTGTTCGAGAAAACCCTCGGCCGCGGCGAACGCCATGACAGACGCGTTTTTGTAGTCGGGGGTGCGACCGAACATGCCGTTGGACCAGGTCGCCCACTCGTAGAAGGCATCGCCCCGTCGCACGATGTCCTGCTGGGATTTAGGTATCAGATGCGACATGCCGAAGCGCTTACCGTTCTCGACGTAGGTCAGCCGCTCCTGCAGCGCCGGATCAAACTGCTTGTCCAGAAAGTCGGCCAGCGTTCTCGCGCCGCGCCCGAGGCCCGGATGCGCGACGACGTCCTCTACCCGAGAACCGTTGATCCAGACGTCGCGACCGTCGCGCAGGCCGTCGAGGTAGTCGGCGCCGCGTCGAATGCCGTCGCCGGTTGAATTGGTGACCAGTGCTTCGCTCATGTTGCTTGCCTCTCGTTAGCGACGTTGCCTAGCTTGTCCGCGATTCGTTCCGCTTCGGTCTGTTCCTGCGCGCCATTTACGCCATCGCCCGCGCCATCACCGCCAAGCGCGCCCAGGCCCTCGATCAACCCCCGCCACACCCTGGGGGGCAGCGACGCTTCGAGGTCGCGATAGGCGGCATCGACGAGCGGCACGACCTGGTGTTCGAGGCGCCTGCCCGCCGGCGCCAGCACGATGTGGACCACCCGTCGATCGTGCTCGCAGCGCTCGCGCCGCACCAACTGGCCCGCCGCCATGCGATCAACCACGCCGGCCAGGCTGGGCGGTGAGATCAGCGTGATGTCGGCCAACCGGCTCATCGCGACGCGCTCGCGCTCCCAAAGCACGCGCAGGACACGCCACTGCTGTTCCGTCAGGCCAAACTCACCGTAGATCTGACGAAACCGCGGCATCACGGTATCGAGCGCTGCGTATAGCAGCATCGGCAGGGAACTCCGGAAAGACTGCATGGCGGATTAGCGAATTACTTAATATATTAAGTATTAATCGCGCGCCGTGTGGCCGTCAAGCGATCCCGGCTGCAGGTGAGAACCGTTCTCATCTAAGATAGGGGCTCTTCGAGGCGCAACGGTGGGCAATGTTCAGCAGCCACGTACTCTGCAAGGTCGACGATCTGCATGCAGCGGTCGAGGCGTGGCGCGACGCCGGGTTCACCGTCCAGTTCGGCGACGCCGGCAGTAGGGCGATCAACGCGCTGGTCTGGTTCGACGAAGGTCCGTTCATCGAGCTGATACTCGCCGAGCGCGCCAGGCCGCCGCGCGCCTTCGAGTTCGTCGTCAAGCACCTGCTGCGGTCGCGCTGGGTGCAACGCTTCGACCGCTGGGCAACCCAACGCGACGGCTGGTGCGAGCTGGCGCTGGAGACCCATGGCAGCGTCAAACCCGTCGTCGCCGAGGCTCGCGAGTGGGGTCTGAAGGTGTTCGGTCCCGTGAACAACCGCCGCCAACCGCCGGACAGCCCGCCCATAAAGACCCAAACCGCCTTTCCCCACGATCTGGATCTACCGATCCTGATGGGCGCCTACCGACCGAACCCGAGACCAACGAGGACGGCGCACGCCAACGGGGCCAGCGGCATCCGCCAGATCGCTCTGGAGTTGCCCGAGCGCGCCCAGGCGGCGCTCAAACGCCTGCTCGACGCCGACGAGCGTTGGCTGACGGTGACGACTGGGCCGTCCCTGCGGATTCACCACGTCGTCGTCGACGGGCTGCGGGAAACCATCGACCCCGAACGGATCAACAATGCGATACTGCTGCGCGCCGACGCATGACCAGGCCAACGCCTACGTCTGTAAGGACAGCGCGCCGTCCCGGATGCGGGACCTGAACAAACACCAAAAAGAAGCAAGCAGCGACTGCGGAGGAGCCCATGCGCCAGGAATACGAGATCGAACTAAAGGATTTCCAGAACGAGTATCTGGGCGAGATCGTGGACAAGTACGACCTGCCTGAGCTCGGTAAGGCGCTGCGCTGCCTGGTCGATTACGCGATCGACAACCCCGACCTGGAGGTAGAGATCTTCCAGCTCATGCGCTGCCACTCCTGCGACTAGCGTAGGCGCGGCTGCCGCCCAACGAGGCGGGGCCTCAGAAGACGAACATCGCCGCCGGCCGCTGCAGCAGTCGGCGCACGGCCTGCACCAGGCTCGCACCGTCGTAGCCGTCGACGATGCGATGATCGAACGACGCGGACAGATTCATCATGGTCCGCACCACCACCTGACCGTCGACCACCACCGGTCGTTGCTGCATCTTGTTAACGCCGATGATCGCGGTCTCGGGCGCGTTCAGCACCGGCGTCGACGCGATCCCACCCAGCGCGCCAAGGCTCGTCACCGTGATGGTCGAACCGCGCAGCTCGGCGGCCTTGGCCTTGCCGCCGCGCGCCCGCTCCGCGGCGGCCGCGATCTCTGCGGCAAGCTGCCAGACGCCTTTGCTCGCGCACGAGCGCACGACCGGCACCATGAGCCCCTGCGGCGTCATGGTGGCGATCCCTGCGTGCACGTCGACAAACTGGTGGAGGGTCTCGGTCGCCTCGTCGAACTGCGCGTTGCAGTGCGGAAACTCGGGTAACGCCCTGACCAGCGCTCGGATCAGGAAGGGCAGCAGGGTCAACTTGGGGGCGCCCGGTTCGGCGCGCGCGTTGAGCTCGACGCGCAGCGCCTCGAGCTCGGTGACGTCGACCTCGTCAACGTAAGAGTAGTGCGGGATGTCCCGCTTCGTCGCCTGCATGCGCCGGGCGATCACCCGCCGCGCCCCCGCGAGTTTGATCGCTTCCACCGTGCCGCTCGCCCGCGCCGAGGCTGCCGGCAGCGCAGCCAAAACGCCGCCAGCGGCCTGAAAGCGCTCGAAGTCGGCCAGCGTTACGCGACCGTCCGCTCGCGCTGCCGGCACGTCGGCAAGGTCGATGCCCGCCTCTCTGGCCTTGCGGCGCAGCGACGGCGACGCGAGCACCCGGGACGATCTGGCGACCGGCGTGGAGACGGCGGCCACCGGTTCCGGATCTGTGGGCAGTCCCTGCACAGCGGCCTGCCTTGGCTTTGGCTCAGCCGCAGGCGCTGACTCAGCCGCAGGCTCAGGCGCGGTCGCGGTCGACGCAGCAACAGCCGGTGCAGGCGGCGGGGCGACGGCGCCGCTCGGCGGCTGCGCGTCGGCGGGCAACTCGAAACGCAGGAGTTCGGCGCCAACGTTTAGCACCTCGCCGGCAGCACAGCCGAGCGCGATCACTCGGCCGGACACGGGCGCGGTCACTTCGACCACCGCTTTGTCGGTCTGGACGTCGGCGATCAAATCGTCTTCCGCGACCTCATCGCCTACGGCAACGTGCCACTCGACGAGTTCCGATTCCACGATACCCTCGCCGAGGTCCGGCAGCTTGAAGCTGTATTCCATGGTTCGCCCCAGTGTCCCGTCCGCCTAGTTCGCGCTCAGCACGCGCTCGACCGCCAGATTGATGCGTTTCTGGCTGGGGAAATATTCCCACTCGAACGCGTGCGGATAGGGCGTATCCCACCCCGTCACCCGCTCGATGGGCGCCTGCAGGTGCCAGAAACACTCCTCCTGAACCACGCTCGACAGCTCGGCGCCAAAGCCGCTGGTCCGCGTGGCCTCGTGCACGATGACGCAGCGCCCGGTCTTGCGGACGGACTTCACGATGGCGTCGAGATCCAGCGGCAACAGGGAGCGCAGGTCGAGCAGCTCGACGTCGGCACCCGAGGCGTCGATCGCAGCTTCGGCGACGTGCACCATCGTTCCATAGGCCAGCACGGTGACGTCGCGACCCTCGCGCAGAACGTTCGCCTTGCCGAGGGGTATGCGATAGGGCCCCTCGGGCACGTCGCCCCCCGGATGGCCCTCCCAGGTCGCGGCGCCGGAACTGCTGGCGTGCTCGTCCGGCCGATGACCGTAGAAGGGTCCGTTATAGATTCGCTTCGGCTCGAAGAAGATCACGGGATCATCGTCCTCGATCGCGCTGATCAGCAGCCCCTTGGCGTCATAGGGCGTCGACGGCATGACCGTCTTCAGCCCGCATACATGGGTGAACATGGCCTCAGGGCTCTGCGAGTGCGTCTGCCCACCCCGGATGCCGCCGCCGCACGGACTGCGCACCGTGACCGGCGTAAAGAACTCGCCGCCGCTGCGGTGACGGATGCGTGCCAGCTCGGACACGATTTGATCGAAGGCGGGATAGATGTAGTCGGCAAACTGCATCTCCACCACGGGCCGCACGCCGTTCAGGCTCATCCCGATCGCCGCGGCGACGATGCCGCCTTCGGCGATCGGGGTGTCGAGCGCGCGGTGCGCCCCGTACTTCTGATAGAGCCCCTCGGTGCAGCGGAACACGCCGCCGAAGAAACCGACGTCCTCACCCATCACCATGACCATCGGATCGGCGTCCATCGTGTTGTCGAGCGCCGAGTTAATGGCCTGCACCATCGTCATGTGCGTCATTGCTCGTCCCTCATCTGTTCCCGCTGGCGGTACAGGTGCGGCGGCAGCTCATCGAAGATGTCCTCGAACATCGACTCGACGGGCCAGTGCGGGCCCGAGTCGAAGGTGCCGTGGCCGAGCGCGGCCTTCCAGTCGTCCGTCACCGCCTGGGTGAGCTCGCCGCGCAGCGCCTCGTGGCGCTCGTCGCTCCAGGCGTCGAGGCCAATCAGGTGCTGCTTCAGCCGCTCGATCGGATCGCCAAGCGGCCAGGCCTCGCCCTCGTCGGTTGCGCGATAGGCTTCCGGCGAGTCGCTGGTCGAGTGGCCCTCCGCGCGGTAGGTAAACAGCTCGACGTAGGTCGGCCCGAAGCCGGCCCGCGCCCGCTCCGCCGCCCAGGCGGTGACGCCGATCACCGCCAGCAGATCGTTGCCGTCCACGCGAATACTCGGAATGCTGTAGCCGAGACCCCGCGCGGCGAACGTCGTGCCCGCGGAGGCGAAGCTCTGCGGCGTGCTGATCGCCCACTGGTTGTTCACGACGTTCAGTATCACGGGCGCGCGGTAGGTCGAGGCGAACAGCAGGGCATTGTGTACGTCCGCCTCTGCCGTGCTGCCCTCCCCCACCCAGGACGCCGCGATGTGATCTTCGCCCTTGTATGCCGATGCCATGGCCCAGCCGACCGCCTGACTAAACTGGGTGGCAAGATTGCCGGAGATGGAGAAAAAGTTGCCGGCTTTCCAGCTATAGAGGACCGGCAGTTGGCGCCCCTTGAGATTGTCTTCCGCATTGTTCAAGCACGAGCACATCAATTCGATCGCGCTGCGACCGCGCTCGAACATCAACCCCTGCTGCCGATAAGAGGGAAACAGCATGTCGCCGGGCAGCAAGGCCATCGACTGGCCGATGGACACGGCCTCTTCGCCGGTCGACTTCATGTAAAACGACAGTTTGCCCTGCCGCTGCATGCGGAACATGCGCTCGTCGAACACACGCACGTGGAGCATCAGGCGCAGCGCCCGGGTCAGCTCGTCGATCGACAGCGTCGGCGCCCAGGCGCCGCGAGCCACGCCCTCATCGTCGAGCACACGCACCAGGCCATAGGCCAGATTGCGCGTATCGAGCGCCTCGACGTCAATGGGCGGGCGATCCAGCGCGCCGGCGCCCGGCAGATTCAGGTACGCGAATTCGGTTTTCTCGCCCGGCCGAGACGACGCGGCGGGCACATGAAGCTTCGATCCCGAATATTCGCTGACGGTCGAATCGGTCATCCAGTTCACTCACTGTCTACAGGGGGGTCGCGAGGTCGCGTGCGGCGCCGCGACACGGTCGCCGATCGTCACCGGCGACAGGCGCAACCGGGTCGGAGCCCGGGCGCCGCGATTGTAGAAGACCTGGTGGTGAGAAAACACAGCGCCGCCGTCCGGCGTGCGCGCGCAGCTAGGGAGTCGAGGCGTCGATCCTCAGCTCGATCTGCCACAGCGGGCCGGAGCCCACGCCGTGGGTCGCGGCGAAATCGCCCTGATTCAGCGCGATAGAGACCTTGCTGAGGCTGTTCAGATACAGCAGCGGGGCACCCACCGGCACCCGGCCGAAGCTGCGCCGATAGGGCATCACCCCGTCGTAGATCGGCTGGGTCGTGGCCGCACCCGCACCCGCATCCGCACCGACGAGGGTTTTACGAATGATCACGCGGACCGCCGCACCCGGCTCGAGCCGCAGTTCTTCGAACAGTTCGCGCGGCACGTTGGTCCAGAGGTTGCCGAACTGCGGATCTAAGACCTCGATGTTGCCGAGCAAACCGGCGGCCGTTCGCGTCGGCCGCTGATACGGGATCTCAACCACTTCGTCTGCCAGCCTGCGCCCGACCTGGCGAAAACTGATCACGCCCGCGGCCAGACGCGCGCCCGTGTACGCATACACGTCGCGGCCGTGAAACGTGTAGGAGCGCTCGGAGTCCCGCAGTCGATTCACGGCCTCGTCGATCTCCCGCACCGCGGCAATGCCGTACTTCTGCGCTACCGCCGTGAGGCTGCCGTTGTCCGGCGACACGTAGTAGTGGCCCGCCCGGGTCTTCAACACTACCGAGCGACGCTCGGTGCCGACCCCAGGATCGACGACCGAGACGAACACCGTTCCGCGCGGCCAGTAGTCGGCGACCTCCGCAAGGCGCAGCGAGGCTTCCCAGATGTTGAAAGCGGGTATCTCGTGCGTATTGTCGTAGATGGCGATATCGCGCGACACCCCTACGGCCACGCCCTTCATCGACGCGACTGCAACGTCTTTCGTGCCGAAATCGGACTGCAGCACGAGCGGGGCTGTGGCCTGCGCCGCCGCGCCCAGCGCGCTGCCCACGCAAACTAGAAACACCCCAACCGTGGCACCGAGCAGGCTGCTGTAAGACATCGGCATTCGAATCCCTCTCGCGGCGCACCCCGGGGCGCAGGAGTGACCCGCAGCGTGCGTCGCTTGGCGGGTCATGCTGCCGATCAGGCTAGCAATCCGCACGCCGCGTCGCGAGGGTTGGCCGTAGCGCGAGGCGCCGGCGCAGGCCAAAGAGCAGCGTACCTAACAGCGACAGCCCAAGCCAGGCGGCGGGTTCGGGTGCCGCATAGCCACCGGTAAGGGCCTTCTGCCCGGCGTAGGCCGAGGCGGCGACGCCCGCGACGGCGGCCAGCGGCACGTCGGCGTCCGCTGCCGGCGCCGATGGGTTGACGACCTTCTCTGCAACGGCCACGAACGACGTCCAGCGGGTCAACAGCGCGTGGTCCAGGCCCAGTTCGGTCACCTCGGCCTGTAGCCGCGCGGCGGACTTGCCCGATGCCCGTAGAGCTTCCGGGACCGCGAACTCGCGCATGCGCTCGCGTATCTGTTCGCGGGCCCAGATCACCCGCAGCGGGTTAGCGGGGCCTGCCTGTCCCACCGTCTGCTTCGGTGCGGGCAGCCGGAGTTCGATGGGCAGCGTCTTGGGCCCCGTAGCGGTGGTCGCGCGCAGCAGCACGACGTGCGTGCCGCCCGCGGTGTAGCGGCCGCGCACGGCCAGCGAATCGCCCGCATAGAGATCAGGCAGGCCGACCGGCGTCGTCGCCTCGACGGGCGCGGCACCCCAATCGATCTCGATGTCACGCGCGAGCGGCGTCGTCAGGCGCGCTGCCAGCGCGCGCGCCTGAGCCTCCGCGTCTCGCGACGAGTCGAGTACGCGCGTAAAGCCGCGGCCGATCCGCGCCACCTCGGTAAGCAGAAACCGGTTCACGCCGCTGCCCACGCCGAGGGCGAACAGGCGCGCCGCGCCGATGTGGCGCCTCACCAGCGCGAGGATCTCGTAGTCGTTACCGATGTAGCCATCGGTCAGGAACACGACGTTGCGCACCCGCCCCGGCTCCTGCGCGGCGGACAGCGCCTGCAGGATGCCGCTGGACATCATGGTACCGCCACCTCCGCGTAACGCGTCGGCGTAGGCCTTGCCGCGCGCGATATTGGGCGCCGTGGCCTGGACGGGCGCGGCGGCGAACTCAGTGGCCGCGTCGCTGAAGCGAATAATGCGAAACGTGTCCCGCGGCCGCAGCCGATCGAGCGCGGCGTGCATGAAGGCGCGGCTCGCGGCCATCGGCAGCCCCGCCATCGACCCGGAACAGTCGAGCAAGAACACCATCTCGCGCGGCAGCGCGGCGTCGCCGCGCCACGCGCCAGGCGGCGCGATAGCCAGCGTGAAGTAGCCGCCGTCGGCGAGCGCGCCGGCGGCGAGTTCCTGATCGTCGGCACGCTCGTAGCGCAGCACGAAGTCGCGGTTTGGGCGCGCGACCTCGTCGGTGCCGGGGCGCGCGAGCGTCGCGCGCAGGCCGCCGCCGTCGAGCGGCACCAGGTCAAGCCGATGGGAGCTCGAGCGCACGTGCGCAAGCGGCAGAGCGCCGTTCAGATCTACCGCCAGTCGGACGCGGGACGCCCCAACGCTGGCCGGCAGCGCGCCGAATGCGCCTGCGTCGAGAGGCGACCGATCCGCCCCGCCGGCGGCAAACTGGCCGGCGTAGGGCGGCTGTGTGAAGTCCGTGTCCAGACGTGCATTGACCGCGCCCGCAGTGACGTCCGCCTCCGCGTCCGCTGGTGGCACAAAGCGCGGCCCGACCACCAGCGGTATGGCCAGCTCGAAGGCGCCGTCGCGCATGGGCACCGTCTGCACATAGTCCAGCTCGACGCGCACGGTGGCGCCAGGTATCAGGTTAGCCACCCGCTGCGTAAACACGTTCGGCCGCTCCTGATCCACCAGGGCGGCGACCTTGCCCGAGCGCTTCGCGGTCTCGAACGTCTGCCGGGCCTGACGGCGTTCCTGGATCTCGGCGCGCACCCGCTCGGTGGGCGTTTCGAGGAGCATGCCCTGCACCGCCGCGTCCTGCGGCAGCGGAAAGACATAGCGCGCATTGACCGGCATCGCTAGCGGGCTGCGAAAGGTCTGCACGACGCGCACGCTCGCGAGGTCATCGTCAACCCGAGCGCTAACGTCGAGCGCGACAGACGGAAACTGTACCCGCCTGCCGTCGACGATCGCCTCTATGCTGCCGGCGAGCCGCGAGTCTTCGGCGGTCGCGGGCGCCGCGCACACGAGGCAACACAGCAGCACAATCGCAATTCGGTCGAACAGGTCGGGTGCTTCGCGCAGATACTCTTGCATCGGTTTCTCCAAGTCAGTCAATTCAGATGGTCGGTGTGGCAAGGGGGCGCGCCGCTTGAGCGATCTCGCGGGGCGGACCCAAATCGAGCGCGCGTTCGACGGCCGCTCGCCAGTTGGAGGCCGGCGCATGCCAGCGCTCGATCGCCTGCACCATCGTCCAGCTGCTCGCGCCGGCGGTGAGCCAGTACCAGACGGCCTCCGAGACGCTCGTCGCCACCTGGCCACCGGAGCCGAGAAAACTGACGCGTACGCGCAGCTCGACGCCGTCTGCATCGCGCATGCGGTACACGGCCGCGCGACCCGCGTGATCGGTGCTTACGAACTCGACTTCATATCCGGCCCCCGCGTAGCAGTCGTCGGGCGCGTGCAGGTGCCGCAGCGGCGACGTGGTGCGAACCAAGAGCAGCGCACGATCGCCGTAGCGCCCGCGCGCTGCAGCACCGCCGTAGGCCTCGAAGTAGCGGTTCTCGAGCGCGCTGAGCGGCAGCGATTCCAGGGCAGAACCGGCAAGCTGCGCGGGTAAACGCGGCGCCGCGACGAGCGCGGAGACGTCGAGCGGCGCGCCGCGCACCGCGCCGATGCCCAGCGCCAGCGCAAGGGCCGCGAGACCGCCGCCCAGCAGGGGCACGCGGCGAGCCGGCTGGTCGGCCGGCGGGGCGTCGCGGGTCGGCAGCGGCAACAGCGCGGCGGGCTCGTCGTCGCGCGCCAGCGTTCGCCGCACTAGCAGCCAACTACTGCAGCAAAGAACCACGAGGCCGACCACGCTGTGGAGCGGCTCGCTCATCACCGGCGCGCCCTGTGCCAGCCCGAGCGCGAGCACAACGATACGGACCGTATTGCCGATGATCGCGAGCCCTAAGGCATAGCAGGCGCCTGATGCCAACACCTTGGCGCGCGATCGGGACGCGCCAAAGCGCGGCAGCGTGACCGCGTGCAGCGCACAAAACAGCGCGCCGATCTGTGTCAGCAGCCGCGCGCCCGAGCACGGCAGATCGACCAGCAGGTCGACGTCACCGAGGCGGATGCGCGCGCCTTCGCAGTCGACCCGCAGGCCCAGATCGATCAATCCACAGGCCAAAAGCGCGGACAGCTGCTGCAGCAGAAAGCCTAGCGAACGCTGCACGACCGCCTCTAGGGGCAAGGCGAAGCAGAACAGGGCGGCCAGCATCAGGGGATCGACGGCCCGCTCGCGTTCGTGCAGTCGGCACAAGCGACCGAGCGCGTAGAGATCCAGCGCGAGCATGCCGGCGCTCAGGATGTTGATCGCAAGCCACTGCCCGGCCAGGCGGACGCCGAGCGAGGCGAAAAGCAGCAGTAGCGCAAACCGAGGAGATCTCGGCGCCGCGTGCGCAAGCGGCGCGGATGCCGACCAGAGGAAAAGCGCCGCCACGCCGAGCGCCACCGGCGCACCGCTCGCCGCGCCGCCGGGTCGCTGCCAGCTCGCGAACAGCCAGCCGAGCGGTTCGACGGCCGCAACGCCAACCGCCAGACACAGCAGCCATCTGCCCAGAGCATCGGCAAACGAGTCGCGCAGCCGGGTGGAGACAAAGCCGCGAGGGAACAGACGGCGGTTGCGAGGTCGTGCGCCAGACTCAGCATTTGGCCAAGACTGAAAGAGCGCGCGGGCGGCGGTTAGCGATCGCGACAAAGTGCTTCGCCTTTCGATTGAACGCGATCAGTCTGGCGTCGCAATCTGCAGAAGCGGCGAAGGTTTCGTGCAGTCAGAAAAGCAAAATGTGCAGAATTCGCGCAATTGCCCGCCGCGCGCGGCACGGACCCGGAGCCCGACGATGGCGGTGATAGACTGCCGGGAGTGCAGCGTAAACCCTACATCCTCGTCGTCGACGACGACGCCCACATACGCGACGTCCTCCGCTTTGCGCTAACGCACGCCGGTTTCGACGTCGCGGAGGCCGGTGACGGCGCCGCGGCGCTCGAGCGTGCGCTGACGGACAACTTCGACCTCATCGTGCTGGACATCATGCTGCCCGAGCAGGATGGCATCGAGGTCTGCACGACGCTGCGCCGCAGCTCTAACGTGCCCATACTGTTTTTGACGTCCCGCGACGACGAGGTCGATCGTGTGATCGGTCTGGAGCTTGGCGCAGACGACTACGTCACCAAACCCTTCAGTCCGCGCGAGCTGATCGCCCGCATCCGCGCGATTCTTCGGCGGCCACGCATGAGCGGCGAACAGGGACCGATAGAGACGGGCGGACTGACCATCGACCGCCAGCGTCGCAGCGCGAGCTGGTCGGGCACGACGCTAGAGCTGACTAACACCGAGTTCGAACTGCTCGCGCTGCTCGCCGGTCGGCCGGGGAAGGTGTTCGCGCGCGACGAACTGATGCAGGGCGCGTATCCGGGCAAGCGCGTCGTCAGTCATCGCACGATCGACAGCCACATCCGCCGGCTGCGCGACAAGCTGAAACAGGCGGGCGCGGATGCGATCCACACCGCGCACGGCATCGGCTATCGGCTGGAAACGTGAGACTGGCCCGTCCGAGCCTGCGCCTCATACTCATTGCGGTAAACGTCCTGGTGTTGACGCTGCCGCTGGCCGGCATCGGCGTACTGCGGCTCTACGAGAGCGCGCTGGTACGGCAGACCGAGAGCGAGCTGATTGCCCAGGGCGCCTTCGTTGCCGCCGCCTATCGCAACGCGTTTCATCGCGCTCTCGGCGAAACGCGCGACGCGGAGTTGGCGCAACACAGCGTCGACGTCAAAACGAACAGCGACGCGGGCCTGCGCTACCGGCCGCCCGTTCTCGATCTCGTCGAGTCCCGGCGCTTGCCGCCGCAGCCCGATCCCGAGCCGCTGCGGCCGGGCACGCGCGCGGACGACCTGGCGTATGTCATCGGCCAGGACATCGAGGCCGTGCTAGCGGACGCCCAGCGCACAACCCTGGCGGCGATCCGCGTGGTCGACTATCAGGGCATCATCGTTGCCAGCACGGGCGACGATCGCTATCGACACCTACTCGCGACGGAGGAAGTAAGGCTCGCGCTGGACGGGGTCGCGACAAGCCGGCTGCGCGAGAAAGCCGAGCGCCCCGAGCAGCACGCGCTGGACGCGATCAGCCGCACGAATCGACTCCGCGCGTTCGTTGCGACGCCGGTGATCGACGACGGTCGCCTGCTAGGCGCGGTGCTGTTGTCGCGCACGCCGGCAAACATCGTCCAAGCGCTGTATGCCAAGCGCGCGCTGCTGACGCGGGCGGCGTTGCTGCTGCTCGCCGTCGTCGTGTTCATCGCGCTGCTGACCTCGCGCACCATCGTCCGGCCGCTCGGCCGCCTGACCGACCTCGCCCGCAGAACGGCGCGCGGCGATAGCTCCGCTATAGAGGCCATCGATTCCGGCGTCGGCGGCAGCGCGGAGATCAGCGAGCTGGGCGCCCAGATCGCGGACATGGGTCGCACGCTAGACCAGCGCCGCCGCTACGTGGAGGAGTTCGCACGCCACGTCTCGCACGAATTCAAGACGCCGCTGACCGCGCTGCGCGGCGCGATCGAAGTCATTGAAGATCACGGCGGCGACATGAGCGGCGACGAGCTCGCGGGTTTCCTCGGCAATATGAGCGAGGACGTCGCCCACCTGCAGAAGCTGACCGAGCGCCTGCTGGTACTGGCCAAGGCCGACATGGCGCGCCCGCGCGCGGCGCCGACGATCGAGCTGCCCGCCTTCATCGATGCGCTGGTCGCACGTCGCAACGATCCGCGCATACGCGCGGCGCTGCCTGCAAACGATCAGGCGCCAGGCTTCGCCGCGCCCGTCGACGACACCGTCCTCACCGCCGCGATCGAGCAGTTGATCGACAACGCGCTGCAGCACGGCGGCGAGGTCAACCGGATCTGCGTGTCCGTCGAGCGCGATCTCTCCCACGCGCGCATCCGCGTTGCGGACGACGGCACGGGAATCTCGGCGGGCAACGCCGGCAAGGTGCTGACGCCATTCTTTTCGACGGCGCGCGAGTCTGGCGGCACGGGCCTGGGGCTGACCATCGCCGAGCGGCTGCTGCGCAATCAGCAGTGCGAGCTGCGCCTGCTGCCGAGCGGCGCGAGCGAGCTCGGCGGCGCCTCGTTCGAAGTCGTGCTGCCGCTGATACCCGCGCGCTAGCGCGCCGCGGCGGCGGAGATGTCCCGCGCGGCGCCGCGACAAACTGCGCCCCGTGACGTCGCGATCGACTGACGCGCACGCGCCGCGGCCGATGTTAGCTTGATCGGGTTATCGGCTCCGCTGGCGGAGGACTGTCGTTTGTTGATGCGCCTATCAGCGAAACTCCTGCGGCGCACGCGCTATCCGTCGCGGGATAGTCGGCGGCTTGCAGAGGTCATGCGCGCCTGCCTGCCAGGCCGCGACGGCGCGCGCCTGTCTCGCGCCCTGGAGGGCCAGATCGATAGCTCGGCGCAGCGCTGGGCGCAACTCGCCGCGCTCGATACGCCCGCCGTCGAGGCCGCGGCCCGGGAACTCCATCTGACGCTGCCGCTTCGCGGGGCAACGCAGCCGGCGATCGATCTGCCGGACCTCCTGCCTGACGAACAGGGCATCGTCCTGACGACGCTGCACATGGGCGACTATCTGGTGGCGCTGCTGCGCCTGCTGTTGCACTGCGCCGACCGTCCGCTGGTGATCGTCCGGCGCCGGCCACCGGAACGCATCGAGGAACAGGCCTTCGCACACTTGCGCGCGTGCGGCATCGACTTCGCCGTACTGCGCACCGCCGGACGACACAGCGCTCACCGACTCATACGGACACTGCGCGGCGGCGGCGTGGCGATTGTGCTGTTCGATCTGCCCCCCACATACGGCGACGCGGACCCTGTGCACTTCTTCGGGCGTAGCTGTCACTGGGTTCGCGGTCCCGTGGCCTGCGCGGCCACCGCGCGCGCCGCGCTGCTGCCGTTCTTCGCCTATAGAGACGGCGAGACCGAGCGCTGCGACGTTCTGGAGCCGCTCTTGCCCCCGCGCCGCGGCGCAACGCAGCCCGTCGTCCAGCAGTTGGTGCACCACGCCGAACGCTACATCGCCCGCTATCCAGACCAGTGGCTGCACTGGGAGCGGTTCGAGGCGATGCTGCGAGACGATGCTCGGTTCGCGGGTTAGCGCGCGAGCCCCGTGCGGCTGCGCACAAAGCGATAGCCCATGCCCAAGGCGTCGCGTACCACCGATCGAAAGCGCCTGGGAATCACTGCAGGTTCGGGCGGCACCGGCGCGATCCGCTCGCTCGCGTTGGGGCTCTCCTTCCACCACAGAAACAGGCGCGCAAACAGCACCCGCGCCATGAACCAGGGACGGTAGCTGCGGGATATTGGCTCGATCAGCAGATTGACCAGGCCGTACTCGCGCGCGATCCAGGGATCGGCGGCGCTGGCCGCGTTGATCTGGTCGTTGTACCAATTGAACACGCGGGTCGAGAACGGTCGCGCCCCCTCGACCGTGTCGAACTTAAGGTCGTTGTTGCACGCCAGCCGATAGGCGTTCTTCTGAAACGCCGCCTGGCGCGCGAAAAATAGCCGCGGCAGATCCTCGGGCGCGCTCGTCTTGCGCAGGCAACGCTTCAGGATGCCGGCATCGCCGGCGGCGACGGACATGCCCTGCCCCATGTTGGGATTGAACACGCAAGTCGCGGCGGCCATGGCGATGAAGCCTGCCGGCGCCTGGTCCCAGCGTTCGTAGTACTTCCACTTGTTCTTGGGCAGCCGATAGGTCGTCAGTTCATCGATGGGCTCGAAGTACGGCAGCATGTCGTGGATCAGCGGCGAGCGCATGCGGCCGAGGAACTCGCGCACGCCCGTCGCGTCCTTGGGAATCTCGAGTCCGTCGCCTGCCACCAGCGTGAGCAACCACAGATCGCCTTCCTGCCGAATCAGGTGCGCGGCGACATTGTCGGCCGGCGGCACCCGCTGAATGAAGGCGCCGTGGGTCCACCACCAGTGCTTTGGGAAGCGAACGCCGTCTTTCATGCGGTAGAGCTGTCCACCGTAGGTCAGCAGCGGGTCGAGCTCGTGCTCCTCCGGCGGTTCTATACCGGCCGCCTTGAACCACTGACCCGCCTTCGAGCTGAAGCCCGAGGCATCGACGACCAGCTCGGCCTCGAGACGTTCGTCGCCCGCGCCACCGCGGCGCCTGAAAGTGACGCCTTTTACGGTTCTGCGGGCGCCGGACGCATCGAAGATCAGGTTGCTTACGGTGGCTTCTTCGATCAGTTCGATGCGCGGCTCGCGCAAAAACAGATCCCTGATCGTGGACTCGAGCATGGCCCGCGTGCAGAACAACGAGCGCTGCACCGGCACGGGCAGGTTGCGACCCCAGCCCCTGGGCGTCATCAGCGCGCAGTTAAAGCCGAAGGCCACCTTCGGCATCTTGCGCTCGTCAAGCAGCCGGTGAAAACCGGGGAAAATGTCCTCGATCTCGCGCCGTCCGCGCTCCAACAGCGTGTGAAACATCTTGCTTTGCGGCACGCCGCGGCGGCCGCCGACGCCGTCGGGGTATGTGTCGCGTTCGAGCAGCACGACGCGCTCGAAGTGCGCCACCAACACCTTCGCAGAACACATCCCGGCGATGCCGCCGCCGATGACCACCGCCGTTCGCGTCATCGCGCTTCCCTCACGCCTGCACCCAGTCGCGCAAGAGGACGATCTTGCCGACCTGGTGGTTGCCCATCATGTAATCGTGCGCCTCATGCAGCGCGGCGAAATCGAACGTCCGATCGACAACGGGTCGCAGCGACCCGTCGGCGAAGCCGTCCATGCAGTCCTCGACAAACACCTCGAAGCAGCGCCAGGCTTCCTGGGGCGTACGCGTCCTAAACGTCACGCCGATGATCTGGGCGCGCTTGTTGGCGAGAACGTCGAGATTAATCTGACCCAGGTCGCCGCCGTTGCGGCCCACCGTGACCATTCGACCCTTGATCGCCAGTGCATCGAGGATGTTGGCGAACATCGGCCCGCCGACGCTGTCGATAACGATGTCCACGCCGTCGCCGTCGGTTTCCCGGTCGATCAGCGCCGCATAGTCCGGCCGCGAGGTATCGATCACGACGTCCGCGCCGACGTCCCGCAGCGCCGCGATCTTGTTCGCGCCGCGCGTGCTGGCAAGCACCTTCTGCGCGCCAAAGAACTTGGCGAGCTGTATGGCCGCAGTGCCGATGCCGGAAGAAGCCGCGGTCACCAGCACGACGTCGCCGGACTGGACCTGCGCGTTGGTCACCAACGCGTCGTGGGCCGTGATGAACACGTTCGGAATCGCGGCGGCCTCGACATAGCTTAGCGAATCGGGGATCCGCATCAGATTCATCGACCCGGCCAGCGCATAGTCCGCATAGCTGCCCATGCCGCGCCCCATGACCCGCTCGCCCACGTGCCAGCCGGTCGCGTCGTCGCCAACCTCGACGATTTCACCGGCAAACTCGATGCCAGACGGCACGGGCTTGAAGCGCGGGTCGTCCGAACGAAACCCTCTCACCATGAGGATCTCGCCGCGGTTGATGCCAGCCGCGTGAACCCGCACCAACACCTGGCCACCGGACGCGCCGGGTTTCTTGACGCTGCGGTACTCGTACACGCCCCCCTCGCGGGTCGGCACCAGATACACGGCCTGCATACGCTCGCCGAACATCGCCCGTCTCCTGCTGTCTCTCGCGCTGGCCCGAGTGCCTGGGCGCGTCGCTACTCGGCTTCCGGCCAGACGTCGTTAAGAACGCGCAGCGCGGCCATCGCGTTGGGCCAACCGGCGTAGTGCGCGCCATGCGCGATCACGCCGACGAGTTTGTGCCGTTCTACGCCGACGTTCTTGGCGCCCCGGAAATGCAGCTGCATCTCCTCCGGTCTATTCAACGCGAACAACATGGTGCAGGTCGCTAGCGAGCGCTCCTGCAAGCTGAGATCGTCCTGCTGCCAGACATCGCCGAAAAGGTGTTCGACCGTGTAGCGGGACAGCGGCTGGGGCTGCGGCGTGCCGCCACCCTGAGGCGGGCCGAACAGCCGACCGATCATCTCCATCCCCTTCTCGCGCTTGTCTTCGCTCATCAGCCCCACCCGTCGACCATAAAGATAACGATATTATCGTTACCAAAAAATAGCGGCAAGCGCTATATTTCACGCCATGCAAAACGCGCTTTCGCCTCGGCAGGACCGCTCGATCAAAACCCATCGGGCACTGCTCGATGCCCTGCATCGCCTCCTGCAAACCGAGGCGTTCGAGGCGCTGACCGTGGCGCAGATCGCCGCCGAGGCCGGACTCACCACGGGCGCGATTTATCGCCGCTTCAAGGACAAGCGGGCGCTGCTTGGGGCGTCCTTCGAGCGCTTTCTGGAGCAATCGCGCGCGCTGCAGGAGGAGCGCGCGGCGGCGATGCGCGACATGGATGACGCCGCCAAGCTCGACTACATGATTCGTTCGACGCTCGACTTCACCATTCCCTACATTCCGCTGATGCGCGCAGCCTCTGCGCTCAACGACCAGCCATCCTTCGATCTGATGCTCGCCGCCCGCAACGCCTCCGCCGACTGGCTGGCGGGCAGTCTTGAGACCAGCGCCCTGGACGCGACCGAGCTGCGGGCTCGCACCCGCTTCGTCCTGCGCACCGTCTCTGCGGTCATCAGGGACACTCTTTTTGCCGGACCGGGCAAAGGCCGCCCGTCGGCGGAACTCGAGGACATGGTGGTACAGCTCACCGAGATGGCGATCGCGCACCTGCAGATCCGGATTCCGGGCGTCGATTCCCGCTGAGGGCGGCGCTGCGCGCACTTGCGGCCTTGCTGCCGCTCCGGGTTAGCATGCGCGCTGGTCTCTGAGCGCCACCAAAGCCACAGCCAAAGATGGAAGAATCGCCCGTCCCGGAACTCGACAGCCTGGTCCCCGCCCCCGGGGAGTTCGACATCGTCGGCGCGCTAACCGAGGCGGAGCGCCGCGAGCGCAAACTGCGCTATGCCGCGCACATTCGGGCTTGCTTGCTGCACCTGGCGGGCCAGCTATTGCCGGGGCCGACGGGGCCGCAGCTACCCGAGGAGATCGCGGCCGCAGATACCCGAGCCGCGCTCGAGTGGCTGCGCGAGGAGGCCGACTCGGTCGTCGGCGAGCACACGCTCAAGCGCGAGGGAGAATCGCTCACGGCCGCTGGCACGCTGCGCGCCGAAACCCTGAACGCGCTGCTGCGCGCGCTCGGGTCGCCAGCCGTTGGTCCAGCAGCGCCCTTCGATGCGCCGACCAATCTATCGACCGATGCGCCCTTAGATTCACAGACGACCACCACACCGGATCTTGGCGCGCTGATTCATGAGATCGCGATGCTGACCGCGCAGCTCGGCGGCGACTCGGTGGGCGCCGGCGCGGCCGCGCCCGATCTGTCGACCGCCGACACGCAGCGACGGGCACTAATCGAGATTCGCGAGCGCCTCGCGACGCTGGTTCGCCTGCGCTCGCGGCCGACCGGCGCGGACGGCGTCGCCCTGCTGGCGGCCGAGCTGTCCCGTCTGCACCCGGACAATCCGGTGTTCCTGGCACTCGCGCGCGGCGAGCCCGCCCCCGACTAGCCTGTTAGGGCCAGGCGCACCGCGGACGCCCAGGCACGCAGCCGCGCCACGTTGTCTGGCCCAAAGCGCAGCAGCTGCTTGGCGAGCGGCGACAGCGCCTCCAGTTCCCGGTCGGCGTAGCGATACATCACCTTGGGCCGCACCAGCGGCGCCTCGAAGGCGTCGGCCGGCAGCGCCTCGACCTGCGCTATCGCGGCGAGCAGCAGCGCTCGCGGTTCAACGTCGTGTGTGCCGAGCTCGCCCAGCGCCTGGCCGATCAGCGGCTCCAGGGCGACGAAAGCGTCGGCCGCCTGTGCGGGCGTGACGCTGTACAGCGCGTCGACCAGCCCGTCATAGCGGGCGTAGCTCGCGGGATCGACCCGGAAGCGTTCGCCTTCCGCAACGACGGCGAAGCGGCCACGGGGCGCCAGGAATCCAAGCAGGTTTCGGGGGTATTCCCCGCGACGCGCGTTGTCGAGCACGGCACCCAGCAATCGCAGCCAGTCCATGTCTTCCGACCAGGCATCGAGCGCGCCCGGCAGATGTTCGCGCAGCCAGGGATCCGCCGCGTCGAGGCCTTCCGGCGGCGGGAGACGCGGCTCGACGACTGCCGCAGGCGCGTTGGGCGGTCGGGGTACGGGCACCGCCGGTTCGGCGAGCGGCGCCTGCACGCGCTCCGGACGCGGCTCGGGCTCGCTCGCCGCCGGAGACGCGGCGCTGGAGGGGGCTGACAGTCTCTCGAGCAGCGGCCCACCGTACTGCAGGCCGAGGATGATCAGCGCCGCGAGCAGCAGGCCGACAAGCAGGAATCGAGGTTGCATGGCGCCACCTTACGATGCCGTCCTGGCGCGGGCCAGCTATTCATCCCGCCGACGCGGCGGGAGGCGCGTAAGCGGCGTCAGAGCCGGTATGATTTACGGCCCAGACAGCATGGCTTCGGAGCACCCCATGGAATCAGAGACGATCACTGATTGGTCCATCCAACCGATCAAGGATCTAGTCACGGGCAACGTGGCGACCGGCACCAGGGTGCGCATCGGCGGCTGGCTGCGCTCGCGGCGCAGCTCAAAAGGCGGCTTTTCGTTTTTGCAGCTGCACGACGGCTCCTGCTTCGACAGCGTGCAGGTGGTTGCGGACGGCGCGCTGGCGAACTACGACGTCATCAGCGAGCTGAACACGGGCTGCAGCGTGATCGTCGAGGGCGAACTCGTCGCCTCACAGGGCAAGGGACAGTCCGTCGAGGTACAGGCCGCGAGCATCACTCTGATAGGCGACGTGGCGGATCCCGAGTCCTACCCCATTGCCAAGAAGCGCCACACGTTCGAATACTTGCGCACCACGGCGCATCTGCGGCCGCGCACCAACACATTTGGGGCCATCGCGCGCGTGCGCCATGGCCTGGCGCAAGCCGTGCACAGCTACTTCAACGACAACGGCTTCTTTTGGGTCAACACGCCCATCATCACCGCGTCCGACTGCGAGGGCGCCGGCGAGCTGTTTCGCGTGTCGACGCTAGAGACGGTGAATCGCGACCAGGACTATGCCAACGACTTCTTCGGCACCCAGACCTTCCTGACCGTCTCCGGGCAGCTCAACGTCGAGAGCTACGCGCTGGCGATGAATAAGGTCTATACCTTTGGGCCGACCTTTCGCGCAGAAAACTCCAACACCAGCCGCCACCTGGCCGAGTTCTGGATGATCGAACCGGAGATCGCGTTCGCCGATCTCAATACGCTCGCCACGCTCGCCGAAGATTTTCTGCGCTATATCTTCAAATACGTGCTGGAACACTACCCCGACGACATGGCGTTCTTCGCCGAGCGCATCGACAAGACAGCCATCGAGCGGCTCGAGAAGGTGATCCGGACGCCGTTCACGCGCCTCGACTACACCGAGGCCATCGAGCGACTCGAAAAGTGCGGCCGCGACTTCGAGTTTCCCGTGTCCTGGGGCGCGGACCTGCAGAGCGAACACGAGCGCTACCTGTGCGAGGAAGAAATCGACGGGCCGCTGGTCGTCGTGAACTATCCGCAGGAGATCAAGGCTTTCTACATGCGCCAGAACGACGACGGCAAGACGGTGGCGGCGATGGATGTGCTGATGCCAGGCGTCGGCGAACTGATCGGAGGATCCCAACGCGAAGAACGGCTAGATCGCCTCGACGCGCGGCTCGATCCCGAGCTAAAGGACGAGCTGTGGTGGTACCGCGATCTGCGCCGCTACGGCACGGTGCCGCACGCGGGCTTCGGCCTCGGCTTCGAGCGTCTGGTGCTCTACGTCACGGGCATGGACAACATCCGCGACGCCATCCCGTTTCCGCGGGTGCCGAACAGCGCGGCGTTTTAAGGCGGTCCGCCGCAGCCGATGTTCGCCAAACTCTGGCGCCTGAAGGCGTTCGCAAACGCGCACAGATGGCTGCTGTACTTCGGCATCTTCTGCTTTTTACTCGCCCGCCTGTTCGAGGCGGCGGTGCCGTACTTCATGATGATCGGCATCGACCGCATCAATGCCGGCGACGCCGACGTGATGATGCCGGTCCTCGGCATCCTCGGCGCCGTCGTCGCGCGCTTCGTGATCGTTTCGACCGCGCGCTACAGCGTGCGGCTGGCGGGCCTGCGCATCGCCTTCGACCTGCGCCAGCAGTTCTTCGCAACGCTGCAGACCCAGGGCAGCACCTTCTTCAATCGCTACGGCATCGGCGACATGATGACGCGGGCGGTCGCAGACATCGGTCTCATTCAGCGGCTGTTCTCAATGGGCACCATTCTCGCGGTGATCCTGATCTTCGCGAGTCTCGTCGGCTTCGGCGCCATGCTGAGCCTGTCGCCGGAGCTGACCCTGCTCGTGCTGCCGCCCATGCCGTTCGTCTTCGGCTATGCGTGGTACATGTCCCGCGAGCTGGGCGTCACGTCGCATGCGGTCCAGGAGCGCATGTCGCAGATGAGCGCTCAGGTGCAAGAGAATCTGGCCGGTATCCGCACCGTGCAGGCGATGGTGCAGGAAGACAACGAGATCGCTCGCTTCGGCGGCACCAACCAGTGCTACGCTAACGCGTTCTACGATCAGGCGCGCATCAACTCGCTCATCGCCGCCGTCAGCCCGACGCTGGTCGCGATCTGTGTGATCACCATTCTCGGCTACGGCGGCTCGATGGTGCAGCGCGGCGACCTGACGATCGGCGCGCTGGTCGCGTTTCTCACCTACGTCAACATGGTGGTTCAGCCTTTCCGCGTCGCGGGCTTCATCGTCAATCTGTTCCAGCGTGCGGCGGTCGCCAGCGCTCGTCTGTTCGAGGTACTGGATCGGGGACCGGAGATCGTCGACGCGCCGCGTGCGGACGCGCCGTCGCGCATCGCGGGTCACATCGTCCTGACGAATCTGCGCGCGAGCTACGCGGATGGCCACGGTGATCACGGGCCGGACGTGCTGCGCGGCATCGATCTGAACATCGCCGCCGGTGAGACGCTCGCAATCATGGGCCGCGTCGGCGCCGGCAAGACGACCCTGCTGCGTCAGCTCGTGCGGCTCTCCAATCCGCCGCGCGGCGCAGTGACCATCGACGGCACGGACGCACTCGACTACCCGCTGGCGCAGCTACGCGCGCAGATCGCGCTAGTTCCGCAGGAAGCGTTTCTGTTCGCGGCCACCCTGCGCGACAACATCACCTACGACGATCCGGAGCGCGCGCTCGACGCGATCTGGCAGGCCGCAGACGCCGCGGATTTACGCAGCACGATCGAGAGTTTCCCGGCCGCGCTGGACACCGAGGTCGGCGAGCGCGGCGTCACGCTCTCCGGCGGACAGCGGCAGCGCACCGCCCTGGCCCGCGGCCTCATTCGCCACGCGCCGGTTCTGCTGCTCGATGACTGCTTTTCCGCGGTCGATACGGCAACCGAGGAACACATACTGCGAGAGCTTCGAGCCCTGCGCACGGGTCGCACCACCATCTTGGTTTCGCATCGCGTCTCGACCGCGCGCCACGCCGACCGCATCGCCATCATCGAGGACGGTCAGATCAAGGAGCTGGGCAGCCACGAGACGCTGCTCGCCGCGGGCGGCACCTACGCCGAACTCGAGCGCGTGCAGCGCGAAGGCGAGGCCGGTGGCGACGAGGCGATCCCAGCATGAGAGAAGCATGAGCGAGGCAAAGATCGATACGCCGGCGACGGCCGAGCGACCCGCGCTACCGCAGCGCGACTACGCGATGTTCGATGCCGAACTCTCCGGCGCCGTGCTGAACATGGGTCTCTTGCGTCGCGTCCTTGGCTGGATGCGCCCGTACCGCATCACCTTCGGTATCAGCGCGCTGCTGGTGCTGCTGTGGTCGTCGCTGCATGTGATGTTGCCGGTCATCATCTCTGTCGTCGTGATCGATCACCTGCTGCGCGGCGAAACATCCAGCAAGGCGCCCGACTTCGGTCTGGTGGATCTCACCGAGCGTTTGGCGGACGCCCTCGCCGTGGATCCGCTGGTCGCCGCGTGCCTGCTGTACGCCGCAGTCCAGCTACTCTGGGCAATCGTGGGTCACGCGCATCGGCAAACGCTGATCTCGTCGGTCATCAACGGTCTGCGCGATCTGCGCCTCGATCTCTTTCGGCATCTGGAGACGCGCCCGTCGTCGTTCTACGACCGCGTCGCCGTCGGTCGCGTGATGACGCGTGTCACCAACGACGTGGAGGCGCTGTACGAACTGCTGCGCGGCATCGGCACCCTCATCGGCGAGTTCGTACCGTTCTTTGTGGCGCTGTTCATCATGCTCAGCATGGACGTACCGCTGACCGGCTATCTGCTGCTCGCGATGCCGCTGATGGCGTGCGTGACCTTTTTCTTTCGGCGCGCAACCCGCGAGCTGTTTCGCAAGGTGCGCATGTCGCTATCGTCGTTGAATCAGTATCTGCAGGAGAATCTCGCGGGCCTCGCCGTCGTGCAGCTATCGGTTCGCGAAGCGCGCAACGAGGAGGAATACGCGGCAATCAACCGGGAGAATCGCCACTGGGAAACGCGTTCCGCGAGACTCGAAACCCTGTACGGCGCCTTCAACGATTCGCTCGCGTCGATCGCCATCGGCGGGATCGTCTGGTACTGCGCGCCGGCCGTCGTGAGCGAAACGCTTAGCCTCGGGGAGATGATCCTCTTCACGCGTTTCATCGACATGCTGTTTCATCCGATCGTGGCGCTCGGCGAACAGACCAACATCCTGTTCCGCGCCATGGCGAGCGGCGAGCGCATCTTTCAGGCGCTCGACTGGGACGAGCGCATCCACGAACCCGCCGAGCCGATCGATCTGCCTGCCCGGCTAGAGGGCCGCATCGACATCCGCGGCCTGAGTTTTCGCTACGACGTCGACGTGCCCGTGCTGCGCGATCTCAGCCTCGAGATCGCCGCCGGCGAGCGGCTCGCGATCGTCGGCCCGACGGGATCAGGCAAGAGCACGCTGATTCGTCTGCTCGGCCGCTTCTACGATTTCCCCGATGGCCGCATCTTCCTCGACGGCATCGACCTCAATCGCATTCGCTCGAGCGACCTGCGGCGTCGCGTCGGGGTCGTGCTGCAGGACTTTCACATCTTCTCGGGCTCGATCTACGACAACATCGCGCTGGGGGACGAGCGCATCACACGCGAACGAGCGGAGGCCGCCGCCCGGACCGTCAACGCCCACGCCTTCATACAGGCGCTGCCACGGGGCTACGACACCGAGCTGTCGGAGCGCGGCCAGAATCTCTCCCAGGGGCAGCGACAGCTCCTGGCCTTCGCCCGCGTCCTCGCCGCGGATCCAGCGATTCTGGTGCTCGACGAGGCGACCGCGAGCATCGATACCGAGACCGAGCTGCTGATTCAGGACGCGCTGGAGAAGCTCACCGCCGGGCGCACGTCGATCATCATCGCCCACCGGCTGCAGACCATTCAGGAGGCCGATCGCATCCTGGTGCTGACGGACGGCAAGATCGCCCAGCTCGGCACCCACGCGGAGCTGCTGGCCACAGACGGCGTCTATCGACAGCTCCACGAGCTGCAGTTTCAGGCCACCAACGAGAGCCCCTGAGACTCAGGCCAAAGCGCGACAGGCCGTGACGCCCGGCGCGCACGTCTGCACAGCCGCGCTACAATAGGGCCATGCAACAAACCGGCAATCCCGACCGCCCGACGGCCGGCCAGAAGTACCAGCGCGCAGATGGCGTCACCGCTATCAAGGACGGCATCAAGAACCGCGGGACCCCCCAGGCCGGGGCGGCACGCGAGCGCAAGCCGTCGTGGCTGCGCGCGCGCATCCCGGGCGGTGCGCGCTATCGCGAGGTGCAGCAGAGCGTCCGCGAGAATCGCCTCGCGACCGTCTGCGAAGAGTCGCACTGCCCCAACATCGGCGAATGCTGGAACAACGGCACGGCGACCATCATGCTGATGGGCGCCGTCTGCACCCGCGCCTGTCGCTTCTGCGCGGTCGATACCGGCAACCCGGGCGGCTGGCTAGACCCGAATGAACCCGCCGGCGCGGCCGAGTCGGTGCGTCTGATGGGTTTGCGCTACGTCGTGCTCACGTCCGTCGACCGCGACGATCTGGCAGACGGCGGCGCCGCGCACTACGCTGCCTGCATCCGCGCCATCAAGGCGGTGAACCCGACGACCGCGGTCGAGGCGCTGACCCCGGACTTCAGCGGCTGCGACGCGGCCGTCCGCACGGTCGCCACCGCCGGCCTCGACGTGTTCGCGCAGAACCTGGAGACCGTCGAGCGCCTCACCCATCCGGTTCGCGATCCGCGCGCGGGCTATCGCCAGACCCTGACGGTGCTCGAGGCCGCGAAGCGCCACGCACCGGACGTGCTGACGAAATCGAGCCTGATGCTGGGACTTGGCGAAACCGACTCGGAGGTCGAGGCCGCGATGCGCGATCTGCGCGACTCGGGCGTCGATCTGCTCACACTGGGCCAGTACCTGCGACCCACGAAGAATCACCTGCCGATCGAGCGCTGGGTGCCGCCGGAGGACTTCGCCGCGCTGCGCGAAGTCGGGTTGCGGCTGGGCTTCACGGAGGTCGCCGCGGGACCGCTCGTGCGCAGCAGCTATCGCGCCGACCGGATCCTCGATCGCGACAATCTGGGGCTCGCCGAACCCGCGACGATTCCGCTGCGCCAACTGTAGTGCCGCGCGCGTGAGTGCCCGACCAGCATCCTGTCTGCCGCTGATCCTACTGCTATTGCTCTGCGGGCTCGGCTGCGCACACGCCGAGTCCGACGACGAGGGCGTGGCCGGCGCAAGTGCCGATGCGCCACCGGCAATCACCGGCGCCGCGCTGGAAGCCGACCTGTTGGCCCTCTACCGCGGCCTGCAGGCCGCCCACTACGACCTCTACGCCGATCGCAGCGCCGACGAATACGACGCCGAGTTTGCGGCCAGCCGGGCGGCCATCCGCGAATCGCAGTCGCGCCTCGACGCCTGGCGTCTGCTGCAGCGCTTCACCGCGTTCGGCAACATCGCGCACGCTAACATCGCGTTTCCAGCCAAGGCCTACGGCGCGTTTCGCGCGGCGGGCGGCCGCACGCTGCCGATCTATCCACGCATCGACGCGGGCCGAATCTATGTTCGCGAAAACTACTCAAGCGTGCGGCGCATCAGCGCGGGCGACGAGATTCTCTCGATCGACGGCGAGCCTGCGGGCCTGTGGCTCGAACGCACGGCGAGCTACCTGTCGGCGGACACGCCCCGCATCGCCCACTCACTGCTGGAAGGCCGATTTCCCGCCTATCTTTGGCTGGTCGTCGGCGATCGGTCGCGGTTCACGCTGCGCGTTCGCTCGCCGGGGTCGCGGCGCGTTCGGCGCGTGCGCGTCGGCGCGCTGACCGGCAGCGAACTGGAGGCCGCGATCGAGAGCGCGCCGAAACAGTTCGAACTCGACTACACCGAGCGCGTCGCGCGCATGCAGGCGCCGGGCATCGCCTATCTACGCCCGGGGCCCTTCTACAACGCGGAACAGCAGCAGCAGCTGTGGGACAGTGCGGCGTTCGAGTCCTTCATCGACGACGCCTTCGCGGACTTCCAGCGCGCCGCCGCCCACACGCTGATCATCGATCTGCGCACCAATCCGGGCGGCGACAATTCGTTCAGCGATCACCTCGTCGCCTACCTCGCAGACCGGCCGTTTCGCTTCGCATCGCGCTTTGTCGTCCGCTCGAGCGCCCAGGCCGAAGCGGCCAATCGCGCGCGACTGGACGCGGGCGCCGATCTCGCCAGCGTCTCGGCGCGCTATGCCGCCGCGTACGCAAAGACGCCGCACGGGCAGACCTTCGACTTCGAGATCCCCTGGGGGCGACCGCGCACCGGAAAGAACGCTGTCGACCGCCCCTTCGGCGATCGCGTCTACGCCCTCATCGACCGCAATTCCTATTCGAACGCGGTCAACGTCGCCGCGATTCTGCAGGACTACGGCTGGGCGATCATCGCCGGCGAGCCGACCACGGACTACGCGACGACCCTGGGCGCCATGGAGCGATTCACGCTGCCCAACACCGGCTTCAGCGTGGGCTTTCCCAAGGCCCTGATCGTCCGGCCCTCCGGCGACGAACGTCGCGGCGGCGTCGTTCCAGACCTGCCGATCCCGCGGCCGCCGACACCCGGCGCTACAGACGCCGTGCTCGCCGCACTGCTGAGCGAGCTGGACGCCGCGACCAGCGATCGTTGACGCGCCCGCCGCGGACCGGACCCTGTTAGCAGACGTGTTATCGTCGTTTCGGTCGTGAGTGCCGCAACCTCGCGAGAGCTTGAGCGCCCTCTTCACGGCGAGCGACACAGGGCGAAACGGACGTGCCGCAGCGACCGCGAACGAATTGCGAACACGCGAACGAATTGCGAACAAAGGAGGGTTCGTCCATGACTCGACTCGTCTGCCTGTTTTCCATCTTGGCGTACAACGCGCTGCTCGCTGTCCCCGCCAGCGGCGCCACGCTCTGGTCGATCTTCGGACCGGGCTGTGAGGCGAACGGCTATGGCGCGAAGCGCTGCCGCTGCGCCATGAACGAGATCGTGCGGCTGCACGGCGAGCCCGCCGCGCGCGCCGTGGGCTACGACATGATCCTGCGCTACGACGAGGCGGCTGCACTGCGCGACGAGCTCGGCGAGGACCGCGTGTCCGGCGCGAGCGAGGCGTTCGATCTCGCGCTGCACCGACAGTGCGCCACGCCGAAAACGGTTAACCCCGCCAGCACAACCGCGGCAACCTCCATGGCCGCCGACGCGGCGATCGGCGCGAGCACCGCCGGTCGCGAGCGTGCGCCGCACGAGCGGATCACCCTGCCCGCGGCGACGGCGGTACTCGACCTGCGCCCCTATGCCGGCGAGATCATCGCGCGCGTCGCGGTCGTTCTCGGAACGACCTACGGCGGCGCGCGCAACATCCGCGATCACGTCGGCTTCTTCCCAGTCATCGATGCCGAAGGCGGAATCAGTACCGGCCAGGCGAGCCTGGCGCCGGGAGACGACGACTATCCGGCGGCCGCGCAGCGGCTGATGGGCAGGCCGCAGCTCACAATCGCACCCGTCGCGGTGGCGGGCAGCGAGCAGGTGCTGGGCGAGATCGTCTTGCAGGGCGGTCGCCAATACGCCGTGGCCGCCCGGCTGCAGGGCGCCATGAACGCCGATCCCGCCGCCGCGCTCGGTGGCCTTGCGAATCTCGGCAAGGCGGCGGAATCCGGCGAAGGGTTGGCCGCCCTGATGAAGCAGCTACAGCGGCCGAGCTATCTGGTGCTGCCTTTCGAAGGCGCCGACAACGGCTATCTGCGCGCCGACGCTGCGGGGACCTTCCGCTTTGTGCCGCCGTCGGGCGAGTCAGCGGTGTCAATCACGGTCGAGCTGTTTCGCTGACTCGACGCGCGTGCGCAGAAAGGTCTGCTGCACCACCCAGGCGTCGGCACTGGCCCGGTGTCGGCGCTCACCGAACTCGGCTTCGATACGATCGCGCACGTCGTGCCAGCGCGACATCTGCGGCTCGCTCAACAGCAGCTCCAGCGGGCTGACGCGAAAGCGCATGTCGATGCGCGCGGCGTGAAACAGGGTAATCAGCCAGGGCTTGTCGTGCCCCCAGCCGTCGCTGTACGCGATGTGATCGCCCAGCAGGTCGTTCAGCGCGTCGCAGACCGCCGCTATGGGCCTGCCGTGTTCGCGCAGTATCCCGCGGGTCACGCCGTGAACGCGCTCGGCGCTGTCGTCCCAGTGTGACCAGGAGGCATCCGGGCGAATCAGCATGCTGTGGCGCGTGCCGTCCGCGAGTGCGACGCCAACCTCGATCGGGTAGCTCGCCGCTCCGAAACCGGAGGCTTCGACGTCGATGATGATCGGCGTGTGCAGCGACGTGGTCCTTTCTGCGGGAGTATGCGGGCGGCGCGTATGCGGGTGACGGGCGCCCGGCCCTTACCAGGCGATCCCGTAGTCTTCGCCAAAGTCGCTGGCGCCGCCCCAAAAGGCGTTGTTGTCGCGATCGAACCAGATCGCGGTGATCGGGCCGGAGGTCTTGTCACGATACTCCGGCTTGTAGCCGCGACGCTTGAGCTCGGTGCGTATCCAGGGCGTCGTTTCCGAATTCAGTAGGATGCGACCCGGCTGGGCGCGATGATCGTCGAAGGAATTGCGCAGCTGATAGCTCCAGAAGTGCGGCGCCTCGACGGCCTCCTGCACGTTCATCCCGAACTCGACCATCGCCAGCAAGAACTGTAGCTGCACCTGATCCTGTATGTCGCCGCCCTGCACGGCGAACGACAGATAAGGCACGCCGTCCTTCAGCGCCATGCTCGGCGTCAGGGTCGCGCGCGGGCGCTTGCCGGGAGCGAGCACGTTGTAGGGATTGTGCGCGGGATCGAGCACGAAGCTTTGCATACGCTGACTCATGCCGACGCCCGTGCGCCCGGCGATGACCGCCGGCACCCAGCCGCCGGAAGGCGTTACCGACACCACCCAGCCGTCGGCGTCCGCCGCCTGGATGCTGGTGGTCCCTGCCAGAAAACCGCGATCGTGGCGCGCCCGCGCGCGCGGCGCCTCAACCTGCGCCTGCTGCCAAGGCGGCATGATGCCCGCCTCGGCGTCCGGCACGTTGGTCCACTCATCGAGCAGATCGAGAAACGGATTGCTGCCGCGCTGATAGCGATAGGGATCGCCCGGGGTGATACGAGGGTCGTTCACGGTCGCCGAGAAGCTCTGCCAGCGCGCCCGCGCGTAGCGCTTCGACAGCAGGCCCGCGAGCGGTTCCGCCGGCGGAAAGTACGGATCGCCGTAGTAGAAATCCCGGTCCGCCATCGCCATCGACAGCGCCTGATAGAGCGTGTGGATGTACTGGCTCGAGTTGTAGCCGAGCGAGGCGACGTCCACGTTTTCCAACAGGTTGAGCGCCTGCAGCAGCACCGGCCCCTGCACCCAGCTCGTCAGCTTGTAGACGTCAATGTCCTTGTAGCGCGTGCTGACGGGTTCCTCGATGTACACCTGCCAGTTGGCGAGGTCCGCCTGCGTGTGCAGGCCGCCCATTTCCTGCGACGCGCGCACGAACTCGGCCGCGATGTCCCCCCGATAGAAGCGCTCGTAGGCCGCCATGATGGCGTCCGCGCGCGTGGCGCCGGCCTTGAGCGCCTCAGCCTCGGCAGCGACGAGAGACTCGAGCATGCGCCGCAGGTCAGGCTGGCGGAAGATCTCGCCCGCATGCGGCGCCTCGCGCGCCTCGCCCGCGTGGGTCAGAAACAGCTCGCGCGAGTAGCGCCACTGCCGGATCTCTTCTTTCAGGCGCTCGATGGAGTCGGCGGTCTGCGCCTCGATCGGGTAGCCGCCCGCCAGCTCGATCGCGGGTGCGAGCACCTCGGCGAGCGACAGCGTGCCGTAGCGCGCGAGCATCACGAACAGTCCTCCGGGCGTGCCCGGCGTGACCGCCGCCAGCGGTCCATATTCAGGCGGATACTGCATCCCGCGCGAGCGAAAGAACTCCGGCGTCGCGCCGGTGGGCGCAACGCCGAGCGCGTTGATGCCAATCACCTTCTTCTCGCCGGGGTGATAGATGAGCGCCTGGGTTTCGCCGCCCCAGCTCAGGGCATCGAACATGGTGGCGGTGGCGCCCAGCATCGCGCAGGCCGCGTCGACGGCGTTACCGCCGCGCTGAAACATCATCGCGCCCGCGGTCGCGGCGAGCGGCTTGCCCGTGATCGCCACCCAGTGACGGCCGTGCAGCACGGGCTTGCGGCTTGCGGCCTCCGCACCGGGCGCGCCAGCGGCGAACCAGCCAGCAGACAGCAGCAGCGCGCTCGCAACGGCGCAAGAGGACCAGGCTCGCAGCAATCGACCCATCGACCGGACTCCAGTGGTGTACGCGCCCACCTTAGCGCAATTGGCACATCGGCCACCGCTCAGCCGCAACGGTCTTCGCGTCGATGGTGGCGTCGGGCACAGGCGCACTTTGCGGCGGAGCCCGATACTGCGGACAATGGCGCCTGAAGATTCAGCGGACGCGAACATGAACACCCCCGGTATTCGCCCGGAGGCCAACGGCGACACGATCGACCTGCACATCGTCACCGATCTGGACAGCTGGCTCGGCGGTCAGCCGCCGGCCGTGCGCGACTGGGTCGCAGGCCAGAGCTACAGCGCGGACCGCGGCGCCTTCCTGAGCGTTCCGGCGTTCGGCGACGCGCCGCGCATGGCGCTCGTCGGCGGCGGCGACAGCAGCCTCGCGACTCTGGGCGGCGGGCCTACCCAACTGCCCGAGGGAAGCTATCGACCGCTGCCGCAGACCGGCAAACTCGGCGAGCTCGACGCACTGGGCTGGGCGCTGGGCGCCTATCAGTACACCCGCTACAAGGCGGCGAAGCGCGCGCCCGCCGAACTGGTCATCGAGGACGAGGCGCTGCGCAGACGTGTTACGCACCTCGCCGAGGGCACGAACCTGACGCGCGATCTGATCAACGCGCCGGCCAACGACATGCTGCCGTCCCACCTTGAGGCCGCGAGCCGCGCGCTGGCCGAGGCGTTCGACGCCGGCATCGAGGTCACGACCGGCGCGGAGCTATTGGCCGCGGGGTATGAAACGATTCACGCGGTCGGCCGCGCGAGCGCAGACGCGCCGCGCCTGATCGATCTCACCTGGGGCGATACGGAACATCCGCAGGTCACCCTGGTCGGCAAGGGCGTGTGCTTCGACAGCGGCGGCCTGAACATCAAGCCGGCCGGCGGTATGCGAACGATGAAGAAGGACATGGGCGGCGCAGCCCAAGTGCTGGGACTCGCGCAGATCATCATGGCCGAGGCGCTGCCGGTGCGCCTGCGCGTGCTGGTCAGCGCCGCAGAGAACGCCATATCGGCCAACGCCTACCGTCCCGGCGACATCATTCGAACCTACAAGGGACTGACCGTCGAGATCGATAACACCGACGCCGAGGGTCGCCTCGTAATGTGCGACGCCCTCGCGCTCGCGTGTGAGGACAAGCCCGACCTGCTGGTCGACTACGCAACGCTAACCGGATCCGCGCGCTCGGCCGTGGGCGCCGAGATCGCGGCGATGTTCGCGAACGACGATGCGCTGGCAGAAAGCGTGTATGGCGCCGGCGTATCGCTCGACGACGCGGTCTGGCGCATGCCTCTGCACGCGCCCTACAAGGGCATGCTGAAGAGCACGCACGCCGATCTCGTCAACTCTGCGGCCTCACCCTACGCGGGCGCGATAACCGCGGCCCTGTTTCTGCAGCACTTCGTCGACGACGACGTACCCTGGCTGCACTTCGACCTGATGGCCTGGAATCTGCGCACGCGGCCTGGCCGTCCGGAGGGCGGTGAGGCCATGGGCGTGCGCGCCGTGTTCGATCATCTGGAACGCCGCTATGGCGGGTAACTCAACGCCGCTGTATCACGCGCTCGAATCCGCGCCAGCCGGTACCGAGCGAACGCGCGTGCAGGCGCTCGATGCGCTGCGCTACAACGACGCCGGGCTGATACCCGCGATCGCGCAGGATCACGAGACGGGTGAGGTGCTGATGCTGGCGTGGATGAACCGCGCCGCGCTCGACGCGACGCTCGACACCGGGCGCGTCACCTACTATTCCCGCAGCCGCGCCGAGCTGTGGCGCAAGGGCGGTACCTCCGGCCACACGCAGCGGCTGATCTCGCTCACCGCTGACTGCGACGGCGACGCGGTGCTGCTGAAGATCGAGCAGACCGGCGCCGCCTGCCACACATTTAGACGCAGCTGCTTTTACAACGAGATCGACGCCACGCGCCTGCGCGTGTGTACCGGAACTACGCAAGAGGCCGCGGACGACGGCGCGGAGTAGACGACGGGGCGCGACGCCCCGACGGGACTCCCGCCGCTCGCTTCGCGGCGCGCAGTTTAGCCACGTACACACGAACACTCAGGACACCAGAGCATGCCACTAACGCTATACAACTCACTCGTTCGCGAAAAACAGGTCTTCGAACCGATCGATCCCAGCCGCGTGACCATGTACGTATGCGGTCCGACGGTCTACAACCTGGTGCACATCGGCAACGGCCGTCCCGCCGTCGTCTTCGACGTGCTGTATCGCGTGCTGCGCGGCACCTACCCGCAGGTCGTGTTCGCGCGCAACATCACCGACATCGACGACAAGATCAACGCGGCCGCAGCCGATAACGGCGAGTCAATCGCCGACCTCGCCGATCGGTTCACCACCGCGTACAACGAGGACATCGAGGCGTTGGGCGTTCTGCCGCCCAGCGTCGAGCCGCGCGCGACCGGACACGTCAACGAGATCATCGCGACCATCGAGACGCTGATCGCGGGCGGTCACGCCTACGCGGCCGAAGGCCACGTGCTGTTCAACGTGCCCTCCGATCCCAACTACGGCCAGCTATCGAATCGCTCGCTGGAGGACATGATCGACGGCGCCCGGGTGGAGGTCGCGCCCTACAAGCAGGACCCGAAGGACTTCGTGCTGTGGAAGCCATCGACGCCGGAGCTGCCGGGCTGGGACAGCCCCTGGGGTCGCGGTCGCCCGGGCTGGCACATCGAGTGCTCTGCGATGATCAACACGCATCTCGGCACGACGATCGACATCCACGGCGGCGGCTCTGACCTGACCTTTCCCCATCACGAAAACGAGCTGGCCCAGAGCACCTGCGCGAACGGCGCGGCCTTCGTGAAGTACTGGGTGCACAACGGCATGCTGACGTTCGGCGGCGAGAAGATGTCGAAATCGCTCGGCAACATCGAAACGCTGCGAGGGCTACTCGAAACCAATGACGGCGAGGTGCTGCGCTATGCGCTGCTGATGGGGCAGTACCGCTCTGCGCTGGCCTGGGGGCCCGCTCAGCTCGAGCAGGCCAAGAGCGCACTGGATCGGCTGTATCAGGCGCTGCGCATCGCCGGCTACGGCGACGAGCGGGCAACCAGTTTCGCCAACGAGCCGATCGACACCCTGCCGGATGCGGTGCGCGCGGCGCTAGAGGACGATCTGAACACGCCTGGCGCGCTCGCGGCGCTGCACGCGATGGCCGGCGAAATTCACAAGACCGAGGACGCGGCGGCGCGCGCGAAGCTGCGCAGGCAGATGCTCGTGAGCGGCTGGTATCTGGGCCTTTTCGAGCAGGATCCCGTCGCCTACTTTCAGGTCGGCGCGGAGCTGCCCGCGGAGCGAATCGAGGCGCTGATTGATGAGCGCAACGCGGCGCGGGCGGCGAAGGACTACGCGCGCGCAGACGAGATCCGCGCCGAGCTCCTGGCGGCCGACATCGAGCTGGAAGACAGCCGCGAGGGTACGGTCTGGCGGCGCCGGGACTAGCGCCGCCCGGGCTAGGCGTGTGACCGGAACAGACGATCGAGCGCCGCGGATCGGCGTCCTGGGCGCCGGCGTCGCGGGACTCGTCGCTGCCCTCGCGTGCGACTTCGCGGGCCTGGGTACGGTTACCGTTCATCCCCTGGCAGAGACCGGCGGCGGCTCGCTGAATCCCAATCGCGGCATCGAGCTGCGGGCAAACGCCACACGCGTGCTGCGCGCATTGGGCCTGCTCGATGCGCTCAGCGGCCAGGGTCACTACCCGCAGTTTGCCTACCGGCGCGCGCACGGCAGCGGTTTTCTGATCGCCCAGCTGCCGATCGGTCAGCTCGCCGAGGCCCGCTACGGCGCGCCGGCCTGGCTGATCGAGCGCGACGTCCTGCTCGCTGAATTAGAGGACATCGCCGGCGCGCGCGGTATCCGTACCGCGCCTCCGGCGCGGATCGCGCGGATCGACAGCGACGGCGACTGCGCCAGCATCACGGCTGCCGACGGCGCGACACGCAGCTACGGCGTGCTCATCGCGACAGAGCCAGAGCTGCGCCCGCTGCTCGGGATCGAACCCTATGCGACGGACGCCAGCGAAACGCTGCGCTACGGCTGGGGCAGCGAGCCCGATGCCTCGAGCATCACGCACTGGCTGGGCGAGCTCACCGCGCTGACCGTGCACTCGACGGGCCTGCGGCTCGCGTTCGAGGCCAGGGGACCGCGAGACCACAGCTTCGACGCGTGGCGGTCGCCGCCGATCGAGGGAGCCTTCGTGAGCCTCCCCTATCCGGTCGGCCAGCCGGCGCCAGACTGGGCGCCCGGGCGCATCGCGCTGCTGGGGGGCGCGGCACACGCGCCGTTGCCCGAACTGCGCCAGGACGTCGGCGCGGCGATAGAAGATGCCTGGGTGCTGGCGCGGCTGCTCGACCAGTGGGAGGACGAGTCGGTCAGCGCGCTGCGCGAGTACCACCACTATCGCGCGCCGCGAGGTCGACAGCTCGCCACCTACGAGGCCCGCGCGCGGACGGCGCGCCGGGTTGCGCCAGGCTCTGCACAGCTCAAGGCGCGGCTCGCCGCCGGCGCGATGAGCCGGTTTCTGCCCGAGATGGCGCTGAGCGGCGAGGACTGGCTCTACGGTTACGACGCCGTGAAGGGATTCGCCTGATCGCCGGCGCGCGGCAGCGGCGGCGGTCCAACCCGCGAGTGGCCAGCGCGCCGCGCCCCCGTATAATCGGCGGCCGCCCGCAACGATGATTCCGACGTGCAGTTCGAGACCTTCAGCCTGACCGCCACGGACGGTCGCCTCATCCCCTGCTTCGCCTGGCGCGACGAGGAGAACGCCGCGCGCGCAACCGTGCAGATCGCCCACGGCATGGGCGAACACGCGCAGCGCTACGCGGGTCTGGCCGAGGCCCTGACCAATCAGGGCTTCGCGGTCTATGCCAGCACCCACCGCGGCCACGGCGAAGGCGCGCGCGCGACCCCCGGAGCCATGGGGCCTAACGGTTGGCGCAGCACGGTGGGGGACATGCACGAGCTGGCGCGGTTTATTCGCAGCCGGCACGCGGGTCTGCGCCACGTCCTGTTCGGCCACAGCATGGGCGCGATGCTGACGCAGCAGTATCTGACACTGCACGGCGGCGAACTCGACGCCGCCGTGCTCTCGGGGTCACCCGGCTTCGCACCCGGCTGGCGAGGCTGGCTGCTGCAGGCGCTCGCCAGCTTCGAGGCGTGGCGTCACGGCGCCGACGGTCAAAGCGAGCTACTGACGAACATGCTGTTCGGCGCGAGCAACGAATCCTTCGACAAACCGGAGGCGACGGGCTACGAGTGGCTCAGCCGCGACGAGCTCGAGGTCGAGAAGTATGTGCAGGATCCCGACTGCGGCTTCGTGCTTTCGCCGGGTAGCCTGGCCGCCATGAGTCGCGGCGTGCGGCGGTCCGCGCAACCAGTGGCCATCGAGCAGATTCCGCAGAGCCTGCCGGTCTACGTCTTCTCCGGCAGCGACGATCCCGTACACGACGACGAAAATGGCCTGCTGCGACTGCTGCGCGCCTACCGGGGCGCGGGCCTGTCCGTGGACTACAAGCTGTATCCGGGCGGCAGGCATGAGATGCTCAATGAAACCAACCGCGTCGAAGTCGTAGCGGATCTGCTCGCCTGGCTCGACGCCAAACTCGCTCCCTAATCCACCGCCTGACGGCGCCAGATCGCCGAACCATCCCAGGAGTTTGCATGACCATTCCTCACCAGCGCCTGATCGTTCTGGGTTCAGGCCCCGCCGGCTACACGGCGGCGCTGTACGCGGCGCGCGCCAACCTGCAACCGCTGTTGATCACGGGCATCGAAGTCGGCGGTCAGCTCACGACCACCACCGAGGTCGAGAACTGGCCGGGCGGTCATGCCGAGCTGACGGGTCCGGAACTCATGCAGCAGATGGGCGAGCACGTCGAACGCTTCGACGCCCAGATCGCGAACGATCACATCCACACCACCGCGGTCGGCGAAACGCCCGTGCGCCTGGTTGGCGATCGCCAGACGTACACGTGCGACGCGCTGATCATCGCCACCGGCGCGTCCGCGAAGTACCTCGGTCTGCCCTCCGAGGAGGCTTACAAGGGACGCGGCGTCAGCGCCTGCGCAACCTGTGACGGGTTCTTCTATCGCGATCAGGAAGTGGCGGTGATCGGCGGCGGCAACACCGCGGTGGAAGAGGCGCTGTATCTGTCGAACATCTGCAGCAAGGTCTATCTGGTGCATCGCCGCGACGAACTACGCGCCGAGGCAATCCTGCAGGACCGCCTGTTCGCGCGCGAGAACATTGAACCCGTTTGGAACCACACGCTGGCCGAGGTGTTGGGCGACGACAGCGGCGTGACCGGCGCGCGGCTCGAGGCCAAGGCGGGCGGCGAGCGCGCGTTGGATGTGATGGGCGTGTTCATCGCCATCGGCCACAAGCCCAACACGGACATCTTCGCCGGTCAGCTCGACATGAACGGTGGCTACATCGTGACGCGCAGCGGGCTCGACGGCGGCGCGACCGCCACCAGCCAGCCCGGCGTGTTTGCCGCCGGCGATGTCTCCGATCACATCTATCGGCAGGCGATTACCTCGGCCGGCTTCGGCTGCATGGCGGCGCTCGACGCGGAAAAGTATCTGGACGAGCAGACCTGAGCGGCCTCCCCGATGGCGGCTGCGGGGTCTAGCCGAACCAGCCGCTGAACAGTCCGCCCAGCAGGGCAAGCGCCCGGCCCAGCGTCCAGACCATAGCGACGAACAGCACCGCGAAGACGACGATCAGCGCGACCAGCCAGCCGATGAGCAGCCAGGCGCTGGTTTCGCGCGTCTCCTCCGCTTCCGCCGTGTAGGCCTCCAGCAGCGCGACGTTGCGGCGGTTGGATTTGAAATAGAAGTCGAACAGGTCGCCGAGGCCGGGGATGACACCGACCAGCGCCTCGAGCATGACGTTCCCCACCATGCGCGCCATGACTGCCCAGCCGGCTCGCTGCGAGCCCGCCCGCAGCATGATTACGACGTTGGTGATTAGCCCGGCACCGTCGCCCAGCCCTGGGAACAGCCCGAGCAGCCCGTCCAGACCGATGCGGTAACCGCCTGGCAGCGGGATCGCGTCGTCCATTAACCACGCCATACGGCGCAGGCCGCTGTCGTGCTGCTCGTCGTAGTCGACGGGGGTCTTGTGGTCGGGTTTGGGCGGCGCGGGTGCGTTCAGAAGATGCTCGGCGCGTGTCCGTACACTTGCCGCTTATTAAAACGCATTACCACGGGCGACAACATGGCCGGGCGCAACCAGCGGTCGTCGGTGAACCAGCGATTGTCGTAGACCAGTCCCGCCATCTTGTTGGGATCGCCCTTCATGCGATTGCACTTCACGGCGTGATGTTCGGCAGCGCCAAAACGCAGCATCGACGGGATGTCGGCCTCGAGCCCGATGTTTTCGCAGATCGCGTTCAAGGTCGCCTCGGGCCGCAGCGCCAGCTCGTCGTAGCTGACCACCATGTCGCTGCCGGCATCGATCATGCGGCGATTCTGGCGATGCCAGGCGCGCATCCCGCGCCAGTTCACCCGCTCGGTGGACACGGCCCAGGCGCGCACGTCGCGAATGACGTGCAGCCGAAATACATCGCCTTCGAGCGCCCGCCGCGCGGCGAGCGACTTAGACGAATCGACGAGTATGGCGTCACCGTAGACTTCGCGCGCGCGCTCGAAGACCGGGGCATAGTCGCCGTCGCCCGCCAGCTTCGGCACCAGCGGTCCCCAGAAGCTGCACTCGCTGGCCGGTGCGCCGCAGGAGCAGCCAATCTCATCTGCCCGCTCGATGGATGCCTTGGAGGAGATGAAGCCCCACGCCTCGCCAATGGCCACGCAGTGCGGGTGCGCGCCGAGCAGAAAGTGCACGACGGTCGTACCGCTGCGATGCAGTCCTCCGACGGAAATGGCGTCTGGCATGATGGTGCTGGCAGGCTGCTTACGTGACTGGGGAAGGGTAACGTCACGCAAGCAAAATGTAAAATTACCTTACAATTAATCCTACATATTGTAAGGCGATGTGGTTGCCAAGCCTGGCCCCACTAACGCCCGTTCAAGGCTGCGTTCGATGCTCAGTTCAGGGCCCGCCACCATCGATTCCGCCCATACACAGGTACTTGATCTCCGTGTACTCATCGAGTCCGTACTTGGAGCCTTCGCGACCGTTGCCGGACGCTTTCATGCCACCAAAGGGCGCGGCCTCATTGGAGATGAGGCCTTCGTTGATGCCGACGATGCCGTACTCCAGGCCCTCCGCGACGCGCCAGACGCGACCGATGTCGCGGGAATAAAAATAAGCGGCCAGCCCAAACTCGGTCCGATTGGCGAGTTCGATCGCCTCCGCCTCGTCTTGAAAGCGCATGAGCGGTGCCACGGGACCAAAAATCTCTTCGCCGAACACGCGCATGTCAGCGGTGACGTCGGTCAGGATGGTGGGCTCGACGAAGGCTTCGCCCTGCACGCCGCGGGAACCACCTAGCGCCACGCCCGCGCCCTGCGCCACCGCGTCGTCCACCATCGCGAGCACGTCATCCGCGGCCTGCCTGTCGATGAGCGGCCCCACGACGACACCGGCATCCATGCCGTTGCCCATCTTGAGCTGCGCAACGGCGGCGGCGAGCTTCGCGGCGAACTCGTCGAAGACCCCGTCCTGTACGAGGAAGCGATTGGTGCAGACGCAGGTCTGACCGGCGTTGCGATACTTCGACGTCAGCGCACCCTGCACGGCGGCGTCGATGTCGGCGTCGTCGAAGACGATAAACGGCGCGTTACCGCCCAGCTCCATCGACACCCGTTTGACCGTGTCTGCGCACGCCCCGATCAACACCTTGCCGACCTCGGTTGAGCCGGTGAACGTCAGCTTGCGGACCTTGGGATTACCGGTGAGTTCTGCGCCGATAGCGTCCGTCCGGCCGGCCAGCACGTTCACCACGCCCGGCGGCACGCCGGCCCGATCCGCGATTTCCGCGATGGCGAGCGCCGACAAGGGCGTCGCGCCCGCCGGCTTGCAGACCACAGTACAGCCGGAGGCCAGCGCCGGGCCGATCTTGCGGGTCAGCATGGCGTTCGGAAAATTCCACGGCGTGATGCAGCCGACCACACCGACACCCTGACGCACCGTGACGATGCGCGTGTTCGGGTTCGGTCCGGGAATGGTGTCGCCGTAGACGCGCTTCGCCTCTTCGGCAAACCACTCGAGAAAGTTCGCGCCGTAGACAATCTCGCCGCGCGCCTCGGCCAGCGGTTTGCCCTGCTCTGCGGTAAGGATCGCCGCCAGATCGTCGGCGTGGGCGAGCATCAGATCGAACATGCGCCGCAGCGCGTTGGCGCGTTCTTTCGCCGGCGTCTGGCACCAGTCCACCTGCGCGCGCTCCGCGGCGTCAATCGCGCGCCGGGTCTCGTCGGTGCCGCAGTGTGCGACCTCGGCAACCGCCTCGCCGGTCGCTGGGTTCGTCACCGCCCGGCGGCCGCCGTCGTCGGCGTCTATCCAGCGACCGTCGATGTACGCGCCCGTGCGCAAAAGCGTGGCGTCCGCCAACAGGCCCTGCAGCGTGCTCTGCATCGTCATGATGTTCCCCCGGTGAATCGGTAGATCGGCGGCGGGGTTCGCGCTCGTCCGCCCGCCGTAAACGGGGGATTCTAGGTCAACCGGCTGCTACTGGCGCCCGCTGATCGGGCACCTGGGGTACGCGCCGCAGCTTGTCGACGTCGTAGCCCTCGTCGCGCAGGATGCCGACCAGCTCGGCGTAAGCCGCCGGTGTCAGCACCGCGTCCCGGGCCATGATCCACGCGTAGTCGCGCTTGCTGCGACCGATGACGGTGACCTGATACGCGCTGTCGACGTGGACGATCCGATATTCCGCCTTGAACGGCCAGATGAACTGCATTCCCCAGACGGCGTTGCTGCCATCGCCGCGAACGAAGGCGGTCGGCCGATAGGTCTTGCGCTCGCCGTCGAAGCCACCGCGATTGAAGCTGAAGGTCGTGTCGATACGACCGTCGGCGGGCGGGCTGTAGGACTCGACGGCGCGATAGGCGTTGCGCTCGAAAGGGGTCGGTATGGTCGCGATCACGAACCAATCGCCGGCGAAGCGCTCGAGATCGACGTACTCCGCGGTGCGCAGCGGCGGCGCGCTGGCGCAGCCGGCGGCGACGAGGACACAGGCGAGTGCGAGCGCCGCGATGGCCGCGAGCGGGCTGTTTTGGTGCTGGGCTTCGGGGAAGCGTTGGGCGACCGTCAGTCGGGGTGCTGAGACCGGTAGCTGCGTGATCATGGGCAAAGCGCATCGCGTGATTGCTTACGGCCGACGCTCGCAGGAGCGCGGTGAACCTTCTGTGAAGCGCGGGCCGCGCTGCTCGTCGGCACAAGTCGGGCGCGGCAAGCGCACGCGCTGCGCTCAGCCTCGGCTCGCGCGCCTTGTATCGCCTGATCGCGCCCGCTAGGGTCGGAGAGATCGCGCCCGCACGCCGACGCTGTACGCCGTCACGCGAAGGGTCGTGGATGAGTATCAGACAGACGGGGAGAGGAACACATGGAACTGCAGGACAAGGTCGCCGTGATCACGGGCGGCAGCGGTGGCATCGGTATGGCTATGGCGCGGGCTTTTCTGGCGCAAGGCGCGCGGGGGGTAATGCTGGCGGATCTACACGCGGCGGCCGTGCAAGCCGCAACAGAGGACATCGGGTGCGTCGGCATGGCCTGCGACGTCACGCGCGAAGAAGACATACAGGCACTGGTCTCGGCAACCAAAGAGCGCTTCGGACAAATCGATCTATTCTGCTCCAACGCGGGTGCCGGCGGCGCGGGCGTGCTCACCGACGCGGCCAATGACGTCTGGCAGCAGCAGTGGGATCTGCACGTCATGTCCCATCTGTACGCCGCGCGAGCCGTCCTGCCCGACATGCTGGAACGCGGCGAGGGTTATCTGCTGAACACCGCGTCGGCGGCCGGCCTGCTGGCCGCCATCGGCTCCGGCCCCTACACGGTTACCAAGGCCGCGGCCGTCAAGCTGGCGGAGTTTCTCGCCATCACCCACGGGGACGAGGGCATACGCGTATCGGTGCTGTGCCCGCAGGGCGTCAACACGGCGATGGCCCCGCGGAGCCTGGGCGACGGCCAGACAGACGGCATCATCGAACCGGAGCAGCTCGCCGCCACCGTGATCGACGCGCTGCGCGAGGAGCGCTTCCACGTGCTACCCCACCCCGAGGTCGAAGAGTATGTCCGTCGCAAGGGCGACGACGTCGACCGCTGGCTGCACGGGATGCGCCGCCTGCGGAAGCAGGCGTTGGAGTAAAGAGTCTGCGGAAGCAGGCGCTGGAGTAAAGAGTCTGCGGAAGCAGGAGCTAGAATAAAGAGACTGTGGAAGCAGGCTAATTTTTTAACAGCAGCCTTTGTGGCAGGAAAAAAGCAGTCTTCACTGGCGGCTAGCAGTAGTCATTCAAACTTGATCTGCCAGCCACTGTCAGATTTGCCCAATGTCTCCAGCTCAAAGCGGACATTGAAAAGCGTGCATTCCCGAGGCTCTGTACGGCCGACATCGGCCAACAAGAGTCGTCCTGAATCAACCTTCAACCATGGATAACAGGTCTTCCACTAGCCGTTCGTGATTCCCTGATACAGTGCCGAAACCCGAGTATTTGGAAACAATCTGGTGATTACGATCTAACAAGAATGTTGTGGGGTAAACACTAACCGACAGGCTGTCGTTGAGCAGCGATTCTTCGTCCCATGCAATCGGGAAGGAAACGGCTGCACCTTCGAGGAACGCCTGTGCTTTCTCCTTTTCGTCCTTAACGTTCACCGCGAGGATCATCACATCTTTACCGGAGTAATCCACATGTAACTCCTGGAACAGAGCGAATTGCTTTCGACAAGGGATACACCAGGAAGCCCAAAAATCCAAAATAACTATTTTGTCGTTTAAATCTTCCGCAGATACATCTGACTTTGTTAACAGGCTGAAGTTGACTTCACTTTCTGGTCTAGTGAGATGATCATAAAGTAGTACCCCGCTGTCCTGCACCGAGTAAGGTGAATACAGTAAGTAGCCGCTGACGATCACTATCAGAAGTAACAAAGCAGTCCCGAATATTTTTAGCATGATGATAAACCACGCGCATAAACGAGATGGAATCTCGTCAATTTGTCACCAGATGTCAAACGGCAGCATTGGGTCGAACTGAGACGTTGTGGCTTCAACAGCGCGAGCGTCCGCTTGCCGCGAATCTGACACCGCCTGTCGGGTCGGGCACCGACCATGACAGCAGGGAACTTCTGACGCAAACCAATGACCTGTTGGCCCGGAAACTCACACGTTTGACCCGTGGAGAAATGAGTAGCGACGTGAATTCAAATTTCAGGCGTCTAGCCCATAGCGCTCGGCGAGTTGCGCCTGATGTTCTGCCAGATCCTGCCTGCCTGCCGCGATGGCGAGCGTGGTCCATACCAATGGCTGCTGAGCGTCTCGCAATACGGTTTCGAGTACGTCCGCCACACGATCGACAGCCACAGCATCGGGAATAGCCAAATAGGCATAGACGGCTGACTTGCTAGTCTCACCCTCATCGTTTTCCGCGTCGTCCCCCTCGAGGATCAGGGTGTACCCGCTGTCACTGCGAATCGACAAGATGCTGTCGAGCGCTCCAAGTTCCGATTTCAGCAGCTCAAGCGTCTGCTCTCCTGGATGCACGCCATCCAACTCGTAGGTGCTTCACTCCCCGGCGCTAAGCAAATCAACGAAGGCGTATTCAGAGCGTTGATGTTCGTTCGCACTACCCTCCGTTTCCTCTAAACGAACATCGTTTAGCGGCCTAGGATCGAAAAAAACGACGTCGTGAAGGCGCCGCACATGGTGGGGCGGCGGGATCTGAACCAAGCGAGCCGTTACGGGCCCCGTGCGCTGGGCCAACACGAACCTCTCATTTTCGTGCGGATCTGTGATCCGAATCCAGCATTCTTCCCAGGCTTCTTCGATGGGTGAGTCTGGATCGGCGTCTGCAAGCTCAAACTCGAGTTCGTTGGCGATCTCTCTGGCTGCGCGCCAGCGCTTGAGCCGACAGCTCAGCTCCAGCCGCTCCCAAAGAAGGCTGTCTTTCGCTGCCGCTTCGACTGCACTCGCAGGCCTCTCCCTGTCGATCCCGTCGACATAGTTCAGATCATCGAGCGCCGCTTCGAGTCTCTGCGCCTCTTTGTGCAACTGCGCACGCATGATCCGCGCATTGCGGGCGTCGCTGTTGCCTTCAAGCACTTGGGTTAGAGCTTGAACACAGGCGTCCAACGCTTGGTTCCTGCGATACGCATGCGCTGCCAACCAGTGCCACCCCACCTCGAGGTGTGGATGGTCCTGCGATCGATTCGAGTACGCTGCGAGCAGCTCATCCGAAAGATCGTTATCCAGGAGCAGAAAACCCCAACGCAGCAGTGCTTGCTCGTTGTCCGGAAAACGATCCTTACACTCAAACGCAACACTCAGCGCCTCCGCAGACCAGCCATTAACTTCAAGCGCACGCGCCAATCCCGTCTGAACGCAGAAATCGCTTCGCCACTGCTGCGCAGCCCGGGTGTAGTGCTCTAGGACTAACTCGTATTCCTCAGCGTCGTAGAGGTCGTCGACGATTTTGGCGAGCTGCTCCGGCGTATCGGCATCGGGCAAGGGCGCCGGCTCTGGTTGCGACTCAATTTGCTCCCGCAAGCGCAGCCTGATGTCAGGAGCATCCAGGGGCTTTGCGAGGTTGTCTACGAGCGTTGCCAAGCGCTCCCAAGCCAGTCGAGCGATCGCTGGACGAGACCGATCCAGGGCAAATCTTGCCTGAGCGCAACGAAAGCGAAAGGCGCGCCGATAGCAGCCGAACTGCTCGAGCGTTTCAGCCATCTTTGAGACAGTTTCGTTTAGTTCAAAGTCATTCCGCCAGTGCTCGGCTGCCACCAACAGTTCAGCGGTTTCCAGCCAGTAGATGTAGTGAGCTGCCGTCTTGAGCACGGTCTTAAGATCTGGCAACTCAGCTTCCGCTTCTCTCGATCGTCCCAAGGCAGCGAGGCACCAGGCCCTGTGCAGGGCCTTTTCTTCAACGTAGTCGTCCCCGGCGCCGGGGTTGTCACCGGCCGATTCGACCTCGCGAAAGGCAGCTTCAGGATCGCCCAGCGCAAGCAGCGCGCGCGCCGCCTGCAGCTTTAGCTTGCCTTCGGTTTTTCGCAGTCTATGTTGCGCCCTTTGCAGCTCTTCGAGCGCTTCGGAGTAGTTTCCCTGATCGAGCAGAGCGTTGACGAGCTCGGTTGTGATACAGACGAAGCACGACCAGTCTGGTGTGATCTTACTGAGCGCCTCCGCTGCCACATCCAGCCGCTCCTCAGCGTAACCCGGGCCGTCTGTCAGGGCGTAGCAAATGGCGAGATCCTGCACCACGCAGATGGACTGTGGACAGTCTTCGGTGTCGGACTGGTGGGCGAAATCGAGAAGCTCGACCGCCTCCAACAGATTCTGCTTTGCCTCGGAGCGATGCAGCACCCGAGACTGCAGGCGCCAATGACGAAAAAACAGTTCGACCCAGGGAAGCTCGAGTCTACGCGCGGAGGCGATCGCTTCAGGCAACAACGCTTCCGTTCGCTCGTGTTCGTTGTTGCAAGTGTAGTGCGGAATGTCGTACAGCATGCTCGCCAGGCGCGACTCTCCGTCAACTAGCTCGGTGTGGGTGGCGTCTACCCAGTTCCAGATGTTCACTTAGCTGATCTCCCCTGAATCCGGTTCAGCTCACTCCTGCGGCGGCAGCAAGGCCAACAGCGCATCACTGAAATGGCGAAGATGTTCGTCAAGTCGAAACTCTTCATCGGCGCCATCGGGCGACCCAGTCGCGATCGAAAAAGAGACGAGTAGCGTTGCGAGGTGTTTACGCGCCTCACCGGAATGCGCCAAGGTGCTTTGAATCAGGGGAGATCTGGCGTTGATGTAGCGCTTGTGGATGCGACCCGACTCTTGCTTGTTGGTATGCAATCGCGCCAGCCCTAGCGCAGCACTACCTATCCGTTGCGAAGCCGACTCTGATTCGATTCGGCGCTTGACCAAGGCAGCGCGGTCCACCATCGACAATACGGGAAGGTCACGCGGTTCGAAAGCGACGACCTCGGCGTCGTGTTCTGCATCGCTAAACAGATCGATTAGCAGCGCGCGTTGGTCAAGATCGAGATCGTCCGGGCCGAACAGATGCTGATTGCCATCTTCGGTTCCGAGCTGTGCGACCGCCACTTCGCGGACGTCGCCATACCGGGATGCAAATGACAGCGCCGCGTAGCGATAGCCGAGTATGATTGGCTTCCTCAGCGCGCGAAAGACGATTTCCTCCGGACCGCGCTGGTCTGAGCTGCTCACGAAAAGCCTATTGTCGCTGCGCCCCATAATCGCGGGCACGGTCAGATCACCTTCGGTGGTGGGCAGTTTCAGTTCATCACAAAGCAGGTCGAACAGCTTCGGCTCTGTTAGAGCGGCGCCCAGCAGCGCCTCGTTATGCCTACTCAGCACCCGACGCCACACATCGCGATCGACGGACGGCTGCTTTGCCAGCCCCTCCAGCAAAGCGCTGTGAATGTGCTCTTCGACAGCCTTGTAGGTCGCATCGCGAACGAGGCTTTCTCGGCTAGCGGTCGGCGACAGCGCACTGGACTCAATGACGCCACCCAACCAGCCGGCCCAACCAGGCAGCAACGCTGGCTCGTCATCGCAAACAAGCATGCCTCGGACAAACACCGACAGATTTCGATTGTCACTCGTGCCGTATGTACCGGCGTCCTGAATCCAAAGTAACCCCCTTACATCGCTTGTCCCGTTCTCTGACGTAATGGGAAAGGTGCAAAGCGCATCGAAATTCTGCTCGAATTTCTGCACGAGCTGCCCGGCAAGGCGCCGGTACCGCGGAGAGTCAGGCTCTACTGATTCCCGCCAGGGCGGTGATAGATCGTTGATGGGGGCGTCGCCCATCCATACCGGAACATCGAGCAGTGCGCAGTACTTGGAGAGGAGCCCATACACATAGGCCGAATCTGCCAGTCGCTCGAAGTCAGGCCTAAGCTGCAGCAATACGCTGGTTCCAACGGCTCGATCGGCGGCTTTACGGAGCTGGTAGCGCTCTCCGCCCTTGCTGATATAGCGGCAGGCGCTATCGGGCTGTTGATAGGAACAGGTCCAGACCTCAACCTGATCCGCTACAAAGAACGCGCTGAGAAAACCCAGCCCGAAGCGGCCAATCAACTCTTGGGAATCCGTTGTTTGTCTGATTCGGCGCGTATACCCCACGCCTACCGTCGCCAGATACTCCTCAACTTCCTGTTCCGTCAGCCCAGCCCCAGCGTCTTCGATGATCAACTGGTTGAGCTGAGTGTTGACGCTTACGGTTATCCGAGGATCGAAGGGTTCGCCAGACTCCAGTCGCCTGCGCACACAGGAATCGTGCGCGTTCTGTACCAGTTCCCGAACGGCCACATTGGGCGTCGAGTAGAGCGCACCGCCCAGCACGTCTAACAGCCCGGTTAGGTTGACCTGTGTACTACGGATATCCATATCGATGGTCGATGCGGCACTCTTTTCGTCTGCGACTACTTGTTCTTAGCGACGCAAGAGCGCGAAAACGTGACAAAAAGGGTCGAACAAAAGCGCAGGATATCAAACTTGAGCAGACCGAGAAGTCTGTTATGGTCGGCCCAATCGGTTTCCAAAGGCAGGCCCGAGCAATGTCAAACCGAATCTTGGTTGTACTCATGCTGACAGCAGGCGCGCTGTCGCTCTCCCCCCGGATATCCCTAGCAAGCGCCGACCCACAGACGCCGAGCACACTCGATGCTGCAGACGCCACCAGGGCACTCGCTGAGCAGTTCGGCGTTGATGAGGCCAACATCGCTCGGGCACTCCCGACCTTTCATGCGCATGCGGCGCGAGTCCGAGACATCACCGACGCCGTCGGAGAGGGCGATCGACTGACCCATCGCCAGTACCGTGCGATTCGCAAGGCTTGTACTGAGGCGGCGCGCGACCTGCGCCCTCTCCTCCCCAATCGGGCAATTCGCACCTGGCGCGACATAGCCACGCAGACTCTGGTGCCTGGCTCCATACGCCACGGCTATATGTTCGGTGGAGACCCGTCGAGGCAGATCATCCTCCGAAGTGGCTCCGGGACCTCGTCGTCCTGCGCCAGTCAGGGTCTGCAGTACGATTGGAGCGGCGGTAACTGTCTAACCGCAGATGCCACGGCGCAAATCCGCAGCGTGGAGCATGTGGTTGATTACCCGAACTTGTTGAGCGTGCTCAGCCGCTGACGCGACCGTTCGCCCCGCTTTCAAGCACTTGCGCCTGCGGAGGCAGGCGCGGGCACCAAACTGCGCCTAAGTACAACACCCCCCAACGGAACTAACCCAGCCACGCAGGCTCCAAGTTGGGCAACTCGGGGGAATCATCCATGCATCGCTTGTCGTCCTTCGCCGTAGCTCTGTGCTGCGCTCTTATGCTCAACGGACCCAGCCTGGCCGAGGAGGCGTCGGCCGACACGCCGCGCCCGCCCGCGATTGGCGGCTATAGCCCGGTCTCCTATTTCACCGTCGGCAAACCCCAACTTGGCAGCCCTGAGTTTGCCGTTCAGCACGAGGGCCGAACCTACTATCTGACCTCGGCCGAACAAGCGGAAGTGTTCAGCGCCGATCCCGCGCGCTACGCACCCGCTTTTCCACTCTGTCCCTACAGCCTGGCGACGGGCGGTCGAGCACAGATCGACCCCACAAACTTCAAGGTTGCGGGTGAGCACCTGCTATTGTTCCACCGTTCTACGGCAGGAGACGGGCTCGCAAAGTTCGAAGCCTCGGGGCTCTCCGATGCGGAACTGATAGAGAGCGCGCGCGGACAGCTGAAGTTGTTGAAGTTCTGAGAGGCTAAGCGCGTCGTGCGCGCATGACGCGCTTAGCCACTTCCGGCAGCGACGCCGCTTTTAGGCGGTTCGCAGCTACCCTTTTATCGCACCTCGCATCTGAGCCACCGCCGTTAATCGCTCGCCGGTAGCGGCAGACGCTCGATCGCGCCGGCCGGCAGGGACGCCCAGATCCCGCCCTGCGCATCCTCGTAGTAGGGAATCGCCAGGCGCGTCAGCGCCTCGATCAGATCCTCGGGCTCAACGCCCAGACGCGCACACAGCGCTTCCTGTCCCAGCACCTCGATTCGCGCGCGCCGGCTTTGCCGACGTTTGTGGGCGCGCGTAAAGCGACGATCCAGCGCCATCAGGAATCGAGCAGGCGAGAGTGGCGCGAAAAGCTGCGCTTCAGAAAGTCCATCTGATCGACGAGTATCCGCCCGCTGTTGATAAGCGCGAGATACTCCGCGTAGTTAGGCACATAGGGCAGTGCCAACAGTTCCATGCCGCACTCGTGCAGCAGGCGGTTGCCCTTACGGTGATTGCAGCGTCGGCAGGCCGCGACGACGTTGTCCCAGCGGTCCGTGCCGCCGCGTGAGCTCGGCACGACGTGATCGCGGGTCAGTTCCGCATCGGAATGGCTGTTACCGCAGTAGAGGCAGATGTTGCGATCCCGGCAGAACAGCGCCTGATTGGTCAGCGGCGGCGCCTCACGTTCGCGGTTAACGATACGCCCCTGGCAGGCAATGATGCTGTGAATATCAACGGTGGACTGACGCCCGTCGATGCGCGAGTGCCCGCCGCGCAGCCGCAGGATCGGGTCGCCCAGCGTCCAGACGACCATCTCCCGCGCCTCGAGACAAATGGCCTCCTGCCAGCTCACCCACTCTACGGGCTGGCCGGAAACGTTAAGGCGCAGCACGCGCGGTGCACGCTGAAAGTCGTCGAGGGTCGCCAGCATGGCTACTCCCTGCCTCGCGCCGTTGTCTCGAATCTAAGCCGCTGAGAGCGGCCTCTATCGGATTGGCCCGCCGGTTGGGCGCTTACCGGTCGGGCGCATGCCAATCAAGCGTTAGTCGGTTCCGCTCGCGTTCGGCGTTCGCTGTTCAGCGATCGGCCGAACACGGCGATCACGATCCGATCGATCATGAACAATGCCGCTGCCGCGCGCAATCGCAGCGTCGCCAGCCTCGCTATAATTAGGCCGTCAGATACCACTCGGAGTCCGCCTGCATGTCACGTCCGCCCATCAATCCAACCGGGCCGCCGCCGTGTGCGCTAGGGAGACGGTCTGCGGCGGCAGTGTTCGGTGCCGCGGTGCTCGGACTCATCGGCGCGTGCGGCACCGTGGGCCCGGGCACGGCGACGGGCACGGATGACTCCGATGCGCAGAGCGAAGAGGCCTGGCTGTGCGAACCCGATTCGCGCTACGACGACTGGGACTGTGAGCGCGGCGAAGATCTGCAGCCGACCCGACCGCCGCCGCCGGCGCGCCCCGATGTCGGCCTGCAGCTCGACGAGGAATCGCTCAGCGCGCCGATCGACCGCAACGAAATCGCGGATGCTGCGAGCCCCAGCCGCGAGAGACGCAGCGGTCCTGCGGGACCGGCGGCGTTCGCGCCGGAGATGCCGGCGGCTGCGCAAGCCGTGAAGACGAGCGTGGCGCCCGCGCCGAGCCTGCCCGCCGACGTGCCAGAGTACATCGCCCTCGCCTACACCCCGCCGACGCCGACCCGCATCATCGATCTGCCAGGGGAATTCATCGCCGCTCAGCTGATCGCGGTGGCATCCAAAGACCGCATCCAGGGCGTCGTCGACGAGTTTGGCATGCGCGGCGTGGCAGCCGCGCGTATCGAAAGCGACGGTCGGCTTTTGTACGTCTTGCTTGCGGGCATCTACGAAACAAGGGACATCGCGCAGCGAGCCATCGCCAATCTGCCGGAGACGTTCGAGGCATTCAGTCCCTGGCTGCGGCCCCTCGGCGGCCTGCAGGCCGCGATGCGTCGCGCCGACGAACTCGCCGGTGGCAGCGACATCTAGGCCCCCGCGCTACGCGCGGGCGGCAGCTTCCCGGTCGCGTTGCCGGACCCCGCGACGCCCATCCAGCCAGGCCTCCAGCGTATAGATCGCCAGCGCCGACCAGATCAGCGCGAAGGTATATGCCTTCCCCTGAGTGAAAGGCTCGCCGTAGTGGAACACGGCGAGCGCCAGCGTAATGCTGGGCGCCAGGTACTGGAACATGCCCAGCGTGACGAGCGGCAGGCGAATCGCGGCCGCGTTGAAGCAGACCAGCGGCACCAGCGTCACGACCCCGCCGAGTGCCAGATAGAACACGCCTAGACCGCCGCGCTCGAGGCTGGCGCTGGTGCCCGTGACGGCGAGCCACGCCAGCAGCGCCAGCGCCAATGGCAACACCAGCGCGGTCTCTACCGCGAGACCGGGCAGCGCATCGACACCCAGTCGCTTACGCACAAGCCCATAGAAGCCAAAACTGAACGCCAGCGTCAGCGCAACCACGGGCACCGAGCCCACGTTGAAGATCTCGTTGGCGACGCCGAGGCCTGCCAGTACGACCGCGACCCACTGCAGCGGCCGCTGGCGCTCCCCCAGCAGCAGGACGCCGAGCACTATGCTGATCAGCGGATTCAGGTAGTAGCCCACTGTCGTTTCCATGACCCGTTCGTTCTGCAGCGCCCAGACGAAGGCAAACCAGTTCACGCACAGCAGCGAACCGCTCAGCAACAGCCCCGCCACCGTCCGGCGCGACATCATGATCACCGAGCGCAGACGGCGTCGAAAACCCAGAATGACCAGAATGATGACGAGCGACCAGATAGCCCGGTGGCTGATGATCTCAAGTGGTTGCGCGAACTCGACCAGCAGGAAGTACAGCGGCGCGAAGCCCCAGGTGATGTAAGCGCCCAGGGCGTAGCCGACCCCGGCGCGAAGTCGCGCCGCATCGTGGGACTCTGCAGATGACACAGGCGCGCTAGAAGTTGTCTTTGCGGCGCCGCGTTTCGGCGAACACGGCCAGGTCATCCGCGTCGTTCATGCCCAGCGTCTCGCGCAGGCTCGAGGCAAACGGCCGCAGGAACGGATTCGTCATTTTCTCTAGCCCGAGCGGCGTGGGCACCGTGGCCTCTCCGCGCGAGCGCATATCGTCGATCTCCGCGACTCGCAGGGCGAGCTGGCGATTGCCGGGATCGACGGTCACCGCAAAGCGAGCGTTCGCCTGGGTGTATTCGTGCGCGCAGTAGATCTGGGTGTCATCGGGCAGCGCCATGATCTTCTGTATGGAATCCCACATCTGCGCCGGCGAGCCCTCGAACAGTCGCCCGCAGCCTAGCGCGAACACGGTATCGCCAACGAAGGCAGCTCCCGCCTCGGCGCAGTAATAGGCGACGTGGCCGCTGGTGTGGCCCGGCACGTCGAAAACCTGCAGCGTCGTGGCGCCAAAGGCATAGACATCGCCCTCGCCGACCTCGACGTCGATCCCCGGGATGCGCCCGGCATCGCTGCGACCACCAACGATCGTGCAGCCGTGCTTCGCCTTCAGCACTTCGTTACCACCGGCGTGGTCGAAGTGGTGATGGGTGTTGAAAATGTGGGTCAGCTCCCAGCCACGCGCTTCGAGCTCCGCGTTGATTGCGTCCGCCTCCGGCGAATCGAAACTCGCGGTCTGTCCCGTCGAGGAGCAGTGCAGCAGAAAGCCGTAGTTATCCTGCAGGCACGGAAAAACCTGAATTTCCAGCATGAGTGTTCCTGTCTCCCCCTGATGAACCCTCGCAGAACCCGAAGATTCGCCTCACGCGGTCAATCGCGTACGCCCAAGGCCACCGCAGAGCGCAGGACCGAGACCAAATATTGACCTGTTCGCTAGTATTGTACATCCGGCTCGCCAACAAAGCGCCGACCGGGCGAAGATGCCGCGCTTGCAGCAACGACCGCAACCACAGCCGCACCCACAGGAGCACTCTGTTTGAACAGCCAGCAGCTCGAAATTCTGCGCACGCTCGACGTCGAGCCGATCGAGGAAAATCTGTTTCGCGGCCAGAACGCCAACTCTGAACACGTCTTCGGCGGTCAGGTGCTGGCACAGGCATTGACGAGCGGTTTTCACACCGTGCGCCCGGAACACGAACTGCATTCGCTGCACGGCTACTTCCTGCGCGCCGGCGACTGGACGCGGCCGATTCTGTACGAGGTCGATCGCATCCGCGACGGCCGCAGCTTCAGTACCCGGCGCGTCGTCGCCATCCAGAAGGGCCGGGCCATCTTTAATCTGTCCAGCTCCTGGCAGCGGCGCGAGGAGGGGCCGGAGCACACGGTGCCGATGCCGGACGTGCCGCCCCCCGAGGCGCTGCGCGACGATCGGGCGGTGTTCGCGGATCTCGCGCACGAAGATCCGACCCTCGCCCGCATCGCCTTTCGCTTCGAGGCCATCGACTCTCGCCACGCGGAGCTGATTTCCCGCGGCGATCAGCGCCCGCATCCGCCCTTCAAACACACGTGGCTGCGCGTCAGGGACCGTCTGGAAGACAGCCCGGAGATCCATCTGGGCATGCTGGCCTATATGTCAGATCTCGACTTCATGAGTACCAGCCTGCTGCCGCACGGCCGCCCGCCGGAACAGGGCGCAATGCAGGCGGCCAGCCTCGATCACGCGCTGTGGTTCCACCGCCCCTTTCGGGCGGACGAGTGGCTGCTGTTCGTTAAGGAGAGTCCGAACGCTGGCGGCGGCCGCGGGTTCGTCCGCGGCCACTTCTTCAATCAGCAACGCGAGCTGGTCGCGACCGCCGCGCAGGAGTGTCTGATCCGCCTGCGCGACGGCTAGCGTCGCCGCCCCCGCCGCAACGACGGGGACCGATCGGCGGCCGGATGGGCCGCGTGCCTTGAGGGCGCGCTTACGCGTGCCTAGAGGGCAGGGCTTACAGGGCGGAGAGGATGGCCTCGGCCGAACTGACCTCGAACTTACCCGGCGCCTCGACGGCGAGCTTAGTCACGGTGCCGTCATCGACAATCATCGCGAAGCGCTGGCTGCGCGTGCCGAGCCCAAAGCCGCTACCGTCCATCTCGAGCCCGATGGCCTTCGTGAAGTCGCCGTTGCCGTCGCCAACCATCGTCAGCTTCTCTGCATTGGCGCTCGCGCCCCAGGCACCCATGACGAACGCATCGTTCACCGACAGACAGACGATGCTGTCCACGCCCTTGGCGAGGATGTCGTCCGCGTGAACCACAAACCCCGGCAGGTGGGCCTGGGAGCAGGTCGGCGTGAACGCGCCGGGTACGGCAAAGACGACGACTTTCTTGCCGCCGAACAAATCGGCGGTCGTGACCGGCTTAGGGCCGGCGTCCGTCATCGTGTGCATTGTGGCTTCCGGCAGTTTGTCGCCTTCGCTGATCGCCATGGATCCTCCTCAGGTGTCCTTCGAGTGATGCTAGTTGTCGTTACAGGTCAATCTTGCTGAGTGCCGCGCAGTCGCACTGACTGCGCGCCGTTCCATGATAACAAGGCGCGTGTCGTCAGCGGATCTCCATCGTCCCGTGACTACGAGCGCGAACCAGCGAGATCGCGCTCAGCGCCAGGCGAAGCTCGGCTGTTCGTAGTGCGCGACGCGCGTACTCAGGCCGCGCAGACAGACCTCGCGAAACTGATACAACAGGGCCGCGGTGGGCGCGGCGATCCAGTCATCGCCGACCGGCATACGCAGCACGGGATTGGCGTTCGGCGCGTCGGCCAGCTCCGGGGCATCCGGCTCTCCCAGCAGCGGCGCGTCGTCACGGTCGAACTCGGTGAGCGGTATGCGGTGGATCGAGGCGACCTCGCCGGGCGCCGGCGTTAGCTCGCGCGCGGCACCGCCCCAGCAGACGACGGGCGACATGATGAATCCAGAGCGCGTCGCGAAGTCATCGAGTCGGCCGAGCACCGCAGACTCGCGCAACTCCAGCCCGACCTCTTCCAGGGTTTCGCGCAGCGCTGCGTCGACGACGGTCTCGCCCGGATCGAGGCGGCCGCCGGGCAGCGCCCACTGGCCCGCGTGGCGCTTCATGGTCTCTGGACGCCGGGTTAACAGCAGCGCGGCCGCCGTGCTCCATGCCTGCGGATTCGCAAGCCCCTTCAGGTCAGCGCCGCTGCCCTCGTCGACCACCACCAGCGCGACGGCCGCGCGCCGATACGCGTCCGTGTCGACGGGCAGCGGCGCCCGCTCGAAGCGCGCCAGCCGCGCCGAGATGTGCCGTTTCAGATTAGTATCGCGCTGCAATTGAGTCGTTTCCGCCTGCGAGGTTGTTTCATGGCCACCGACATCGTACTCGCTCTGGGCGCGGTGCTGCTCTGGTCGACCGTCGCGACCGCCTTCAAGCTGGGGCTTGAGGTGTTCGACCCGCTGCAGCTCCTGACGCTCGCGGTGACCATCGCGACCGCGTTTTTTCTCATCATCGCGTTCGCGACAGGACGGCTGGACGGCAGGGCCGCGGGCACCGCGCACGGTTTGGGGCCCATTATTGACGGCCCCGGCGCCCGCCGCGCCGCGCTGCTCGGGCTATTGAATCCCCTTGCCTACTACCTCGTCCTGTTCGCGGCCTACGACCGGCTGCCCGCCCAGATCGCCCAGCCCCTGAACTACACCTGGTCGATCACGCTCGCGCTGCTGGCGGTGCCGCTGCTGCGCCAGCCGCTGGGCGCGGCGCGACTGCTGGGCATCGGCATCAGCTATTGCGGCGTGCTCATCATCCTCGCCCCATGGAGCGCCAGCTTCGCGGCGCTGTCCTGGTTGGGGATCGCGCTCGCACTGGGCAGCACGCTGATCTGGGCGAGCTACTGGCTGCTCGACGCGCGCACCACCAGCGATCCGATCGTGACGATGTGCATCGGCTTCGCGACGGCCTGTCCGCTGTTGATCGGCGCCTGTTACCTCACCAGCGGCTGGCCGGAACTGACACCGCGCGGACTCGCCATCGCGGGCTGGGTCGGGCTGTGCGAGATGGGCATCGCCTTTCTGCTCTGGCAGGCCGCACTGCGGCGCACCAAGCGCGCGGCGCTGCTCGGCCAGCTCATCTTTCTGTCGCCGTTCCTGTCGCTCGGGCTGATCCACAGCGTGCTCGGCGAGGGGGTGAAGCTCACCACCGTGCTGGGCCTGGTTGTGATCGTCGCCGGCCTCGCGTGGAACGCGCGTGAGCCCCAGCCGCGAACATCGCTATAGCCCGGTCAGCCAGTTCCTCAGCGCCGCGCCGATGTCGTCCGCGGAATCTTCCTGTATGAAGTGGCTGCCCGCGACGGTCACCTCGGTCTGATTCGGCAGGCGGCGCGCGGTCGCGCGCATGTCGCCCGCGAGAATCGCACCCGGTTCCGCGTTAACAAACAGCTTGGGCACGTCGCTGGTTAAGAGCCAGTCGTAGTACGCCTGGGCGATCTCGGTGACGTCCGCCGGCTCGCCGCCGATGGGGATCTGGCGCGGCCAGGTCAGCGTGGGCCGTCGGTCCTCGCCCGCATTCAGAAACGGCGCGCGATAGGCCGCCATTTCTGATTCGCTGAGTTCGCGCATGATCGAGCCCGGCAGGACACGCTCGACGAAGACATTCTTCTCCAGCACCATCTCTTCGCCTGCGGGCGATCGAAAACCCTGAAACACCGGCGCCGCCGCTGGCGAGAACGTGTCCCAGCTCGGGAACGGCGCGACGATCGCCTCCATGTAGCAGATGCCCTTCACCCGCTCGGGGAAACGATGCGCCCAGTGAAAGCCGAGCGCGCTCCCCCAGTCGTGGATCACGAGGGTGACGTTGCGCTCGATACCCAGCGCCGCCCAGGCGGCGTCCAGATACTCGCGATGCTCGACGAACCGATAGCGGTCCGGACCGGAGTCGTCCAGCTTGTCGGAATCGCCCATGCCGATGAGATCCACTGCGATGCAGCGGCCCAGATCCGCGACCTGCGGCATGATGTTGCGCCACAGATAGCTGGACGTCGGGTTGCCGTGCTGAAACACGATGGGATCGCCCGACCCCATCTCGACGTAGGCCATGCGCTTGCCGTTAACCTCGACGAACTTTTTTTCCGGCCAGTTGGCTGGGGCTGTGGAATCGCTCATGCGTCGGCACCTCCGGTGAAGTTGGGTTTGCGCTTCTCGACGAACGCGTGGATGCCTTCCTGACCGTCGGCGGAGGCCCCCATCGCGGCGATCGCGCGAGACTCGAGCTCCATCTGCGCCTCCAGGCCGTTGTCGAAGCTGGCATTCAGCAGGGTTTTCACCGAACCAAACGCGGCGGTGGGACCCGCCGCGAGTTCGGCGGCGAGTTCGCGCGCGGACTCCATTAGTTGGTCGCCGGGCACCACCCGGTTAACGATGCCCCAGTCGAGCGCCTCCTGTGCGCTCAGCACCCGGTTGGTCAACATCAGCTCACGCGCCCGGCGATCGCCGATGCGCCGCGGCATGAAGAAGGTCGAGCTGCCGTCGGGCGACAGCCCCGCGCGGGTATAGGCCATCGTGAAGACCGCGTTGTCGGCCGCGATGGCCAGATCTGCGGCCATGGCGAGGCTAAAGCCCGCACCGGCCGCGGTGCCGTTGATGGCCGCGATCACCGGGGCGTTCATCCGGGTCAGGCGCGAGATGCCCAGGTGCAGGTCCCCCGCCATCCCGAGCAGCGCGGCGCGAATGTTGGCCTGCTCCGCAAAACCCTTCAGATCGCCCCCGGCGCAGAACATGCGGCCGGCGCCGGTCAGCAGGACCGCGCGCACACCCGGATCGGTGTCGCAGTCGATGGCGAGCTGGGACAGGTCCTTCGCCATCTGCGGATCCATCGCGTTCATCGATTCCGGCCGATTGAGCGTCACCTCGGCGACATCGCCGACGCGCTCGACCAGCAGCGTTTCAAAACCCATGGCGTACCCCTTCACACCCAAAAAACTGACCGCTCAGCATACCAAGACAGGCTCTGCCGGGAGCGCCGCGGTGGTATTCTTGCCGGCCGGCTCAACACCCACTTTCCGAGCATCAGCGCAGCGAGGCATCCATGGACATCGAACTGTCGACCGAGGACGAGGCGTTCCGCGCCGAGGTACGCGCGTTTCTCGACGACAACAAGTTTCCCGGCAAGGGCGACTACTTCACCTGGCGCCTGGAGTGGTTTCAGCGCGCCAAAGACAAGGGCGGCTGGGACGTACCCAAGTGGCCCGTAGAATTCGGCGGCCCCGGCTGGACGCCCACCCAGCACTTCATCTGGGAGCAGGAGACGGCCCGCGGCGGCCCGCCGGTGGACGCTCCCTTCGGTCCGGGCATGCTCGCGCCGGTGCTCATGCACTACGGCAACGACGAACAGCGCGAGCGCTTCCTGCCTGCCATTCGCGCGCGGACGGTGAACTGGTGCCAGGGCTACTCCGAACCCGGCGCCGGCTCCGATCTGGCCGCGCTGAAGACCAAGGCCGAACTCACGGAAGACGGCAAGCACTACCTGGTGAACGGCACCAAGATCTGGACCACGATCGCGCATCTCGCAGATTGGATCTTCTGCCTCACCCGCACCGACGACAGCGGTATCAAGCAACAGGGCATTACCTTCCTGCTGATCCCAATGAAACAGCAAGGCGTCGAGGTGAAGCCGATCATCACCCTGGGCGGTGCCCACACGGTCAACATGGTGCACTTCACCGACGTGCTGGTCCCCGTCGAGAATCGCGTCGGCGAGGAAGGCCAGGGCTGGACCTACGCCAAGGGTCTGCTGCAGCACGAGCGCACCGGCATCGCGGGCATCTCGCGCTCGATCGTGGCGCTGGAGGCCCTCAAGGACAAAGCGCGCAGCGTCAAGCGCGGCAACGGATCGCTGTTGGATGAGCCCGCGTTCAAGACCAAGGTCGCGGCGCTTGAGGCCGATCTGCTGGCGCTGGAGTTCACGGAGCTGCGCTCGCTCGCCACCGCGCAGGCCGGGTCGGACCCGGGGCCGGAGTCGTCGATCCTCAAGCTCAAGGGAACGGAGATTCAGCAGCGCATACAGAAGCTGACCGTCGAGGCTGGGGGCATCTACTCCGCAGCCTGGGGCGTTACCCAGCCCGGGCCGAAGTTCGCCCGCGGCGGCATGCAGGGCTATCTCGCCAGCCGCGCCTACACGATCTATGGCGGCGCCAGCGAGGTGCAGAAAGACGTGATCGCGAAAAACGTGCTCGGCCTGAAGCAGCAGGCGAAGCGATAGCCGCGCGGACACCGTGGGCGGCAGCAGAGGCAAATTGGACAAGAGGACTCGATGGACTTTGAACTGACCCAGGAGCAGCAACTCGTGCGCGACTCGCTCGAGCGCTTTGTGCAGGACAACTACGACCTGGAGGCGCGCCAGAGCCTGGCCGCATCCAAGCAGGGATTCTCGGAACAGCACTGGCAGCAGATGGCCGAGCTTGGCTGGCTTGGCCTGCCGTTCGCGGAGAGCGACGGCGGCTTCGGCGGCGACGCCGTAGACACCATGGTCGTGATGGAGCAGTTCGGTCGCGGCCTCGTGCTGGAACCCTTCCTCGCCAGCGTCGTGCTCGGCGGCGGCGCCCTGCGTCGCGGCGGCAGCGCGACACAACGATCGACGGTGCTGCCCGGCGTGATTGACGGCAGCCAGCAGCTCACGCTGGCCTACGCCGAAGAGCAGGCGCGCTTCGACCTGCACGACGTGACGACGACGGCCCGGGCCGAGGGCGACGGTTTCGTCATCAGCGGCCACAAGTCGATGGTGCCGAACGCGGCCAGCGCGAGCGCGTTCGTCGTCAGCGCGCGCACGAGCGGCGGCCAGATCGACACGCAGGGCATCACCCTGTTCCTGGTGCCGGCGAATGCCGCCGGCGTCACGCGTGATGACTTCCCCACGGTCGACGGGCTGCGCGCGTCCGAGATCAGCTTCGACGGCGTGAAGGTGGATCGCGACAGTGTCATCGGCGCGGTCGACGACGGCCACGCCCTGCTCTCGGCTGTTATCGACGACGGCATACTCGCGATCGCCGCGGAGGCCGTGGGCGCGATGGAGATCCTGTACAAGGACACGGTCGCCTACACCCAGGAGCGCGAACAGTTCGACCATCCGCTGTCTGACTTTCAGGTCGTGCAGCATCGCCTCGTCGAGATGTTCATGGAGTACGAGCAGGTCAAGTCGCTGCTGTACCGCGCGACGCTCGAAGCCGCCCAGCACGCGCCCACCGCGCAGCGCACGATCCACGCGCTCAAGCATCTGGTCGGCAAGACTGGCACCTTCATCGGCGAGAACGCGGTACAGCTGCACGGCGGCATGGGCATGACCGAAGAGCTGCGCGTCGGCCACTACTTCAAGCGCCTGCTAGTCATCGACCAACAGTTCGGCGACGCGGACTTTCATCTGCAGCAGTTCGCCGCCTGAATGCCGGCCGGCAACGGGACAAACGCATGAGCTGGCTGCGCGAGCCACTGTGGATCTTCCTGCTTCTCGGCGTCGGGCTGTTCTGGCTCGACGGCATCGGCCGCGACAGGGATCGCGAGATCGACGTGCGTCTGGCGGACATCGATCGGCTGAAGGCCCAGTGGCAAACCCAGACCGGACGCGCGCCGAGCGAATCGGAACTCGCCGGCCTGATCGATCAGTTCATCGAGGAAGAGGTCTACTTCCGCGAGGCCAAGCGACTCAGTCTCGATCACAACGACACGATCATCCGCCGGCGCCTGGTACAGAAGCTGACGTTCCTCACCGAGGATCGCGCCACGGCCGCGCAGCCGAGCGACGACGAACTCGCCGCGTACTTCGAAGACAATCGCGAGAAGTACCGCGTCCCTGAGACCTTCAGCTTCCGTCACGTCTACTTCAGCCGCGATCGCCGCGCCAACCCCGTGCAGGATGCAGAGGATGCGCTCGCCGCGGCCACAGCCCGAGAGAGCGATCCGGTGGGCGATCCGTTCATGCTGCAATCGAGCTTCGTCGATCGCAGCGAGCGCGACATCGCCGGCACCTTCGGTCGCGACTTCGCGGCCGCCCTGCCCGGCGTGCGGCCGCTACGTTGGAGCCAGCCGGTGGCGTCGGCCTACGGCCAGCATCTCGTCTACATCAGCGGCCGGGCTGACAGCTATGTACCCGAACTCGAGGCGATCAAGGCGCGGGTCGCGAACGATCTGCTGAGCGATCGCCGCAGCGCGGCCAACGCGGCCTATCGCGACGAGCTGCTGGCCAAGTATCGGATCAAGCGCCCATGAAGCCGCGACTGTGGCTCGCGATTGCGCTCGCGCTCAGCGCGTCCGCCGCGGCTCACGAGATCCGGCCGGCGCTCGTCCAGATCACTGCCCTCGCCGCTCAGACTGACGCCGAGACCCAGGCGCCCGGCTACGCCGTCGTCTGGAAGCAGCCGCTGCTCGGCGATCGCCGGCTGCCGCTGGAACCGATTCTGGAACCCGACTGCCCGAAGGTGGAGGTCGCCCTCGAGTCCACGGGCAACGCGCTGATCGAGCGCTGGACGACGAGCTGCGAGCCGACCGCCCTGCAGGTACGCGGCCTGGAACGGACGCTGACCGACGTCTTGGTCGAGTTCACGGACAGCACCGGTGAGACCGAGCGCACCCTGCTACGACCCGAGCGCACGCGCGTCGAGTTCGGCAGCGGCGGCGCCGGCTCGGGTTGGCTGTACCTGCGCCTCGGCGTCGAGCACCTGCTGGCCGGCTGGGACCATCTGCTGTTTCTGCTCGGCCTGCTGCTCTTGATCGGCAACCTGCGTGCGCTCGTCATTACCGTCACCAGCTTCACGCTCGCGCACAGCGTCACCCTGGCGCTGTCGGTGCTCGGCTGGGTGCGGCTGTCGCAGACCCCGGTCGAGGCCGGCATCGCACTGTCGATTGTGCTGCTCGCCTGGGAGGTGCTGCGGCCGCAGCAGTCGATCCTGAAGCAGCGTCCGTGGCTCGCCGCGTTTGCGTTCGGGCTGCTGCACGGCTTCGGCTTCGCCGGCGCGCTGCGCGACATCGGCCTGCCGGACGACGGCCTGTTCGTCGCGCTGCTCGCGTTCAACGTCGGCATCGAGATCGGCCAGCTCATGATCATCGCGCTGTGGGCGGCGCTCGCGCGCCTGCTGGCGGGGTACTCGCGCCTGGACACGCTGCGCCGGGTCGCCGCGTACGGCATCGGCGGTATGGCCGTCTACTGGACCATTGACCGGGTGCTGCCCATGCTCGGCGCGGCGATCGCATGAGCGGGGGTCTGGCCCGGCCTGCCGACGTGCTTAGATTCTGGTTCGTCGAATTGACGCCCGAGCACCACTTTCGCCGCGATGCGGGCATCGACGCCGAAATACGGGCGCGCTTCGAGGCCACCGTCGAAGCCGCGGCACGCGCCGAGCTGTTTCACTGGCGCCACTCTGCCAGCGGGCGACTCGCGGAGGTGATTGCGCTCGATCAGTTCACCCGCAATCTGTATCGCGACGACGGCCGGGCCTTCGGCGCCGATCCGCTGGCGCTGGCGTTAGCGCAGGAGGCCGTCGCGCGGCGCGACGATCAGCGCCTCGCGCCCGAGCAGCGCGTGTTCCTATACATGCCCTACATGCACAGCGAATCGCTGGCGGTGCATTGCGAAGCCACGCGCCTGTTCACGTCGCTCGGCATCAACAGCAATATTGAGTACGAGCGTCGGCACCGGGCCATCATCGAACGCTTCGGCCGCTATCCGCACCGCAACGAACTGCTCGGTCGACCGTCGACGCCCGAGGAAATCGAGTTTCTCGCGCAGCCGGGATCCAGCTTTTGAACAACGTCGCCGTCTATCTCGGTTCCAGCGCGGGAGCGCAGCCCGCTTACGCGGACGCGGCCCGTGAGCTGGGCAGCGCCATCGCCGCGGCCGGCATGGGCCTGGTGTACGGCGGCGGCAAGGTCGGGCTGATGGGCATCGTCGCCGACGCCGTGCTGGCGGGCGGCGGCAGCGTGACCGGCGTCATCACCGACGATCTGCGGCTGCGCGAGGTCGGCCACGACGGGCTCACCGAACTCATCAGCGTGCCGACCATGCACGAGCGCAAGGCGCTCATGGCCGAGCGTGCCGACGGCTTCATCGCGATCCCAGGCGGGTTTGGCACGCTGGATGAATTCTTCGAGGTGCTGACCTGGGGGCAGCTCGGGATCCACGCCAAGCCCTGCGGTCTGCTGAACGTCGCGGGCTATTTCGATGCGCTGCTCAGCTTCCTGGAGCACGCGTCCACCGAGCGCTTTCTGCATCCGGGCCACGTGGAGAATCTGATCGTCGAGGGCGCGCCGAATACGCTCATCGAGCGACTGATGCAACATCAGCCGCGCAATCCTGAAAAGTGGCTGGGCTAGGCCGCTAGCTCGACTGCACCTGTATCAGCCGCCGAATGAACTCGGTGCCCGCCTCTAGCTGCGCGATCGAGATGAACTCATCAGGCTGGTGCGCCTGATCGATCGAGCCGGGGCCGCACATCGCGACCGAGAAACCGGCGCGCTGGAACTGCCCGGACTCCGCCGCGTAGGGCGCGACCTCGACCTTGTTCTGTCCGGAGAGCTGTTTGGCGAGCACCACGGCGTCCGAATCCTCACCCGCATCGAATCCTGGCACGTCCGCGTTCAGTTCGATCTCCACGCCGGTGTCGGGGCTGATCGCGTGCATCTCGGGCTCGACGACCTCGCGGACGAACGCCTGGAAGTCCGCATAGTATTCGTTGGGGTCTTCCCCCGGCAGGGTGCGAATGTCCGTAACGAATTGGCAGTGACGCGCGGTGATGTTGTGGGCGGTGCCGCCGTTGACGACGCCGCAGTGCAGCGTCGAGTACGGCGGCTCGAAGGGACAGTCCGAGCTCGCGGCCGCCGCGTTCTCGCGCTGCCGCTCCCCCAGCCAGTTGATCAGGCGGCCGGCGATCATGACGGCCGGCACGCCGCGATGCTGCTGGCTGGAGTGCGCCTCCAGTCCGGTCACCCGCGTATCGAAGTGAAAGATGCCCTTGTGGCCTGTCACCACGCGCATACTCGTCGGCTCGCCGACGATCACGGCGCGAATCGGCGGCAGCTCGCGGCGGATCGCTTCAATCAGCCGCGGCGCCCCGAGGCAGCCGATTTCCTCGTCATAGGACAGCGCCAGATGGATCGGCCGCTTGAGACCGCCCATCTGCGGCACCAGCGCGAGCGCGATGGCGCTGAACGCCTTCATGTCACAGGTGCCGCGACCATAGAGCAGGCCGTCCTTCTCGGTCAGGACGAAGGGGTCGGTGTGCCAGTCCTGGTCGTCGATCGGCACTACGTCAGTGTGACCGGAGAGCGCGACTCCCCCTTCGACCATGGGACCGATGGTGGCGTACAGATTCGCCTTGCCGCCGCAGTCGCTCACGACGCGGTGCGAGGCCACGCCGTGGCGCGCGAGATAGTCCTCGACAAATTCGATCAGATCGAGGTTGCTGTCCCTCGAGACCGTCGGGAACGCCACGAGCCGCGCGAGCATCTCTCGCGGGGTGTAGGTGGGCGGATTGGGGTCGGCGTCGATCATCGGACCACCATACTGGCTCCCCTAGCCGGCGCATAGCCTGCGGTTGCGCAATCCCAGCCGCGTCCAGCGTTGTCGGGCCCGGCCTTCGCGGTAAGCTGCGGCCATGCTCGTCGCACTCGGTTCGCTCATCGTCGCCGTCGCCGTCTACGGCCCCTCGCTGTGGGTGCGCTGGGTCATGCGCGCCCACGGGAACGACATCGCGGAGATGCCGGGCACCGGCGGCGAACTCGCGACCCATCTGCTGCAGCGCTTCGAGATGGGCGACTATCGCGTGGAGGAGTGCCCGCCCGGTACGGACCACTACGACCCCGGGGCGCGCACCGTGCGGCTGTCGCCCGGCAACTTCGCCGGCAAGTCCCTGACCGCGATCAGCGTTGCTGCCCACGAGGTCGGGCACGCGCTGCAGCATCATCGCGAGGAGCAGATCTTTCGACTGCGCTCACGCTATGTGCCGACGGCGAAGCGCCTGGAACGGCTTGGCGTGGCCCTGCTGTGGCTGATGCCTTTCATGGGTTTGCTGACCCGCTCGCCGGGCGCGGTGTTCGGCGTGATCGGGCTGTCGCTGCTGCTGCAGCTCGCCGGCGCGCTGGCCTATCTGATCGTGCTGCCCGAGGAACTGGACGCCAGTTTCAACAAGGCGCTGCCGATCCTCAAAGACGGCGAGTACATCGCCCCGCATCAGGAAGAGGCGGTCCGCTCGGTGCTGCGGGCCGCGGCGCTGACCTACTTCGCGGCTGCGCTCGCCAATGTGCTGAACATCGGCCGTTGGATCATGGTGCTGCTGAGGCGCTAGCTGAACGTCGGCTGTTGGGTCATGGTGCTGCTGAGGCGCCCGCCGCGAGCTTACGCAGATTTTCCTCGTGCTCCGCGCGGTCGAGCTTGTAGGTGGAAATCACCGCCATCATGCTCAGCCACAGGAACAGAATGGCCGGCACGTAGTACAGCCCCAGCCGACGCAGCGCGTCGTCCCCAACCTCTGCGGGCGTCGCGCCGGCGGGAAACTCCGCCAACACCAGCACGAAGGACGCGGCCAGAAGTCCGAAGCCCTGCACGCTCTTGCGGATGAAGGTCACGGCGGAAAAGAACAGCCCCTCAGAGCGTCGTCCCGTTTCCAGCTCACTCTGCTCCACCAGGTCCGCCATCATCGAGGCGAACAGGATCTGGAACGCGATGATCAGGCCGACGTCGATGGCGTTGGTGATGAACACAAACCAGAAGATGAAGTCGGTGCCGTTTTCCGGCAGCCAGCCGAGCAGTCGCAGGACGATGGGCATGGGGGCGCCGAGGAAGGCGACCAGGCCGACCGTCATGGCGCCGCGCTTCTTGCCGAGCCGCCGCGTGGCGATGGGCGCGACGATGAAGCCCAGGATCGCCGCGATGAAGGTGGCGAGGTTGATGAGCCCCTGCTCGACGGAGGTAAAGCCCCAGAAATAGATCTGGAAGTAGAACGCGAGCCCCGCGGCCAGGCCCGTCGCGACCGCGCCGAAGAGGGCGGCGACAAACAGCGATATGAACGAGCGATTAGACAGCGTTTCGAAGATCTCGCCGAACACGCTCCGCAGGGTCATCTGCCGCTTCGGCGGCGGCGCCTTCAGCAGCGGGATGCGCGAGTGGGTGCCGAGCGCCGAGATCATGATGGACAGAAAGATGACGCAGGAGCCGATGATGCCCATCAGCGCATAACTCTCCGGCAGAAACCGTCCCTCGCGCGCCTCCGTCGTCATCATCGGGAAGATGAACAGCAGCACCAGCACGGTCATGGAGTTGCCGCCGGTCCAACCGAAGTAGGAGCGAAAGCTCAACAGCTTGCTGCGCTCCTCGTAGTCCTGGGTCAGCTCCGGCGCGAGCGCCGAACTCGGCGTCTCGTAGAGCGTGATGAACGTGCGAATGACGATCGCCAGCACCAACAGATAGCCGAACAAGCCAGTCTGCGACCAGCCGTCGGGCGGATTCCAGATCAGGAAATAGCTGAGCGGCACCGGCAGCGCGGCCGCATACATGAACGGGTGGCGCCGGCCCCAGCGGGAGCGCAGGTTGTCGGACCAGTAGCCGACGATGGGGTCCGAGATGGCGTCGACGATGAGCGCGGTCGTGACTGCGATGCCCACCAGGCGCGCGTCCAGCCCGACGACCTGGCTGAAGAACAGCAGCAGAAAGTAGTCGAAGCCCCCGCCCTTGACCCCATACGCCACAGAGCCGAAGCCGTAGGCGAGCTTGGTGCGCAGCGGCAGTGGCTGCGCCTGTATGGCTGCGGTCAAGCTGATCCCCCTCAGACAGTCCCTTCGACTATACCTGCGCCCTCAGCCGAAAGGACAGCCGCGCCCCGTGCGATGCTGCGACGATCCTCAGACGATCTCGAAGGTCACGCCCGCGTTCTCCGGCAGGCGCTCCAAGAGCTGGTCGCCCATGGCGCTCGCCGGGGTCCAAAAGCCGCCGCCCACCGTGAGATCGTCCTGGGCGAGGCACACCGCCGACTCGACGAGCATCTTCGCGGTCGACCCATAGCCCGGATCGGCGTCGCCCTTCACCCGGGCGCGCAGATTCTTCAGCCCGTCGTCGGGATGGCGCGCGAACAGCTCGATCTCGAAGAAGCCCGTGCGCCGCGTTTCTTCGTCAGGTCCCTCCCCCGGCTGCGGCAAGCGCTTCTGCAGCAGCCCGCGCGTCGCGTCGAATGCGGTCATCGCGCCGAACGCGCCCATTCCGAGCGCGACCGCAGAGGCGCCGAACCAGCCGCGGGTCCCCGCGCCGGTGAGGGTGCCCTCGCTGTAGCGAAAGTCGCTGCCGTAGGCGTTGTCGAGCAGCGCGTTCGTCCGCCGCACGACCCGCGTGTTGATCTGCGACATCACGAAGGGACCGACCCAGCCGCCGAAGTCCGCGTCGTAGCGCGCGCCGTTGCGATCCGGCCCGTCGAGACCGCGCATGCCGGGCGGATTCAGCGCGTAGGGATCGGCACCGACGCTCATGACGGTGGGATCGGTCTTGGCCTGCTCCATCATGGTCCAGGCGCTGTCGAGGGTGCCACCGCTGACGCCGCCCTTGGACTTGGCCGCGACGTACTTCACCTCGCTGGCGGGCACGCCGTGTCGCTCCGCCATCTCACGCTGAATGAAGTAGGTACCGATGTCCGAGGGAATGCTGTCGAAGCCGCAGGTGTGGACGATGCGCGCGCCGCTCGCACGAGCCTCTTCCTGGTGCGCGTCGATCATGCGCCGCATCCAGTACACCTCGCCCGTCAGGTCGCAATAGTGCGTGCCAGCCGCGGCGCAGGCCGCGACCAGTTCGTTACCGTACTTAGCATAAGGTCCGACAGTGGTCAGAACAACGCGCGCGCGCCGCACCAGTTCGGCCAGCGCGTCGGCGTCGTGACCGTCCGCGACGACCGACGTGACGGTGTCCGGCAGGCCGAGGTCGCCGCGCACGCCGGCCAGTTTTTGCTCGTTGCGACCGCCGATGGCCCAGGTCAGGTTAGATGTCGCATACCGCGCCTGCAGATACTCGGCGCAGATGCGGCCGGTGAAACCCGTGGCGCCCCAGACCAGCACGTCAAACTCTCGTTGTGATTCGCTCAATCCCGCTCCCCTGTACTAATTGAGGTTGATGCAGTCGCAGTTAGAATGCCGCCAGCATAACTCCGAAAGGCGAGCGCGATGATTATCGGGACACCAAGAGAGATCAAGAACCACGAGTACCGAGTCGGACTGACCCCAGAGTCGGCCGGCGAGCTCGCGAGTCGCGGGCACACCGTGCTGGTCGAGACGGGCGCGGGTCTAGGCATCGGCGCGAGCGACGCAAACTACGTTGAGCGCGGCGCCCAGATCGTCGCCGATGCGGATACCGTGTTCGCCGACGCCGAGATGGTCGTCAAGGTGAAGGAGCCCCAGGCCGACGAACGCGCGAAGCTGCGCCGCGATCAGATCCTGTTTACCTATCTGCACCTCGCCGCCGACGAACCGCAAACCCGCGACCTGCTGGAATCCGGCGTCGTCGGCATCGCCTACGAGACCGTCACGGAACGCCGCGGCGGCCTGCCGCTGCTCAAACCCATGAGCCAGGTCGCGGGACGCATGTCGATCCAGGCCGGCGCGACGGCGCTCGAGCGCGCCCACGGCGGTCGCGGCGTGCTGCTGGGCGGCGTGCCGGGTGTGGCGCCAGGCAAGGTCGCCATCATCGGCGGCGGCGTCGTTGGCTTCAACGCGGCCCAGATGGCGGCCGGGCTGGGCGCGGACGTCACCATCCTGGATCGCGATCCGGAGGCGCTGGAACGGCTGGGCACCTACTTCGAGGCGCGGGCGAAGACGCGTTTTTCCAACGCGGCGAACCTGGCGGAGTGCGTCGCCGAGGCCGATCTGGTCGTGGGCTGCGTGCTCATCCCCGGCGCCGCCGCGCCGAAGCTGGTCACCCGCGAGATGCTGGGCACCATGAAACCGGGCAGCGTGCTCGCCGACGTCGCGATCGATCAGGGCGGCTGCTTCGAAACGTCCCGGCCCACGAGCCACGACGACCCCACCTTCATCGTCGACGGCATAGTCCACTACTGCGTGGCCAACATGCCGGGCGCCGTGTCGCGCACCTCGACCTATGCGCTGAACAACGTCACCCTGCCGCACGCGATCAGCATCGCCGACAAGGGCTGGCAGCAGGCGCTGCAGGCGGACCCGCACCTGCGCGAGGGACTGAACGTCTGCCAGGGAACCGTGACCTGCGAACCGGTCGCGCGGGAGTTCGGCCTCGAGTACGCGGCGGCGGAAACGTTTCTGTAGGCGATCAGCGCAAGGAATAAACCGCGCGCCCAGGAGTGCCGCTGATGGAACTGCTGACCAAGATTGCCTGGGGTCTGCTCGCCGCCCTGCACGCGATGCCCGCGCTGGCGCTGTTTCGGCCGCACCTCACCCAGACGCTGTACGACGCTGAACCCGGCGGCACGATAGGCACGCTGCTGAGTCATCGCGGCGCCATGTTTCTGACCGTGGTCGTCGTCTCAATCATCGCGCTGCTGCACGGCCCATCGCGCCGCCTGGCGAGCGTGGTCGTGGCAATCAGCATGCTGAGCTTTCTGTTCGTCTACGTCCGCGCGGGCTCGCCCGCGGGCGCGCTGCAGGGCATCGCGCGCGCCGACATGATCGGCCTGCTGCCGCTCGCGCTGGTGATCTTCGACGCCTGGCGCGGGCCCGCTGCACACTAGACCGCGCACCAGTCGCCGGGTCCGCAGCGGCTACGCCGGTGCGAGCCTTCAGTGCATCTCGATGCCGCCAGCGACGCTGAGCGCGACGCCCGTGACGTTCGGCGCGCTCGCCAGATAGACGGCGGCCTCGCCCATGTCCGCGACCGTCTGCGGCCGGCCGAGCGGAATGAACGATTCCATGCGCTCCTCGAACGCCGCCTCGCCCTGATTGCGCATCAGATGATCGAGCCACATCGCGGTGCCGACGATCCCGGGGCAGAGCGCGTTGACGCGGATATCGTCTGCGGCGAGTTCCTGCGCGAGCGACTGGGTGATGCCGATCGCCGCAAACTTCGAGCCGCAGTAGGCCGACAGGTTGGGGCTGCCGCTCTTGCCGGCGATCGACGCCGTGTTGACGATAGCCGCGTCACCGGACTGTCTGAGCCGCGGCAGCGCCGCCTGCGACATCAGGAAGATGCCCTTGGTGTTCACCGCGAACACGCGATCCCAGTCGGCCTCGGTAAAGCTATCGATGGCGCCGCTGGCGACGACGCCCGCGTTGTTGATCAGCACGTCCAATGCGCCGAATCGATCGACGGTCGCAGCGACGGCGGCCGCGCAGGACGCCGCGCTGGTGACGTCGAGTGCGCAGGCTGCGGCCCGGTCGCCGGCGCCGAGAGACGCCACGGCGTCGTCGAGCTCCGCCGAGGTCGCAAGCGCATAGTTCCAGTCGTCGCCCGCCGCTCCCAGGTCGGCGAGCATCACCCGGCAACCCCGCGCCGCGAACGCAGAGGCAATGCCGAGACCGATGCCGCGCGCCGCCCCGGTGATCAATACCGTGCGACTGTCCGAATCTGCAGATGCCATCGGTTTCTCCCCAAGCACTAACGGTGGTAAAGCCGATTGAAGCGCGTCCGCCGCGCCGACACCAGCGGGCGTCGATTGGACCCGCGCCCCGCCTTGGTGTATCACAGCGACAGCCAGGCTGAAGAGAGATCGCCATGACACTGACCATTCTCGACCCGACCGACGAGCGGGTCCCCGTAACCCGCTCGCTCGCCCCGCGCCAGCCGGAGCTGTCCGGCACCGTGGCGCTGCTCGACATTCGCAAGCCGCGCGGCGACGTGCTGCTCGATCGACTGGAGTCCCTGCTGAACGAGGCGGCGCCAAACGTGACCGTCCTGCGCACGGCGAAGCCGACCTTCACCAAGCCAGCGCCGGACGACCTGCGCGCCGAGCTGCGCGATAGCGTCGACCTCGTCATCGAAGGGCTCGCCGACTGAGGTTCCTGTACCACGTGCAGTTTGCATGACACGGTATGGTTCGAGATCAACGGCATTCCCGCCGTCACGGTGGCCTCGGAAGAATTTGTCGATGCCGCACAGACCCAGGCCCGCGCGCTCGGCCTGCCTGACGCCAAGCGCGTGTTCGTCAAGCACCCGATTCAGGATGCGACGGATGCGGAAATGCGCGCCAAGGCCGACGAGGTCTTCGACGAGATCGTCAAGGCGCTGCTGCTGAAAGGGGTCAACACCGCCTGATGCGCGTGCGCCGCTGACCCGTGCGCCGCGATCGCACAGCCGTCGGCGGCCGGCGCGTCCGCAGCGCCGTCGCTAGCAAGCATTGCGCACGACGACTGCTTCGCTGCGCGTTCTGCTGCGCCGCATGGTTCTTCCCAACGCTCGGGGCGGCGGCCGCCGACGATCGCGTACGGATAGCAATCGAGGTCGGTCGCGCGAGCGCTAGCGGCTTTCTACAGACGCCGGCGGGCGGCAATCCGGGCACAAGCAGTCTGCGGCGCCCGACCCTGGATGAGACCGACAGCGACCGGCCAGACTCCGCGCGGGTCGCGGCAGCTCTCGGGCTGGGGCGCCGCTACCGGCTGCGGCTCGCCGCGGAACGGCTGTGGCTGCACGGCGACGGCGCGTCGGCGTCGGACTTTTTCACCCAGGGTGAGCTGTACCCCACGGGCACCGCGCTGCGTCAGCGCACGCGCGTCGATCTGATCGACCTCGACGTCGCGCGCGCGTTCGCCGTCGGTGACTGGACGCTCGCTCCGAGCCTCGGCCTGAGCCACTTTCGCTTCGACTACGACCTCGAGGGGGACAACGGCGCGTTCGCAATCCGCGATTACTCTCGCACGGGACTGAATCTAGGCTTCAGCGGCCAGCGCGCGCTGACGCCGAAGCTGAGCCTCGCGCTTGCGGCCCAGCACACGGTGAAGCTGTCGCAAAACACCCACGAACGGCGAGCGATCCACGCCAAGGCGGACTACGCGCTGAGCGATCGAATAGCGATCTATCTGAGAGTCGGCGCGGAGCGCATCGACTACGAGGACGAACAGGTGCTGCCGAATCACCTGCGCATCAAGCGCAGCCCCTACTACGGACTCGGCGTGCAGTTCACGCCCTGAATCAGGCTTCGATGCGTCTCGATACCGAGCTGGAGCCCATCGGGCCCGTTAACCAGCCGTGATAGCCGGCTGAGAACTTGCCGGCGTCGCTGCCCGCCACCACCACGTGGATGTTATCGACGCTCGCAAACTTCGGAATCTGCCGCTTGCGGGCCGCTTCATCCATCGACGCGAGCTGCTCTGCGGTCACGCCGACGCCGCTGATCTCGTCGACGGCCAGGTCTTCGAGCGCGCGCTGCGTGACCTCTTGGATGCGTTCGCGCAGCTGCGCCTTGTCGTAGCCATCGCGCGCCAGCGTGTCCACGTGTTCCGGCGCGACGACCAGCAGCGCGTCGCCGGCGCCGTGCGCGCGCGGGTGATGCAAGGCTTCCAGGCACAGGCCGAGCGATCCCGCGAGCTGCGCCGCGCTGCGGGACGTCTGATCGACCATGAGCGTTGGGCCGGAGGTCATCGCAAACGCGGTAACCACGGATTCGTGCGCCTCGAACCCTCGCTCGACGTGCAGCGGCGTCCAGTCGCTGCGCTCTTCCCACTCCGGGAAACACATCGTGATCTTCATCGGATTGCCCATGGTCGAGCGTTCGGTGCCGCCGGGCTGCGCGCCGCCGATGTTGCGCACGCACAGCCGCACCGCCCGCCCAATGGTGAGGTTCGCGCGGTTGCCCTGGCCCAGCGCGCCGAGCTTCATGTTCATGCCGAGTCGCTGTCTGATCGGGCCGTTGACCACCAGCACGGGCGACGCGCCCATCGTGGTCGACATGACGCCGTGGACGTTGAACTCGTCGGTCGTGATCGCTTCGATCGCCGCGATGACGACGGGCAGATAGTCGGGCTTGCAGCCCGCCATCACTGCGTTGATCGCGATCTTCTCGACGGTCGCCGGGGCGAGGTTGGGTGGCATGGTGGCCACGACCTCCTGGGCGTCGCGGCCCGTGCCCCCCAGCATGCGCATCACCCGCTCCGGCGTGGGCGGCAAGACCGGCAGGCCGTCGGTGAAGCCCTGATCGAAGAGAAACTCGAACTCGTCGTCCAGGCTGCCGATCTCGACGGCGCGCGCGCGCAGCGGGCTGCCCGACGCCATCGCGGCCAGCCGCGGCGCGTGCGCGGGATCGACGGACAGCGAACCGCAGCCGGGCGCCCACTGCGGCAGCGCATCCCAGTCGGCCACCGGCTCTGCGCCCAGTGCATCCGTTAAGAAAGCCCGCCATTCGTCTTTCTCGAACCCCTCCAGACGGCCCACGACCTGACCGTCGGCATCGCTGCGCAGCAAGGTTGGCACCACCTCGACGTCGTGTTCGTAGGAGACGAGCAGCTCCGCGTCATCCAGCAGGCGCGCGCGCAGCGCGCCGCCCTCGACCAGTGTTCGGTTGCCGGCGACCGTCTGGCCGATCGCGATCAGCGGCGGCGATGTCGCCGCCAGCGCGTTCAGCAGCGGCAGGACCTGACGGCAGGTGGGACAGTCCTCCTTGATGAAGACGACCAGACCGGCGCCGCTGTAAGCGTAGGTCTCGCCCTGCTGGTCCGGCAGCTCAAACTCGATCGCCTGCCCCATGATCAACCTCCCCAATGCTGGTGCGTCTACTACCCGGATCTTAGCAGCGGCCTCGCCAGGCAACAGCGGCGCGATTACGGCGATTTTCGCGACCGCGGCAGGCTCCGGCAGATTGGCGGGACGCTGACCGGGCAGCTACCATGACTCGGATCAAGCACGGGGAGTCATCATGGGCATCGACAATCGAATCATCCGCGGTTTGGCGGTCACCTTGATCGTCGGCGCGTTCGGCGGCTGCGGCGAGACCCCGTCAAGCAGCGCACCCGACCCGGCACCCAGCGAGAACCTGAGCGCGGAGCAGCAGCTCATGAACGCGTTCGCAGCCGCGCAGCCCGGCAGCGTGATCGAGATTCCCGCCGGCGTTCACGAGATCCGGCGCAGCCTGGTGCTCGACGTCGACGACGTCACCATCCGCGGGACCGGCGCCGGTCGCGGCGAGCGCGACTCGGTGCTGACGTTCAAGAACCAGGTCGCCGGCGCCGAGGGCATGCTGCTGTCCGGCGACAACCTGGTGCTGGAAGGGTTCGCGATCGAAGACACCCGCGGCGACGCGCTTAAGATCAACGACAGCAAGAACGTGATCATTCGCGCGGTGCGCACCGAGTGGACCAACGGTCCGGACGTCGACAACGGCGCGTACGGCATCTATCCCGTGCAGGTGGAAAATCTGCTGTTGGAGGAGTGCGTCGCCATCGGCGCATCCGACGCCGGCATATACGTCGGCCAGTCAAAGAACGTCGTGGTGCGCAACAATCTCGCGCGCGACAACGTGGCCGGTATCGAGATCGAGAACACCATCGACGCCGACGTGTACGAGAACCTCACGGAAAGCAACACGGGCGGGATCCTGGTCTTCAACATGCCGGACATTCCCCAGACGGGCGAGCGTACGCGCGTGTTCAACAACGACGTCCGCGACAACAACACCGCGAACTTCGCCGCTCCCGGCACCGCGGTATCCGGCGTACCCGCGGGCTCGGGGATCATGGTGAACTCGAACGATCTGGTGGAGATCTTCGACAACCGCATCAGCGGTCACAACACGGCCAACATCGTCCTGAGCAGCTACTACAGCGCCAACTACGCCGGCCAGCGGGAACTCGCCCCTGGATTCGATCCGTACCCGGAAGGCCTGAACATCTACAGCAACACCTTCGGCGCCGGCGGCAATCAGCCCGACCGACCGGAGCTGGAGGCAATCCGCGTCGCGCTGTTCGGGGCCCAGGGCTCGCTGCCCGATCTAATCTGGGACGGCGCGATCAACCCGAGCCACAACGGCTCGCTGCCCAGCGACCGCGGCATCTGCGTCGACAACGGCGACGCCGTTCTGCTCGACGTGGATCTGCTGAACGCGGGCGCCAACCCCAACGTGGACATGAGCCGCTATCAATGCGAACTGCCGAAGCTCAGTGCAGTGACGCTGCCGCATGCGACCTAGGGATTCTCTGCACAGGTATCGCCTGAGGAGACATCGCGCGCTGTGCGTCGGCGCCGCGCTGATCCTGTCGATCGCGGCCGGCTGCGCGCAGGAGCTGCGCACGCAGCGGCTGGATGCGAACGCGCCGCCGCAGACCCTGTCCGAATGGGGCGTGCTGCTGCGCACGGGATCCGAGCTGCAGCGGCCGGCAGACGGCCTGGTCTACGCGATCAACACGCCGCTGTTTTCCGACTACGCGGCCAAGCTGCGAACGCTGAGCCTGCCCACCGGCGGCAAAGCGACGTTCGACGCCGACGACACCTTCGGTTTCCCGGCCGGCACCATTGTCAGCAAAACCTTCTATCTGGACAGCAGCGGCGAGCCCGCGCTGTTCGCCGACAATAGCCTGCGCACGGCCGCGACCGGGCGGCTGCTAGAGACCCGCCTGCTCGTCAGGACCGACAGCGAATGGGTCGCCCTGCCTTACGTGTGGCGTGCCGACGGCAGCGACGCCGACCTGGCCTTGACCGGCGACATCATCGACCTACCCGACGGCAATCTGTATGTCGTGCCAACGCGCAACGAGTGCAGTAGCTGCCATGCGCAGGGCAAGGACAAGCGGCTGCGCCCCATCGGTTTGAAGGCGCGGCACCTGCAGCGGCAGGACGACGACTCGGCGCTGCGGCGGATCGCGGCCCGGGGCTGGCTCGACGTTCCCGCCGCAGAGGCCGTCCGCGGCAACGCCGTGTGGCAGTCGACCCGCGATTGGTCGACGCTCGACGACACGGCGCTCGCGCATGCGGCGCGCAGCTATCTCGATGCGAACTGCGGCCACTGCCATCACCCAGAGGGTGCGGCCGACACCTCCCGCCTGTTCCTCGATTACGCGATCGAATACAGCACCCGCGACATGGGCCGCTGCAAACCGCCCATCGCCGCCGGCCGCGGCACGGGCGGCCGCCTGTATGACTACGTCCCCGGCCAGCCCGGTGCGTCGATCATGGTGCATCGCATGGCCAGCACCGATCCCGGCGCGATGATGCCGGAGATCGGGCGCACGCGCGCACACGCCGAGGGCGTTGCGCTGATCAGCGAATGGGTACGGCGCCAGGAAGGCACCTGCCTGTAACCGCCGCGGGTCGTTCAATACCAGCCGTGAGGGCAAACCGGAGAAGAAAATGACTGACGCCGCCGCGCCGCTCGAGGCACCCATCCGCCGTGTACACCGCGACTGGATCGACTACAACGGCCATATGAACATGGCGTTCTATAACGTCGTTTTCGACAAGGCCGTCGACTATCTATTTGACCTGCTCGATATCGGCGTCGCCTATGTAGAACGGGAAAACAGCTCGGCCTTCACGATGGAGGTGCACGTCACCTACGCCCAGGAGGTCGTGCTCGACGATCCGCTGCGCGTGACGGTGCAGCTCATCGACTTCGATGCCAAGCGGCTGCACATCTTCATGGAGATGCACCATGCGGAAGACGGCTATCTGGCGGCGACCATGGAACAGATGGCGATGCACGTAGATTTGGATGCACGCCGCTCGGCACCGTTTCCAGAGGCGACGATCGAGAAGCTGACGACACTGATGGCCGAGCACGCGCAGTTGGAGGTGTCGGAGGTTGTGGGACGGGTGATTGGGATTCGGAGGAAGGGTTAGGTAAGCGCGAACGCTTGCGCGCACTGGACGGGGAAAGGGCGACGCCCTCACCGAGCATGCATCTTTCGCTACCGAGTGAAATCGCTGCAACGCTTGCAATCACATTCGGTAGGCAGCACGACGGTCACCACAGGAAAAACCATACATTGGAGTCCGATTACTGCGAGATTCACCTCTAAGCACTGCCAAATGGGTCGATTTCAACGCGTTTTGTTCCAAAAAAAGTACGGTAGGAAAGACACTACTAACCGCTCAGCACCTACATGTATCGCGACTTTTCGTCCTACACGTTGGTGCTGCCGATCGGCTTCAGCAGAAACAACCAATGGACGACCACGCGTGCGGTGTCTAGCGTGATGTAAACCTACGAGTGGGGCGCCTATCGAATGTCAATTTGCAAGGTCAACGTCAGATCTTTGATGAGTTCTTCAAGATCGAAGAGGCCGTGGTCCGGCACGAGCGCTTTGGCAGATCAATGACTGGTCCGGTCCGTAGACTGAACTTCGAAAGTGGCGATTCGGCGACCACCAAGTTGCTGCATCAGGCTCAACGGACAGCGATCCTGGTGGAGCAATTCCGGTGTCCCACATGGTCCCAAGAGCAGGATGGTGCCTGCAGCGATGCGAGGTTATGGAAGCTAAAGACCTTAATCGTACTGATTTGGTTCTTGGCATACCCGGAGCGCGACCACACATGACCCGACGCAAGTGCTTCGTCATTATGCCGTTCGGCGACAAGCTGAACATCGATCGCAGCCTTATAGATGCCTTCGTAACGAGCGCCGCGCAAGGCGTTGCCATCGACCCTTCGCTGATCAACACCATTGACTTCGATGCCGTCTATGACCGCATCATCACCAAAGCTGTCGAGGCGTCCAAGTTCGATCTGGAAGCCATCCGCTGTGATGAGATTCCGGGTGCCGGATCGATCCATGCCGACATGTTCACTCGCATCTATCAAGATGACGTGGTGGTAGTCGACATCAGCACGCTCAACGCCAACGTGTTCTATGAGCTCGGGGTGCGCCACTCGCTCAAACGAAACGTTACGGTTCTCATCCAGCGCCGAGGCACCGTGGCACCGTTCAATATTCGCGGGTTCAGGGTCATCGAATATGACGAACGGGCTGATCCGATGTCGGCAGTTGCCGAGATCGCCCATTTCATCGATGAGGGCCTTGGCAGGACCGATCGGAATGACAGCCCGGTGTACCTTCACCTTCCCGAGATCGAGGTACGACGGAAAATCCAGGTCATCGATACGACCAAGCGCATCGAGTATAGACTCCGAGCGCGCCCGGACACGACCATCGGTCTCATTACCGGGGACATCCAGAACATCAAGGAGATCGATGTCTGGGTGAACTCTGAGAATACCAATATGCAGATGGCGCGTTTTCACGACATCGGCGTCTCCGGTGTGATCCGCTGGCTGGGAGCCAAGAAGAAGCAGAACGGCCGGGTGGCGATCGATGTCATCGCGGAAGAACTGCGCGAGCTGATGGAGGGTGACAGCGAGGTCGACGCCGGCACGGTGATGGTGACCGGTTCGGGCGAGTTGGTGGACAGCCACGGGGTGCGGCTTATCTTCCACGCTGCAGCCGTGGACGGTCAGGTCGGTCGAGGCTATCGGCCAATCGAGGAAGTTGGGGCCTGCATACGCTCCGCCCTTGGGCTCATGGACCACCCCAAGTACGACTCGTACAAGCTCCGGACCATCCTGTTCCCGCTCCTGGGCGCGGGGCGGGGAGGCAGGAGTATCGACGACTCCATGGCGCAGCTCATCAGCACCTGCCTGGCTCATCTCGACACCCGCCCCAACAGCCGCATCAAGGGCGTCTACATCATAGCCCGCACATCACAACACCTCGACGCCCGTCTGACCATCTTGGACCGCACGGCTGGCCTCGAGAGACTGGTTTGAGCGTCGACGTATTTATCTCGTACGCCCGTGTCGATCGCGAGGCAGCCGATCGGATCGGCACTGCTTTGCAGGCCGTCGAGCTTGATGTCTGGTGGGACGCGCTGCTACTTCCCGGCGACACCTTTGACGAGAAAATCCAGACCATCGTGTCGGAGGCCAAGGTCTTCGTCGGCGTCCTCTCGCCGACGTCGCTTCTGAGCGACTGGGTCAGATGGGAGCTATCGCAGGCCGTCGCCAACGGCCTCCACGTCGTTCCGATACTCATCGACGGGGTAGAACCCGAAGCACTCGCGCCGCCACTCAGCCTCGTCCACGCCATCGTGATCCCTGAGTTTGATGCCGCTGTCCTGCAGGAGAGCGTGGTGCAGATCCAAGCTGCAGTCGGTGCCTTGGCGCGTCGCGACCCCGGGCACAACACTGAAGACCGTGACGCCCGCCGGCGACTGGCCATCGCCGCGACCGAGACCGCCTCTAGGGCTGACGAGATCAAGCAACGGAACCGGAGGGCGATCGACACAGATCGGCCCGAGCCGGACGCGGGATACTCAGCGTCGGCCGGACTGGCGGAGTTGCTTGCCGCACGTCAGATCTCCCTGGCCGTGACAACGCCGGATTGGGGTTGGTTGTCTCTGGTGGGTTCTCGCTCAGACGGTGCGCTGTCGATTGTTAACGCCGGCTTTGACGAGCCGACCGGGATGCATTGGAGCAACGAGCGCCTCGTTGTGGCCACCCGAACGGCGCTGATCACGTTGACGAGCGTGCTGCAGCCCGGCCAGTCCTACGGTGGGGGTTTCTCACATCTACTCATCCCCCGGGAGTCTCACTTCCTAGGTCTCCTGGCGCCGCATGATGTGGCAGTGGCTGACGGGGTCTACTTCGTGTCCAGTCGTTACAGCTGCGTGGCAACGCCGTCGCCGACTCACAGCTTCCGTCTGGCGTGGTTGCCGAGCTTCGTGAGCGCCGTGGCGCCGGAGGACCGCTGTCATCTCAATGGACTGGCGGTACAGGACGGTGAACTCGCCTTCGCAACCGCGTTTGGTGTCTCGGACTCCATCGACGGCTGGCGGGAGAATCGGGTCGGAGGTGGGGTGGTGCTGGATCTTCGGTCGGGCGGGGTGGTTTGCGAGGGTCTGACGATGCCGCACTCGCCCCGGGTTCACGGCGGGCGTACCTGGGTCCTGAACTCAGGTACGGGGGAGCTGGGGTTCGTGCGGATGAGTACCTCTGGCATGGGGGCATTCGAGGCCATCGCAGCCGTTCCAGGATTCGCGAGGGGCCTGGCTTTCGACGGACCGTTTGCATTCTGCGGCGTCTCGCGGCCCCGCTACGAGGACTTCGCCGGGCTTGAACTCCACGACCGGCTAGCGGCCAATGGACAGGAGGCACACACTGGAGTTGTGGTGATCGATACGCGCACGGGTGAGTGTGTCGAGCGACTATGGCTCGAGGCCGGCGCACGTGAGACCTACGACGTCTCCGTGCTACCTGGTGTTCGGTCACCCACGTTGCTCGCAGCCGACTCGACCGAAGCCCACGGCCTGATCACTATGGATCTCTGAGCCTTACGAATCTTCAACATAGTCTTCGTTCTCAAACATCGCGATGGACGACCAGAGTCCGATCTTGGTGCCGGAGTCATGCTTAGTTGAGCCAGAGGAGAGTGGACAGGCTGGCGATACTCGGCGAGGGACGCCGGCCCGATCCAGAGGCTGTTGCCCGCACTCGAGTGTAGGTATTCACGGAGATCGACGAAGAAAGTATCGGATCTGGTCACTGAAATTGCATGCACAGAGCCCGGATACCCGTGCTTAGAGTCGTGCATCGGATCGCTCCGCGATGGCGGCAAAGTCCAGCACGAGCCGAGCCTTCCACATCGACATCACTCACAGCCTGCGCAGAGATGGCACCCTTAAAGTCACCGCCGAAATCTCCGACCCCGATGTCACACGAGCGATTATCGAATATCTGAAGATGCTTACGGCGATCGTCGCGACGAAATCGGCGAAAGCACCTAGCGGCTACTTTGGCCACTGCTATTGGCTCATCAGAGCCGACAGAGGTTCTTTTTTTCGCCGTTTCGGGTGTCCACAATGGGGTGTCATTACGGTCGTATCGGACACTGCTTATCAGGACACAGTCCTGCGTCACCACACGCAGTCTACCCTGCTGTCAGTCAAAGCCCTGTTGTGAAGCATTAACACCTTGCGTTTGCGCCGGGGAATACCCTCTCGCGCTTAGTCCGGCCACAGGCCGGCTAAGCGCTGTCGAGGGGCGCTAATGCTTTGAGTTAGCGCCTAGTAGCCCTCCAGCTCACCATAGCGATTACGGTGATAGCTCTGGTCGCCGAAGGTGATCTCGGCGACGGCGGCGCGCTTGATGAAGAAGCCGATCTCGAACTCGTCGGTCATGCCGATACCGCCGTGCATCTGAATGCCTTCGCGGGACACGGTATGGAAGGTCTCGCCGACCTTGTACTTGGCGAGCGACGCGAGTTTCGCGATCTCTTCCTTGTCGCGCCCTTCGTCGAGCGCCGTCAGCGCCTCGAGCACTACCGACTTGGACAGTTCGAGCTCGCAGAACATGTTGGCGGCGCGGTGCTTCAGGGCCTGGAACGAGCCGATCGGCACGCCGAACTGCTCCCTTTCCTTCAGATACTGCACCGTGCGTTCGAAACACTCTTCGGCGCTGCCCAGCATTTCTGCCGCCACACCGATACGCGCGATGTCGAGCGCCTCATCCAGTACGCTCGCACCGCGTCCCGCGCGGCCGATCACGTCTTTCGAGGACACCTTGACGTTCTTCAGGGTGACGTTGGCCGCATTGCGCGAATCGACCATCAGCGTACGCTCGATGCTGATGCCGTCGGCGTCGGCGTCCACCAGGAACAGCGTGATGCCCTTGCGCTCGTCTTTCTTGCCTTCAGTTCGGGCGACGACGATCAGCTTGCTGGCGACGTGGCCATCGAGAACGAAGGTCTTCTCGCCGGAGATCGAATAGCCGCTCTTGGTCTCTTTCGCCTTGGTGGCGATCTGATTGGGGGCGTGACGGTGGCTCTCTTCGAGCGCCAGCGCCATCAGCAGCTCGCCCGCTGCGAGCTGCGGCAGCAGTTCGTTCTTCTGCGCCGACTTGCCCGCCAGATTCAGCAGCGTGCCGCAGGTCCAGATCGAGGCGATCAGCGGGCTGGCCGCCAGCGTGCGCCCGGTCTCCTGGGTAACCACGCCAAGACCCTTATAGCCAAAGTCGAGGCCGCCGTAGTCTTCGGGGAACGGAATGCCCGCCCAGCCCAACTCGACCATCGACTGCCAGGTGGCGGTATCAAAGCCGTTCGCATCGTTGTCGTCGCGCAGTTGGCGCAGCTGTGTGATCGGCGTGTTGTTGGCGCAGAAGTCCTTCGCTGCGTCGCGCAGCATGATCTGCTCTTCGTTCAGGATCATTGGCATCGGTAAGCGGCCTTCCCCCCAGGTGACAATTCGATCCATGAAATCAAAGCCCGCGGGGGATGTCGAGCGCAACTGCGTCGGCCGCAGCGACAGGCGCTTCGCGCGCCCGCGCCGTGGGGCAGGTAACATGCCGCGATGCCCGCACGCCCCCCTCACCTGGAGTCCCACCTAGAGTCCGATCCGCAGTCCGAGCCTATGTCCGACGGGGCACCAGTCGAGCACCTCGAGGACGCGGCCGGTGCGGCGTCAGCGGCACGCCAGCGCCTACAACAGGCGCTCGCGCGGACCCTGCCGATGGCGCGGCTCGAGTCCCTGCGACTGCCCGACTGCGACGACATCGAGCTGCTGGTGATCAACGCCGACTTTCCGACCGGCCCGCTAGAACCCGACGTCATGCGGGCGGTGATCGCCGAGCCGGCCTACTGGGCCTTCTGCTGGGGCAGCGGTCAGGCGCTCGCGCGCTGGCTGTTGGCCCAGCCGGAGCGTGTGCGCGGGCGCCGCGTGCTGGACCTCGGCAGCGGTTCCGGCGTCGCCGGCATCGCCGCGGCGCTCGCGGGCGCAGCTTCTGTTGTGGCCTGCGACATCGACGCCGACGCCCGACTCGCGAGCGTCGTCAACGCCCACCTCAACGGGGTGGACGTCGAGCCCTGCGAGCGGTTACAGGATGCCCCACCGGCGGACGTGATAGTGCTGGCCGATGTGCTGTACGACGCCGCGAACCTGCCACTGCTCGACGCCGCCCGATGCCAGGCCGGCGAGGTCATCGTGGCGGACTCGCGAATCGATACCCTGCCCTCCGCTGACTTCGAGCTGCTGGATACGCTAGCGGCGCTGACGCTGCCCAATCTTGGCGAGTTCGACGTCTACGGCACCACGCGGATCTGGCGCGCGCCGGGACTCGGCCCGCGCTAAGCTGCCGTGTTCGCGGCGACAGTAGTAATAGAAAGGGGGCGCAGCACGATGAGGACCAAGCATTGAGCGAGGCGACCGAACCTGCGACGGACGCGCTCGCCCATCGGCTGCCGCTCAGCGCCGGTCAGTCGATCGTCTACTACACCCTCAACGGCCGTTCGGCGGACGACAGCCGTTCGGCGGAACCCGCGGCCACCCGCCCCACCATCATTCTGCTGCACGGCATGCGCGACACCGGCCGCAGCCTGCTGCCGATCGCCGCGGCGCTGAATGCCGACTTCGACTGCGTGCTGCCCGACCTGCGCGGTCACGGCCAGAGCCTGCGCCCGGGCAGCTACGCCATCCAGCACTACTTGATGGATCTGCGTCGGCTCATCGCGCATCTCAAGCTCGAGCGGGTGGCGCTGTTAGGCCACAGCCTGGGGGGTCACATCGTCAGCCGTTACGCCGGGATGTTCACCAGCGCGATTAGCGCGCTGATGATCGTCGAGGGCCTCGGGCCGCCCCTGGGTGCCCGCAGCGCAGAGGGGGACATCGCCGGCCTGAGCGCGCTGCTGGATAGCGCCATCCAAACCGCCGCTCGCGCGGAGGATCCGCGGGTCATGCCCGATCGGGCCGCGGCCGCCGAGCGTCTGCTGGCCAACAACCCGGGCCTGTCCGAGAGCTTTGCGGCCCAGCTCGCAACCTGGGGAACCGAAGCGGTCGACGGCGGCGTCGTCTGGGCCTTCGATCCGCGGGCACAGGAGGTGTTCTTGGGGGTGTCCCATCGCCGCAATCTCGACTACTGGCGCTCGATCACCGCCCCGACCGCCATCCTGCTGGGCGCAGACAGCCACCACTACTGGGCCCGTCGCGCGGCCAACGGCGACGGGCGCTTCGCGCCCGGCGAACTCGACGAACGGCTCCAGTGCTTCCGCGACGTCGAGTACCACGAGATCGCCGCAGCGGGCCATCAGGTGCACTACGACCAACCCGACGCATTTGCCGCGCTCGCGCAGGACTTCTTTCGCCGTAAACTCGGCTGATGACGGCGCCTTGCACCCGACGCTGAGGTAAGCGGACGGGCACGTTAAAGGGCCAGATGGCCGAGGGCCAAAGGGAAAGATAGAGGGGGAGAAGATGAGCGAAACCGACCCGGATCTGATTTCGAGCGACGCCACCAGCTACGACTGGCCCGACCTGCTCGGTCAGCTAAACGCGCTGCTGCGGCTGCGCACCACGCCGATCGGCATGAAGCTGTTCGAGCGGGCCGAGGACATGGCGGCCATCCCGCGCATCCGCCGGCCGTCCAATATTCATACGACCGACCAGATCGTCGGCCAGGCCAGCCGCAACGGCTGGACCGTCGGCATCACAGCAGAGGATCTGGTCGGCGCCCAGTGCGCGACGGTGATCGGTCTGCACCCACGCAACGAGGAGTGGCTGTCGGGCGATCGCATGGCCGGCGTGTGGTTCGAAAATCAGGACGAGGCGGCCAAACACCAGGCGTGCATGGACGTCGTGCCCCACGGCCGGTTCGAGGCCATGGCAGTGAGTCCGCTGGCGGCGGGCCGCCTGAATCCGCCGGACGTCTGCCTCATCTATGCCACGCCCGCCCAGATGATCATCCTCATCAATGGCCTGCAGTGGACCGGCTTCCAGAAGTTCGACTGGTCCTGCGTCGGCGAGTCGGCCTGCGCCGATTCCTGGGGCCGGGCGCTGGCCACCGGCGAGCCGTCGCTATCGATCCCCTGCTTTGCGGAACGCCGCTACGGCGGCGTCATGGAAGACGAGCTGCTAATGGCCCTGCCCCCACAGTTCTTACCCAAGGCGATCGCCGGGATGCAGGCGCTGTCCAGGAACGGCCTGCGCTACCCGATCGCCCCGTACGGCGTCACCACCGACGCCCGGGCAGGCATGGGCGTGAGCTACAGCTGACCGGGCTTCGCAGGCCCGTTCCGCGCGCAGCGGCCGCCCTTTCGCGGCGCCCTGACAGCAGAGCCTGCCGCGACCAATCCGGCCAACGGAACCTCGTCTAACGGTCATTGGGACGGCGATCACAACCCAAATCTGTATGTAGGACATACTGCCGGCGCGGGTGTCCTAGTCGACAAAGGGAATTCCTGCCCGTACCGCGTCACAAACGGGAGATCTGACACAGCGAACGGCTTCTCCATTTTGTCTTCATATAAACATCCATAATTGCTTCATAGTCCGGAAAAGGCTATGGTGCGCAGCGTTCGCCGTGTGTCGGGCTTCACAACTGCTAAGCGGTTGATTGCCCAACGAAATACGGCCGGCCTGGGGTTCCGCTAACTCGTTCTTAATCAACGGGTTACCGGGGCCACCTGAAAGCCGATCGAATACACCGTCAGGACATGAGCCGTGACGGCATCGATTCCGACGGCAGGCTTCGCAGCCGCCGCCCGGGACCGCGACCAAAAGCGCGCCGACAGAGCGCCGGGTCGCACTCGGTTTCGACCGAGGCCTCTTGTGGGAAAGAGCGAAGAGAGCAGAGACAGCGAAGTGGGGTCCACGCTGGTTCACCGGCCAGGACGCACCGCTCGCGCGACGACGCTGGTTGAGGTTGCCATTCGCGCCGACCGCCACCGGTCAGCCGCCCACCGCACGACGCGGTATCGGCGACAGACCAAGTGCGCGGTCAAAACAGGCGCAGTTGAGAGCAGTGGATAGAAGAGACCCTTGAAGGGTCCGAGACAAGGATAGAGCAAAGCTGAGATGACGCCGCGGCCAACAGCGGCGCTAACTCGCGGCGCGACGCGCAGTCCATCTGCGCAAAGCGCGCGACCACAATTGAAGCCAGAGCGGCGTCCAGGTGCATGTGACCTGACGTTAATCGAGTGACCAGAGAGCTGTTGCAGACCTATGACCAGTGATCGAGCCCTGACGCCCACAGGCGCGAACGCGGTACTACCCGTAAAAACCACCGGCTTTCGCAATCTCGCGGAGGTCATGGACTATGCAGCCCAGGGAACCACCGGCGTCAATTTCTATGACGGCAAAGGCGCCCTGGAGTCCAGCTACACCTACGCGGAGCTGCGCACCGAGGCCCTGTGTCTCGCCCGCAAGCTGATGGGCCTCGGACTGAAGCGCGGCGACCGGGTCGCCATCGTCGCCGAGACCGATCCGCTGTTCATGCGTTTTTTCTTCGCGAGCCAGTACGCCGGTCTGCTGCCGGTCGCACTGCCCGCGGGACTGCAGCTCGGCGGCGGCGAGGCGTTTACCCGCCAGATTCACCAGATGCTGAAGACCTGCGACGCCAGCATCGCTGTCGCGCCGGCATCGCACAGCGCCCTCCTCGCCCGCGCGTGCGAAGGCCTCTCCCTCGTGCGCTATGGCGAGACAGAAGACTTTGACTGCCTGCCGGAGGCCGACGTCGAACTGCAGCCGATGCTCGACGACGAGCCGGCCTATCTGCAGTACACCTCGGGCAGCACCAGCTTCCCGCGCGGCGTCGAGGTATCGCAGCACGCCGTGCTCACCAATCTGCGGGAGATCGCCGACCACGGCCTGATGCTCGGCAGCGGCGACCGTTTCGTGTCCTGGCTGCCCTTCTACCACGACATGGGCCTGGTGGGCTTCGTGCTGCTGCCGCTGGGCACCCAGCTGTCCGCCGATTACCTGAGCCCTCGCACCTTCGCCATGCGCCCCCGGCTGTGGCTGAAGCTGCTCTCCGACAACAAGGGCACGATCTCTTCGAGCCCGCCATTTGGCTATGCGCTAGTCGCCAAGCGCCTGCGCGTCGCCGACAGCGAGCAGTACGACCTGAGCAACTGGCGCGCGGCCTGCGTCGGCGCCGAGCGCATCCACGCGGCGCCGCTGAAGCAGTTCGCCGACATGCTGAAGGCCAGCAACTTCGATCCGCGTTCCTTCGTGCCCTGCTACGGCATGGCGGAATGCGCCCTGGCCGTGAGCTTCACGCCGCTGAATCGCGGCGTCGATATCGATCTGGTCGACAAGCTCGCCATGACCGACGACGGCAAGGCGACGCCGCTGGCCGCGGGACGTCACAGCGACGACGGACTGGAGTTCGTCGACTGCGGCCACCTGCTGCCGAGCTACGAGATGGCGATCCGCAACGACGCGGGCGACGAGCTTCCCGATCGGGTCTGCGGTCGCATCTGTCTGCGCGGTCCCTCCGTGATGTCGGGTTACTTCCAGAACCGCGAAGCGACCGATGCGGTGCTGTCAGAAGACGGCTGGCTGGACACTGGCGACATCGGCTATCGAATGGGCAATCGCCTGGTGATCACCGCCCGTCGCAAGGACGTGATCATCATCAACGGCCGCAACATCTGGCCCCAGGATCTCGAACACATCGCCGAAGGCGTGCCGCGTGTGCGCATGGGCAACGTGTCCGCGTTTTCGGTCAACGAAGACGACGGCACCGAAACCATCGTGATGGTCGTCGAGTCGCGCCACAGCGACGACGAGCTGCGCGAAGAGCTCAATCGCCGCGTCCAGGCCCAGTTCGGCGTCAATGTCTACGTCGATCTCGTGCCACCCCGCACCCTGCCGCGCACGTCTTCGGGCAAGCTGTCGCGCTCGCGCGCCAAGCAAGACTACCTCGACCGCCGCGCGATCGAGGTACATCAGGACTACGCGCTCCAAGGCAGCGTTGCCTGACGCCTGCGGGCTGCCGACCGGCAGCCTGTCGCCTCCCCGGGCGCCCGCTTTCACGGGTGCCACCACCTTCTCGAGCCGTCACGCATGACCAACGCGGTATCCGCAGACGCCTCCGTGCTCGCTACTGGCCTGACGGGCTTCATCGGTCAGCGACTGCAGCGCCAGCTCGCGACGCGCACCCGACTGATCGCGCTGGTACGCCCTGGACGGGAACGCCGCGCGGAGCTCATGCCGGGCGTCACGGAGCTGGGCATCGACCTGACCAATACCAAGGCTTGGGAAAGCGCGCTGGCAACGCACAGTCCAAGCGCTCTGATACTGCTGGCCGGCACGGTTCGCGGCCGTACGCTTGACGACTTCCGGCCCGCCAACGTGGCCGCGATTCGCGCGTGCGTGGACGCCGTAGGGCGACTGCGGCCCGCCGCTCGGCCGCGCGTGCTGCTGGTCTCGTCGCTGGCGGCGAGCGCGCCGGCCCTGTCCCACTATGCTGCGAGCAAGCGCGAGGGCGAGGCAGAGCTCGAACGTCTGGACGCCGACTGGTCCATCTTGCGACCCCCGCCGGTGCACGGGCCCGGCGACGCCGAGCTTACCGACCTGTTCAGGGCCGTGCGCACTGGGCTGGTGCCGCGGCTTGGTCCGCGGCATCAGCGCATCCCGTTCCTGCATGGCGACGACCTGGCGCTCGCGATCTGCGCCTGGCTCGCGCGTCCGGCGGCGGCGACGCAGCAGGTGGATGCCATTCACGACGGCACCCCCGACGGCTACGGATGGTCCGATATCGCAGCACAGATCCGCGGCGGCCCGGCGCCTTTAGAACTGCCGGTGCCCCGCATCCTGATCAGCCTGTTGGGACACGGCAACGCAGCGCTCGCGCGCCTGTTCAACTACGCGCCCATGCTGACGCCGGGCAAGGCGCGGGAACTGTGTTACGACGGATGGCTCTGCGATAATGCGCGATTCACCGCCGCGACCGACTGGCAACCGACGCTGCGACTGGCGGACACCGATCGGGCCGCACCAGCGCCCGATGGCCCGACCGACGGCGGTGCACCTGAAGAGACACCCCACAAAACAACCGAAGAGACAGATCCAAGGATCGACGCGTCCAGCGACCGAAACCTATGAGCGATACAACAGACACCTTGCGCGAACTGCTGACTCCGTTTCTGCCGGATGGCGCCGACGCCGTGGCGGCGACGAAACCCATCGCCGATCTAGGCCTGGAATCGGTGCAGATCATGGAATTCGTCGTCGAAGTCGAGGACCACTACGACATCGCGATCGATCTCGATAGCCTCGCCAACGCCCACACGCTGGCCGATCTCAGCGCGGTCGTCGAGCGTCTGCGCGCATGAGCCTCTTCGACAAGTTTGACGCCGCGCGCGAGAAGCACGAGGCACTCAGCCAGCAGCCGCTGAATCCCACCCAGGTCACCATCGACGAGGTGTTGTCGGCGACGCTCGCCCGCATCAACGGGCGCGACACCATTCTGGCCGGCACCAACAACTACATGGGCGTCACCTTCGAACCCGAGTGCGTCGCGGCCGGCACGGAGGCGCTCGCCGCGCTCGGCACCGGCACCACCGGCTCGCGCGTCGCCAACGGCAACTACGCGGGACACGAAGCGCTCGAGCGCGAACTCGCCGACTTCTACGGCTATCCGTCCGCGATGGTGTTTTCGACCGGCTACGGCGCCAATCTCGGCACCATGGCCGCGCTCGCAGGCACCGGCGACGCGATCATGCTGGACGGCGACGCCCACGCGAGCCTCTACGACGGCGCCAAGCTCTCCGGTGCCGACATCTTTCGCTTCAAACACAACGACGCGGCGAGCCTGGACAAGCGCCTCGCGCGACTCGGCGAACGCGCGAGCTCCACGCTGGTCGCGATCGAAGGCCTGTACAGCATCGTCGGCGACTACCCGAATCTGGCCGACTTCGCCGAGGTGTGTACCAAGCACGGCGCCGTGCTGCTGGTCGACGAGGCGCACTCGCTGGGTGTGCTCGGCGAGCACGGTCGCGGGCTGGCCGAAGAACAGGGCGTGATGGACGCGGTCGACTTCATCGTCGGCACGTTCTCGAAGAGCCTGGGCGCCGTCGGCGGCTTCTGCGTGTCGCGCCACGACGTGCTGAAGCTGTTTCGCTACACCTCGCGGCCCTTCATCTTCACGGCGTCGCCGAGTCCATCAACGATTGCCACGACGCGCGCCGCGCTGAACATCGTGCGCACGCAGCCGGAGCGCAAGGCCAGACTCTGGGACAACGCGCGCCGCCTGTACGACGCGTTCAAGGCGCAGGGGCAGCAGGTGGGACCGCAGGCCAGTCCGGTCATCGCAATTCGCTGCAAAGACACGGAGTCCGCCGTGCTGGTATGGCACCGGCTGATCGACGAGGGCGTGTACACGAACCTGATCGTGCCGCCCGCATCGCCCGACGGCTCCAGCATGATTCGCTGCAGCCTGAGTGCCGCGCACACGACGGAGCAGGTCGACGCGATAGCGGCCGCCGTAGCCGTCGCGACGGCCGGCATGAACTAACCATCAACGATCTGACCCAGGGGCCCGTCGCCCGCACGCTGTTTCTGCTGAGCGCCCCGATGATGCTGGGCGTGTCGTCGAGCATCATCGTGCAAATGTTCGAGATGGTCTTCATCGGCCAACTCGGGACGCAGGCGGTCGCCGCGATCACCTTCACCTTTCCCCTGACCATGGCGCTATCCAGCATCGCGCTGGGCATCAGCATCGGCACCAGCTCGGTGATCGCGCGCAGGGTCGGTGCGGGCAAGCGATCGTCGGCGCGCCGTCTGGCGACCCACAGCCTCATGCTGGTCGCCGTGCTGATGAGCGCGCTCAGCCTGTGCGGCTGGCTCGCCATCGTGCCGCTGTTCACGCGCCTCGGCGCCGCGCCGGAAACGCTGCTGCTGATTCAGAGCTACCTGGACATCGCGTTTCTGAGTTTTCCGTTCCTGACGGTGATGATGGTCGCGGGCAGCGTCATGCGCGCGAACGGCAACGCCAACACGCCCGGCATCGCCATGACCACCGCATCGCTTCTGAATCTGGCGCTGGATCCCATCCTGATCTTCGGGCTGCTGGGCGCGCCACGCCTGGAGCTGGCGGGCGCGGCCTGGGCACTGGGCATCTCTCGGATTCTGGTCTGCCTTGCGCTGCTGGCCTACATCAGGCGCGACGACATGGTGCAGCTCCAGGCCGTGCTGCGCGGCTTCGCGGAGTCCTGCCGCGCCGTGCTGCACATCGGGGTGCCGGCGATGGCGACCCAGATGATCGGGCCAGTGTCGGCGGGCATCATCACCGCCCTGCTCGCCCAGCACGGCGAGGACGTGCTGGCCGGGTTCGGCATTGCGGGGCGTATTGAAGCCGTCGCAGTGATGCTGCTGTTCGCGCTGTCCGGATCGATCGGCCCGTTCGTGGGCCAGAACTGGGGGGCCGGCGCGAAGGCCCGCGTTAGAAGCGGCGTACACGCGGCCTACACGTTCTGCGTGCTGTGGGGACTGCTCGCCTGTCTGGCGCTGTTCCTGTTCGGCGACGCGCTCGCCGGCATGGTCGACGACAACGGCGCGGCGGTGGCGACGGCCGCGACCTATCTGGCCATCGTACCGCTCAGTTACGGTGCCTGGGGCGTGCTGATGATGGCGTCCGCCAGCTTCAATGCGCTGGGCAAACCGCTGCCGTCCACCGTGCTGTCGTTCTGCCGAATGTTCCTGGTCTACGTGCCGCTCGCATTCGCGTTCAATCGCTGGTTCGGCGTGGGCGGCATCTTCGCGGCGACGGCGATCGCCAACGTGCTGCTCGGCATCGCGGGCTGCCTCTGGTTCCGCTCCGTGTTTCTCAGACCCACCCCCGCGAGCGCGGCGACGGCATAGTTCCGCGGGCGCCGGTCCGCCTCCGATCCGGCATGCACGAAGCGCCCGCGCGCTGCATACTGAGATCGCGACGAGGTTGTTCCAGCGGGTACATTCGCTGGGGCTAGAGGGGGAACGCCATGTCGATCATTCAGGCGCAGCGCATCATCACCAGCGACCCAGGCCACGGGCGTTTGCCCCATGCACCCGAGTATGAGGCGGGCTCGGCTTTTACTCAGGACACCTACCGGCCGATCGGTCAGGGCATGATCCCGATCACCGACGCGGGTTTCATCCACGCGGACGCGGCCTACGACGTGGTGAGCGCGAGCGCGGGCTATCTGTTCCGCATGAACGACCACATCAAGCGCTTCACCGCCTCCTGCGAGAAGTTCCTGCTAGAGAACCCCTACACCGAGGCAGAGACGGTCGAGATACTGACAAACCTCGTGAAACTCGCCGGCCTCAAAGACGCCTACATCTGGTGGGCGGTCACGCGCGGAGAGTTGGAAGGCGGCGACCGCACGAACCCCCAGTACACGAACAAGTTCTATGCGTTCGTCACGCCCTACATGTTCATCCACGGCGATGAGCTGCGGACCCGCGGCGCGCGACTGAAGATCAGCTCTGAGTACATTCGCATACCCAAGGAGGCGGTCGATCCCACGGCCAAGAATCTGCACTGGATGGACATGAAGCTGTCGATCTTCGAGGCGCTGGGTGCCGGGGCCGAGTGGTCGGTGCTGACGGACGCGAACGGCGTGCTGACCGAAGCGCCCGGCTGCAATATCTTTCTGATCAAAGACGGCGTGCTAAAGACGCCCGCCAGCGGCTGTCTGGAGGGCATCACGCGCCAGACCAGCATGGAGCTGGCGGCAGAGTTGGATATGGAAGTAGAAATCGCCGACATCCCGGCCCAGCAGCTCGTCGACGCGGACGAGGCGTTTCTGACCTCGACGGCGGGCGGCATCATGCCGGTTGCCACCGTGAACGAGCGCGTCCTGGGCGGCGCCAACGGACCCGGCGAGCTGACGACCCGGCTGCACAACCTGTACTGGGAAAAGCGCTGGGCCGGCTGGCTGGGCGACCCGATCGACTACAGCACGCCGGTCGTCACCGGCACCGATTGAACCTCGACAAACAGGGAGCAGCGTATGGAAGTCCACAACCGCGTATCGCCGAACGAAGAACAGATGCAGGGATTCATGGAGCCGGGTAGCGACGGCGCTATCTACATGCTGAACCTGCTGAAATTCAAAGACAAAGCCGAGTACGCGGACGGCCGCGCCACCGATCTCACGGGCGCCGAGGCGTACGGCATCTATGGCACGGAGGTCGTCGCCCACCTCGCCAAAGTCGGCGGCGCGCCCATGTTTTCCGCGCAGGTCGAGCGCCTGATGCTCGGCGAGGTCGAAGACCTATGGGACGCCGCCGCCATCGCCATGTATCCGTCGCGCAAGGCGATGCTCGAGATGATCAGCTCGCCCGAGTATCAGGCGTCGGCCGTGCATCGTGCGGCGGGACTCGAAGGCCAGCTCAACATCGAGCTGGTGCAGCCGATGGGCGCCTGGCTGATGCAGGCTGGTGAGGGCGCGCCATGATGGAGCTGTGGACCTCGCCGACGCCGAACGGCTGGAAGGTCACCATCATGCTCGAAGAACTCATCGAGGCCGGCATCGATATCGGCGAGTTCGACGTGCGCGTGATCAATCTGAGCAAGGGCGAACAGTTCGCGCCCGACTTCGTCGAGCGCAACCCCAACCAGAAGATTCCCACGCTGCGCGACGACGGCCGCGACGTGATCGAGAGCTGCGCGATCCTGCAGTATCTGGCCGAGAAACACCCCACCGATCTGCTGCCGCTGGACGAGCGCAAATGGGACGTGCTGCCGTGGCTGTTCTGGCAGGCCGCCAACGTCGGCCCCGTGTTTGGCAACAAGCTGAGCTACACGCGCTACATGAACGACGTGCCCGACGCTGAGAAGCGGCATCCGCTGGAGCGATTCAATAACGAGGCCCTGCGCCTGGTGTCAGTGATGGACAGAAAGCTCGGCGACAGCCCCTGGCTGTGCGGCGAGCACTTCACCATCGCCGACATCGCCTGCTATCCGTGGCTGCGCGGCTACAAGTGGAGCAAGGTGGACATCACCACCCGTCCGCGCGTGCTGGAGTGGGTCGATCGGGTGCGGGCGCGACCCGGCGTCGAACGCGGGCTGGCCCACGGCGTGCCGAAGGACGAAATCGACCGATGGAGCAAAGAGCGCCGCGCGAGCTACGCCGCGGGCGGCTCGACCATCGCCGACAATCGCAACGTGCGCAATTCGATCGATACCGACTGACCGGCGACCGCGCGGTTCGGTCGATAGCGCATATCGCGACCGCTTACGAGTTCGCCGTCGCGCGCAGCAGGCGACCTGGCCTCGCCCCCGTGTCCGCGTCGTGGCGGCGCGTCAGGGTGCCGTTGACGAGCGCCGCGAGATAGCCGCGCGCGCCCTGCAGCAGGCGGGTACCGCCCGCCGGCAGATCGGACGTTAGCTCCAGCGCCCCCAGACGCAGGTTGTCGTAGTCGATGACGTTGACGTCCGCGCGCATACCGGGCGCGATCAGCCCGCGATCCGTGAATCCGAACAGCGACGCGTTGCGCCGCGTCGCACGGTGCACGACGTGGGCCAGCGGCAATCGCTCGCCCCGCCGACGGTCGCGCGTCCAGTGCGTGAGCTGATAGGTCGGATTTACCGCGTCGAAGATCAGGGACACGTGAGCCCCCGCATCGGACAGCCCTGTTACCGTCGCTGGATCGAGCTGCATCTCGCGCACGGCATCGAGGTTGTAGTCCGTATAGTTCGTGAAGAACTGGATCGAGCGGTTGTCCGGACTCGCAGTCAGGTAGTCATACAGCAGGCTGGCGGCCGGCAGGTTCGCCTCCGCGGCGCGCGCTCCGAAGCTATCCTCCGGCGGCGGCTCGTAGTCGCTGTCTGCCAGCAGCGGATACTGCTGATCGAAGTTGAAATCGATGTGCGCAATGCCGAACTCCATGGAGCCAACCGGCACGCCGTCGATCTCGTTGGTCTCCGTCAACAGTCGGCGCTTCATGTCGGGATCGCGCAGCGCGGCGAGCTGTTCTTCGATCGGCCGGCCCTTGAGGGCGCGGTACGAGGGCTTCAGCATCCACGGGTGATAGGTCGCCATGCTGAACACGAGGCCGGTGGGTCGACTGCCGACCTGCGGATACACGCGCGCGCCGGTGCGATTGGCGGCCTGAACCCGGTCGATAGCCTCGCGCCACTTGTGCGACCAGTCGTCGACCTGAAACAGCGTGAAGGTCGCGGGCCGGCCGCTCTCGCGACTCACCCGGGCGATCAGATCGATCTCCTGCTCGAGGGAGGCATGCTCGCGCATCTCCGGCCGTCCCTCCCCCAGGGTGCTGGAGGGGATGATCTGGAACACACCGCGATCGGCGCGCTTCAACGCCCCGGCGATACACAGCACCTCCTCGTCGTTGGCGAAGGTGCCGGGAACCGGCTCGCCATGGATCGCCCGGTGACCGAGGATGCGTGAGGTCGAAAATCCCACGGCGCCCGCCTTCAGCGCGCCTTCCACGATCTCGGCCATGCGCTGCAGATCGTCGGCGCTCGCGGCCTGATTAGTCCGGCCGCGCTCGCCCATGACGTAGTTGCGCACCGCACCGTGGGCGACCAGCGAGCTGATGTTGAGGGCGTACTCGCGGCCCGCGATGAAATCCAGATACTCGGGGTAGCTGCTCCAGGCGCCCCAGGGAATACCCTCGTACAGCGCGGTGCCGGGGATGTCCTCGACGCCCTCCATCAGCTCGATCAAATCCCGCTCACCGCCCGGCGCGACCGGCGCGAAGCCAACGCCGCAGTTGCCCATGACGATGGTGCCGACGCCGTGGCTGGCGGACGGGTTCAAGTCGCTGTCCCAGGTGACCTGGCCGTCGTAGTGGGTATGGATATCGACCCAGGCGGGCGTGACGAGCGCGCCGTCCGCGTCGATCGTCTCTCTCGCACGGGCATCGATGATCCCGACCTCCGCGATGAGGCCATTGCGAATGCCGACATCCGCAGTCACGGACTCCCCGCCGCTGCCGTCGAGCAACGTGCCGCCTTGGATCAGCGTATCGAGCATGGCCCTCTTCCCAACTTCACCCTGTGGACCAAGCGAAATACTCTAGGGAACCGTTAGCCGGAGTGCGAGTGGAGGTTGGCCAAGACCTTCAAGCCCCCGCGGGCGCACCGGTACTAGCGTTCCGCCCGGCCGATGCCGGAGAACACCTCCGCGAGCGTTTCCAGCGGCAGCTTCGCGCGCCGGTCGAAGTACAGCAGGCCGTTGATCTCCTGCTGAATGTCCGTTAACTGCGTCCAGACGAAGCCCTGCAGTCGGTCCGCCGCGTGGATCTCGGCCGCGATCTCGTGAATCTGCGCGAGCAGCGCATCGGCCGTCTGCGGACGCTCGCCGTAGCTGAAGTCCTCCTCCCCGTAGCGACCGAAGCCAACACCGCCGCACTCGGTCAGCAGAATCGGCAGCCCGCCGACCTCCGCGCCGGGAAGCGCGCCCGCGCGGGGACGCGCGTTCTGTGTGTCCGTTACCGAGGCTTCCGGCGAGTCGATCAGTTCGGCCAAGCGGCTCGCGAGATCACGACCGTCGTCGTACAGATGCAGCGTCCACAGATCGCCCGACGAGAACTCCCAGCCGTCGTTACCGACCACCAGACGGCTGCCGTCGAGCGCGCGGGTGAGCGCGACAATCGCGTCGACGAACGCCCGCTGTTCGGGTCGCTGGGACTGGTGCCACACGCCCCAGGACTCGTTGAACGGCACCCAGGCCACGACGCTCGGATGGGCACGATCGCGCTTCACCAGATCGATCCACTCGCCGGTTAGCGTCTCGACGAGCTCGGTGGAAAAGATCCTGCCGGACGGCATCTCCGACCACACCAACAGGCCCAGCCTGTCGGCCCAGTACAAATAGCGCGGGTCTTCGGCCTTTTGATGTTTGCGCGCGCAGTTCATGCCCAGCGCAAGCGTCAGCTCGACGTCGCGCCGCAGGTCGGCATCCGTCGGCGCGGTGTACCAGCCGTCCGGGAAGTAGCCCTGATCCAACACGCCGCGCAGATACAGCTTCGCGCCGTTCAGCCGCAGCTCGCCGTCGACGACGGCGAGTTCACGCAGCCCTAGATAGCTCGTGACCTGATCGCTGTCGCCGCTCGCGTGATCGGCGAGCGTGATGCAGACGTCGTAGAGATTCGGCGCTTCGGGCGACCAGCGCGCGCCGTCGGCCATGTCGAATTGCAGCCGTGTCTCGCCGCGCCCGTCGGTTGGCGCGCTGGCCGTCGCGACGGGCGCGCCGTCGCGGCTGAGCTCGACCCGTATGTCGCCATCGACCTGGGCCGAGAAACCGACGACATACGTGAGCTGACCGCTCGCGTGCGAGAACTCGAACGCCGTGGTCTCGATCGAGACTGCGGGCAGCGGTTCGAGCCAGACCGTCTGCCAGATGCCGGTCACGCCGTCGTAGTCGATGGGCCAGCGCGTCGTGCCCGCCTGCTTGCCGCGCGGCTGCGTCCACGACGGCGAGTCCGCCGCGCGAATGGTGATGCGATTGATGCCCGGTTGTAGGGCGTGCTGAACGTCGAAGGCGAAGGGCGCGTAGCCGCCGCGATGCTGGCCGACCTCCAGATCGTTCACGAACACGCGGCTCCAGTGATCGCACGCGCCCACGCGCAGCGCGACGCGGCCCTGCCAGTCCGCCGGCACCTCGACGTCGCGCTGGTACCAGACGACCGCTGCCGGCTGCGTGTCCTGTATCCCACTCGCTCGCGACTCGACCGGATAGGGCACGCTGATCGTTGCCGCGTCGGGCAGGTCGGCCGCGAACCAGCGCTCGCCGAGCCCGACCTCGTCCGCGTCCATGCGAAATCGCCACTCGCCGTTGAGGTTCAGCCAACGATCGCGGACCAGCGTCGGACGCGGATATTCCGGGCGCGGCAGGCTCACGACGAACGCCTACGCAAGTGCTGCGTCCAGCGTCGCGGCACAGTGCACCAGCGTCGTGTCGAATACGGGCACCGACACGTTATCGGCGTTCAAGAGCAGACCGACCTCGGTGCAGCCCAAGATCAGGGAATCAGCGCCCGCATCGACCAGACGCCGCGCGATCGTCTCATAGCGCGCTCGCGACGCCTCGGTGACGATCTCCTTGCACAGCTCGTCATAGATAATCCGGTGCGTCGCGGCGCGATCGTCTTCATCCGGCAGGACCGTGCGCAGACCGGCGCGGGTCAGTCGCTCGACGTAAAACGGCTGCTCCATGGTGAACGCAGTGGCCATCAGGCCGGGCCGCGTCAGGCCCGCGTCGACCACCGCGGCGGCCGTCGCGTCCGCGATGTGCACGAGCGGAATCTCAACGCCCGCCAGCATCGCATCGGCGACCTTGTGCATCGTGTTGGTCGCCAGCACCAGCAGATCTGCGCCGCCGCGCTGCAGCGCCAGCGCCTCGCGGTTGAGCAGCGCGCCCAGCTCTTCCCAGGCGCCGCGCATCTGCAGCCGCTCGACGTCCGCGAAGTCCAGCGAGCGAATCACGAGTTGCGGCGAATGCAGCCCGCCCAGCCGTTCGCGCGTCAGCCGGCAGAGCTCGCGGTAGTAAAGCTGCGTCGAGGCGGCGGACATGCCGCCCAGAATGCCGATGGTCTTCACCGGCTACTCCATCGCCTCCGAGCCAAGCAGCGCCTGAATTTCATCTTCTGGCAGACCGAGTTCGTCGCGCAGTACGCTCTCGTTGTGCTCGCCGAACAGCGGCGCGGGTCCGAACGGCCCCGCCGTGTAGCCCGCGATGTTGAACTGATTGCCCGCGTAGGGAACCTCGCCCATCTCCGCGTGCACATGCACTTTGTGAAAACCGCGATGCGCGTACTGCGGATCTGCCGCCAGGTCGGAGCTGCGCTGCATGGCGCCCGCCGGCACGCCAGCCGCCAGCAGCGTCTCCATGACCGCGTAGCGATCGCGCTCGCGCGTCCAGTCGGCGAGCCGGGCGTCGATGGCATCGTGATCCGCCAGCCGTCCGGCGGACGTCGCGAGCCGCGCGTCGCGCGCCCAGTCGTCCGCCTCGATCACCTCGGCCAGCGCGCGCCACTGCGCGTCGGTCTCGACCGCAATCGCGCACCACTGATCGTCGCCGCTGCACGGATACAGTCCCTGTGGTGCGGCGTCGGTTGCCCGATTGCCCAGCCGCGTCGCGCAGTAGCCGTTCGCCTGCACGTCGAGAATCTCGGGCGCGAGGAAGTGCAGCGCCATCTCGAACTGCGCGGCGTCGATGTGCTGGCCGGCGCCGGTCCGCCGCCGATGATCGAGTGCGGCCGTCACCAGTGCCGCGATGAAGTGCGGCGCGATCACGTCCGTGTACGCCATCCAGGGACCGTGCGGGGGCGCGTCAGGCCAGCCGGTGACCTCGTAGTAGCCCGCCATGCCGCCGGCGTGATAACCGTAACCTGCCACGCCAGCCGCGGGCCCGGTCTGCCCCATGAGACTGGTGCTGAGCATGATCAGATCGGGGTTCAGCTTTCTGTTCGACTCATAGTCGATGCCGGCGCGCGCCGTGGCGCCGGGTGCCCAGTTCTCCACCAGCACGTCGGCCCAAGCGATGAGCTTTTTCAGCACGGCCATCGCGCGCGGGTCTTTCAGATTCAGCCGTATGTTCTGCTTGCCCGCGTTGAACTCGCCGTAGAAGTGCGAGACGTTCCAGGACTCCGCGATGTCGCCGCGCACGGGTCCGAGGCGTCGCAGCCCGTCCGGTCGCAGCGCCGACTCGACCTTGATGACGTGCGCGCCGTGATCGGAGAGATAGCGTACCGAGGCCGGTCCGGCGATCACCCAGGTCAGGTCGAGGACCTTGAGGCCCGCAAACGGTCGGTCGGTGCCGTTGTCGCGAATGTCGACGTCCGCAGGGGCGCGCGGCGGCTCCGCGCGCAGCTCTTCGCCGTGCTCGTCCAGCCGCGGCGCGCGCCGCTCCAGCCGGTTCGCAGGCTGCGTTTGGGCGAAGTGACCGGCGGCGCGCACATGCGAGCCGTCGGGCAGCTCCGTCGGCCACCAGGCCTCGCGGCTTTTGAGCTGCTCGAACTCGAGCAGATCGGCGACCGTGTTAACGGGCGCGAGGGTGACCCCAAGTTCCAGGCACATGGCGAACAGCTCGGCCTTCGTATGGTGCGGAAAGAACTGCACCAGCGCGTCGCGCACTTCTTCGCGGGAGACCAAGATGGGTTCGTCCATGCGCGAGCGCATCGACCAGGTGGTCCAATCCTCTTCCAGCCAGCGCGGATCGACGATCTCGAGGCCGAGCAGATGGCCGAGCAGCGGCTCGACGACCTCCCCGACCGGCATGGCGATGAGATAGCCGTCGGCGCAGGCGAACACGGGGTCGATCTCCGTCGTGCCCATCTGCACCACCGAGCCCTGCCGCTCGAAGTCGAAGCCCTGCACCGCCCAGGCGTCCATCGCGTTCATGGTTGTCCAGGTCACCGAACACTGGGCGGACAGATCCACGAACTGCGCCTCGCCGGTGACCTGCATGCGGCCGTGCGCGATGAGCGCGGCGGCCGCCAGCTCCGCCCCCGCGTGGCGCCAGACCTGCGGTACGGTGACCCGCACGGGCGCGCGGTCGGGCGATCCCTGCAGAGCGACGGAGCCACCCAGCGCCGCCAGGGTGAGGTCCGTCGCCAGCCGGTCCTGGGCCGGGCCACCAAGCCCGAACGGCGAGCAGACGGCGTGCACGACGCGCGGCTGCAGCTCGACCAGGGCGGCTTGATCGATGCCGAACGTCGCCAGCGCGCCGTCGGGGCCGGAGTCCAGCACGATATCCGCGCCGCCCAGCAGGCGTGCGAGCGCGGCGCGGTCGGCGGGCGAGTCGGGATCGAGGCAGATCGAGCGCTTGTTGCGATTGAAGGCGAAGAATTCGAGGCTCGACTCGGTCGCGTCCGCGTGTGCCAGCCGCGGACCGAGCGAGCGGGCGACGGAGCCGCCGGGTGGCTCGACCTTAACGATATCGGCGCCCATATCGCCCAACACCATCCCGGCCAGCTGGCCCCGATGGTCGGTGAGATCGATGACCCGGTAGGGTGCCAGCAGGCCGCTCATGCGGTCCGCCTCGCAGTCCGCGTCATCCGCTCCCCTGTTCGCTTCATCGCTGCCCCTTTGTTCTGCTTGTAGATATCTGGTCGGAGGTATCCGGTCGAAGACACCCGCCACGGCGAAGCCGCACCCCACTAAACACTAAGCCTGCCGCGCGATCTGATGGAAGCAAACCCGCAGCCGATATATTAGAATGCGTTCCATTATTAGGGAGCACAAGGGGACACGGGCATGCGCCAGGTCAGTCACTTTATCGACGGCACTGCCGTAGCCGACGGCAGTCGCAGCGCGGACATCTACAACCCCAACACCGGCGACGTGCAGGCCAGCGTTAGCCTCGGCGACGCGTCTACTGTCGACCAGGCCGTGGCCGCCGCGCGGGCGGCGCTGCCTACCTGGTCGGCCATGAATCCGCAGCGTCGCGCGCGGGTGATGTTCAATTTCAAGATCCTGCTCGAAGAACACATGGACGAGCTGGCCGAGCTGCTCGCCTCGGAGCACGGCAAGGTAATCGCGGACGCCCAGGGCGACGTGCAGCGCGGCCTCGACGTCATCGAGTTCGCCTGCGGCATCCCCCACCTGCAGAAGGGCGAATACACCGAGGGCGCGGGACCGGGCATCGACGTCTACTCGATGCGGCAGCCGCTGGGCGTGTGCGCGGGCATCACGCCCTTCAACTTTCCGGCCATGATTCCGATGTGGATGTTTGGCGTGTCGATCGCCTGCGGCAACACGTTCGTGCTCAAGCCGTCGGAAAAGGACCCGTCCGTGCCGGTGCGGCTGTGCGAACTGTTCCTGGAGGCGGGCGCGCCCAAGGGCGTGCTCAACTGCGTCCACGGCGACAAGGCGGCGGTCGACGCCATCCTCGATCACCCGGACATCAAGGCGGTCAGCTTCGTCGGCTCCTCGGACATCGCCCAGTACGTCTATTCGCGCGGTACGGGTAACGGTAAGCGCATGCAGTGCATGGGCGGTGCGAAGAACCACGGCATCATCCTGCCCGACGCCAACATGGAGCAGACCGTGCAGGACATCGTCGGAGCCGCCTACGGTTCCGCGGGCGAACGCTGCATGGCGCTCTCGGTCGCCGTGACTGTGGGTCAGGACACCGGCGACGAATTCGTCGGCCGCATGCTCGACGAGGCGGGCAAGCTGAATGTCGGCATCTCGACGGACGCCGGTGCGCACTACGGCCCAGTCGTCTCCGCCGCGCACCGCGACAAGATCGAAAGCTACATCCAGATGGGCGTGGATGAGGGCGCCGAGCTGAAGCTCGACGGTCGCGGCTTCACCCTGCAGGGCTATGAGAACGGCTATTTCATCGGCCCGTCGCTGTTCGATAACGTGACGGCAGGCATGCGCTCCTATCAGGAGGAAATCTTCGGGCCGGTCCTGCAGGTCGTCCGGGCGGACAGTCTTGAGGAGGCCGCCGCGCTCGCGAGCAATCACCAGTACGGCAACGGCTGCGCAATCTTCACGCAGAACGGCGGTGCCGCCCGAGCGTTCGCGCAGAGCGTCAACGTCGGCATGGTGGGCGTGAACGTGCCCATACCGGTGCCCGTCAGCTATCACACCTTTGGCGGCTGGAAACGCTCGGCCTTTGGCGACACCAATCAGCACGGCCCGGAAGGCGTGCGCTTCTGGACCAAGATCAAAACCGTCACCAGCCGCTGGCCGGAGGGCAATGTGGGCGATCAGTCGTTCGTCATCCCGACCATGCAATAGCGGCGTTCGGACACAACCAGGTCGTCCGTGACAGGAACAAGGCGAGCCTAAGCAAGTACCGACGAGGGAGTACGTCATGCTCACCGAAGAACAGGTGATGATCGCCGACATGGCATCGGCGTTCGCAGCCGACCGACTGCGACCGAATGCGGCACAGTGGGAACAGGACGGCTGCCTCGATCGCGATGTGCTGCAGGAACTGGGCGAGCTCGGCTTCGCCGCGATCTACGCGCGCGAGGACGTGCAGGGCTCCGCGCTGGGTCGCCAGGAGGCGGCGCTCATCTTCGAGCAACTGGCGAAGGGCTGCGTGTCGACCGCGACCTTTCTGTCGATTCACAACATGGCCACCTGGATGGTCGACACCTTCGGCGATGACCAGATGCGCCAGAAGTGGGTGCCCAAACTCGCGGCTGCCGAGCTGATCGCCAGCTACTGCCTGACGGAACCCGGCGCCGGCTCGGACGCCGCCAGTCTGAAAACCTCCGCCGTGCGCGACGGCGACGCGTATGTACTGAACGGCACCAAATCGTTCATCTCGGGCGCCAGCTTCTCGGACGTGTACCTCGTCATGGCGCGGACCAGCGCGAACGGCGCGCGCGGCATCAGCACCTTCATCGTCGAAAACGGCACGCCCGGACTGTCGTTCGGCGCGCTCGAAAAGAAGATGGGATGGCGCGCCCAGCCAACGGCATCGGTGCACTTCGATGACTGCCGGGTGCCGCTCGCCAATCGCGTCGGCGAGGAAGGCCAGGGATTCAAGTTCGCGATGGCGGGGCTCGACGGCGGTCGGTTGAACATCGCGGCGGGTTCGCTCGGCGGCGCGCAGGAGGCGTGCGACCGCGCGCTCAGCTACGTCCAGGAGCGCCACCAGTTCGGCCAGGCCATCGCCGACTTTCAGGCGACCCAGTTCAAGCTGGCCGATATGGAGACCCGCCTGCAGGCGTCGCGCGCCTTCCTGTACGACGCGGCGAGCCGCCTGGACAGAAAGGACCTGCAGGCCAGCCGCCACTGCGCGATGGCCAAGATGTTCGTCACGGATGCCTGCTTCGACATCGCCAACGACGCGCTGCAGCTGCACGGCGGCTACGGCTATCTGGCGGACTATGAGATCGAACGCATCGTGCGGGATCTGCGCGTGCATCAGATATTGGAAGGCACGAATCAGATCATGCGCGTGATCGTGGCCCGGGGGCTGCTGGGCTAGACATACCGGGTCCGCGCGACCGAACGGCCTCGCCGCGCGCCGCACAAAATCGCCCGGCGCCGCCGGCAGCCGGCTATGATCGGTCCTTCCTAAGGGCGGCACAGAGGGGAGATTCGCCATGGCAACAATCGCTTTCATCGGCCTCGGCAATATGGGCGGCGGCATGGCGGCGAATCTCTGCAACGCGGGACACAGCGTTCGTGCCTTCGACCTCAGCGAAGCCGCCGTGAGCCGGGCGGTCGACGCGGGCGCTACCGCCGCCGCGTCCATCGCGGCCGCCGTCGACGGCGTCGATGCGGTCATCACGATGCTGCCCGCAGGCCCGCACGTGCTCAGCGTGTATTTCGACGCGGACGGCGTGTCGGCGCACGCCCCCAGCAGCGCAATCCTGATCGACTGCTCCACGATCGCGGTGACGGACGCGCGAGAATTTGTAGCGCAGGCGGAGGCCGCCGGATTCGCCGCGGTCGATGCGCCTGTATCCGGCGGCACGGCAGCCGCCGATGCAGGCACTCTGACCTTCATGGTCGGCGGCGCGGACGATGCGTTCGCCAAGGCCCAGCCGCTGCTCGCCAACATGGGCGCCAACGTGTTCCACGCCGGCGCACCCGGCAACGGTCAGGTGGCGAAGGTGGCGAACAACATGCTGCTGGGCATCTCTATGATCGCGACCTCAGAGGCCTTCAACCTGGCCGAGCAGCTAGGCCTGCCCGCGGACAAGTTCTTCGAGATCTCGTCGAAGGCGTCGGGCCAGTGCTGGTCCATGACCTCCTATTGCCCAGCCCCGGGTCCCGTTCCCGCCTCGCCGGCGAATCGCGACTACGAGCCAGGCTTCACGGTTGCGATGATGCTGAAAGACCTGAACCTGGCCCGTGACGCGGCAACCGCCGCCGGCGCGGATACCGCTTTCGGCGAACAGGCCAGACAGTTTTACGAGGCGCTGGCAGAGAAGGGTCAGGAAGGTAAGGACTTTTCGGTCGCGATGCGGGAAATACAAAGTCGAAATTAGCCGCGCAGCACCCGCCGCTTCGGTAGCCGCCATCCCGCGCGATCGAATTTCGGCCTAGCTATCGGCGAGCCGGCGGACGCTCTCCGCGAATCGATCCGGATACTCGTAGAGCATCAGGTGGTTGCCGAAAACATCGACGGCGGCGCGCGGCGTGTTCGCCTGAATCCAGCGCCGGGCGTTGTCTGCCCAGTCTTCACGCAGCACATAGTGCAGCGCCAATTCGGCGTCGAGCTGCCGCAGCAGAGCGGTGAAGTCGTGCGCACAGGCCGCCCGCAGCAGTCCGGCGGCGATATCGGCCGACATCGGACCGATGGCTGCGACAAACTGGGCGACCAGTTCATCCGCGGGCGCCACGACGAATCCCGAGCGCATGTAGTCCGCAAAAAAACCGTGGAAGTCTTGCTCGACGGCGGCGATGAGTCCCTCCACGTCATCAGCCCCGCCTTCCGCCCAGTCGTCCGGCTCGCGGGCAACGATATAGGGCGATTCGTCCGCGACGACCAGAGCCTTCACGCGCGCCGCGCCGAACTGCTCGATGTAGCTGAGCGCGTCGTACGCACCGAGGGACCACCCTACGAGCGTCACGCCGCGCAGATCCAGCGACTCCAGCACCGCGGCGAGATCCCGCCCATGCTGCACGTAGTCGTTTCCCGCGTCCGCAACCGGGCTGCGGCCGTGTGAACGCGGATCGATCGTCACCGTGCGATAAGACGCCGGCAGACGCGCCAGCAGCGCATCAAACACGCGGCCGGTGTAGCACCAGCCGGGGATGAGAACGATCGGCGACCCTGTCTCGTCGCCGCTGCAGCGAACATAGAGCTCGGTGCCGCCGTCGATAGAGATCAGCCGTTCGCTGGCAGATGCCGCCACGATTAGAACTCCGCCGACAGCTCCAGCCCGATCGTACGAGGCCGACTGACCACGAACCGCGGCCGCCCAGGCGTTTCTGCAGCCAGCGAGCGATTGTCTGCGAGGTTCGCGATCTCGTTGGTCAGGTTACGCGCAAACAGCGTCAGGCCGTAGCGCTCGTTGCGCAGCCCGACGCGCAGGCCGAGCTGCTCGTAGCTGCTGCGTGGTCTAGGAATCGAATTCACAAGACTCAGACTGTCATCGACGTAGTTCAGATCGCCATTGACGAAGAAGTCATAGCCGTTGAACGCCTGCGGCCAGGTGTACGCCACCGCGAGCGAGGCGGTCCACTCGGGGACGAACTGCAGCGGGTCACCCTTGCTGTTCAGGCGCCCTTCCAACACGGTCTCCGTAAACTCGGCGTCGGTGTAACCGACGTTCAGCACGAGCGAGAGTTGATCGGTCGGCTGCGCGACAAACTCGAGTTCAACGCCCTTGCTCTCCGCGGCGCCAAAGTTGCCGACGAACTGAAATCCACACTCGAGCTGCACGGGCTGCTGAATGTTGTCGAAATCGATGAAGAACAGCGTGGCATTGAGGCGCGCCCGGCGCGAAAGGTCGGCCTTCACGCCGAGTTCGTAGCTCGTCAGATCGTCAGAGCCGAAACTGCCGGTATCGACAGAACCGAGGCCCAGATCGGCCAGATCATCCGGACAACCGAGCGTGTTCGGAATCAGTCCGTTCGCGCCACCGAGGCGGAACCCCTCGGCAAAGCTCGCGTAGACAAACAGATCGTCCGTGGCCTGAAACTCGACCCCGGCCTTGAATATCACGCCGTCCTCGCTTTGCTCTCCCAGCGTCGCGGGAATCGTGTCGATGCTGGCGTCGTTGGCGAGGGGAACACCCGCCGCCAGGCCCGCCTGCTGCTCGCTGAAGGTTACCTCGGTGTCGAACCAGCGCAGACCGACCAGCGCGCTCCAGCGCTCGCTGAGTCGCACCGTCGCTTCGCCGAACAGGCCGAACTCCTCGACCTTCGATGGTCGCGCGGACGTAAACACCAGATCCCCGAACGGCCAGATGTCTTCCAGCGGACCGGGAATATTCAGCGTCGTCTGCAGCTCGGCGAAGTTGTCGTTCAGTCCGCTCGCGAAGTTGCGCGGCTGAAAATTTTCCACGTCGTCGGTGTCCTGATAGAACAGACCCGCGACGAAGTTAACCGGACCGTTCAGCTCGGAGGTGAAGCGCAGCTCCTGGACAAAAGTCTCGAACTGCAGCGTCTGAAAGATGGGCGAAGGCACCGGCTGAACACCGATGACATCGAACAAGCCGAAACCGCCGGCGGCGCCGGGAAGCGCCTGGAGAAAGTTGATGAACGAGCCGGAACCTTCGAACTCGAACGTCTCACGATCAAAGTAAGACGTCGCCGAGGTAAAGGTGCCGAAGTCCGTGTCCAGCGTCATGTTCAGGGTCGCGAGCGTCCACTCGTCCTCGCCGCCCTCGGGGGTGTCGAAGTCGCGATTCTGCAAAAAGTTGTCGGCGTCGATGTCCGCGAGCGGAAAGCCGTCGAGCTCGGTCTTCTGGTACATCACCCTGGGCGCTATCGAGAATTGTTCGGTCACCTGAACCGCGAGCGACGCCTGCAGGGCAACGACCTCCTCGTCGTCGACGTTCTTGCGGACGAAATCGGGCTCGGAAGCGAGCGTCGCGGGCGCGCCGAGGTGATCGGGGATCGTGCCCACGGAGCGGTCGAATACGCCCGACTGTTTCTCGTACAGGCCAGACAGAATCACCGCCGCGCGATCGCCGAGCGGCAGATTGGTGGTGCCAAACACCAGATAGTTGGGCGAACCCGATTCGTCGGTGGAGGACACCGAGGCCCGCACGCGCCCCTCGATGCCCTCCGTGCTGGGCTTACGCGTAATCTGGCGTATCGTGCCGCCGAGGGAACGCGCGCCGTACAGGGTGCCCGTCGGCCCCCGCAGCACCTCTATGCGCTCCAGATCGAGAATGCGCGGATCGATGGTCTCCGTGATCGGCGTGTCGTCGATGTAAAAGCCGGTCGTGTTCTCGCCGACGATTCCCCGTAGCGAGATCGCCCGGCCGGACAGCACCCCGTCGGTTGCGGCGCCGAAAGACAGGTTGGGAATGGAGATCGCGTAGTCGAAAAACTCGGTGTAGCCGCGCTCCTCGAGATCGAGTCCCGTCAGCGCCGATACGCTGATCGGGACTGACTGCATCGATTCGCTGCGCTTGGTGGCCGTGACCAAGATCTCCTCGATGCCCGCCTCGCTTGCTACAGCCGGAAGTGCAGACGCAGACAACAGCATGACCGCCGCGGCGCACATCAGTCCCAGGCCTGCCTTCTTTTTCGACTTATCCTGCTTTGCTGACTTTTCCATCTCTGCCCCCTAACACGTTCGCCGGTATCAATCGCCCTACGCTAGAGCACATCAGCACGCTCTCAAATGGTGGATTTCCACTAGCCCGCCAAGATCAAAGCTCCGCGTGCGACAGCTCAGCGCAGCCGACGCACCAGCGCGGTACGACTGCGCGTGCCGGTTTTGCGATAGACAGCGGCGAGATGATTTTCCACGGTATTGGCAGACAGACCGAGACGATCGGCGATTTGCGCGTTCGTCAGACCCTGCTCCACCAACCCCGCAAGCTCGGCCTGGCGGGAGGTCAGGTCAAAGCGCCGTAGCGCGGCCGCAGATAGTCCGGCGCCGGGGGCAGGCTGCGCGCGCGCCGTAGCAAGAGAGGCTGCGGCCTGCGAATCGCCGGCCTCGACCGCGCGCGCGTAGTGCCGAAAGCGCAGCGCCGTGGTGAGATACGGCACGACCAGTTCGGCGCCGAGTAGATCGGCATCGCTGTAGTGCGGCTGCCGACGCTGCCGATGCAGGCCGACGAGACCGATGAGCGAGTCGCCGGAGCGCAGGCCGAAGACCATGCTCTTGTCGACGCGCGTAGCCGCCATGAACTCGCGGTAGTAGCCGGACTGTCTGTAGGCGCGCTCTGAGTCAACGACCCGATCAGTCGCGACGACGGGTACCCTGCCCGCGATCCAGTCACGCTGAAACTGCAGGAAACAGGGATCCTGCCGGTGGTAGCGATCGCGATAGGCGCGCGTGTGCCGATCTTCGATGCCATAGGAGGCGAACTCGCCCAGTACGAGCTGCTCGCCCGGTTCAAAGGCCATGAACACGGCGGAGCAGGAATCGAATGCCACGAGCATCTGTTCGGTCATCAGCGCAGCGAAATCGTCCTCGCGCAGGCATTCGTTCGACAGCCGGCCGATCTCCACAATCCTGCGTAGCTGACGGTCGCTGATGGTCATGCTGGACGATCCCCGCCATCCGCCGCGCGCGCGCGGGCGAATGAACAATCCCGATATGAAGGCATCTTGCGACCGCCGATCGGCACCGTCCAGTCGGCGGAATGGCGCGCATCGACTGCGGCGTGCAACTAAAACGGCTTGAGCTTACCCGGCGAGCCGGAACGCGTCGGCAATCGCGCCCTAACGCGCCCGGCGTACGACCACCGCGAGCGCCGACACCGTCAATAGCGCCGCCGCGACGGCGCCAAGGCCGACCGCCTCGATGCCGAGGCTGGCGGCGAACGCGGCGCTGCAGGCCAGGTACAGGCTCATCGAACCGAGCTGCACCACCAGCGCCGAGACCTCCCTGCCGCCCGCGTAGGCGATGGGTCGCAGCACGGCACCGATCAGCTCGATGCCTGCCGCGACCAGCAGCAGCACCAGCAGGGTGCCTGCCGCGGCGTAGGCCGGGCCGCCGATCAGCGTCAGTATCTCTGCGCGGAAGACCCCGATGAGCAGGATCAGGCCCAAGGCCGGTAGCCCGAAGCGCAGTCCGTAGCGCTTGAAGAAGCGCCACAGCCGCGGCGATTCCGTCGCCCCTTCCCGCGCGATCTCCGTAAAGGCCGCCTGCCGAATCAGCTGCACCGGCTTGGCCAGCAGATCGGCCACCTCGCGCGCGATCCGAAACAGCCCCGCGCTGGTCGTACCCAGCAGCGCGCCGACGACCAGCACCAGTCCCTGGCGCGGGAACAGGTCCAGATTGCCCTGCAGATAGGCCACGCCCACGAAGCGCCCGATGCCGGGAAAGCGCTCGCCCGCCGTGCGCCAGGGCTGCGGGCGAACCTCGATGTTTGCCTCGCGACGCAGCCGGCGGCCGCGGAAACCCAGATATTGGTACATCGCCGCCAGGCTCAGGCCCCAGGCGAGCGCATAGCCGTGCCAGCTCGCGCCCAGGCCCCAGGCGATCAGCACGCCGGTGAGGCGCAATATGGGTCCCACGGCCTGGGCGTTGCGCAGCACGTCGAAACGCTCGAGCGCGCGGCAGACGCTGCGGGCGAGGCCCACCCCGGAGAACAGCAGCACCAACGAGTACGCGGCCGCGACGGCGATGGTCTCCTGCTGCCACCCCAACAGCACGCCGAGCAGCGGCGCGCCGACGAGTCCGATCGCGGTGCCGCCGAGCATCGTAACGACTTCCCAGGAGCGAACGAGGCCGGCGAGATGCGCCAGGTCGCCGTGTTGCTCCCGGCTCATGAGCGGAACGCCGAAGCGGACGAACGTCTCCGCAGGCCGGAGATTGACGAGCGATCGAATGGTCAGCACGTAGGTGTGCAGCAGCACGACCAGGCCAAACTCCGCCGGGCCGAGCGCCCGCGCCATGATGGCGGTGGCGAGCAGCGAGAACACGGCCGACAGCGCCCGACCGGTCGCCAGATGCATGAAGTTGCGCCAGACCGAGCTGCCGGTCCCGCCGCCGGGATTGCTAGCCGCCACGCCGCGCTACCGAAAGGCGCCCAGGCGGTACAGCCGCCAGAACAGCGGCCACGCGAACAAAAGCGGCGCGCGGCGCTGCCAGCGGTTCGGCTCCACGTAGATGCCGGAGTGGCGTTCGATCTTCCACAGCAGGTATTCGAAGCCGTCGTTGAAGGTCGCCGCTGCCTTGATCAGGCGCAGCACCGAAAGCAGCTTCCCCCACGCGCGCCGCAGCGGCCAGCGCCAGCCGCCTGACGCATCCCAGCCGCTCAGCTTGCCGTCCGTAACGTCCCAGCCCGCGGCCTGCGCGTGCGCCAGCGCCAGCGCGCCGAGATGGTCAGCAGAACTCTGCGCGAGTTCGGTTGCGCGATTGCCGCGCTCCGCGCGCAGCTCGCAGCGGTAAGTGGCGGCGAGCGCGCGCTGCCACAGCGCCGTCGGCGTCAGCGCTTCGCGCGCGCCGCGCACGCCCTCGTCCAGCATGCGCCCCGTCGCGGCCGCGAGCCCGTCGATCAGGCGGCTCGCGATGTGGGGTGCTGCGACATACAGCAGGCTGCTCGGCTGCGCGAAGCGCGCCCAGAAATAGGAGTGGAAGTCGCGCTGCAGCGCGCGCGTGAACTGATCGAGCGGCAGCATTGCGTACTTGCAGCGCAGGCCGTCATCGAGCGCGAGGTGATAGACGTTCGGCGCCAGCAGCGCGCACGCGGGCCCGTGCCACGCGGCCAACTCGGTGCCGCGATAGCGGTCGAGCAGCGCGTACAGATCGACGAGCGAGTCCCGCGCGCCGCGAGTGTAGGAGCCGTACAGGATCACCGCCTGCAGACGGTCGCCGAAGCGTGCCGTCAGCGCGGCAACGAGGCGCTCGAGATCGGCGTCCTGTTCGGGCAGCGACAGCCCCGCAGCAAAACGTTCGCCGACCAGCGCGGTCAAAGTCTCGCCCATGGCCTAACCCTGCGGCAGGTCTCCCGCCGCGGCGCCGTAGGCGCTGCGGGTCCCGGAGAAGCGCGCGAACGCCTCTGGGTGCTCAGCCCGCGCCCTCTCAGGATCTGCGAGCCACGACTGCACCGGCCCGCTACGCAGCCGCTCCACGGCTGCCTGCGCGAGCCGCACCAGGATCACGCCGGAGCTGATAAGGGTCCACAGGGCAACAAGGTAGAAGCCCCAGTCGGGCCGCCCCACCGCCCAGCACAGGGTGAGGATGATCATGCAGGGGTTGCGACGGGCCGTGATCAGCCGGTTGTAGGCGTCGAACGGTTGCCATGCGAACAGCGAACAGTCACCCAGCGCATGAAAGGCACCCTCGATCAGCCGCCCCGCCACATAGCCACCAAAGATCAGCCAGCACCAGGTCGCGACGGACCAGCCAAACCAGGGCGCGCTGGCCGGCATGGTTGCGGCGAGCGACAGTCCCCAGAAGAGGTACCAGAACGGCGGATGGACGATATCCATGCCGTGATCCAGGACGTGCCCGATGCGGCTGGACTGAATCGTCACGCGGGCGAGCTTGCCGTCGACCGTGTCCAGAAACGTCATGATCCAGCCGGCGATCAGGCCCGCGGCGTAGTGGCCCGTCCAGAACGCCCAGCACGCAAACAGCATCAACACGAGGCCGGTGAGCGTCACCGCGTTCGGGGTGATGCCCGCCGCCGCGCACCAGCCGACGACGATCTTGGCGGGACGCGGCCACCACCATTTGGTCACCAGATCCGTGACGCCCTTATAGGCGTTGCCGTACAGCTTGGCTTCCAGGGCGTCGCGCCGTGCGGCGCTGATGGGTTCGAGTATCGGCGGCTCCGCCTTGCGGAGCTGGCCGTCGAAGGTCGCGGCGTCGGCCTGTTCGATCACCGCAAAGTCGCCGGGATCGCCGGACTCCAGCGCGTTCATCGCGCTAGGCACGGCGGCGCCGTCAACCAGCGCGGCGGCGAGCCCCTCGTCGGCCGCGCAGCGCAGCACACCGCGACCCGCATCGATAAGCGCGTTCAGCGTGCGCGCCTCGAACAGATAGTCGCCGCGCACCAGCAGCACGCTGTCGTTGGGACCAACCTCGTTGAGGTTGTTCAGCCAGCGCAGCTGGGTGATCGGACCGAGCTGACGCTGCAGTCGCGTCGTCGCATCCAGGCCCCACAAGCGGATCTCGGAATCGCCGAGAACGTGCATCGATATCATTGGCTTAGGGGCAAACCTCGTGGAAGCTGGGATAGCGCGCGGGCGCGGATGCGAACGGCGCGCCGACGCGGCAGTATACCCGAGTGCGTATTGTCCACCTCACCGACCCTCACGTCGCCAGCCTCGATTTCACCAGCTTTTGGCGGCTCTCCGGCAAGCGTCGAATGGGCTATCGATCATGGTGGCGCAAGCGCCGCTACCAGCATACCTGGGCGCGGCTGGAGCGAATCACCTTAGCCGCGCTCGACGAAGCGCCCGACGCCGTGATGCTGACGGGCGATCTGTGCCACATCGGCCTGCGCGAAGAGATGCGCCAGGTACGGCCCTGGCTGCAGGAGCTGAGCCGCGCGGTGCCGGTGCTCCTGGCACCCGGCAATCACGATCTGTACCGCGACGACTCCTGGGCGTCCATGGCCGATGAGTGGGGCGCGCTCCCGATATGGGGCGACGCCGGCTTCGACGCGCCCTGGCCGCACAGGCTGAGCCTGGCGGACGGCGATCTGGTGGCGCTGAACTCGGCGTTCTCAGCCCCCTGGTATGCCGCCACCGGACGCCTGGGTCGCGAGCAGCTCGCGCGGCTGCAGCGCTGGCTGGCCGACGGCGAGGCGCGCCCGTGGCTGCTCGGCGTGCATCACCCGCCGGCGCCCGGCATCGCATCGCGGCGCAAGGCGCTGCTGGACGCGCCGGCGCTGCTGCAGGTGCTGACCCAGCGGCAACCCACATGCGTGCTGCACGGGCACCAGCATCGCAGCCTCGCGAACGAAGCCGCCGGCGTGCCGGTCGTAGGAACCGCGTCCGCGTCGAGCGAGCGCAGCGATGCGCCCGGCGGCTACAGCGTCATCACCGTCGACGGCAGCGGCGAGTGTGCCGTCCGTCGGCACGCGCAGGGCGCAGACTCCCCTGCCCTCGATCCGCAAGCCGCGCGCTGATCGACCGCGGCAGCCGCCGCGAACAGCCCGGGCTCAGCCGGTATTGCGCAGTCCGCTGGCGATCCCCGCCATCGTCACGCGCAGCGCCCGCGCCACCTTCGAATCCTCCGCCTCGTCGCGCCGATAACGCTTCAAGAGCTCCGCCTGCAGCACGTGCAGCGGATCGAGATAGGTGTTGCGCACCTCCAGCGAGGCCGCGAGTTCCGGATCGTGGCGCAGCAGCTCGTCGGCCTCGCGCAGCGTCAGCACGGCGGCGCTGAGTTCCTGCAGTCGCGCGCAGAACGCGTCGACCGCACCCGCCGTCGCGTCCGGCACGAGCTGGCGGGCATACAAGCGGGTCAGGCTCGGCTCGCACTTCGCCAACACCATCTCCAGCATGTCGATCTGCATGCGCAGGAAGGGCCAGTCGAGCATGGCGCGCACCTGCGCGAGTTCGTCGCCGGTCAGCGCGCGCTCGGTACCGAGCCAGGCGGGCAGCATCAGCCGAATCTGCGTCCAGGCAAACACCCAGGGAATCGCGCGCAGGCTGGCGACGTCGTCGGTAGCCGCCCGGCGCGCGGGGCGGCTACCCAGCGCCAGGATGCCCAGCTCCCGCTCCGGCGTCAGCGCCCTGAACAGCGACACGAAGTCCGGATCGTCGCGCACCGAGCCGCGATAGCCGGAGAGCGACGCCGCGGCCATGCGGGTCATCGCCGCGCGCTCGTCGGCGTCCGGCGCGCGCGGCGGGTTCAGCGACGACTCGAGCGTCGCGCTGATGTAGCCCGCGAGGCTCGCGCGCGCGAGGGCCACCGTGCCGAGCTTCCAGCGGATCATCTCGCCCTGCTCGGTCACCCGCAGCCGACCGTTGATGGAGCCGGGAGGCTGCGAGCGCACGGCGGCCTGGGCAGGACCGCCACCGCGGCCGACCGCACCGCCGCGGCCGTGAAACAGCGTGAGCTGTACGCCGTGACGTTCGGCGACGGTGACGAGTTCTTCCTGCGCGCGGTACTGCGCCCAGGCGGCGCTGAACTGACCCGCGTCCTTAGCCGAATCGGAGTAGCCGATCATCACCTGTTGGGCGCCGCCGGCGTAGCCGCGGTACCAGTCGTTGCCGAGCAGCGCATCCAGCGTCGCCGGCGCGCGCTCCAGATCGTCCAGCGTCTCGAACAGCGGCACGATCGGCAGCGGCCGGGCGAGACCCGATTCGCGCAGCAGCAGGATGACGGCCAGCACGTCGCTCGGCTGGCCGGCCATCGAGATGATGTACTGGGCGATGCCCGCGGCCTGGATGCGGCCGAGCAGCTCGCAGTTGCCGAGCACCTCGCGCGAGGGCTCGCTGAGCGGCCAGTCGTCGGGAAACAGCGGTCGCCGACTGTTGAGTTCGGCCAGCAGAAACTCGCAGCGCCGCGCCTCGTCCCAATCGTTGTAGCCCGGCTCGTCCGGATGCAGGTAGCGAGTCAGCTCATCGAACACGTCGGCGTGGCGATCGCTCGACTGCCGGATGTCCAGCCGCGTGAGCGTCGGGCCGAAACTGGCGGCGCGACGGATCGTATCCTGCAGCGGACCCTCGGCGATGACGCGCATGCCGCAGTCGCACAGCGACTCGTGCAGTTTCAGCAGCGGCACCAGCAGCTCGTCGCGATCCCACAGGATCGAGCTGCTGCGCTCGGCGGGTGCCGCGTAGAGTTGCGCCTTGCGCCGCGCGTCGCGACCGCCGTCCGGCGCCCGCGCCCGCCGCTCGGCCCATTCGAGCGTGGCGGCCAGCCGCTCGCGCAGTCCCTTGATCACCGCGCGATAGGGTTCCAGCGCGTCTCCGGCGAGCTCGCGCACGGTCTGATTGCACTCGGTCATCGACAGGCTGGCCTGCAGCCCGTCCAGATCGCGCAGAAACAGATCGGCGGCCATCCACCGACCGAGCAGCAGCACCTCTTCGGTCACCGCGCCGGTGACGTTGGGATTGCCGTCCCGGTCGCCGCCCATCCAGGTGGCGATGCGCAGCGGCGCGGCGTCGAGCGGCAGCGGCGCGAGGCCGCGTTCCGCCGCCGCCGCGTCGAATTCCCGCAGCGTGCGCGGCAACGCATCCCATAGCGAGTTCTCAATAACGGCGAAGCCCCACTTTGCCTCGTCCTGCGGGGTCGGCCGCGTGCGGCGAATCTCGTCGCTGTGCCAGCTCTCGGCGATGAGGCGCTCCAGCGCCGCGTCGTCGTCCGCCGCCAGCGCCTCGGCGATCGCGTCGTACTTTTGAATCATCGTCCGGCGCAGCACCTCGGTCGGGTGCGCGGTCAGGACCAGCTCGATGTTCAGCCCCGCGCGCGCGGCCTCGAGCTGCACGTGTTCGGGTAGACGCAGCGGCGCGCCGGGTGAGCCCGCCGCGTGCACCTGCTCGGCGATGTTGGCGAGATTGAGGAACTGATTGAAGGCGCGCGCGATCGTCACCAGCGTCGCATCGTTCTGACGACCCAATACGTTGGCAAGTTCGGTCCAGTCAGGTTCCGCGCCCTCCGGGCGCGCGGACTTGGCCAGCGCCCGGACGGTCTCGATGAGCTCCAGCGCGCCGTCCCCCTTGTCGTTACGGATCGCGGCGCCGAGCAGATTGCCGAGCTTACGGACGTCGTCGCGCAGCGCGGCAGGGATCAGATGGTCGGCCATGTTCTACCTCCGTGCACAGCATAACCGGCCCACAGAAGCGGCGCGAAGCGGACTCGACTTGACCACCGCGCGTCGCGAACCAACACTGTCGCTACGCGCCTTGTACCCCCGCGGGGACAGATCGCGCGCCAACGTTGGGGTCCGCGCAGCGGCAGCGATCACCAACACCAGTCACCGATCTATGAGGGGAGCCCGTCGTGAAACTGTATATGGTGCCTTTGGCGCCGAACCCGACCAAGGTCATGCTGTACATCGCCGAGCGCGAGGCGCTGGGCACGCAGATGAACATCGAGCAGATCGTGGTGAACACGGTGAAGGGTCGCCACAAGGAACCCGAGCACCTGGCGCGCAATCCGTTCGGCACGGTACCCGCCTTCGAACTGGACGACGGCACCTTCATCGTCGAGTCGCTGCCGATCATGCACTACTTAGAAGACAAGTTTCCGGACGGCGCCCTGCTCGCCGGGTCGCCGGAGGAGCGCGCGAAGGCGCTCGATATCGAGCGCGTCGTCGACCTGCGCCTCGCCGGTCCGATGGGCGCCTATGCCCACGCCGTGAACTCGCCGCTGGGCTATCCGCAGGACATGGACAAGGCCGCGCAGTGCGAGACCGCCATGCAGACACCGCTCGACTTCCTCGAAGGCCTGCTGGCCGACGGTCGCCCGCTGCTCACCGGCGAGCAGGTCTCCATCGCCGACTTCACGCTGCAGGCCTCGCTGCAGTTCGTGCGCTACGTGGAGTGCGACGTGTTCGGCGAGCGCCCGGGACTGCGGGCCTGGGACGAGCGCTATCGCGCCCGCCCGGCGGCGCAGACGGTGCTGCGCTGGTAGCGCTCAAACGCCCGCGAGCGCCGGCAGCGAAAACACCTCGGTGATCAGAATGCAGGGCCGTTCGCGCACGAACACGCAGTAGGTGCGGTGCACCCGGTCCGGCGCGTCGCTCGCGAGATCGCCGCTGCCCATGTGCAGCACGCGCCGGTAGCTGCTCTTGGCCGTATGCCGCAGCACGACGCCCATGCCGACCTCTTCGCCGCGCAGGCGCGCCAGCAGCTCCGGCTCTAGCGCCGCCTCGCGCAGGAGCGAATAGGCCCGCGCGAAACGCCGCCCGCTGCGCTCCCCGCGCAGCGACACCTCACGGTAGAAGAGCGGCTCGTCGATCGCAGATTCGAGCGCGGCAACCGCGTCCGGCGCGCACAGGCTGCGCTGCTGCGCGACCTCGACCGCGACCGGCTCTTCGAATAGCGCCTCGAGTGCCATGGTGACGGTGCCGTCGGCAATCAGCAGCGCGCGCACGACCGGCGGCAGATCGACAAACGCGACCCCGGGACCCAGCTGTTTCGCCGGCATATAGCCGCTCCACGGCGGTATGTCCGTATCGGGCACGAGCGCGCTCGCATGACGCAGGAACAGCCGCTCGCGCGACGACATCGGACTCAGGCCAGCCGCCACAGCCAGCGCCCAACAAACAGCAGTATCAGGGCTTCGGGCAGCGTCGCCATCAGCACGGGGTTCAGGTGATAGATGATCGCGAAATGCGCGCAGGCCTGCTCGATCAGATAGAACACGACGCCGGCGAGGATGCCGTAGGTAATACGCTCACCCGCCGACATGACGCGCGTCGAGCCGAGCACGAACGGCAGCGCCAGCGCGACCATGGCGAGCGCGGCAAGCGGCAGCGCGAGCCGCTGCCACAGCATCACCCGCAGGCCGTGCGCGTCGAGGCCATTGGCCTGCGAACGCAGCACCCGCGCGCGCAGATCGCCGAGCGACAGAGATTCCGGCGGCACCGCGAGCGCCGCAAGCTTGTTGGCGGGCAGATCGACCGGCCAGAGCGCGCGGGTCTCGCCGCGCTCACGCAGACCGTCCTCGACGCCAGCGGGCGTCCCCGCGACGTTCGCGGCGGCGGCCGCCGACCAGGATAGACCGTTGACGTCGTCGAGCAGCCAGTACCTCGCGTCGATCACCTCGGCGGCCGGGGCCTCGCGCAGCTCCGCCAGCTCCGCGCCGTCGAAGCGGTAGACCTCCACGTCGGTCAGCTCGCCGTCTTCGCCGATGCCGCCGATCTTGATGATCTGATCGCCCGCGCGTGTCCAGGTGGCGTCGCTGGCGACGCTCAGATCCTCGATGGCCTTGGCCCGCAGCTGACCGGCCTTGCGTTCCGCGGCAGGCACCACGTACTCGGCGGCAGCCAGCAGCAGCAGGCCGACGACCAGGCCGAAAGCGAGCACCGGGCGAATGATCTGCCACGGCGAGCGGCCGGCGGCGCGCGCTGCAGTCAGCTCCGAGCTGCCGGCAAGCCCACCCAGCCCGACCAGCACGCCCAACAGCAGCATCACGGGCAGTAGATCGAGCAGCCGATTGGGCAGCGTCAGGCCGACGACGGTCACCGCGTCCATCGCGGCGTAGGTGCCCTCCCCGACGTCCTCCAGCTCGTCTGCCAGGGCGAGAAAGCTGAACAGCGCGAGCAGCATCAGCATGACCGGCAGCAGCGCCTTGGCGGAGGCGCCGATCAGATACTGGTTGAGGCGCCCGATCACAGCGTCCCGCCCCGCCGCCAGGGCGTGTACAGCAGGAACACCACCACGGCGAGCAGTGCCGGGGCCCACCAGATGGTGCCAAGCTCCTGCTGTTCGACCCAGGTCCGCGCGACGCCCATCAGGATGTAAAACGCGGCGTAGATGCCAACCGCGATCATGAGCTTGGCGTAGCGTCCCTGCCGCGGCAGCGAGCGACTGAGCGGCACCGCGAGCAGCGCCAGCAGCAGGGTCGACACGCCCGTGGACAGTCGCCACTGATACTCGGCCTGGTCCATAGGGTCCGTCGAACGTGCGAGCACCGCCGAGGCGGCGGACTTCGGCTTGTACTCCGGCGGGTCGAACTCGGCCGCCGGGATCATGAGCTGGAAGCGGCCGAACTGGCCGAGCAGCGCGAACTGGTCGCGATCTGCGCGGAACACGCGTGCGTTCAACAGCTCCAGTTCGTGCTCGGAGGCGGTCGCGAACTCGCGCACTATGCCTGCATCGGACGCGATGACCTCTACGCTGTCCCCCGAGCGGGTGCGCACGAACACACCGCCCAGCTCGTCGCGCTTGCCGCGCTCGGCGACAAAGACCGTTCGGTCCTGGCCGTCGTAGTGATAGAACTGCCCGGCCTTGATGCGCTCGAGCTCGTCCGTCGATTCGGCCACCGCCTGCAGCTCGTAGATGCTGCTATAGGCCCAGGGGCGCACAAACATCGATGAGAGCCAGACGACCAGGGCAACTAGCGTCGCCAGCAGCACGATCGGGCGGAGGATGCGCGCGCGGGACATGCCGGCGCTCTTCAGCGCATCCATCTCGAACTCGCTGTATAGGCGGCCGAGCCCGACCACCACTGCGATATAGAGGCTGATCGGCGCCAGCACCTCGAGCGCGATCGCGCCGCGGTAGAGGATGATGCGCAACACCTCGGGCAGGCTAAGCAGTCCGGCCGCCGCATCGGTCAGGAATCGCGTGAGCGTGTACGACACAAAGAGCGCAAACAGCAGCGCCACGATCAGCAGCATCGGACCGGCGATGAGGCGGACCAGATAGCGATCGATAATCACGCGGCGTTCAGCTCCAAAACGGTATGATTCCCTCTGCCTCTCACCGGACGGATCACCGGATTGATAACCGGATTAGTTACCGGATTCATAACAGGACCCATGCCAGGACCACGCCAGCTTCCCATGTTACTGACCGCAATCGTTAAGCGTCGTTCGCAGCGGCTCGGGCGTAGGGCCGCGGCGGGCGCGATTGTCCTCTGCGCACTCCTGACCTTGCAAGCCGGCGAGCATGCCACTGCCATCGAGCCCCCGGATCTGGATAGCGGCGACATCGTCGTTATTCGCGCCGACCGCGCCTGGGAGACCCGCGACGAACGCGGTCGCGCGCTGCATTTCGAGGGCAACTTTTCACTCGACGCCCCCGACTGGTTCGTTCGCTCGGAGACCGCCGAAGTGCGCGGCGATCTGGACGATCCGAATAGCGTCACGCTGGGCGGGGCACCGGCACGGCTGTGGATGCTCGACGAAGCCGGCGAGACCAACGTCGAGGCGACGGCTGGTCAGATCATCTACCTGCGCGCGGGGGAACGGCTGAAGCTCGAACGCGACGCGGTGCTGATCGACGAACGCAACACGCTGCGCAGCTCTTCGCTGGAGTACGACCTCGACAAGCGCGTGCTGGTTGGCACCGGCAGCGGCGGCGTGGAGATCGTGGCGGAGCCCAAGCGCTGAGTCTTAGCTGCGCCGGCCCTGGCGGGTATCGGCGCGCATGCTCAGCGCGGACCTACCAGAGCGCCTTCAGGGCGGCGACGATCGCAGCGTTCTGCTCCGGCGTCGTCGGCGTGGGTGCATCGAGCCGGGGCAGAGCGGGCCAGCCCGCATCGGCAAAGGCGAGGCCATCGAATTCGCGCTCGCCCTCGTAGCGCGGCAGCACGTGATAGTGGACGTGCGGATCCACCATCATCAGCATCATGTAGTTCATCTTCTGAAAGCCGCTGAACGCCGCCAGCACGCGCTCGATATCCTGCACGACCTGCGCCTGCTCAGCGAAGGCGGCGGCGGGCAACTCGCTGAAGGCCTTCACATCGGCCTTGGCCACAAGGATCAGCGCGCCCAGCGTCACCTGCGCGGGGCGCAGCAGCACGCACCAGTGCTCGTAGGCCTTGATCAGCGTGGCCGGATAACCAAAGGTCTCCATGGTGTCGTGCATCAGCCGCGCCCTCGTCTGCGAAAGAGCCGACAGGCTACCAGTTCACCACCACCGTCGCCGCATGGGCCAGATCGGCCTGATCGTCGATCTCGCACCACGACAGCCCCGCGATGTCGCATACGCCGACGTTGCCGTCGGCGGCAATCTCGTCGACGGCCGACAGGTACCAGCGCTTCAGCGAGGTCTCATCCCGCATCAGCGCGTCGAGCTTGCTGCTGAAGATGTCGGGGCCGGCATTGCGAAAGGCCATTAGACCGATCGATTCGGCGTTCACGCCGTCCGTCAGGGTCTTTCCGACGCGCCGCAGTTCGCCGTCGACCTCGATCACCTTCATGTCGTCATCGTCGTAGGCGTCTTTGCGATCGACGCACAGGGTGATCGCGCGCTCAGCGGGCGATGCGAGCAAACGCCGCAGAATTGCGGCCTCGAACAGGGTGTCGCCATTCAGAACGCAGAACTCGCCGTTCATCTCCGGCCGCGCCAGCCAGCAGGTGCCGAGATTGTCGCAGGCCGCGTAGAACGGATTGTGCGTGGTCCGGACCCGCAGCTCCCCCGCAAAGTCGGCCGCGATGCCTTCGACCACGCTGGCGCGAAAGCCGGTCATGATCACGACCTCGTCGACGTCGCACTGGCTGATCTGCTCGAGCTGCCAGCGCAGCGCAGACTTGCCCGCGACGTCCAGGGCGCACTTGGGCGTGCTCTCGGTCAGGGGCAGCAGGCGGCGGCCCTGACCGGCGCTGAGGATGATGACTTTCAAGCGGCGGCTCGCATCGAACAAAAGGCGCGCAAACCTATCAGGAGCGGGCTGATGTTTCAATTTGCCGGCGGTTCGTGCCTCTCGCGCCTTCTAGCCCCCGGCCGGGCGCGACGCGCGGGCCTGCTTGCGCTGCCGGCGCGAAGCAGAAATAGTCTGGCGATGGTACAGATTGCCAAGCTCGATGCGCTGCCGCTCGAGATGATCACGAGCTTTGACAGCTGCGGCGTACGCAGTGCTGTCCTAGGCGCCAGCGCCGGCGAGACCCACTGCTACTACCTGGACTTCGCCGCCGGCAGCGAGATCGGTCCCCATCCGACCGGGTTCCAGCAGCGATTCATCGTGCTGTCCGGCAGCGGCTGGGTGGCCGGCGCCGACGGCGAGCGCCGCCCCGTGCGGGCCGGTGAGATGGCGATGTTTCGGCCGGGCGAGATGCACGCCAAGGGCAGTGACGGCGGTATGCGGGTCCTGATGCTGCAGCTCGCGGTCGAGCCGCCAGGCAGCGGAGAGTGAGCACAGCCGTCGACAGTGACAGCAAGGGCGCCACCCTGCGCAGCCTCGGGGCCGCGCTCGCCGCCGCTCTGGGCTACGGCGGCTGGGCCTGGCTCGTCAACGCCCCGATGGACATGGGCATGCGCGCGGCGCTGATCCAGGGCGGGTACGCCTTCACGCTCACCCTGACGATGACGCTGGTGATGGAGGCCGCCTGGGCGCGGGCCCGACAGCTACCGGGAGCGCTCTGGTGGCTCACGGCCGGCATCGCCGCAATCAACTTCGGCATTGCCTATGCCATACACGCGCTGGCCGGTACGCCGCGCATAGTCGCGACCATACTGCCGGGCTTCCTGATCGGCAGCGGTTACACCCTCACCTACTTTCTGGCGCTGCGCCGACTCGGACAGGCCGCGCGGCGGCCAGTGGACGGCGCTTGACAAGATGCGTACGCGCCGTAGCTTAGTCCGACTGACAGGTCGGCGGGCACCGACGCGGTCATCAACCACGCATACCAATACTCGACATCCACAGTGAACAACAAGAGGGGAGGCGCAATGAGCGACCTGCAAAACGCGAAAGACACCTTGAGCGCACGTATCGGCCAGCGCGGCGGCGAGACCGACTGGTTCGAGATCACTCAGGACCGCGTCAACAGCTTCGCCGACGCGACGATGGACCATCAGTGGATACACATCGATCCGGAGCGCGCCAAGGCGGGTCCCTTCGGTGCGCCCATCGCCCATGGTCAGCTCACCATGAGCGTCATGAGCTTCCTGCCCGGCGGCGAGGGCGTCGGCCTGCCGGCGTTGCCCGGCATGAAGCTGGGCATCAACTACGGCTGGAACAAGGTTCGCTTCCCCTCCCCCGTACCGGTGGGCGCCGAGATCCGCACGGTTGGCGAGCTGCTGAGCGTGGAGGAAAAGGGCGGCATGCTGGAGGTGGTCAATCAGCTCACGGTGGAGATCAAGGACCAGGACAAGCCGGCCTGCGTCGCCGAGAGCGTGCTGCGTATCGTCTTCTAAGCCCGTCTGTTGCACACCGACGAGACCGGAGCGCGCAGCGGCGCGCTCGCGGTTGGTCTCTGCATCGCCTTCGGCATCGCGATCTGGCTGATCGCGCCGGCCTCCAACGGCGAGCATTTCGGCGGCTGGTCGCTGCTTCCGGCCGCGGTCACCATCGCCATCTGTTTCATCACCCGCAACGTCGTCATCGCGCTGCTCGCGGGGGTGCTGACGGGCGGCCTGGTCGCTCACGAACTCAACGTCATCAACACGTTCCTGCTGCCCAGCCTCGCATCGGAGCAGTTTGCGAGTCAGCTGCTGATCTATGTCTGGGCGCTCGGCGCGCTGCTGGGGCTGTGGAACAGAAACGGCGGCGCGGTGCACTTCGCGCGCACGATCGCGAGCCGCCTCGTCAACTCGCGCCGCTCGGCAAAGCTGTTTACCTGGGGACTCGGGATCCTGTTCCATCAGGGCGGCCTGATCAGCACGGTAATCGCGGGATCCACGGCGCGACCGGTCGCCGACGAGCAGGGCGTGGCGCACGAGGAGCTGTCGTACATCGTCGACTCCACGGCCTCGCCCATCGCGACGCTGATCCCGTTTAACGGCTGGCCGCTGTACGTCAGCGGCCTCATCCTGCTGCCCTCGATGGCGGAACCGATTCCCGATATGGCGGCGGCCCTGGCGCTGTTTTTCAAGGCGATTCCCTACAACTTCTACGCCTGGATCGCGGTCGGCATGACGCTGCTGTTCGCTTTCGACAAGCTGCCCCTGTTCGGCACGCCGATGCGGAAAGCGGTCGACCGCGTAACGTCCACCGGCGAGCTCGACCGCCCGGGATCGATGCCGATGGTGTCGAAAGAGCTGGTCTCACAGCCGGTGCATCCCGACTACCCGACGACGATGCTCGACTTCATCGCGCCGATCCTGGTGCTGCTCGGGTTTTGCATCGTGCCCTGGGTGCTGGGCGGCGAACCCTGGATATTCGAGGCATTCGGTCTCGCCGTGCTGACCAGCTTCGGCATGACGATCTGGAAAGGCATGCCGATCAACGTCGTGATCGAGGCGGCCCTGGACGGCGTGAAGGGCGTCACCGTCGCCGCGCTGATACTGGGCCTGGCGCTATCGCTGGCGACCGTTGCCCAGCACCTTGGCACCTCGGTCTACGTGGTTAACGCCACGACGCCGCTGCTCAACCAGGCGCCCTACGTGCTGCCGAGCCTGCTGCTGTTGGTTTGCATGATCACCAGCTTCTCGATCGGCTCGTCGTGGGGCACCTACGCCGTGATCTTCCCCATCGCGCTACCGCTCGCCTGGGCCATCAATCCGGATGAGTCGTTTCTGCTCTTGACGTTCGGCTCGGTCATGGGCGGCGCGCTGTACGGGGATCAATGCTCGCCGGTATCCGACACCACCATCTTGTCCTCGCTCGCCTGCGGCGCCGATCTCATGGATCACGTCGTGACGCAGCTATGGCTGGCCAGCATGGCGGCGGGACTCGCGGCGGTGCTCTATCTGGTCGCCGCGCTCGTTATCTAAGCGCGGGCGATCACGCTTCCCGGGTCAAGCCACCCTGATTCGCTCAGGTCACTTCGTCGATGTAGCCGGATAGCTGTACGATCAGCTCGCGCAGCTCTGTGGCCGTCTCTTCGCAGAGATCGACGCCGTAGTCGCGGGTCCGCGCCAGCACGCCGATGACGTTCATGAACTCCGGCAGGTCCTTCAGCGTCTCGAAGTCGTTAGGTCTTGCGACGTAGCGGTTACCCGCGTTGCCGCGCACGTGACGGGCAAAGAACGGCATGACGACGGTTTGGTTGATATCCCATTCCCACCGATCCCAGTCGTTCACGATGAGCGAGAAGCGGTTTTCGTACATGTTGACGATGCGGCTCTTGAGGGACTCGTTCTCGACGATGTTCCAGCCGCGCGCCTTGAGGGAATCGTAGGCGGTGAAGCTCAGGTGCGGGGAATCCCAGTAGGGCAACACGCCGAACACGGCGTCGAGCTCTGGCGCGTACGGCAACTCTTGCTGCACGTAGCGTTCCAGCAGGGCGTAGTTGGTCAGCGCCGCGCGATTGAATTCCAGCGACCCCTCGATCTCTGCCAAGTTGG